>NZ_CP033204.1:692000-1384000 GCF_022701295.1 Sphingopyxis sp. YF1
GACGATGCTGCCGGCGATCCTCTTCTTCGTCGCGATGATGGCCTTTTACCCCGCGATCGGCGCCGAGACGCTGCCGTCGGACTTCCTGCTCCGCCAGATGGCGGTGCCGGGTTTCCATGTCCTGTTCCAGCTGATGATCTTCGCCGCGCTGCTCGAAAGCGGGGTCGGCGCGATCCATGCGATCAACGAGCGCGTCTCGGGCGTCGTCGAGGCCCGCGGCCGACCGCCGCTCGGCACCCGCGCGCGCGCCCTGATCGGAAGCGCCGTGCTGGTCGGCTGCATGTTCGTCGCCGCGCGCATCGGCCTCGTCGACCTGATCGCGAGCGGATATCGTTTCCTCGCCTGGCTGTTCCTCGCGACCTTCGTCCTGCCGTTGCTGACAATTGGTGTCTGGCGCCTGTTCCGCAGTCCTGTTCCCGCCCTATCGGAGACCCCGTGATGAAACCGATCCGTTCGCTTGCCGTCGTTGCGCTGCTCGCGGTTGCCATGCCCGCCCGGGCCGAGCCGCCGAAGAACCTCGCCGACACGGTCGAGACGCTCCGCAAGGATATCGGCGCGCCCGGCGTGTCGATCGCGATCGTGGAGAAGGGCCAGACCACGCTGGCGCGCGGCTGGGGGGTACGCAAGCTGGGCGAACGCGCGCCGGTCGACGCGGCGACGCTGTTCCAGACCGGATCGACGGGCAAGGCGATGACCGCCGCGGCGCTGGCGATCCTTGTCGACGAGGGAAAGATCGGCTGGGACGACCCGGTCATCCAGCATATGCCGTGGTTCCGCATGTACGATCCGTGGGTCACGCGCGAGATCACGATCCGCGACCTGCTCGTCCATCGCAGCGGGCTGGGGCTGGGGCAGGGCGACCTGATGTTCGTTCCGCGCACCCACCTGACGCGCAAGCAGACGGTCGAACGCGTCGCCCACCTCAAGCCGCAGACGAGTTTTCGTTCGGCCTACGCCTATGACAATATCCTCTACACCGTTGCCGGGCAGCTGATCGAGGAGGTCAGCGGACAGACGTGGGAGGTCTTCATGCGCGACCGCGTGTTGCGTCCCGGCGGGATGAAACACGCGACGAGCGACAGCGAGGACCGGTTTCGCAATCCCAACCGGTCATGGCCGCATGCGCGGCTGTCGGGGCCGCTGCGCGGGCTCGGCGAGCAGCAGGCGCTCGACGAACGCGACGAACTCGGCCGCAACGGGGCCCCCGCGGGCGGGCTGGCGCTCAGCGCAGAAGACATGGCGGCGTGGCTCAAGATCCAGCTCGCGCACGGCGCGCTCCCGGATGGCAAGCGCCTGTTCAGCGCGGCGCAGGCCGCCGAGATGTGGAAGCCGGTGACCCCGATGCCGATCGCCGAGCTGCCTCCGGAGCTGAAGCCCGCGCAGCCGATGCAGCAGGCCTATGCACTGGGCTGGCAGGTGCAGGATTATCGCGGTCACCGGATCATCCAGCACAGCGGCGGTGTGTTCGGGTCGATCACCCGCGTCGTCCTGATCCCCGACAGGCAGGTTGGCTTTGCGATCATGACGAACAGCGAGGAGAGCGGCTTGCTGCTCGGGCTGACCTTCGCGCTGATCGACCATTATCTCGATCAGCCCGACTATGGCTGGCCGAAGAAATGGCAGGACTGGTATGCGGCGCGGCTCGAGGGCGGGCGGCAATATCTGGCGCGGTCGCAGGCGGCGCCGGCGAAGGTCGGTCCGTCGCTCGATCCGGCGCGCTACGCCGGGCGTTATCGCGATCCCTGGTACGGCGATGTCGTCGTCGCGGCGGGCGCCGGGGGGCTGACGATCGACTTCACCTCCACCCCGCGGATGGCGGGGCGGCTCAAACATTGGCAATATGACAGCTTCGTCACCGATTTCGACGACCCGGCGATCGAACCCGCCTATGTTACCTTTGCGCTCGATGCCGACGGCAAGGTTGCGGGCGTGACGATGAAGGCCGTGAGCCAGATCGCCGATTTCAGCTGGGACTATCACGACCTCGACCTGAAACCCGTGGAGGACAAGAAGTGAAGCGATGGACCGTCCTGCTCTGTGCCGCCGCGCTGACATCGTGCACCGGCGCCAAGGAGGAGCAGAAGGCGCCCCAAGACAAGCGACCGCTGCACAGTCGCCTGCTGACGCTCGACACGCATCTCGACACCTCGATGCATTTCGAGCGTGCGGGCTGGAGCTTTGCCGCGCCGCATACGCGCGAAACCGACATCGTCCAGGTCGATATTCCGCGCATGAAGGCGGGCGCGCTCGATGGCGGTTTCTTCGTCATCTATACCGAACAGGGGCCGCTGACCCCCAAAGGCTATGCCGACGCGCTGGCCTTCGCGCGCGGGCGGTCGGACCTGATCGACGCGACGATCTCGAAATATCCCGACCTGATCGGTCCCGCGACGACCGCGGCCGACGCGGTGCGGCTTGACACGCAGGGCAAGCTGATCGCCTTCAAGTCGATGGAGAACAGCTATCCGCTCGGCGAGGACCTCTCGCTGCTCGCCGAATTCCACAAGAAGGGTGTGCGCATGGCGGGCCCGGTGCATTCGAAGACCAACCAGTTCGCCGACAGCGCAACCGGCGAGGCGCGCTGGAAGGGCCTGAGCCCGCTTGGCCGGCAATGGGTCGCCGAGATGAACCGGCTCGGCATCGTCATCGACGCGAGTCACGCGTCGGACGCGGCATTCGACCAACTGCTCACCTTTTCGAAATATCCGATCATCCTGTCGCATTCGAGCCTGCGATCAGCGAACGATCATCCGCGCAACCTCGATGAGGGGCGGCTGCGCGCGCTGGCACAGCAGGGCGGCGCGATGTGCATTTCGACGATCTTCCTGTCGGAGATGAACATGAGCCCCGCGCGCGCCGAACTGTTCGGGCGCTACGAACGGATCGGAAAGCTGTCGCCCGCCGAGCAGGCGGATCTCAATCGCCAATGGCGCGAACTCGACAAGAGCGAGCCCTTGTGGGCGGCCGATTTCGAGAAATATATGAAGATGGTGCTGCGCGCGATCGAGGTCGCTGGACCCGACCACATCTGTTTCGGGGCCGATTGGGACGGTGGCGGCGGGTTGCCGGGGATCGAGGATATTTCGGCGCTGCCCAAGGTGACCGAACGGCTCAAGGCGGCGGGCTATTCGGACGCCGACCTTGCCAAGATGTGGAGCGGCAATGTGCTGCGGGTGCTTGCCGCGCAAGGGCGATGAGGGGTAGAGGCCGGGGCGCCGCGCGGTAACCGGTCGCGCCGCACCCGCCCCAGCTTTCACGAGATTTGCGAACACCGATCATGACTGCCACCGTCGACCCCTTCTATGCCATTTCGATCAGCCGCCTTGCCCACCAGATGGCGGCGTCGGGCGAGCCGGTCATCCACATGGAGTTCGGACAGCCCTCGACCGGGGCGCCCGCCGCCGCGGTGGCGCGCGCGCATGCGGTGCTCGACCAGGACGCGATGGGTTATTGGGAAAGCCCGGCGCTCAAGCAGCGGATCGCGCGCTATTATCAGGACGCGCACGGTGTTGCGATCGATGCCGAACAGGTCATCCTGACATGCGGGGCGTCGCCGGCCTTCGTGCTGGCGCTGACCTGCGCCTTTGCGCCCGGCGCGCGCGTGGCGCTCGCCCGGCCGGGCTATGTCGCCTATCGCAACACGCTGAAGGCGCTGCACATGGTGCCGGTGGAGATCGGCTGCGGCGAGGCGGAACGCTTTCAGCTGACCGCCGACGCGGTCGCCGCGATCGAGCCCGCGCCCGACGGACTGATCGTCGCCAGCCCCGCCAACCCGACCGGGACGGTGATCGACGACGCCGAACTGGCCGCGATCGCCGAGGTCTGCCGGCGGCGGAACATCCGTATCCTGTCGGACGAAATCTATCACCGCCTGTCCTATGTCGCGCCGGTGCGGTCGATGCTGGAAGAGACGGCCGACGCCTTCGTCATCAACAGCTTTTCCAAATATTACAGCATGGCGGGCTGGCGTCTGGGCTGGCTGGTCGTGCCCGCCGACATGATCGACGCGGCGCGTGCGCGGATGGGCAATCTGTTCCTGACGCCGCCCAGCCTCGCCCAGCATGCCGGCCTCGTCGCCTTCGACGAATGTGATGAGCTGGAGGGGCATGTCGCAACCTATCGCCGGAACCGCGAAATCCTGCTCGAACGCCTGCCCGCGATGGGGCTGCGGCGCATCGCGCCGCCCGACGGCGCCTTCTACATCTACGCCGACATCGGGCACCTGACCGACGACAGCATCGCCTTTTGCCGCCAGCTGCTGATCGATACCGCGGTCGCGACGGCACCGGGGGTCGATTTCGATCCGGTCGACGGGCATCGCTTCATGCGGCTGAGCTTTGCGGTTTCGACCGAGGAGATCGAAGAAGCCTGCCGCCGCATGGCGCCGTGGTTCGAGCATATGGGACGGCAGGCGGCTGCGCCGATGCCTGCTGGTGCCTAGGTTGAATCGACATTCAGCACCAGAAGGCGATGGCGGCGAGGTATAGAGTTGCGAGGTAGTTGTGTGGGAGGCGGTCGTATCGCGTGGCGACGCGGCGTAGCTGTTTGAGCTTGCCGATGGTGCGCTCGATCCGGTTGCGAAGCCTGTAGATGGCAGGGTCGAAATCGCGTCGGCGTGGCATGCAGACGCGCTGGGGGATGACGGGCCGAGCGCGGCTGGTTTCGACATGGTCGAGGATGGCGTGGCTGTCATAAGCCTTGTCGGCGAGGACATGGCGAGCGTCGAGACCGGTCAGCAACGGGATCGCGAGCTTGGCATCGCTGACATGGCCGCCGGTCAGGATGAAGCGCACCGGTCGTCCGAAGGTATCGACCGCGATATGCCATTTGGAGGTCAGTCCTCCTCGGGAGCGCCCCAGAGCCTGGTCGCCGAGCCCCCTTTTTGACCCGTCGCCGCTTGGGCATGGGCGCGCACGATCGAGCTGTCGATCATCAGATACTCATTGTCCCGATCGCGGGCGAGCGAGGTGAAGATGCCTTCCCACACCCCGGCAGCGGCCCAGCGGGTGAAGCGCTTGTGAACAGTCTTGTACTTGCCATAGCGCTCCGGCAGGTCCGACCAGCGCGCACCCGACCGCAAAACCCACAAAACACCGTTCACAAACAGGCGGTTATCCAATGCTGTGCGGCCAGGATCAGATGCCTTGCCGGGCAGCATCGGCGCGATCCGAACCCACTGCGCCTCGCTCAACTCGTACCGCTTGATACCCATGATACCTCCGCAATCTGCGGAAACTCATGAATCAGACACCAACGCTCTTGGGAATCCCTGAATGTCGATACAGCCTAGCCCCCGCCTGCCCGGCGCCATCGCGATCGCAAGAAATTCTATTCCGTTACGGCAGCCGCGCGGCTTGCCTCGTCCCGTGCCGCGTGCAAGGGACGCTGGCACAAGAAAACGGCGTGAGAGGTGGCAATGCAGTTCGACGTGGTGATCGTTGGGGCCGGGCATGGCGGGGCGCAGGTCGCGGTGTCGCTGCGCACGCAGAAGTTCGAGGGCAGCATCGCGATCATCGGCGACGAGCCCGAGCTTCCCTATGAACGCCCGCCGCTGTCGAAGGAATATTTCGCCGGCGAAAAGGAATTCGAACGCATCCAGATCCGTCCCGCCAAATATTGGGACGAGCGCGCGGTGACGATGCTGCTGGGCAAGCGCGTCGTTTCGGTCGATCCGGTGGCGCATACGGTGACCACCGATGCCGGCGAGACGATCGGTTACGGCAAGCTGGTCTGGGCGACCGGGGGAAGCCCGCGCATGCTGCCGATCCCCGGCGGCGACCTGCCCGGGGTGCAGGGGGTGCGTACGCGCGCCGACGCCGACGCGATGAAGGCGGCGTCGGAGAATGCAGGGCAGGTCGTCGTGATCGGCGGCGGCTATATCGGGCTCGAGGCGGCGGCGGTGCTGCGCAAGGCAGGCAAGCCGGTCGTGCTGCTCGAGGCGCTCGATCGCGTGCTCGCGCGCGTCGCGGGCGAGGACCTGTCGCGCTTTTACGAAAAGGAACATCGCGACCACGGCGTCGACCTGCGGCTCGGCGTGCAGGTCGAGGCGATCGAGGGCGAGACGCGCGCCACGGGCGTACGGCTGGCGAGCGGCGAGGTGATCCCCGCCGATCTGGTGATCGTCGGCATCGGCATCGTCCCGGCGGTCGAGCCGCTGATCGCCGCCGGCGCGGCGGGGGGTAATGGCGTGCTGGTCGATCACCATTGCAAGACGAACCTGCCCGATGTCTATGCGATCGGCGACTGCGCCGCGCACGCGAACGACTTCGCCGAAGGGGCGGTCATCCGGCTCGAGTCGGTGCAGAACGCCAACGACCAGGCGAATGTCGTCGCCAAGGGCATCTGCGGCGACGAGGCGCGCTATCACGCGATCCCGTGGTTCTGGTCGAACCAATATGATCTGAAGCTCCAGACCGCGGGCCTGTCGTCGGGCCACGACCAGACCGTGCTGCGCGGCGACCCCGCCGCGCGCAGCTTCTCGATCGTCTATCTGCGCGCCGGAAAGGTGATCGCGCTCGATTGCGTCAACGCGACCAAGGATTATGTCCAGGGGCGTATGCTCGTCACCGCGGGGTTGCAGGCGACGCCCGAACAGCTCGCCGATGCCGAGACGCCGCTGAAGGCCTTGCTTCCCGCCTGAGGGCTTCAGGCGGGCGGGAGCGCGCCCGGTTCGGCTCGTGCGTCACCGAGCGCCTTCTTGAGCCCCGCCTTGATGTTTCGCAGCAGGCGGCGGAGCGCGATGATCACCACCACCGCGGCGACGAGCATGAGGATCGCGATGACGATCGCGACGGGCGGGTAGGCGATGGCGAGCGCGAGCAGCCCCGTCGTCGCGACATCCTCCCCCGTGGAAACCACGGCATTGCTGTAGGGTTCGGGGCTGACGTTGACGACCGCGCGCGTCGTCGCCTTGGCGCTGTGGCTGAGCAGGGCGCCGCCGCCGCCGAGCAGGAAGGCGACCACCTGCCACGCCGGGTCCGACGAATCGACGAGCGCGAGCGCGAGCAGCGCACCGCCGAGCGGGCGGATGATGCTGTGGATGCCGTCCCAGATCGAATCGACCCACGCGACCTTGTCGGCAAGGAATTCGGCGATCGTGCCGACCGCGGCGACGCCGAGGATCCATGGATTGGCCAGGATCTGCAGCGACTGGAGATGGTCGGGGAGCGGCAGCCAGCCGAAGTGCATCGCGATGCCGGTGGCGAAGATGGTCAGATAGAGCCGCCAACCGGCGAGAAGGCTGAGGCTGCCCGCGACACCCAAAATCTCGATGATGCCCATCGACCCTCCTCCCGCCGCGCGACGATGTGCGGGCGTTTTCACATCTTGCACCCCGGGCCCGGCGTCGGCAATGCCGGATGACAAAATGGATGGAGAGGATTATCGCCGATGATAATGAGCGATGCTGAAACACTGCCCGACGGCGCCATTCCCGCGGCGACCCTGGTCATCATGCGCCCCGCGGAGGGCGGCGGGCCCGCCGAAATACTGATGGTGAAGCGCGCCGCCAACATGGCGTTTGCCGCTGGCGCGATGGTGTTCCCGGGCGGGCGGATCGACCCCGACGACCATCTGGTCGCACAGCGCCACGGCTATGCCGAAAGGGACCCCGACGGCGCGGCCCGCGTCGCCGCGCTGCGCGAGACGCTGGAGGAAACCGGCCTCGCGGTCGGCTGGCCGGGCCTGATCGAAAGCGAGGTCGATGCGGTGCGCAAGGCGCTGTTGTCCGACCATCTCCTGTCGGACATCCTTGCCGATCGCGGCGACCGGCTTGCGCTCGACGCGCTGGTGCCCTTTGCGCGCTGGTGCCCCAATTTCAAGGAGGCGCGGACCTTCGACACGCGCTTTTTCGCGGTCGAGGCGCCGATGCATGGCCACGAACTGACCGTCGAGGAAGCCGAGCACAGCCACATCTTCTGGGCCAGCGCGCGCGACACGCTGGGGATGGCCGATCGCGGCGAGGTGTCGGTGATTTTCCCGACCCGGCGCAATCTCGAAAAGCTGGCGCAGGCCGATGATTTTGCCGCATTTTCCGCACATGCCGGCGCGCATCCGATCGATCTCGTCACGCCGTGGATCGAGGATCGGGGCGGCAAGGCGCATCTTTGCATCCCCGACCATCTCGGCTATCCGGTGACCAGCGAGCCTTTCGAGCGTATCCGGCGCGCCTGAAACTTATGCCGCAAAGCAACTTTCCCTCGATTTAGCAAAATCCTAAGAATTGCTGCACTACGGCAAAACGCCTTGCAATGTCTGGCAGTCGTGCATAGAAGGGCAAGGCGGAAGCGAGTTCGAGAAGCGATTCTCGGGCTCAATTCGAGAAGATCAAAATTCCAGTGGATGGAGAAAATGATGAACCTGCTCAAGAAAGCCGCGATCTCCCTCGCCGCGACCTCGATGCTTGTGGCTCCGGTTGCCGCGTCGGCCGCGCCTGCCATGTCGGCAGTGTCGTTCAACGATGTGGGCGCTGTTTCGGCCGTTGATGGCCAGAGCGAACTCGAAGGTTCGAGCTGGATCATCGCACTGCTCGCGCTGGCTGCCATCATCGGCGGCATCGTGATCGCAGCTGGCAACAACAGCGACGATCCGACCAGCCCGTAAACGGCTCGTCCCTGAAAAGTTTCAAAAGGTCCCGAGCAATGCCCGGGGCCTTTTGTGCGTCTGGAGCCCCGGGCGGCGGTTGATGCTGGAGGGAGCCGACTGGCCCGTTGCCGCCGATGGCGATGCGCCGGCCGATTCGCCGCCGGATCGCACGACCGGAACGCCGGGCTGCGCATCAGAGCGGCGCGTTCCTGATTCGCCGCGACGTTTCGAGTGGAATGGCCTGGCGCGCGCGTTCGGTCGCGGCGGGGTCGATCGGTGCCAGCATCAGCCCGAAATCGCCTTGTGCCGCGCGATCGGCGAAGGCGGATTCGCCGAGCACGTCGCCCCAAGGCCCGATCGCGAGGCTGTGGCCAAAGGTGGCGCGCCCGTCGGCGTGCGTCCCCGCCTGCGCCGCCGCGACGACATGGCACGCCGTCTCGGTCGCGCGGGCGCGGAGCAGCACATGCCAATGCGCCTCGCCGGTCGATACGGTGAAGGCGGCGGGGACCGCGATCAGGGTCGCGCCGCGTGCGACGAGGGCGCGATAGAGTTCGGGAAAGCGCAGGTCATAGCAGATGCTGAGGCCCAGCCTGCCCAGCGGGGTGTCGACGACGACGGGTGTGGCGCCGCCCGCATAACTCGACGATTCGCTCCAGCTCTCGCCCGAGGGGAGCGATACGTCGAACATGTGGATCTTGTCGTAGCGCGCGACGATCGTGCCGTCGGCGGCGACGATATGGCTGCGGTTGGCGCGCCGGCTGCCATCGTCGGTCAGGAAGGGTGCCGACCCGGTGTGGATCCAGAGGCCGTGCCGCCGCGCCATGTCCTGAAAGATCGGGGGCCAGGGGCTGTCGGCTTCGGGCGCGACATGGGCGGCCGAGCGCGCGCGGTCGCGGTCGAGCAATACCGACATTTCGGGAAAGAAGGCCATCGCCGCGCCGGCGGCGGCGGCGGCGGCGAGCGCGCGATCCATCGTTGCCAGATTGGCGTCGGGGTCGATGCCGCTCGTCATCTCGACGATCGCGGCGAGGGGAGGGGGCGGAGCAGTCATGATCGATGGCTAGGCAGATGCTGCGGTGAGGGCAAGCGCGGTGACGGTTCAGTGGCGAGCAAGGTTCGGATGGGTTAAGAGGGGGCAATGTCCTATTCTCCCGCGCCGCCGCCGCTTCGTTTCGCCCGATCGCTGCTCTCCGCCTGCGCCATCGCCGCGCTCCTTGCCGTGTCGCCGCTCGCGGTGGCCCAGGAAGGCGCCAGGACGACCGCGGTTCAGGCCGACAACTGGTTTTACGAAGGCAGCGACATTCCGCGCGATACCGCGTGGCAGTTCGGCACCTTGCCCAACGGCGTCCGCTATGCGGTGCGCAAGAATGGCGTGCCGCCCGGGCAGGTGTCGATCCGCGTCCGCATGGATGTCGGATCGATGTTCGAAACCGATCAGGAGCGCGGTTACGCGCACCTGCTCGAACATCTGGCCTTTCGCGGGTCGGAGCATATTCCCGATGGTGAAGCCAAGCGCATCTGGCAGCGTTTCGGGGTGACGTTCGGAAGCGATTCGAACGCGCAGACGACGCCGACGCAGACCGCCTATCAGCTCGACCTGCCGAGTGCGACGCCCGCCAATCTCGACGAGGCGATGAAACTGCTCGCCGGGATGGTGCGCGAACCCGGCATCTCGGACGCGGCCGTCGCTGCCGAACGCGGTGTGGTGTCTTCGGAACTGCGTGAAAACGACGGGCCGCAGCGGCGCATCAGCGACGCGACCACCGCGCATTTCTTCGCCAGGCAGCGCCTTGCCGACCGGTCGCCGATCGGAACCCCCGAAACGCTCGCGGCAGCAACCGCGGGGACGGTCGCGGCGTTCCACAAGCGCTGGTACCGCCCCGAACGCGCGGTAGTCATTGTGGCCGGCGACGGCGATCCGGCCGAATTCGCGCGTCTGATCGAAAAATATTATGGCGACTGGAAGGGCGCGGGGCCGAACCCGGCGCAGCCCGATTTCGGCAAGCCCGATCCCAAGGCGCCGCAGGCGCAGGTGATTGTCGAACCCAACCAGCCCGCGATGCTGACGCTGGCGACGCTGCGTCCGTGGATCAAGCGCGTCGACACGGTCGAGAACACGCGGCGGCTCTATCTCGAGCAGCTCGCGGTCGCGCTCGTCGAACGGCGGCTCGAAAATCGCGCGCGTGCGGGCGGCAGCTATTTGTTCGCCGACATCGAGCAGGTCTATCTGAGCCGGAGCGCCGACGTGACCTTTGCGCAGATCATGCCGGTCGGCGACTGGAAGACCGCGCTGGCCGATGTTCGCGGGGTGATCGCCGATGCGGTTCAGACCGCGCCGTCGCAGGCCGACATCGACCGCGAAGCCAATGAGATCGAGACGATGCTGCTCAACGAGCTGCGCAACGCTCGCAACGAGGCGGGCGCGAAGCTGGCGGACTATCTGGTGAAGTCGGTCGATCTTGGCGAAGTCGTATCGACCCCGCAGGGGCAGGTCGACATGTTCGCCGCCATTCGCGCCGCGGCGACCCCGCAGGCGATGCTCGAGGTCAGCAAGGCGATCTTCAGCGGCACCGCGACGCGCGTCACGCTGATCAGCCCGACACCGGTCGAGGGCGGCGAGGCCGCGCTGCTCGCGGCCTTTGCCGCGCCGGCGGTGGCCCGCAACGATCGGCTGGCGGCGGCCGACGTCAATTTCAGCCAGCTTCCGCCGCTGGGCACGCCCAGCGCGGTGACCGCCGACGCGCCGCTTCCGGGGCTCCAGGCCGAACGGATTGCGTTCGGCAATGGCGTGACCGCGCTGGTGTCGAACAATATGGTCGAACCGGGCAAGGTGCGCGTCAACGTGCGGTTCGGATCCGGATACCGCAGCGTCGCGGCGGACGAACCCAATCTGTTGTGGACGAGCGACTATGCGCTGATCGCGAGCGGCATCGGTCCGTGGGGCCAGAACGAGATCGACGCGGTGATGAACGGGCGCCAGATGCAGCTCAATTTCGCGATCGACGACGATGCGTTCGAGCTGTCGGCCGAAAGCAAGCCCGAGGATTTCGACGACCAGCTTCGCCTGATCGCGGGCAAGCTCGCGACGCCGCGGTGGGACGCGGCCCCGGTCGAGCGGCTGCGCATCGGCTATCTGTCGGGCTATGACCTCAACGACGCGACCCCCAATGCGGTGCTCGAACGCAATTTGCGCGGCTGGCTCAGCGCCGGCGACCGCCGCTGGACGCCGCCTGACAGGGCCGCGATCGAGGCGCTGACGCCCGCGGCATTCCGCGCCTTCTGGGAGCCGCGGCTCGCGAGCGGCCCGATCGAGGTGCAGGTGTTCGGCGACCTGTCGACGGTCGATTACAGGAAGATCCTGTCCGAAACGCTCGGCGCGCTCGCACCGCGCACCGCGATCCAGCCGCGCGGCGGTCAGCGGGTTGCGTTCGCGCGGCACAATGCCGTGCCCGCGGTCGCCTATCACCGCGGCGACAAGGGGCAGGCCGCGGCGGTGACCGCCTGGCCGACTTCGGGCGGTCTCGCCGCGCCGCGCGATGTGCGCGCGCTCGAGGTGCTCGCGGGCATTTTTAACGACCGGCTGTTCGACCGGCTGCGCGCCGAACAGGGGGCCAGCTATGGCCCCGACGTCGACAGCCATTGGCCGACGGGTTTCGAGAATAGCGGCGGCTATCTGCTCGTCGGCAGCCTGCTCGCGCCCAAGGATGTGGGGCGTTTCTATGCGATCGCGCGCGACATCGCCGCCGACCTGGTCGCGAACCCGGTGGGTGCCGACGAGCTGGCGCGCAGCGCAGGGCCGATCCGCGAGCAGGTGATGCGCGCGTCGACCGGCAACGTATACTGGATGTACCTGCTCGAAGGCGCGACGCGCGATCCGCGCGTGACGGCTGCAGCGCTGTCGATGGAGCGCGACACCGCTGCGGTGACTTCGGCCGACGTTCAGCGGCTGGCGCGGCAATATCTGGCGCCCGCGAAACAATGGTCGATGGCGGTCCTGCCCGCGGGCATGACGCTGGCCGAGGCCGCGGCGCTCGACGTCGCGCCCGCGGTGTCGGGCGGGCGCTAGCCGCTACGCGGCGTCGCCCTCGGGTGCCGGGCGGCGGACCTTGCGGATGCGCGGTTCCTGGTCGAGATCGCCCTTGGTCATGATGTCGTGGCGCATCTTGGCGCGCACGTCGTGGATCGACGCGATCACGGGCCCCATCGCGACGCCCAGGTCGATCAGCACTGCTTCGGCGAGTTGCAGCGAGCTTTCGAGCGTTTCGGGCACGGCGTCGCTCGCCCCGGCCTGATACAGCGCCGCCGCGTGATCCGCATCGCGCGCGCGGCTGATGATCGGTAGTCTGGGATGAGTCTTGCGCAGATGGCGCGTCATGCGCAGCTGCTGCACCGGATCGTCCATCGTCAGCACGATCGCGTCGGCCTGTTCGATCCCCAGCTTGTCGAGGCTGCCCGGCCGGGCGACGTCGGCGAAGCGTACCGCAAAGCCGTCCCGCCGCGCCGCCGCGACGGTGTCGATGTCGGCATCGACCGCAATATAGGGGCGGTCGTGCTGGCGCAGCAGTTCGGCGACGGTGCGGCCGACGCGGCCGAAGCCGACGATGACGGTGCGGCTTGTCGGCGTGTCCTCATGCGACGCGGCCTCGCTTCCCATTTCGATCCGCCGCGCGATGTCGTGGCCGACCCGCGCGAGCAGCGGGGTGATGGTCAGCCCGATCGCGGTGACCAGCTGCCAGAATTCGGCGGTATCGCGGCTGATGATCTGTGCCTGGAGCGCGGTCGCGAGCACGATCAGCGTGGTTTCCGACGGACTCGACATCAGCAGCCCGACCTCGGCCGCGGTGCCGCGTCGCGCGACGTTCGAGAAACGCAGCAGCGCCGCGGTGACGATCGCCTTGATCGCGACCACCCCGACCACCGCAGCGACGAGTTGCGGCCATTGTTCGGCGATCGTCTCGAGGTTGAGGCCCATGCCGACGCTGATCAGGAACACCCCGAGCGCGAGGCCCTTGAACGGCGCGGTGATCGCCTCGACCTCGCCATGATATTCGGTCTCGGCGATCATCAGGCCGGCGAGCAATGCGCCGACGATCGGCGACAGGCCGACCGCCGCGGTCGCCAGCGCGGCGACGATCACGACGAGCAGGCTGGCGGCGAGGAAAAGTTCGGGGTCCTTGGCGCGCGCGGCCTGCGCGAAGATGCGCGGCAGCAGGAACCAGCCGCCGATCGCGAGCGCTGCGACGACGAGCGCGCCCTGCCACAGTGTCGTCAATAGCAGTTCGGTGCTGTCGCCGGCAGCGGTGGGGCCGAAGGCGGCGAGGATGAAGATGATCGGGACGAGCGCGAGATCCTCAAACAGCAGCATCGAGAAAGAGGCGCGGCCGACCGCCGACTTGGTGCCGGCGATCGGCAGCACCAGCGCGGTCGATGACAGCGCGAGCGCGATGCCGAGCCCGAAGGCGGCGGGGGTCGAATAATCGGTGAGCAGCATCAGCGCACCGCCGAGGATCAGCCCGCCGAGCGCGAGTTCGGCGGCGCCGATGCCGAACACCAGCTTGCGGAGCTGCCACAGGCGCCGGAACGACAGTTCGAGCCCGATCGAGAACAGCAGCAGGATGATGCCGAGTTCGGCAAAGAGCGCGATGTCCTCGGTCGACCCGATCGTGACATGTTCGAGCCACGGATAGTCGGCGGCGAGCGCACCGAGCCCCGACGGGCCGACGAGCAGTCCGACGAGGATGAAGCCGATGACGGGCGAGATGCGGAACCGCGCGAAGGCGGGGATGACGATGCCTGCCGCACCGAGGACCACCAGCGCGTTGCCGATGGCCGATGTTTCGCTTTCGGATACCATTGGGGCCGACCTTATGCAGGCCGGCCCCGGTTGGCTAGTCGTCCATGTCAACCTCTTCGGTTGTTTCAGGCGCCCATCTTCTTTTCGAGGTTTTCGACGATCGCTTCGAAGAAGCCCTCGGTGGTCAGCCAGTTCTGGTCGGGGCCGATCAGCAGCGCGAGATCCTTGGTCATCTTGCCGCTTTCGACCGTCGCAACGCAGACCTTTTCGAGGTCGTCGGCGAACTTGGTCACCTCGGGGGTGCCGTCGAGCTTGCCGCGATGCTTGAGTCCGCCGGTCCAGGCGAAGATCGACGCGATCGGGTTGGTCGAGGTCGCCTTGCCCTGCTGGTGCATGCGGTAGTGACGGGTGACGGTGCCGTGCGCGGCTTCCGATTCGACCGTCTGGCCGTCGGGGGTCATCAGCACGCTGGTCATCAGCCCCAGCGAGCCGAAGCCCTGCGCGACGGTGTCCGACTGGACGTCGCCGTCGTAGTTCTTGCAGGCCCAGACGAACTTGCCCGACCATTTCAGCGCCGAAGCGACCATGTCGTCGATCAGGCGGTGTTCGTAGACGATGCCGAGCGCGTCGAACTTCGCCTTGAATTCGGCCTGGAACACTTCCTCGAACAGGTCCTTGAAGCGGCCGTCATAGGCCTTGAGGATGGTGTTCTTGGTCGACAGATACACCGGCCACTGGCGCGCGAGGCCGTAGTTGAGGCTGGCGCGCGCGAAGTCGCGGATCGAATCGTCGAGGTTGTACATGCCCATCGCGACGCCCGACGAGGGGAACTGGAACACTTCCTCGTCGATCAGCGTGCCGTCCTCGCCCTCGAACACGAGGCGCAGCTTGCCGGGGCCGGGGACGCGGAAATCGGTCGCCTTGTACTGGTCGCCGAAGGCGTGGCGGCCGACGACGATCGGGTCGGTCCAGCCGGGAACGAGGCGCGGAACATTCTTCATCACGATCGGTTCGCGGAAGACGACGCCGCCGAGGATGTTGCGGATCGTGCCGTTCGGCGATTTCCACATCTTCTTGAGGCCGAATTCCTCGACGCGTGCCTCGTCGGGGGTGATCGTCGCGCACTTGACGCCGACGCCGTGCTTCTTGATCGCGTTCGCGGCCTCGACGGTGATCTTGTCGTCGGTGCGGTCGCGTTCCTCGATACCGAGGTCGTAATAATGAAGGTCGACGTCGAGATAGGGGAGGATCAGGCGCTCGCGGATCCACTGCCAGATGATCCGGGTCATTTCGTCGCCGTCGAGTTCGACGACCGGGTTCACTACCTTGATCTTGCCCATATGCGTGCCTTTTCCTTGGGGAGTCGAGTTGCAGCGGGCCTTAGGCAAAGCCGAGCGATTGTTCAACCGTGACGGTGGAAGGCCCGGCGCGGCCATATTCGATTGTCAGTGCCAAATCCGGTCCGTAGAAGAGGCGCCCATGTCCTCCATCATCTCTTCGAACCGCCCCGGGGGCGGCATCAAATGGCAGTGGCCGGCGATCCATCCCGAGGGGCGCAAGTTCCTGCTGATCGCGGCGATCGTCACGCTCTGCTTCTGGCTTCTGGGCTGGGAAATCGCCGGCTGGCTGATGCTCGGCATCACGCTGTGGGTCGGGGCCTTCTTCCGCGATCCGGTGCGCGTCACCCCGACCGGAAGCGACCTGATCGTCGCGCCCGCCGACGGACTGGTGACGCAGATCGCCGAAGTGCCGCCGCCGCCCGAAATCGCCGGCCCCGACGGGCTGGGCGATGCGCCGATGCTGCGCGTGTCGATTTTCATGAGCGTGTTCGACGTCCACATCAACCGCACCCCGATCGCCGGCACGCTGCGCAAGATCGCCTATATCCCGGGCAAATTCGTCAACGCCGATCTCGACAAGGCGAGCGAAGAGAATGAGCGCCAGCATTTCGTCGTCGAACGCGGCGACGGGCTGCGTGTCGGCTTCACCCAGATCGCCGGGCTCGTCGCGCGCCGGATCCTGCCCTTCGTCAGCATGGGGCAGGAGGTGTCGACGGGGCAGCGCATCGGGCTGATCCGTTTCGGCAGCCGCGTCGATGTCTATCTGCCCGCGGGCACAACGTCGCAGGTGCTGCTCGGCCAGCGCACGCTCGCGGGCGAGACGATCGTCGCGCGCATCGGGACCGCGGCGACGCTCGACGGCATCGGGCAATAACATGACCGACGAAGCGGATCGCGTCGCGGGCGCCGACCGGCGCCGCATCGGCGGAATCCCGCTGCGTGCTTTCGCGCCCAACGCGATCACCATCCTCGCGCTCTGTTCGGGCCTGACCGGTGTCCGTTTCGGCATCGACGGCGACTGGGCGGCGGCGATCACGATGATCATCGTCGCGGGGGTGCTCGACGGCATGGACGGGCGCATCGCGCGCCTGCTGCGCGCGCAGAGCAAGTTCGGCGCCGAGCTCGATTCGCTGTCCGACGTCATCGCCTTCGGCGTGTCGCCCGCGATGATCCTCTTTCTCTGGTCGCTGCAATATGCGCCGAAATTCGGCTGGACCGCGGCGCTCGCGCTGGCGGTGTGCTGCGCGCTGCGGCTGGCGCGCTTCAACTCGCGCATGGATGCCGATTTCCAGCCGCACAAGTCGGCGGGTTTCATGACCGGCATTCCCGCGCCGGCGGGGGCGGGACTGTCCTTCGTTCCGGTCTATCTGTGGCTGGTCACGGGCAACGAGCTGTTCCGCCAATGGTATCTGGTGATGCCCTGGGCGCTGGCGGTCGCGATGCTGATGATCTCGGCGATCCCGACCTACAGCTGGTCGTCGTTCCGCCTGCGCCGCTCGTGGCGGCTGTTCGCGCTCGCCGGGGTCGGCCTGTTCGGCGCGGCGCTGGTCACCGCGCCCTGGTGGACGCTGCTCGGCGTATGCGCCGTCTATATGGCGCTGCTGCCGTTCGGCCTCGCGAGTTACGCGCGCATCAGGCGGCGCGGCTGAGCGCCGGCCGGGTCTGACGGGCGGGGCGCGGCGCGTCACGGCGCGCCGCCGAACGACGAAGCGTCACCACCTGCGCGGCCGCGCCCGGGTGCGGAGCGCCCGGAACCGGAAAGGCGCCTTCGCCGAGCAGCGCCGAGAGAATCGCGCTTTCATTGTTCCTGAGCATCGCGATGATCACGGTGACGCCGAGCCCGGCGGCAACGGCGAAGAGAAGAGCGGCAGCGACCTGAACCATCATCTTGTCCTTCCGGTTTCTTTGTGCGAAACCCCGATTCTCATGGGACGGCTTCGTTGCGCAATTCGTTCCATGTTCCCTTTTTGTTCTCAACGCAATTGCGATGAAACGAGTGTTTTCATCGATGAGTTGAATGCGCCCCCCGGGCGGGTCGGCGTCGGACGATAAGGCGTCGCCTCTTGCCTTTGGCGGAAAAGGTCGCTAACGGGCCGCCCATTCCACATGGAAGGCGCACATAACCGGTGCCGGGTTCCGTCGCTTGCGACCCCCGGTTCTTGCTTTCCAGAGGACCAACCGGAAGGAGAAAGACCATGGCGGCACCTGTCGTCACGATGCAGAATCTTATCGAAGCTGGCGCCCACTTCGGCCACCAGACCCACCGTTGGAACCCGCGCATGAAGCCGTATATCTTCGGCGCGCGCAACGGCATCCACATCCTCGACCTGTCGCAGACCGTGCCGCTCTTCGCGCGCGCGCTCGACTTCGTCTCGTCGACCGCGGCCGCGGGCGGCAAGGTGCTGTTCGTCGGCACCAAGCGCCAGGCGCAGGGCCCGATCGCCGATGCGGCCCGCGCTTCGGGTCAGCATTTCGTCAACCACCGCTGGCTGGGCGGCATGCTCACCAACTGGAAGACGATCTCGAACTCGATCAAGCGCCTCAAGGCGCTCGAAGAGCAGCTTTCGGGCGACACCTCGGGCCTTACCAAGAAGGAAGTGCTCAACAAGACCCGTGAACGCGACAAGCTTGAGCTCAGCCTCGGCGGCATCCGCGACATGGGCGGCATTCCCGACGTGATGTTCGTGATCGACGCGAACAAGGAAGAGCTGGCGATCAAGGAAGCCAACGTGCTTGGCATCCCCGTCGTCGCGATCCTCGACTCGAACGTCTCGCCCGACGGCATCGCCTTCCCGGTTCCGGCGAACGATGACGCCGCCCGCGCGATCCGCCTCTATTGCGACGCCGTGGCCCAGGCCGCGACCCGCGGTGGACAGCAGGCCCGCGCCGGCCGCGGTGAAGATCTGGGTGCGGCCGTCGAGCCCGTCGCCGAGCCCGTGCTCGTCGAGACTGCTCCGGTGACCGAGGACGAACAGGTCCCGGCCGAAGCCGCCGCCGAAACCGAACGTCAGGGCGACGCGTAAGCGCGCTTCGATGACGGGACGGCGCGCGGCGTGATGCCCGCGCCGTCCCGGTCATCATTCTGACTTGTCGCGCCGCCATGCGCGCGGCGCACCGGCAGGCCGAACGTGAGCCTGCCCCTTTTGGAAAGGAATATCCCATGGCTGAGATTACGGCCGCCCTCGTCAAGGAACTGCGCGACCGCACCGGCGCCGGCATGATGGACTGCAAGAAGGCACTCGCTGAAAACGGCGGTGACATCGAGGCGTCGATCGACTGGCTGCGCACCAAGGGCCTCGCCGCCGCCGCCAAGAAGGCCGGCCGCGTCGCCGCCGAAGGTCTTGTCGGCGTCGCCACCGACGGCACCCGCGGTGCGATGGTCGAGATCAACAGCGAGACCGACTTCGTCGCCAAGAACGAACAGTTCCAGGGTTTCGTCCGCGACGTGACGCAGGTTGCGCTCGCCGGCAACGTCACCGACATCGAGGCGCTGGGCGCGGCGGCTTACCCCGCCGGCGGCACCGTCGCCGAAGCGCTGACGCAGAATATCGCGACGATCGGCGAAAACCAGTCGCTGCGCCGCACCGCGATCGTTTCGGTCGGCTCGGGCGTCGTCACCGGCTATGTCCATAACGCCGCGGCACCCGGCATGGGCAAGATCGGCGTGCTTATCGCGCTCGAATCGACCGCGGGCGCCGATGTGCTCGAACCCCTCGGCAAGCAGCTGGCGATGCACGTCGCCGCCGCGAACCCGCTGGCGCTGAACGGCGACGACCTCGACGCCGACCTCGTCGCCCGCGAGCGTTCGATCGCCGAGGAAAAGGCCGCCCAGTCGGGCAAGCCGGCCGAGATCGTCGCGAAGATGGTCGACGGCGCGATCGCCAAGTACCGCAAGGAAAACGCGCTGCTGTCGCAGCTGTTCGTGATGGACGGCAAGACCCCGGTCGCCGAAGTCGTCGCCGCCGCCGGCAAGGACGTCGGTGCGACGATCACGCTCAAGGGCTTCGTCCGCTTCCAGCTCGGTGAAGGCATCGAGAAGGAAGAAAGCGATTTCGCAGCGGAAGTCGCTGCGGTCGCCGGCGCCTGACACAGGACTGCGCGATTGCCGCGCCCGGCGCGCGGCAGTCCGCTTGGCAATGGCGCGCACTCTCACTAGGGTGCGCGCCATTCGCTTGTTGAGACGAAGCAAGAGGTTCCCCCGACATGGCATTGCCCGGCCTGAAACGCATATTGCTCAAGCTTTCGGGCGAAGCGCTGATGGGGCCCAGTCCCTTCGGGATCGATCCCGAAACGGTCGCGAGCATGGCGGCCGAGGTCAAGGAAGCCAAGGATCGCGGGCTCGAAATCTGCCTCGTCATCGGCGGCGGCAACATCTTTCGCGGTATGGCCGGGGCCGCCAAGGGCATGGACCGCGCGCAGGCCGACTATATGGGCATGCTCGCCACCGTGATGAACGCGCTCGCGATGCAGAATGCGCTCGAGCAGCTCGGCGTCGAAACCCGCGTCCAGTCGGCGATCGAGATGGACAAGGTGTGCGAGCCGGTGATCCGCCGCCGCGCCGAGCGCCATATGGAAAAGGGCCGCGTGGTGATTTTCGCCGCGGGTGTCGGGGCGCCCTATTTCACCACCGACAGCGGCGCCGCGTTGCGCGCCGCCGAGATGAAGTGCGACGCGCTGCTCAAGGGCACGAGCGTCGACGGCGTCTATAACGCCGACCCCAAGAAGGACCTGACCGCGGTCCGTTACGACCGGTTGAGCTATGATCGTGTGCTCGCCGACAATCTGAAGGTGATGGACGCCAGCGCCGTGGCGCTGTGCCGCGACAACCAGATTCCGATTGTCGTGTTCAATATTCGCGAAGCCGGCAATCTGGCGCGGGTGCTGGCGGGCGAGGGCGTCTCGACCGTCGTTGGCGACGCCGCCGGAAATGCCTGAGCGCGAAACATTCAAGAGAGGAAGAGACGATGGCGAAATATGACAAGGCCGACCTCGAGCGCCGCATGCACGGCGCGGTCGAATCGCTGAAGAGCGACCTTTCGGGCCTCCGCACCGGGCGCGCGCACACCGCACTGCTCGATCCAGTGACGGTCGAGGTCTATGGCAGCCACATGCCGCTCAACCAGGTCGCTTCGGTCAGCGCCCCCGAACCGCGCATGCTGTCGGTGCAGGTGTGGGACAAGTCGAATGTCGGCCCGGTCGACAAGGCGATCCGTTCGGCGGGGCTCGGGCTCAACCCGATCGTCGACGGCCAGACGCTCCGCCTGCCGATCCCCGAAATGACGCAGGAGCGCCGCAAGGAGCTGTCGAAGCTCGCCGGTCAGTACGCCGAAAAGGCGCGCGTTGCGGTCCGCAACGTCCGCCGCGACGGCATGGACAATCTCAAGACCGACGAGAACAAGAAGGAAATCAGCGAGGACGATCGCAAGCGGTCGGAGACCGACGTCCAGAAACTGACCGACGCGACGATCGCCGAAATCGATGCTGCCGCGAGCGCCAAGGAAAAGGAAATCCTGGGCTAGTGCTTTCGGGCACCATTCTCTCTTCCGCTCGATGCGAACGGATTTTGAGGTTTTTTGGGTGACAGTTTCCAATCACGGCGCGCGTCACGTCGCCATCATCATGGACGGCAACGGCCGCTGGGCGAAGAAGCGCTTTCTGCCGCGCGTCGCGGGCCACAAGGCAGGCGTCGAGGCGGTGCGTACGATCGTGCGCGCCGCGGCCGGCATGGGGCTGGAGGCGCTGACCCTCTACGCCTTCTCGTCGGAGAACTGGAAACGGCCCGAGGAAGAGGTCAGCGACTTGATGGGGCTGATGAAGCGCTTCATCCTCAGCGACCTCGACGAATTCGCCGCCAATGACGTGAAGCTGAAGATCATCGGCAACTGGCGCGCGCTCGCGCCCGATGTCGTCGCGCTGATCGACAATGCGCTCGAACGGACTGCGGGCAACAAGCGCACGACGCTGGCGGTCGCACTCAACTATGGCGCGCAGGACGAACTGGTCCGCGCCGCGACCGCCGCGGCGGCCGACGGCGCGATCACCGAAGCGGGGATCGAGGCGCATCTCGACACCGCCGACCTGCCGCCGCTCGACCTGCTCATCCGCACCTCCGGCGAGGTGCGCCTGTCGAACTTTCTGCTCTGGCAGGCAGCCTATGCCGAGCTTTATTTTACCGACAAGCTGTGGCCCGATTTCAAGCCGGCCGATTTGCAGGCGGCGCTCGATCAATTTGCGCGGCGCGAACGCCGCTACGGGGGACTTTGACTATGGCGGCGGGCAAATCGGATCTGATGGTGCGCGCGGGATCGGCGGTGATCCTGCTGGCGATTGCGGGCGCCGCGCTGTGGTTCGGGGGAATCGCCTTCGCCTTGCTGTTGCTCGTCGGCGGCGCCTTGCTGCTCGTCGAATGGTTCGCGCTGGTCCGCGCGATGACGCTGGGCGGCGGGGCCAAGGGCGCGCTGATGGCCGCCGGGCCGCTGCTCGCCGCCGGTGCGGTGGCGGGGCTCTGGTTCATCCGCGAGAATCTGGGCATGACCGCGGCGCTCTGGGTGTTCGGCATGGTGTGGGCGACCGATATCGGCGCCTATTTCGCCGGACGCGCGTTCGGGGGCGCGCGGCTCGCACCGGCCATCAGCCCGTCGAAGACCTGGTCGGGCCTGTTCGGCGGCATGATCGCGGCGCTTGTCGCGAGCGCGACGATCGGCGATCGCGCCGGGATCGTCGGCGTGCCGTTGTGGATCGGCCTGTTCATGGGGCTCGTCGCGCAGCTCGGCGACCTTGCGCAAAGCTGGATGAAGCGCCGCGCCGGGGTCAAGGATTCGGGCAAGCTGATCCCCGGACACGGCGGCGTCTTCGATCGCGTCGACGGGCTGCTGCCGGTCGCGCTGATCCTCGGCGCGCTCGCCTTTGCGGGCGATATCGCGGTGCGGGCGGCCGGCTGAGATGACACGCCGCCTCTCGCTGTTCGGCGCCACGGGATCGGTCGGGCAATCGACCCTCGATCTCGTGCGCCGCGACGGCGAGGCGTGGCAGGTGGATGTGCTCACCGCAAACAGCGACGTCGCCGTGCTGGCGAAGCTGGCACAGGAATTTCGTCCCGGCCTCGCGGTGATCGCCGACGAGGCGCGCTATCATGACCTCGCGGCGGCGCTGGCCGGCACCGGGATCGAAACCGCGGCGGGTGCCGATGCGCTGGTCGAGGCCGCGCGGCGACCCGCCGATCTGGTCATGGCGGCGATCGTCGGCTGCGCGGGGCTGGCCCCGACGATGGCGGCGCTCGAAGCCGGCACGCCGGTCGCGCTCGCCAACAAGGAATCGCTCGTTTCGGCCGGGGCGCTGATGACCGCCGCGGCGAAGCGTTCGGGGGCGGCGATCCTGCCCGTCGACAGCGAACATAATGCCATCTTCCAGTGCCTTGCGGGCGGTCGGATCGATCAGGTTCGCCGCATCATCCTGACCGCGAGCGGGGGACCTTTCCGCACGATGGGTGCCGCCGACATGGCGCAGGTGACCCCGGCGCAGGCGGTGGCGCATCCCAACTGGTCGATGGGCGCCAAGATCAGCGTCGATTCGGCGACGATGATGAACAAGGGGCTCGAACTGATCGAGGCGCATCACCTGTTCCCCGTCGGACTCGACCGCATCGAAATCCTCGTCCACCCGCAATCGGTGATCCACAGCCTCGTCGAATATGTCGACTGCTCGACGCTCGCGCAGCTCGGCTCGCCCGACATGCGCATCCCGATCGCCAGTGCGCTCGCCTGGCCCGACCGCATGGCGACGCCCTGCGCGCCGCTCGACCTCGCGAGCATCGCGCGGCTCGATTTCGAGGCGCCCGACGAAGTCCGTTTCCCTGCGACCGCGCTGTGCCGCGCGGCCATCGCCGAGGGTGGCGCACGCCCCGCGCAGCTCAACGCCGCCAACGAGGTCGCCGTTGCCGCCTTCCTGGCGGGGCGCATTTCCTTCCCCGCGATCGTCGATACGGTGAAGCGCGTGCTCGATGTCGCCGCGCCGCCGCCGCCTGCGTCGCTTCACGACATATTCAGCGTCGATGCGTCATCGCGCGCGGCTGCACAGCATTTTGTGGACCAGCTCGAACATGCTTGAATCCCCCGGCTTCCTTTTCACGATCCTCGCCTTCCTGCTCGTGCTCGGGCCGCTCGTCTTCGTGCACGAATATGGCCATTATATCGTCGGCCGCTGGTGCGGGGTGAAGGCCGAGACCTTCTCGATCGGTTTCGGGCGCAAGATCCTCGGCTGGACCGACAAGCGCGGGACTGAATGGAAGCTCGGCTGGCTGCCGCTCGGCGGTTATGTCCAGTTCGCCGGCGATCGCGATGCGGTGAGCCAGCCCGACGCCGACTGGCAGGCGCTGCCTGAGGCCGAACGGGCGCACACATTTCCCGCGCAGCCGGTATGGAAGCGCGCGCTGATCGTCCTTGCAGGGCCGGTCACCAATTTCCTGTTCGCGATCCTGATCCTTGCCGGTTTTGCGTGGCTGGGCGGGGTTGCAACCAACCCCGCGGTGGTCGGGACGGTGCAGGCAGGGTCGGCCGCCGACGCCGCCGGCCTGCGCCCGGGCGACCATATCCTGTCGATCGATGGGCGGGCGATCGACAAGTTCGTCGATATCCCGATGGCGGTTGCGCACCGGCCGGGCGAGGCGATGGAGGTCCGTTTCGAGCGCGGCGGCGCGATCGAGGCGGTTCGCCTGACCCCGCGGCTGGTCAAGGAAAAGGACGCCTTCGGCAATGATTTCGAGCGCGCGCTGATCGGGATCGGTCAGGGCGCGCCGGTCTTCGAGCCGGTGCCGCTGGTCGAAGCGCCGGGTGTCGCCATACGCCAGACGGGGCAGATCGTCCGCCAGACCGTCGAAGTGCTCGGCCAGTTGCTGAGCGGCAACCGCTCGATCAAGGATCTGAGCGGCCCGGTGAAGATCGCCAAGGTTTCGGGCGAGGCGGCGGCGATGGGCGTCGTGTCGCTGATCTTCCTGATCGCCCTCGTTTCCATCAATCTGGGGTTCATAAACCTGTTGCCATTGCCGATGCTCGATGGCGGCCATTTGCTCTTTTACGCCTATGAAGCGGTGCGGCGGCGGCCGGCACCCCCACAGGCGCAGGAATGGGCATTTCGGGTCGGCTTCGCGGCGATCGTCACCTTGATGCTGGTCGTGACTTTCAACGATTTGGGCGCAATCGGGGCGTGGGACCGGATCGCGCGCTTGATTGGATAAGCGGACTGGGGCAGGAGTGCGCGCGGGCCCGTCGGGATGCGGGGTCGACGCTTTTGGATATTTTTGCGGGATGAACAGCGTGGCTTCACACAAATTTTCGGCGCGGACGCGGCTGGCGGCGCTTCTCCTGACGGGAACGATGCTCGCGGGCCCCGCGCTCGCGCAAGGCGTGCCGCCGCCCGCGGTGCCCGCTCCGGCGGTTCCTGCGCCCGCGGCGGAGGCCGCACCGGTCGCGGCGACGGTGCGCTCGATCACCGTCACCGGCAACCAGCGGCTCGAAGCGCAGACGATCCTTTCCTACCTTCGCCTCCGCGTCGGCCAGCCTTATGATCGCGCGACGCTCGATCAGGCGCTCAAGGATCTGGCGGCGACCGAGCTGTTCAAGGATTTCCAGATCAGCGACGACAATGGTGCGCTGACGATCCAGGTGACCGAGAATCCGGTGATCAACCGCGTGATCCTTGAGGGCAACAAGCGCCTCAAGGAAGACAAGATCCGGCCCGAGATCAAGCTCTCGCCGCGCCAGATATTCACCCGCTCGAAAGTGCGCGCCGACGTTGCGCGCATCATCGAGCTCTACAAGCGTCAGGGCCGCTTCGCCGCGACCGTCGAGCCCAAGATGGTGTCGCTCGACCAGAACCGCGTCGACGTGGTGTTCGAGATCAACGAGGGGCCGAAATCCAAGGTCCGTCAGATCAGCATCATCGGCAACGAGAAGTTCAGCGACGGCGATCTCAAGGACGAAATGGCGACCAAGGAGTCGGGGCTGCTGACGATCCTGTCGTCGAACACCAGCTACGATCCCGACCGTCTGGCTTATGACCAGCAGAAGCTGCGTCTTTTCTACCTGCAGAACGGCTATGCCGACTTCCGCGTCATTTCGGCGGTCGCAGAACTGACGAGCAACAAGCAGGACTTCATCATCACCTATGTGGTCGAGGAAGGCGAGCGATACAAATTCGGTCCGATCGAGGTCGAAAGCGAATTGCGCGACTTCCGGCCCGAGACGCTCAAGGCGCTGCTTCCGATGAAGGACGGCGACTGGTACGATGCGAAGCTGGTCGAGGACACGGTCGAAAGCCTGAGCGAGACCGCGGGATTGTTCGGCTATGCCTTTGCCGACATCAATCCCGAATTCCGGCGCGACCCCGAAAACCGGACGATGTCGATCACCTTCAACGTCGCCGAAAGCCCGCGGACTTATGTCGAGCGCATCGACGTCAACGGAAACACGCTGACGCAGGACAAGGTCGTCCGCCGCGAGTTCCGCCTGAACGAAGGCGACGCCTTCAACAGCTTCGGGGTCAAGCGCACCGAGAATCGCATCAACAGCCTGGGCTATTTCCAGGAAAATCTGACGATCGACCGCAAGGAGGGCAGTGCGCCCGATCGCATCATCCTCGAAACCAATGTCGAGGAAAAGCCGACGGGTGAATTGTCGCTGTCGGCGGGCTTCTCGTCGATCGAGAATTTCCTGCTCCAGGCTTCGGTGCGTCAGCGCAACTTCCGCGGCCTCGGTCAGCAGCTCCAGGCGTCGGTCAATTATTCGAGCTATTCGAAGTCGGTCGAGCTCGGCTTCACCGAACCCTATCTGTTCGACAAGAATGTCTCGATCGGTGGCAGCATCTATCGCCGCGACCTCAATTCGTTCAACTTCATCAACAATGATCGCCGTACGACGTTCGAACAGGTGACGACGGGCGGACAGATCACCGTCGGCGTGCCGCTGACCGAATATCTGTCGGCGTTCGGGCGCTACAGCCTCAACTTCGACGACGTCTCGCTCGACAAGTCGCTCTATTATTTCGGTGGCGAATGCGATCCGCTGATCGCCGGCCGTTATCTCTGCGATGCAATTGGCAAGCGCACGACCTCGCTGCTCGGCTTCACCATCGCTTATGACGACCGCGACAACCGTATCCGTCCGACGCGCGGCCAGTCGCTCTCGCTCAGCCAGGATTTTGCCGGCCTCGGCGGCAGCGTCAAATATGTGCGCACGCGCGCATCGGCCAGCAAGCATTTCAATCTCGGCAGCCGTTTCATCCTGAACGTCTCGGCCGAGGGCGGCTATATCTATCCGTTCGGTGGGCGTCCGACACCGACCAGCGACAAGATTCGCCTGACCGATCGTTTCTTCCTCGGCGAGCCGCAGATGCGCGGCTTCGACATCCGCGGCGTCGGCCCGCGCGTGATCCGCTACGGCAACGTCGATCTGACCGATCCGGCCAATCCTATTCTGGACACGTCGCTCGACAATCGCAATTCGCGGATCGACGATGCACTCGGTGGCCGCGCATATTATCAGGGACGTCTTGAGGTTGATATTCCGCTCGGTACCGGGGCAAAGGAA
The DNA here is from genome assembly GCF_022701295.1 of Sphingopyxis sp. YF1. Lineage (NCBI taxonomy): Bacteria > Pseudomonadati > Pseudomonadota > Alphaproteobacteria > Sphingomonadales > Sphingopyxidaceae > Sphingopyxis > Sphingopyxis sp. YF1. The sequence goes on from NZ_CP033204.1 coordinate 719,300, forward strand.
CTGGGTTTGCGGCCGTCGGTTTTTCTTGATGTCGGGTCCGTTTTTGGCGTCAAGCGACCGACGTTGACGGTTCTTGAGGATTTCCGGGATACGCGACCCGGTGTCGAGGGCTCCGGGCTGATCAAGTCGCTGTGTCGCAATGCGAGCACCGGTACGACACAATTCGCAAACCGCGAACTCGACAGCAATAATCAGCCCACGGGCACTCAATATACACGCTGCGATTCGGGTTTCTCTCGCCTCGACCCCTTCGAGGAGCGCTTCTTCGGCGACACGTGGCTGCCGCGCGTCGCGATTGGCGCCGGGGTCAACTGGAACTCCCCCTTCGGTCCTTTCCGGATCGACTTCGCTTACGCCCTTCGCAAAGAAGAGGGCGATGACACCAAACGCTTCTCATTCAACGTAGGAACCCAATTCTAATGAAGAAAATTTTCACCGCTTCGGCGCTGGCCGTTGCCGCGCTTTCGGTTTCGCCCATGTTCGCCGCGCCGGCGGCCGCCCAGTCGCGGACCGGTATCGCCGTTGCCGATCTCGAAGGCGCGGTCCGCCGTTCGGGCGCCATGACCACGGCTGCCCAGCAGATCCAGACAACCTACAAGGCGCAGATCGACCAGTATAACGCCCGTGCGACCACGCTGCAGGCCGAACTCGACGTGCTGACCGCGAAGATGCGCGAAGAGGCGAGCAAGGCGACGCCGAACCAGACCACACTGCAGACGATGGGCAAGGAACGTCAGGACAAGTCGCAGGCCGCGCAGCGCGAACTGGCGCAGATCGAAAGCCCCTATGCGACCGCCGCGACCTATGCGCAGGAACAGATCCAGCTGCGCCTGAACGACGCGGTCAAGGCCGCGATGACGGCCAAGAAGGTCGATCTGCTGCTCAACCCCGAAGCGGTGCTGGCGCGCGAGAACAACGCCGACATCACCGATGCCGTGGTGGCCGAACTCAACCGCCTCGTCCCGTCGGTGTCGACCGCGGTGCCGCAGGGCTATCAGCCGGGCCAGCTGCTCCAGAACGCCGCGCGTGCGGCGCAGGGCGCGGCTCCGGCTGCTCCGGCACCCACCGGCAGCGCCCCGACGACGCGCTAAACGATCATGGCCGACGGGGAAAATACGGACGGCGCCATGGGTCCGGTGGATATCCGCCGGATCCTGACGCTGTTGCCGCATCGTTATCCAATGCTGCTCGTCGACCGGGTGGAATCGATGGTGAAGGACACCTCGATCCACGCGGTCAAGGCAGTGACGATCAATGAGCCCTTTTTTCAGGGGCATTTCCCCGGCCGGCCGATCATGCCCGGCGTTCTCATCGTCGAGGCGCTGGCGCAGGCCGGCGGCGTGCTGGCGATCGAATCGCTCGGCCTCGCGGGCACCGGCAAGCTCGTCTATTTCATGGCGATCGATGGGGTGAAGTTCAGAAAGCCGGTCGAACCCGGCTGCCTGCTCGACCTTCACGTCGCGATCGTCCAGGCCAAGCGCAACATCTGCAAGTTCGAGGGCAAGGCGATGCTGAACGGCGCGCTGGCGGCCGAATGCCAGTTCACCGCGATGATCGCCGATCCGCCGGGCGACTGAGTCCAGCCCCTTGCCAAACCGGCCGGCGCCCATTAGGGGACGCGGCTTCGCGCCCCTGGGCGCAGGACTCACGCGGCTGGTCGGAAACCAGCGGCACAGGAGCAGACAGATGAAAAAAGACATCCACCCCGACTATCACATGATCACCGTCAAGATGACCGACGGCACCGAATATCAGACGCGCTCGACCTGGGGCAAAGAGGGCGACGTGATGACGCTCGAAATCGACCCCACCGCGCACCCGGCGTGGACCGGCGGCACCGGCCGCATGCTCGACGCGGGCGGTCAGGTTGCGAAGTTCAACAAGCGCTTCGGTGGTCTGACCCTCAAGCGCTGATCGGGGTAATGGCCGAATTTGACGCAACCGTCCGGATGAGGGGGACGCGATGAACGAGGCCAAGACCTTCCTCGAACCGTTGGCGGGCTTCGCGCTCGACAGCTGGGCGCGCCTGACGCAGCGGCCCTATGTGCCGCATTCGCTGACCAAGCTGCGCAACCTCGCGGTGGCCCAGCGCCTGTCGGGCGCGACCACCGCGATCGAGGTTGGCTCGTACAAGGGCGTGACGACCAAGAGGCTGTCGCGCCACTTCGACCAGGTGGTGTCGATCGAAATCGACCCGGCGCTCCATGCGATCGCGTCGAAACGCTGCGCCAGCCGATCGAACGTCCAGATTCTGCTCGGCGATGGCGCCGACCTGTTGCCGCAGATCGTTTCGCGCACCCGCAACTGCCTGTTGTTTCTCGACGGACATTTCAGCGGCGGCGAGACGGGGCACGGCGACGAACCCGAACCGGTGCTCAAGGAGCTCGATCACATCGCGGCGTCGATCGACAATGTCGTGGGTGTCGTGGTCGACGATTTCCGGCTGTTCGGGGTCGAGGGCGGCTGGCCGCGAAAGTCCGAAGTGCTGGCGAAGCTCGAGTATGTCTTCCCTGAAACGCACTGGACGCTGCTGATCCAGAACGACCAGTTCATCGCGGTTCGCCGCGCCGCCTGAACCTTTTCAGCCGACGATCTTTGCCAGCGCGTCCTGCCATCCGGCAAGGCGTGCCGCGCGTCGTTCGGCGCCGAGCGCCGGCGTGAAGCGCGTCGCGGTGCCGCGCATCGTGCTGGCGGCGGTTGCGAGGTCGGGATAGAGGCCAGCGCCCGTCGCCGCGAGCATCGCCGCGCCGAGCGCGGTGCTTTCGACGAAACCGGGGCGTTCGACGGTCAGGTTCAGCACGTCGGCCAGATCCTGCGCCATCCAGTCGTTCGCCGCCATGCCGCCGTCGATGCGCAGCTCCGCCCAGTCGACCCCATCGGCCGCGAACGCCGATTTGAGGTCGTGCGCCTGATAGGCCTGCGCCTCGAGCGCAGCGCGCGCGACATGCGCCTTGGTCGTCGCAAAATTCAGTCCCGACAGCGCCGCGCGCGCATCGGGGCGCCAGTGTGGTGCGCCGAGGCCGGCGAGCGCGGGGACCAGATAGGCGCCGCCATTGTCGGCCACCGAACGCGCCAGCCCTTCGCTCTCGCCCGCACTGGCGAGCAGCCCGAGCCCGTCGCGCAGCCACTTGATCAGGCTCCCCGCGACGAACACCGATCCTTCGAGCGCATAGCTGCGTCTGTCGTCTTCCTGCGCGAGCACCGTCGCGAGCAGCCGGTTGGCCGAATGCGGGCGCGTGGAACCGCTGGCCGACAGGATGAACGCTCCGGTGCCGAAGGTCGCCTTGGTCTGGCCGGGCGCGAGGCAATTCTGGCCGATCGTCGCCGCCTGCTGGTCGCCCGCCATGCCGCAGATCGCGATCGCGCCGCCGAACAGCGCGGGATCGGTCGTGCCGACGGTGGTGGTGCAGCCGGTGATTTCGGGCAGCAGCGACATGGGCACGTCGAACAGGTCGCACAGTCCCGCGTCCCAACCGCCCGCACCGTTGATATCCATCAGCAGCGTGCGCGACGCGTTGGTCGCATCGCTGATATGGATGCCGCCGGTCAGGCGGAAGACCAGATAGGATTCGATCGTTCCGACCGCGAGCCGATCGCCCGCATCCTTTAGCTGCGGCCAGTTCTTAAGCGCCCAGCCGATCTTGCTTCCCGAAAAATAGGGATCGAGCAGCAGCCCGCTCTTCGCCTGCACGGCTGCCTCGTGCCCCGCTGCCTTCAGCGCCGCGCAATCGTCGGCGGTGCGCCGGTCCTGCCAGACGATCGCGGGGGCCAGCGGCTCGCCCGTCGTGCGGTCCCAGAACACCACGGTTTCGCGCTGGTTGGTGATGCCGATCGCGGCGATCCGGTCTGCACCGCCTGCCTTGTCGATCATCGCGCGCGTGCAGGCGAGCGTTGCGTCCCAGATTTCGGCGGCGTCATGCTCGACCAGTCCGGGGCCCGGGTAATGCTGGCGAAACTCGCGTTGCGCGCTGCCGAGCGGGGTGCCGTCGGCGGCGAAGAGCATCGTCCGGGTCGATGTGGTCCCTTCGTCGATGACGATGATCTGTTCGGCCATTCCGCTCTCCCTTTGTCCCGGCATCTTGGGCGAGCGGAGCTGGCGACTCAAGCGCGATGGTCGCGCAACCGGGTCAGATCGTGTCGAGGGGTATCTTGAGGTAGCGTCGCCCATTGGCTTCGGCAGGCGGCAGGGCGCCGGCGCGGATATTGACCTGCAGCGACGGCAGGATCAGTTGGGGGGCCGCCAGCGTCCGATCGCGCGCGGTCCGCATCGCGACAAAATCGGCCTCGTCGACACCGTCGTGAACATGGACGTTCGCGCGTCGCTGATCCGCAACCGTCGTTTCCCAGACGGGATCGCTGCGGTCCCCGCCCGGATAGTCGTGACAGGTAAACAGCCGCGTTTCGCCGGGCAGGGCCAGGATCTTGCGGATCGATCGATAGAGCGTCCGCGCGTCGCCGCCCGGGAAATCGGCGCGTGCTGTGCCATAGTCGGGCTGGAACAGCGTGTCGCCGACGAAGGCGGCGTCGCCGATCAGATAGGTCACGCACGCGGGGGTGTGGCCGGGGGTGTGCAACACCCGGATGTCGAGGGTGCCCAGCGGCAGCGTGTCGCCGTCGTCGACCAGCCGGGTGAAATCGCGGCCGTCGGGCACGACGTCGTCGGCGGCGAATAGCGGCGCGAAAATCCGCTGCACGTCGCTGATGTGGCGGCCGATGACGATCGGGGCGCCGGAACGCGCATGGATATGGTGCGCCGCGGTCAGGTGGTCGGCATGGGCGTGGGTTTCGAGCACATAGGCGAGAGTGAGCCCGCGCGCGGCGACTGCATCGAGCAGGCGGTCGGCGCTGGCGGTCGAGGTGCGACCGTCGCGCTGGCTGAAATCGAGCACCGGGTCGATGATCGCGGCGACCCCGCTGGCGGGATCGGCAACGATATAGCTGATCGTGTTGGTGACGGGATCGAAGAAGCCCGAAACATCGGGGCGGGACGGGGCAGGGGAATCGGACATGCGGTCTCTCCTTTGTCTTTATATTAGTACTTGCTAAATTAGAATCAACTAATATATTCACGCCATGATCGACCTCACCCAATTCGACCTTGCGGAGTTCGAGGCGAGCGCCTCGCGCGCCGCCGCCCTGCTCCGTTCGCTCGCCAACGAGCGGCGACTGATGATCCTGTGCCAGCTCGCCGACGGCGAATTGTCGGTAGGTGCGCTGCTGCCGCGCGTCGGTCTGTCGCAATCGGCGCTGTCGCAGCATCTCGCGCTCCTTCGCGACGAAGATGTCGTTGCGACCCGGCGCGAGGGACAATCGGTTTTCTATCGCGTGTCGGACCCTGCGGCGATGCAGGTCATCGCGACGCTCGCCGGAATATTCTGCCCTCCCCCGAAAAGCCCGAAAGGAACGCCCCAATGACCCGTCTGACGCCCCTTCATCCCGCCGATCTCCAGGCGGGACTGGCCGCCGGCCATTATCGGATCGTCGATGTTCGCGAGCGCGACGAGTTCGCGCGTGTGCATATCGCCGATGCGATCAGCCTTCCCCTGTCGGGATGGGATAGGGCGCCGTTCGACCCCGCGTCGGGGCGCCAGCCGGTGTTCATGTGCCGCTCGGGTGCGCGGACCGCGGGGGCGTGCGATCGCCTGGCGGCGCGCGTTTCCGGCGACGCGTTTGTTCTGGAAGGCGGCCTCGACGCCTGGCTGCGCGCCGGGCTGCCCGTCGTGCGCGACAGGAAGGCGCCGATCGAACTGATGCGGCAGGTCCAGATCGCGGCGGGCACGCTCATTCTGCTGGGCGTACTGCTCGGCTGGATCGTCGCGCCCATCTGGTTCGGTCTGGCGGCGGCTGTCGGCGCCGGTCTGGTCTTTGCCGGCGTGACGGGCTTTTGCGGTATGGCGCGGCTGTTGCTGCACGCCCCCTGGAACCGCCGTCCGGCCGTTTGACATGATCGAAAGCCTTGCTCTCGCTGCGCTCGGCGGTGTGCTGATCGGGTTGTTGCTGACGCTGTTCGGCGGCGGCGGATCGGTGCTCGCGACGCCGTGGCTACTCTATGTGGTCGGGGTGTCCGATACGCATGCCGCCATCGCGACCTCGGCCGCGGCCGTCGCGGTCAATGCGGCGACTGGACTTGCGGCCCAGGCCCGCGCCGGGCGGGTCAAATGGCCGTGCGCCAGCCTTTTTGCGGTTGCCGGGCTGGCGGGGTCCGTTCTCGGCGCACGACTGGCGATGCAGGTCGACGGCGACATGCTGATCCGCGCCTTTGGCGGTGCGATGATCGCCATCGCGCTGTCGATGCTCGTGCCGCGCAAGAGTGAGGGCGATCCTGCGGTTCGGCTGACCGCGCCGATGATATGGAAGCTGGCGCCGGTCGGGTTCGTCGCCGGGCTGGCGGCGGGTTTTTTCGGCATCGGTGGCGGTTTTCTGATCGCACCGGGGCTGATGGCGGCGACGGGCATGACGCTCGCCAATGCCTCGGCTTCGTCGCTCGTTTCGGTGGCACTGTTCGGCAGTGCGACGAGCACGACCTATGCGCTCCACGGGCAACTGCTCTGGCCGCTGTTTCTCGCGCTCGTCGCCGGCGGGGCAGTGGGGACGATGCTCGCCATGCCGATCCTGCGCCGTATCGAGCGGCGCGTGACATGGCTTCGTTTTGGTTTTGCCACGCTGGTGATCGCCGTGGGTGCCTATATTCTGTTGCGCTGACGGGTTGCAAAATTGCGCTGGCTCTGCCATATGATGGTGCAGCGCAGCATGGCGGGCTTTCCCGCCGCAACCACCGGCAGCGTGATTTTCCCGCCCGATTTCAGGCGCGGGACGAGCCGGACCGGCGCTTTGTCCCCAGAGGCACCCTTTCACGCGGGTCGTTTCGAACCCGCGGCCGTGCGCCGTCCGTTCGATGCGAACGGGCGCTGTGCGCGTCGCCCATTGTGAGTAGAATATGACGACTTTCAACGACTTTGGCCTGCACGCCGACATCAACCGCGCGCTTGCCGCCAAGGATTATACCCAGCCGACCCCGATCCAGCAGCAGGCGATCCCGCCGCTGATGAAGGGCCGCGACCTGTGCGGCATCGCGCAGACCGGTACCGGCAAGACCGCGGGCTTTTCGCTGCCCTCGATCCATCACCTGATCACCTATCCGCACAAGACCAACCCGCGCAGCTGCCGCATGCTCGTGCTCGCGCCGACGCGCGAACTCGCCGCGCAGATTGCGCAGAGCTGCCGCGATTACGGCCGCTTCACCAAGCTGCGCGTCTCGACCGTCTTCGGCGGCGTGCCGATCAACAAGCAGATCCGCGACCTTGCGCAGGGCGTCGAAATCCTCGTCGCCACCCCGGGCCGCCTGCTCGACCTGATCGACCAGCGTGCGCTGCGCCTCGACGATGTCGAAATCTTCGTCCTCGACGAAGCCGACCAGATGATGGACATGGGCTTCATCCACTCGCTGCGCCGCATCGCCAAGCTGCTGCCGTCGCGCCGCCAGAACCTCTTCTTCTCGGCGACGATGCCGAAGGAAATCGCGCACCTCGCCGAACAGTTCCTTGAGGATCCGGTGACCGTGTCGGTGACGCCGCAGGCGACCACCGCCGAAAAGATCCGCCAATTCTCGACCTTCGTCGAGCAGAAGGAAAAGCAGGCGCTGCTCCATCACGTCATCAAGACGTCGGACATCGACCGCGCGCTGATCTTTACCCGGACCAAGCATGGCGCCGACCGCGTCGTGCGCCACCTGAAGGGTGCGGGCATCGAAGCCTTCGCGATCCATGGCAACAAGAGCCAGGCGCAGCGCACCACCGCGCTCCAGGCCTTCCGCTCGGGGCAGGTGCGCCTGCTCGTCGCGACCGACATCGCGGCGCGCGGCATCGACGTTTCGGGGGTCAGCCATGTGATCAACTTCGAAATCCCGAACGTCCCCGAACAATATGTCCACCGCATCGGCCGCACTGCGCGCGCCGGCGCCGAGGGCATCGCGATCAGCTTTGTCGCCCCCGACGAGCGTACCTATCTGCGCGACGTCGAGCGCGTCACGCGGACCAAATCCGAACCGATGCCGCTGCCGGAGGGGTTCAACGAAATGGTCCGCAACCTGCCCAAGCCGGTGCAGCCGCCGCGCGATACGGGCAGCAGGGGCCGCAACCCGCAGCGCCAGCGCGACGATGCGCTGGCCGGACGCGGTGAGGGCAATCGTGGCAACGGGCAGCCGCGCGGTGATCGTGGTCCGCGCCGCGAAGGTGCCGGCGCGGCGGGGGCCGATGGTCAGCCGCAGCGCAAGCGCCGCTTCCGCCCGCGCGGCGGCAAGGTCGGTGCGCACAAGGGTGCGGTCAAGCGCGTCGGTTGACGCCTCCGGCCCGGGCGCTAGGGTTGCGCCCGGGTCCGGGGAGGCAAGATGATCGACGATGAGGATTTCGAAGCGCCGCCACCGCGGCGCCCGATGCTGCGGCGCAAGCGGGTGCTCGTGCCGCTCTTCCTGCTGGTTGCGCTCCTCCTTTCCTTCCTCGCCCTGCGTACGCCGGACACCGACCGCGACGCGATGATTGCCAAATATGGCGGTCCCGACGCCAGCTTTGCGGCCGGCCCCGCGGGGCAGCGCATCCACTATCGCGATCAGGGCCGGCGCGACGCGCCGGCGCTGATCCTGCTCCACGGATCGAACGCCAGCCTTCACACCTGGGAACCGCTGGTGAAGCGCCTCGGCGGCGAATATCGCATCGTCACGCTCGACCTGCCGGGGCACGGCCTGACCGGCGGCACGCCCGACAAGGATTATTCGGCGGACGGCATGATGGCGGCGGTCGATGTCGTCGCGGCGAAACTCGGCCTCGATCATTTTGTCCTGGGTGGCAATTCGATGGGCGGCTGGGTGGCGTGGCGTTACGCCGTCGATCATCCGGATCGCGTCGATGCACTGCTCCTGTTCGATGCGGCCGGGATGCCGCTGCGTGCAGGGGAAAAGCGGCCCGAATCGAACATCGGTTTTCGCATACTCGAATATCGCTTCGGGCGCTGGCTCGCGACGCGGATCACTCCGCGGGCGCTGGTCGAACAGTCGCTGCGCGGGTCGGTCGAAAAACAGGCGATCGTCGATGAACCGATGATCGATCGCTACTGGGAACTGCTCCGCTTTCCGGGCAATCGCGAAGCGACGGTGCTGCGCGCGCGGATGGACCGCGAACCCGCGATGGCGGCGCGCGTCGGCGAGATACGCGCGCCGACGCTGATTCTGTTCGGTCGGCAGGACCGGCTGGTCAACGCGACCGCGGCGCAGACCTTTCACGAACGGATCGCGGGGTCGGACGTGCTGATCCTCGACGGCATCGGCCATCTGCCGATGGAAGAGGCGCCCGACGCGACCGCCGCGGCGGTTGCCGATTTCCTCAAGCGGCGGCTTGTTCTGCCGCCGGCTGGTCCAGAAACGCGCTGATCCGCGCCGCGACCGTCGCGGCGTGGGTGAAGGGGAAGAGGTGCGATCCCGGAACCACTTCGATCCGGGCTCCGTCGATCAACTGCGCGATCGTTTCGCCGTGGCAGGCGGGAACGACGCCGTCGCGTTCGCCCATCAGCACCAGCGTCGGGATGTTCTTGAGGTTGGGCAGCATCGCCGCGCTCGTCCAGCCCGCCATCGCCATCGTCTGATAGGCGAGGCCGAGCGGCGTCGCGGTCGGCAGCTTGAGCCCGCTTGCCAGCATGTCGTCGTCGAGCAGCGCCGCCCAGCCGATTCCCGGCGCCGCGACGGTCGGCGTCGTCGCCATCAGCACCAGCCGGCGTATCCGGGCGGGAAACTGGACCGCGACCTGTTGCGCCAGCGCGCCGCCCCAGCTGAACCCCGCGAGGTCGATGCGGGCGTGGCCGAACCGGTCGGCGATCTCGATCAGGATCGCCGCCATCGTCGGCGCGCCATAGGGCAGCAGCGCATCGGGCGACCCGCCGACCCCGGGCATGTCGAGTGTCCAGACCTCGCGTCCCGCCACCTGCGCCAGCAGCGGCGCTGCGGCTGCAATGTCGGCACCGATACCATTGAGAAAAAGGAGCGGCGTACCGGGAGCGCCTTCGCGCCAGCGGGCGACGCGCAGATGCATGCCATAGACGTGCTGCATGCTGAGGGTTGGCCGACCGCTGATCTTGCTCATCGGCCCGGTCTTGGCACAAGTCGGTGACCGGCGAAAGTCCGGCGGGATCAATGCGCCGGTTCGGCTGCCGCCCGTTCGGCCTGTTCGTAGCGAAGGCAGTCGAAAATCTTTGCGCCTGCGAGAAAAACCGAGCCGCTGCACGCGACGAGCAGCAGCTTGCCGCCCCAGCCGGGATATTGGTCGATATAGGTCATGCCGCGCGCGATCGCGCCGACGGCGAGCGCATAGATGATCAGGCAGGCCTCGAAACGGGTCTTGATGACGAACAGGCGTCCGATTTTCTTCAGCATCACCATTGCTCCAGCAAGAGCTGTGCCAGTGGCGCAAAACGGGGATTCGAGCCGTCGCACTTATGGTAAACTGTAAGTTAATCCGACAGGCAGGGGAAGGGGCAAGGCGCCCGCGCGCAGGAAAGCGGCGCCCCCGCACAAGGCGGAAGCGCCGCTGGCCGACAGCCCAGGGTCGCAGAAGGGCCGGCAGTTGCAGCCTATAGACGCCGCGCTAGCACCGGGCGCATCCTCCATATGGAGGATCGTTCGACAAAGATGCGGTTCAATCGGGTGCCGTTGCGCCGATCCGCGCCAGCAGGGCCGCAAGGTCGGCCTGCCGCGCGCAGCCGGTCTTTTCGAGCACGCGTCGAAGCTGGGTGCGTACCGTGCTGATCGCGACGTCGCCGGCTGCGGCGATCGTTTCGGGCGTGTCGCCAGCGGCGATACCGCGCGCCACGCGTGCCTCGGACGGGGTGAGGTCGAACAACGATTTCATCAGCGTCGCCGAGGGGGTGCGCTCCGTCGCGACGGGGATCAGCAGCAGCAGCGCGAAATTGTCGCCGAACACATCGTGCGCGCTTCGCCGCACCGGAATGACGTGCGCGACCGACGCCGGCTGGCCGTCGGCATCGCGCACGGGGAAGGAGCGGACACTGTCCTCGCCTCCGCCGGCGAGCATTGCGAGTGCGTCGGCCAGCGCCTTGTCGGCGATCCTGTCGGTCAGGTGCAGTCGCCCCTTCGCGCCCCACAGCGCCTGCTCAGGCAAGGTCCGGGCGAGCGGGCTCGCTTCGGCGACCTCGCCCGACTCGCGGAGCAGGAAGGCGGGCAGCTGCAGGGCGGTCAGCGCCTCGGTCGCGCCGGCGGCGCGCCTCAGTTGCAGCCGCGCGCTGACCAGCGCGCTGCGCGCCAGATGCGGACGCAGCGCATTGAGCCGCGCGACGCTCGCGCGATCGACGGGGCCGGCGGCAAAGGCGCGTTCGACGCTGAACACGATATTGTCGCCCGTCGGGACCGTCAGGCCGGTTCCCGCCGACCAGCCGAGCCCGCGCGGGCGGAAGAAGTCGCGATAGACCGGGTCGGCGTCGATCTGCTCGTCGCTCCAGAAATCATGTTCGACGAAGAAGGCAGGGTCTTCGTGGCTCATCAGGCAGGTGCGCCGGCTGCACTTGCCGAACCAGCCGTCGTTGACATAGTCGGCGAAGACGTCGGCGACACGTTCGGAGGCGGTCCAGTTCAGCGCCCGGCGCGCCGAGAAGAGGAGACCGCCGGTCGATCCCGCGAGCGCCGCGACATCGTCGAGCACCGCGGGCCACGCCTCGGGCACCACCGAGCATTCATAGATCCGGTCGACCAGATCGTCGTGCATTGAAAAGCCCCCCGGCTGAAAACGCCGTCATTTTCCGCGTCCGACCCCGAAAAGCAAGTGGCGCGGCTCAGTCGGCGGGCGGAGTCCATCCCTTGCGGTATTTCTCGAACCAGGCGAGGATCGCCGATGCCTTTGCCGCCGATTGCGACGGGCGCGCGGCGATGCCGCCGTGGCTCGCGCCGGGCACCTTGACCAGCGCGGTCGGGACGCCGCGCAGCCGCAGTGCGGTATAATATTGCTCGGCTTCGCTCACCGGGGTGCGGTAATCCTCGCTGCCGACGACGACCAGCGTCGGGGTCTTCACATTGCCGACCAGCGACAGTGGCGAGCGTGCCCAGAAAAGCTCGGGTTTTTCCCACGGCTCGGCGCCGAGCCAATAGGGACCGAAGAAGCCGGGACCATCGGCGGTGAGCGCCTGTGTCGTCCAGTTGATCACCGGTTTTTGCGTCACGGCGGCCTTGAAACGGTCGGTCTTGCCGACGATCCAGCTCGTCAGCACGCCGCCGCCCGATCCACCGGTGACGAACAGCGCGTCGGGATCGGCGATACCCAGCGCGATCGCGCGATCGACGATGCTGATCAGGTCGAAATAGTCATTGCCCGGATAGGCCTTGTCGATCTCGTTGGCGAAGGCTTCGCCGTAGCTGGTCGATCCGCGCGGATTCGCCGACAGTACCGCATAGCCCGCAGCGGCGTATAGCTGGTTGTCCGTCGCGAAATGCGGCCCATAGGCGGCAAAGGGCCCACCGTGAATCTCGAGGATCAGCGGCACGCGCTGTCCCTCGCGATAACCCGGCGGCAACGTCAGCCAGCCTTCGATCTCCTTGCCGTCGTGACTCGACGGTGTCGTGATCTTGCGCACCTCGCCGAGCGTCTTCACCTCGCGCAGCGACCGGTTGAGATCGGTGAGCATGCGCGTCTTGCCGCCCTGCACGACCTGTACTTCGGCCGGACGTATCGCGGTGCCGCCAGTGAAAGCGATCGCGCCGGTATCGGCGACGGTGAAGCTGCCGCCGGTGTACGGCCGGTCGAGCCCGCCGCCCGACAGGCCGCTCACGGCCATGCGCACCGATCCGTCGAGGCCGATGCGCGCGACTTTCGTTTCGCCCCGATCGTCATATTGGGCGTAGAGGCTGCGCCCGTCGGCCGCCCACTGGATGGCGTCGACGCCATAATCCCAGTTTTCGGTCAGGTTGCGTCGTCCCGATCCGTCGCGGTTCATCACATAGAGATTGTTGTTCTCGTAGGCGCGGCGCGCGTCGTCGAAGCCAAGCCACGCGATCGTCTGCCCGTCGGGTGACACCAGCGGATTGGCGTCGGGGCCATTGCGGTCGGTGAGCGCGGTGACCGTACCGCTGGCGATGTCGAGCGCGTGGATTTCGCTCTCGACACGATCGGTTTCCCAGTCGGGCTTGCGATTGGCGCCGAAATAGAGTGTGCGCCCGTCGCGCGACCAGCTGAGCGGTCCGCCGTCATGATAGCGGCCGAAGGTCAGCTGACGCGGCGCCCCGCCTGTGGCGGGCACGACGAAGATCTTTTCGAACCCGGGTTCGACATAACCCTCGCCATCGGCGCGATAGGTGAGCAGGTCGTACATTTCGAGCGGCTCGGCCCATTTGGCGCCTTCCGGCTTGTTCGCGGGCGCCTTCCCGAGCGTCAGACCTTCATCCTTGACGAGCATCGTGTAGGCGATCGAACGGCCGTCGGGCGACCAGGCGAGGCTCGACGGGCTGGTCGGCAGGCCGGTCAGCCGCACCGCCTCGCCGCCATCCATCCAGCGCACCCACAGCTGGGCGCTGCCGCCCTCGGTCGAGGCAAAGGCGAGGCGCTTGCCGTCGGGCGACCAGCGCGGGGAAAAGGCGCTGCCGTTGGTTCCGGCGAGCGGGACTTCGGCGCCGGTCTGGGTGTCGATCAGCCAGATCGAACTGACCGCGCGGTCGGACATGATGTCGTTGGCGCGGCGGACATAGGCAATGCGGCGACCGTCGGGGCTGATCTGCGGATCGGCGGCGATCGACAGATCGAACAGGTCGGCACCGGTGAAGCGCCGCTCGGGGGCGGTGCGCGCACTGCCTGCCGCCGACGCCGACATGGCTGGTGCGTCGGTCGCTGTGGCAGGCGTCTCCTGCGCCGCGCCAGGCTGCGCCTGAAGGATCAGCAGGCTTGCCCCCAGTATCGCCAGTTTCCGCATCGCGTGCTCCCCCCTTTTTTGCCGGCCCCCTTTTGCCGGATTGCCGCCAGCCTGTATCTTTGCCGCGCGTCAGTCAATCGGCGCTTCGCCGTCCCGAACGCTGCTCAATTCAGCGCGGCGAGATCGAGCATTTCGAGCAGCGCCGTCCGGGCGCGCCGCACGTCGGCGACCAGCGCGGGCGAAGCGAGATCGGCCGATGCAATCGCTTCGGGCCAATGCCGGGTCACCACCTCCGAAATCCGGTCGAGCTTGTCGGCATCGGCGATGAAACGCGGGTCGACCGTCGCCGGGTCGGCGACGACGCGCAGCCGCAGGCAGGCCGGACCGCCGCCGTTCGCCATCGACTGGCGGACGTCGACGGGCAGCAGCCGGCGGATCGGACCGTTTCCAGCGACATGTGCTTCGAGCCAGTTCCATACCGCGGGCGTCTCGCGCGCCTCGGTCGGTACGACCAGCCCCATGCCGCCGCCGTCGGGCAGGCTGACGAGCTGGGCGTTGAACAGATAGGATTTGATCGCATCGGGCAGGCTGACCGCATCGGCGGGAACCTCGACGATCTCGACTGCCGGAAAGGCGGCGCGAATTTTGGCGTGTGCGGCCTCGCGATCCTCGAACGCGGTTTCGTGGGTGAACAGCACATGCTCGTTCGCGACCGCCACGACGTCGTTGTGAAAAGCGCCGCCCTGGATCGCGCTGTCCGATTGGCGGATGAAGAGCGTACGCCACGGATCGAGCCGGTGATGGCGCGCGATCGCCTTCGATGCGTCGAGATGCTGGCGCGCCGGAAAGCGGCCGCCGCCGACGCCGTAAACGAAAATCTCCACCCCCGGCGCGCCGTGCCCGCTGCACAGCCGCATGTGATTCGCCGCGCCCTCGTCGCCGAAGGGTGCGGGGATCGGGGCGTGGACCGCAAAGGCCGGGTTCGCGAAGGCAAGGCGTAGCTGCGCGAGCGTGCCCGGCCATTCGTGGCTGCGGTGCGGCATGGTGACGAGGTTGGCGACGGTCAGGTGGCATTTTCCGTCGGCGCTGTCGGGAGCAGGCGATACGGTCGCGGCGTTCGCCGCCCACATCGACGAGGCCGACCATGCTTGTGCGCGGAGATGCGGTTCGGCCGCCTCGGGCGTCGTTCCCAGCGTGGCGAGCCATGGCGCGTCGGGGCGGTCGAGCGGCACGAAAAAGCCCTGCGGCAGGCCGAGAGCGAGATTGTGGCGCATCTTGTCGATGCCCTGCAGCGCCGCAGCGCGCGGCTGCGATACGTCGCCCGCGTGGCTTGCCGAGGCAATATTGCCGCGGCTGAGGCCTGCATAATTGTGGCTGGGGCCGATGATGCCGTCGAAATTAATCTCGGTGAGCATCGCCTATCGCCCGATCCAGCTGATCGTATCGCCCTTGCCGACGCCCAGGATGCGCGCCGTGTCGGCATCGATCGTCCCGTCGCTGTCGACCTTGCCGAAACAGCAGCGGAAGTCGGCGAGGCGTCCGGTTGCGATGAGCGCATCCTCGCCGCCTTCGGCGATCCCCATCATCTCGACATGTTTGGCGTTGCGGATGCTCGCGACCTGGTCGGTGCGTGCGGTCATCGTCGGGCCGCCGTCGAAGATGTCGACATAATTTTCGAAGGCGAAGCCCTCATTCTCCAGCATCCGCATCGCGGCGCGGCCGGTGGGGTGGGGGACGCCGATCACGCTGCGCGCATGTTCGTTCAGCATCGCGATGTAGACCGGGTGCTTGGGCATCAGGTCGGCGATGAACTGGTTGCCGTGGACCGCGTTGAACTGGTCGGCTTCCTGGAAATTCATCCCGAAGAATTTGCCCGCGACCCCGTCCCAGAAGGGCGATCCGCCCGCCTCGTCGATCACGCCGCGCAATTCGGCGAGGATGCGGTCGCCGAAGCGCGCGCGGTGGCACGCGATGAACAGGTAGCGCGAGCGCGCGAGCAGCAGCCCGAGCCCGCCGGCGCGCGCTGCGGGATGCAGGAACAGCCCGCCGACCTCGCTCGCGCCGTTGAGGTCGTTGCTGAGCATCAGCACCTGCGCGTGGAAAGTACGGTTCAACTGCTCGCTATGCTTGCTGTCGGTGCCGATGCGGTAGGAATAGAAGGGCCAGCGCTGGCCGACCTGCCCGAAGATCTGGCAGGTGCCGCGTACTTCGCCGCTGTCGAGATCCTCGAGCACCATCAGGTAGAGTTCGTCCGACGGATATTCCTTATCGCTCGCGAAACCCGCCTCGGCGCGTTCGAGCTTGGCACGCAGCGCCTTCTTGTCGGGGGGCAGGTTGGTGAAACCGCCTCCCGTCAGCTTCGCCATCTCGTAAATGCTCTGCAGATCGCCCGGCTTCGCCGCCCGGATCACATAATTCACACAGTCCCCCGTTCCGCTATTCTCATCATGGTGAGCGCCGACAGCATCGCGCGTTCGGCGAGGCTGTCGACGATCAGGAATTCGTCCGAAGAGTGGATGGCGCCGCCGCGCGGTCCCATCGTATCGACCACCGGAATGCCGCACGCGGCGATATTGTTACCGTCGCACACGCCGCCGGTCGCGTGCCAGCCGATCGGCGGCAGGCCGAGCGCGGCGCCGCAGTCGCGCACCAGTTCGAAGAGGCGCGTCGCGGCGGCGTCGAGCGGCTTGGGCGGGCGGTTGAAACCGCCGTGGAGGTGGCAGTGGACGTCATGGTCGCGCTGGATGTTGGCGATAGTGTCGCGCAGCGTGGCTTCGGCGGCGACCATGGCGGCGGGGGTCATCGGGCGCATGTTGACGCGCAGGATGGCCTGGTCGGGCACGACATTATTCGGTCCGCCGCCGTCGATTTTTGCAGGATTAACCTTTAATTCCAACGATTTGAGTGCGTTCAGTCGGACCGCGAGGTCGGCGGCCGCGACAAGGGCGTTGCGCCCCTCCTCGGGGTTGCGCCCGGCGTGCGCCGAACGGCCGTGGATAAGGACGCTGAAGTTGCCGCTGCCCGGCCGCGCGCCCGCGAGCGTGCCGTCGGGCAGCGCGGGTTCGTAGGTCAGCGCAGCGGTTTTGCCCCGCGCGAGTTCGGCGATCAGCGCGGCGGAGGCATGGCTGCCCGTCTCCTCGTCGCTGTTGATCATCACGTCATAGCCGATGCGCTCGGCGAGCGGCGAAGCCTCGAGCGCGGTGAGCGCTGCAAGGATCACCGAAATCCCCGCCTTCATGTCGGCGGTGCCGGGGCCGTTGAGCAAGCCGGGCTCCAGCCATTTGAGCGTCTGGAACGGATGGTCGGCGGCGAACACCGTGTCCATATGTCCGGTGAGCAGCAACTGCACCGGCGCCTCCGGGCGCACGCGAAGGTGCAGATGGTCGCCGCGCTGTGTGGTCCGGATGGTGCCCGCGGCATCGACGCTTTCGACCGGATCGGGCGTGACGAGGCGGATGGTGCCGGGCAGCACGGCAAAGGCGTCGGCAAGCATGGCCGCGACCGTTTTGAGTCCCGCAAGGTTGCCGGTGCCGCTGTTCACCGCCGCCCAGCGCTCGACCTGCGCGAGCATCGGGGCGTCGGCGGCGCGTTCGAGCGTCGCGCTTTCGGTGACGGTGAGGCGGGTCATGGAGACGCTATAGCGAGCGGCGAGGGGCTTTGGCACCCCCTCTCATCGCCCCGGTCGATCAGCGCCAGAGCGGACTGGGAAATTCGGCGTCGAGCCGGCGAAGGAGGATTTGGGTTTCTTGCAGCGTAGGAGCATCGGATTTCAGCCAAGCGACGAAATTCGACAGCGCCGAATGGTCGTCATCGAGGCTCAGTTCCCCCTGACGCAGCCCATATAATACCAGCAAGGCGATATGGCCGTGAGTGTATCGCAAGGCGGGCATGCTCATCGGCTGCAGCCCCGGGGCGAACACGGTGCCCGAGCCGATGATAGCCGCAATGACGCGCATGATGCCGAACGGATCAATATTATACTGCTGGGGGCCGCCGAGCGACAGGCATATCGACCAGAGCTGGGCGCGATCCATCGGGGTCGGAATCGTCCGAACCATGATGACTTGCTGCACGCACCGGACGAGTTCGGACATGCCCAAGGGTGTGGTCGATTTTCCATAGGGTAGGAGGAGGGAGGTCAGGCGATACAAGGCATCACCGTCGGTCGGGAAGGCTGCGCACCAGCGGGCTATCGCGAGGGCCAGAGATTCCGGAAGGTCGATCCGTTTTGAAAGGGTTTTACTGAGAAACACGAAATCGTGGGTTTTTCCCCATTTTTCGACCCATCGGATCAGTCCTGTTTCGACAAAATCATAGTCACCGCCCGTTTCGAGCCACGCGCGATAGAGAAAATCGGCCTCCCGGTGCGATCCATGCCGCGTAATCCAGTCCCGGATCTTCTCGCGGACTATGTCGACTTCTCCCCCGGCTTTCAGCCAGCTGGCAAATATGAGTTGGGCATCGGCGTGTTCATGATGTTCACCGATCCAGCGTTCGATGTCCTCACGGACAAGGTCGAAGTCACCTGCGGCGTTCAGCCAGGCCGCATACACATGTTGTGCCTCGGGCCGTATGCCGTGGATGGCAATCCAGGCCATTATTTTGTCCCGAAGAGCAGCAGTGTCTCCGCTAGCGTCCAGCCATGCGGCAAGGATGAAGCTGGCCTCGACCAGCGTGCCATGCTCCGCAATCCAGGCGTCTATCGCTTCGCGAAGCGGGGCGATGTCACCTCCGGCGTCCAGCCACGCCTTATAGACGTAACTCGCTTCGGGCAGGTTCACATGGGCGGCGATCCAGGCGAGCGTTCCATCCCGGAGCGCGTCGAGTTCGCCGGTGGCATGGAACCAAGCCGGATACATGTAGCTGGCTTCGGCGGAAGCGCCATGTTGCGCTATCCATGCCAGGGCTTTGTCGCGCACCGCATCGACGTCGTTTCCGCTGTTGAGCCAGGCGGTGTAGAGGAATCGCGCTTCCGGTTGGTCGCCATGCGCATCGAGCCATGCCAGCGCATCGTCGCGTATCGCATCAACATCGCCCCCGGCGTTCAGCCAGCTTCGAAATACAAAACTCGAATCCAGCAGCGTCCCGTATAGCGCGACCCATGATCGCACGATGTCGCGTATGTCATCGGTTGCTCCGCCAGCGTCCAGCCAAGCCGTGCACGCGAAACGCATTTCCGGCAGCGTGCTATATTCCTCCATCCAGGCCAGGACGTAGGGCCGCACGACGCCGGGATCTTCCCCGGCATTCAGCCAGGCGGCATAGAGAAATTGGGCGTCCAGCCGGGTCCCGTACTTGTCGATCCAGGCAAGCGCACCCTGCCTCACGAGATTGGCATCGCCCTGGGCGTTCAGCCAGGCTGCATAGACGAAGCTGGCGCGCAAAACCGTGCTGTTGCCTGTCAGCCAATTGCTGACCTGCTGGCGCAAATCGTCGGGTGGTTCGCCCGATCGCAGCAATTGGGTCAACATGTAGTGCGTGGTTTCGGACCGCGGAAATTCGTCGACGTTTCGAACGGCGCGATCGCGGAAGCGGCCGGGATCCAACGCATAAGCACGTCTGAGCACCAAGTTTGAAAACTGCCCCGCTTGCCATGCAAGCTCGAGCAAGTCGGCGAGCGCTTCGGTCTGCGCATTGGTCGCCGCTGTTTGCCGCGAGGCGGCGGCTTCCCCCGCGAGGCGGCAGAGCTGGACGTCAAGCGCCCTGCTTGCCTCGACGATGGGGCGGATCAAGTCGTCGATCTGGAGCAGTGCCAGCTTCTCGTCGAAATCGAGGAGGCGGCCGTCGAGCAGGATGCCTGCCCATTGAGGCGCCTGCGCCGCATGGCGGGCGTGGAGTGTTGCCGCGATCGTCCCGCCGCACAGCGCCTCGAACCGCGGATCCTGCGCCTGGCGTTCGAGCGCGATCAGTGCCGGCAGCAGCGCGTCGCGGCCGGCG
Source organism: Sphingopyxis sp. YF1 (assembly GCF_022701295.1). Taxonomy (NCBI): domain Bacteria; kingdom Pseudomonadati; phylum Pseudomonadota; class Alphaproteobacteria; order Sphingomonadales; family Sphingopyxidaceae; genus Sphingopyxis; species Sphingopyxis sp. YF1. Next base: position 739,130 of record NZ_CP033204.1, read on the forward strand.
GCTTCGTCGAGGAGGTCGATGACGCGATCGGTGGCGGCGTGCGGCGCCTCGAAGATCCAGCGCCCGACGAGCGCGTCGGCGAGCACGTCGTGCGCGGCGTAACAGAGCGCGCCATCGTCTTCGATCCAGCGGTCGGTGCGGAGCCGTGACAGCTGGTTCGTGTCGCCCGCCGCCAACTCGTCGAGTTCCGCACGGGAGCAGGGGAGGGCGAGACCGATACGGGCCAGCGTCTGCTGCTGCGCCTGTCCGCCGCCGGCGAGCAGCAGGATGATGCGCTGCTGCATCCACGCGTCGAAACCGTCCGCGTTCAGCAGGCCGCCGAATTGGCTGTCGAATGCCGCGCGGTGGCGGCGGAACAGATAGACGGCGAAGGCGGCGAGCACGGGGACGCCGTGGCAGACGCGTTCGAGCGCGTCGGCATCGGGAAAGCGTTCGAGTGCGAGGATTGACTGTGTGACCCATTGGGCGAAGCCCTCCTCGCCTCCGAGCGGGGATGCCAGGTGGGCCTGTTTCGGGCGGAGTGCGGCGAGGCTTCCGTGCACCTGGTTGGTCGCGCTCGAACGGCAGGTCGCGATGATCCGGATTCGGTGTCCTGCCTCGGCTTCGAGATATTCGGCCGCCTCCGCGATATCGGCGAGCTTGGCGATCGCCTCGGCATAGTCGGCCATCAGCAAGATCGAAGCCGGCTGCGAATAGCGGCCTGCGAGCGTTTCGAGCGAGGTATAGTCGGCGCTCCGGCCGAGTTGGTAGATGTCGAAGCCATGGTCCGCGCTGCCCAGCCCGCTCGCCAGTTCGTGCGCGAGGCGTGTCTTGCCGACCCCGCCGGGCCCAGAAATGAGCAGGCCGTGGGCGGTATTTCCGGCGAGGTCGGCTATCAGGTCGCCCTCGCGCCGTTCGATGCGCGCCGCCCCCGGCTGAGCCGCATATTCGTCGCGCGAAAAATAGCGCAGGCTCCCCTGGTTGAGGAAGGTGCGAAAGCTGGTCTCGCCGCCCGGCGCTGCGTCGAAGAGTTCGATCCCCTTGGGCAGGCCGCGAAACCAGCGAAAGGCGAGCGCGGGGTGGCGTTCGAGTTCGCTGTGGAACCAGTCCCAGCGCAGCACGCGGATTGCGCCGGCGGTGGCTGCCAGATGGCGAAGCTCGTCGACTCCGGCGTCGACCAGCTCGCCGAGGTCCTCGGCGATTATCTTTTCGAGCTCCCGCACTTCCGCGTCGGAGAGGGAAAGGGTGATGCAGAAGCGATAGCAGACGACCGGGCGGTCGCGGTCGAGCCACGCGCGATAGGGTGACGCCTGCCGCGTCGCCGGGGCAGCGGACAGCGCCGGCAGGTTGGTCTTCAGATTCTTGAAGACCTCTTTCCAACGCGCCTTCGCCTGGCTGAAGCCCCCCGATCCGATGAATTTGCATTCGGCGATGGCGAGCTCGCCCGGATCGCTGAAACGGTCGGCCAGATCGACCGCGCCGTCGCGCCCGCGCGCCAAACGCTTTTCCAGGCCGGGCATTTCCCCCGAAATCGTGAGACATTCGAACACGAAATCCTCGAAATCGTCTCCGTTGTCTTTGATTTTTCTTTTTCGGGAACCGAAATCGAAGGACGCGTCGGACATGATGATTGATTAACCGGGCATGGGAACGAGTCAATCCGGACGCCAATGCCTTTCGACAGACGTTTTTTTGGGCCGGCGCGGATAGACTGCGCATCGCGGCCGGTTCGCGACGGCACTGCGGGAGGCACTGCCGTTCCGCATGATACCGTGACGTGCTGGCGAGCTTGCAAAATCGGGTTCATGGAGCCGCATTAACCAAAGATTCGCTTCGCCGATCCTACGACGGACGAAAGCATCGCAGAACGGGTCCATGACAGCAGCGTTCGTCCTCGGTATCAACATGGCCATCGCCGCCATCTTCGCCATCGCCTTCGGGGTTGTCGCGGCGACGAATCGCGGCGCGTCGGGGGCGCGGTGGCTCGCGGCCGGCTATGGCATGGGCATCGTCGACATCGTGCTCGAATTCCTGCTGACGCAGCAGGTCGATCCGACCCCGGTCGGGGTCGGCATTTTCCTCGTCTTCCTGCTCGCGCAGACCTTCTGCCTGATCGGGGTTGCGCATCATTATCGTGTCGCGCCGCCGTGGCGCCCGATGGCGGCCATCTGGTGCCTCACCATCCTTGCGGTGCCGCTGCTCTTCTCGATGCCCTACGGCTCGTCGCTGCGGCTCGCGCTGTACCAGCTGCCCTATTTCGCAATGCAGGCGCTGTTCGCCTTCGTTCTCTGGCGCTCGCGGCGGCGGCAGGCGCTCGACCTGCTGCTTTTCGCGCTGCAGATTGTCGCCGCGCTGCTCTATCTCGCCAAGCCGGCGATCGCGACGTTTGTCGGGCGCGCCGACGCGCCGCAGGGCTATATGGATACAACTTACGCCGCAATTTCGCAGAGCGGGAGCATGGTGACGCTGATCGCGATCGCGCTGGTGCTGCTGCTGGTGATGATGCGCGATACCGCGGCCGAAATGGCCGCGCGCTCCGAAACCGATGTCCTGTCGGGACTGTTCAACCGGCGCGGTTTTGACACGCGCGCCGAAGCGGCGCTAGCGCGCGCGCGTCGGCTCGGCGAGCCGGCGGTTCTGATCGCCGCCGACCTCGATCATTTCAAGGCGATCAACGACAGCTTCGGCCATGCCGCGGGCGACGGGGTGATTGCCGCCTTCGCGCGTCTGCTGCGCGAACGGATGCCGCCGGATGCGATCGTCGGCCGGCTCGGCGGCGAGGAGTTCGTCGTGTTCCTGCCCGGTGTCAATCTGGCCGAGGGGCGCGCCGGTGCTGAGGCGGCGCGCGTCGCCTTCGCGGGGGCGACGCCCGCAGAGACCGGGATCGCGCAGCGGGTGACCGCCTCCTTCGGCGTCGCGCAGCTCATGCCCGACGACAGCCTGTTCGACCTTGCGCGCCGCGCCGACGCCGCGCTCTATCGTGCGAAGGCGGGCGGGCGGAACCGCGTCGGCACCACGCTCGCCGAACTGTCCCCGGCGCCGCCTGCGCAAGCCGAAGCGGGATAAATTTGCCGGCCGGGACCGGCGCGACCCGGCGATAAAGCGTATCGCACCCGGCCCGGCTTGGTCTATGGACCAGATGATGACCCGAAGCCGCCGGTCCATGCGCGCGCCTGCCGCGCCCCTCGCTCGCCATGGCTGAGCGTCCCGCGGACGGCGGCTATGTCTTCAAGCCGCACGAGCGCCCGTTCATGCCGGGGTCGCCCGCTTCGCCCGACCATCCGGCGCTGCGCAAGGCGGGCTATCTGCTGATCGGCGTCTATCTCGCGCTCGTCGGCGGTTTCACCAACGGGCTGCTGATCGCCAATCTGACGACCTTGCAGGGGCATATGGGGCTGACCCCGGCCGAGGGCGGCTGGGTCACCGTCGCGTACAACATGACCAACGCGTGCATGAGCATATTGCTCTACAAGTCGCGCCAGCAATTCGGCATCCAGCGCTTCGTGCGCGCGACGATGCTGGCGCTGCTGCTCGCCAATTTCCTCCAGCTGTTCGATGCCGGATACCGGCTCGAACTGGTCGCGCGCGGTGTATCGGGGATCGCGGCGAGCGGCCTCTCGACGCTCGCGGCCTTCTACCTGATGCAGGGGCTGCCGGCCAAGGCGCGCATCGCGGGGTTCCTGATCGGCATCGGGCTGGGGCAGGTCGCGATCCCGCTGGCGCGCGCGATCTCGCCGCTGCTGCTGTTCGACGGCGATGTCGCCAACCTGTTCGTGTTGCAGTTCGCGCTGTCGCTCGTCGCGGTCGGACTGGTGAACATGCTGCAGCTGCCCCCCGGCGAGACGATCCGCTCGTTCGAGAAGCTCGACCTTCTGACCTTTCCGATGCTGGCGGTCGGTGTCGGACTGCTCTGCGCCTTTCTCGTCCAGGGACGCATTCTGTGGTGGACGACGCCCTGGCTGGGCGCCGCGCTCGCGGCATCGCTGCTGCTGATCGGAATCGCCTTCCTGATCGAGCATAACCGCGCCAACCCGATGCTGCACACGCGCTGGATGGGCAGCCGCGCGCTGCTCAAATTCGCGCTGACCGGAGCGCTGGTCCGCGTGCTGACGTCGGAGCAGAATTTCGGCGCCACCGGGCTGCTCTCGGCGACGGGGATGGTGAACGACCAGCTGGTCAGCTATTATGCGGTGCTGACGCTCGCGACGCTGGCGGGGGCGCTGCTGTCGATCGCGCGGCTCGACCCGACCGACCTCCGGCGGCCGATCCTCGTCTCGCTCGCGGTGATCGCGGTGGGTGCGTTCCTCGACACGCATTCGGGGCTGCGCACCGGACCGATGAACCTCTATTTCTCGCAGGCCGCGATCGCCTTTGCCGCAGTCTATTTCATGGGGCCGATGCTGCTCGAGGGGCTGTTGCGCGCGCTGTCGCGCGGGCCCGCCTATATGGTCAGCTTCCTCGCGCTGTTCAGCCTGTCGCAGACGCTGGGCGGGCTGGCGGGGGTCGCGGCACTGTCGGCGTTCCACACGATCCGCACCAAGGCGCATCTGATGGTGCTGGGCGAGAGCCTGTCGACGAGCGATCCCGCCGTGGCGCAGGGCATCGCCGACCTCGCCGCGAGCCTGACCGGGACGATGACCGACCCGGCGCTGCGCAGCGCACTGGCGGGCGCGCAGGTCGTCCGCGAGGCGGCGCGCGAGGCGACGATCCTCGCGTTCAACGACGTGTTCTACGTGATCGGCGCGGCGTCGGCGACGGCGTTCGTCATCATGTTCCTGCGCTGGCTGTACGACCGCCGGCGCGGCCACAACCCGCTCGCGCGCGAGCTGGAGGCATTGCAGAAGATGAGGGCCGGAAACGAATGAGCGACGAACGCAAAGAAACCGACGCAGGCGGCGCAGCGGCGAAGCCGGTGCCGCCGCCGGTCGCGCCGGCGCCCGAACCTGCCGCCGTCCTGCCGCCGGCCGAAGCGCCGGCCGCCGAACCCGCCGTGGAAAAGGAAGAGGAGGGGTGGAAGCCCGCGCCGCAGTCGCGCGGCCGCATCCTGCTGTTCGGCGCGCTGATCCTCGCGGGGGCGCTCGCCATTCTCTACGCGTGGGGGCTGCCGCCCTTCCGCGCGTCGAGCCAGACCACCGACAATGCCTATGTCCGCGGCCAGACGACGATCATCGCGCCGCAGGTCGGTGGCTATGTCACCGAGGTTCTGGTGCAGGATTTCGAACCGGTGAAGGCGGGGCAATTGCTCGTCAAGATCGACGACAGCATCTATCGCCAGCGCGTCGCGCAGGGCGCCGCCAGCATCGCAGCGCAGACCGCCAGCCTCGACAACAGCGCGCAAAGCCAGCGGTCGGCCGAGGCGCAGGTCAAGGCGCAGGACGCCGCCGTCGCCAACGCCCGCGCCCAGCTCCAGCGTGCACAGGCCGACATGCGGCGAGTCAGCGAGTTGGTCGACGCGGGCTCGGTATCGCTGCGCGAGCGCGACCAGACGCTCGCCGCGCTGCGTCAGGCGGAGGCGGGCGTCCGTCAGGCCGAGGCACAGCGCCAGATCGCGCTCGAACAGGTGCGCACGGTGACGGTCGGGCGCGGCGGTCTGGAGGCGGGGGTCCAGAATGCCAGGGCGACGCGCGACCTTGCCAACATCGACCTTCAGCGCACCATCGTCCGCGCGCCGCGCGCGGGCCGGCTCAGCGAAGTCACGGTGCGCGTCGGGCAGTTGGTCAATCCGGGGACCCAGATGATGTACCTGGTGCCGGAGAAGCACTGGGTTGTCGCCAATTTCAAGGAAGCGCAGACCGCGAAGATCCGCGTCGGACAGCGCGCCACGATGAAGATCGACGCGCTCGGCGGCGCCGAACTGAAGGGGGTGGTCGAAAGCGTCGCCCCGGCCGCGGGCAGCGAGTTCAGCGTGATCAAGCCCGACACCGGATCGGGCAATTTCGTCAAGGTGCCGCAACGCATCGCGGTGCGCATCCGCATCGATCCGAAGCAGGAACTCGCCGCGCGGCTCGGCCCGGGCATGTCGGTGGTCGCGACGATCCACACAGGGGTCGACTGATGCGGCGGCTGGTTCCGGTCCTCGCCTTGCTCGTTGCGGGCTGCGCGCCCGCGATCGCACCGCGGCCCGCGGCGAGCATCGTTGCGCCGCCCGCCGACTGGCGCAGCCCGATGCCCGCGGGCGGCGCGGTCGAAAGCGCCTGGTGGGGCGGCTTTGGCGACTCCCGGCTGGCGGCGCTGGTCGAACAGGCGCGCGCGAACAACAGCGACCTTGCCATTGCCGCGGCGCGCGTCGCCGAGGCGCGGGCGCAGGAACGCGTTGCCCGCTCGCTGCTGCTTCCGACGCTGTCGGCCAGCGCGTCGGGCGCAGAGGCGCGCAGCGTCAACGCTTTCGGCCAGCCGAGCGAGAGTTTTTCGGCCCAGCCGGGCTTTCAGGCCGCCTATGAGGTCGACCTGTTCGGGCGCAATGCGGCGCAGGCCGACGCGGCGCGCGCCAATGCCGCGGCGGTCGCAGCGGCGCGCGAGGCGGCGCTGCTGTCGGTCAGCGCGACGACCGCGAGCAGCTATATCGTGCTGCTCGCGCTCGACGAACGGCGCGATCTCCTCCACCAGACGCTCGTCACCCGCGGCGAAGCGCTGCGCATCGCGCGCGACCGGGCGGAGGCGGGCTATACCTCGCGGCTCGAACTCAGCCAGGCCGAGGCCGAATATCGCGCCACCGAGCAACAGATTCCCGCGATCGAGGCGGCGATCGCGCGGCAGGAGAATGCGCTGTCGCTGCTCGTCGGCGCAACGCCGCGCGCGATCGATCGCGGCGCCGATTTCGACGCGCTCGCCACCCCGGCGGTGCCCGCGGTGCTGCCCTCCGACCTCGTCCGCCGCCGTCCCGACATCGCGCAGGCCGAATATGCGCTCGCCGCGACCGACGCCAATTTGCGCGCCGCGTGTGCGCAATTCCTGCCGCAGGTCCGCCTGTCGGCTTCGGCGGGGGCGGCGATCTCGTCGCTGCTGGGCGATCCGGTTTCGGTCTGGTCGATCGGCGGCAGCATCCTTGCGCCCATCTTTTCGGGCGGGCGGCTGCAGGGGCAGTTCGACGCGGCGACCGCGCAGCGCGACCAGGCCGCCTTTGCCTATCGCCGCAGCGTGCTCACCGCCTTTCGCGAGGTCGAGGACCAGCTTGCGGTGATCGACCGGCTGGCGGTGCAGGAAAGGGCGCTCGTCGCGCAGCGCGCGGCGGTGGCGGAGACGCTGCGCCATGCGACCAACCGCTATCGTGCGGGCTATTCGCCCTATCTTGAGGAAATCGACGCGCAGCGGGCGCTGTTCGCGGTCGACATCGCGCTGATCCAGCTGCGGACCGACCGGCTGACCGCCTATGTCGCCTTGTATCAGGCGCTGGGGGGCGGGGCGCTGGCGAATTAGAGTCCATCCCGTTCACATGGAACCGTAGCCCTGAGCCTGTCGAAGGGCGTTTCTCGGATAGACGCCCTTCGACAGGCTCAGGGCTACGGTGAGGAATTCTAGGGCGCGCGGGCGAACCAGATGATGTGGCGGCCGCCCTTGCCGCTGCTGCGCGCGCGCACGGGGACTTCTTCGACCGCGAAGCCCGCGTCCTTCAGCCGCCGCGTGAAGCGCGCGTCGGGCGCCGCCGACCAGATAGCGAGCACGCCTCCGGGACGCAGCGCGCCGCGCACGCGGGCCAGCCCGGCCATCGAATAGATGCGGTCATTGCCCTCGCGCGTCAGCCCGTCGGGGCCATTGTCGACGTCGAGCAGGATCGCGTCATAGCGCCGGCTCGCGCCGCCGATTACCGCGCCGACATCGTCCAGCACGACCTCGACGCGCGGATCGTCGAGGCAGCCCGCGGTGAGCGCGGCCATCGGCCCACGCGCCCAGTCGATGATTTCGGGTACCAGTTCGGCCACCGTCACCCGTCCGTCGGCGCCGAGCCGCGCCAGCGCCGCGCGCAGCGTGAAGCCCATGCCGTAACCGCCGATCAACAGCTGCGGGGCGGGGGTTTCGCGCAATCGGTCGCAGCTCATCTCCGCCAGCGCTTCTTCGGACCCCGCCATCCGGCTGGTCATCAATTCGCTGTGGCCGAGCGTAATGAAATAATCGTCGCCGCGCTGGATCAGGCGCAGCGAATCGCCGCCGGGAACCGATGCGGTGGCAAGAAGGGTGCGGGGGATCATGCGGCGCGCGCAATCCCTTCGCGGCCAAGGGGCATATGCTCGTCAGAGTGCCCCATCTTCGGAAAAAACTCGTGGCAATCCCAACTAAGGCTTCGGCCCTTTTCGAATAGATCCTTAGCCGGTCTGTACAGGAGAGCAACGCTGACGCAGCGTCGATCCGAAAGGCGAAAGGTCAAATCGAAAGCGCGAACGTCTTGCGGTTGTTGCGCCTTATCCCAGCGGAAAAACACGATCGAATTGACAGTGATTTCTGCGGACCAAGGACCGTATTCCGACGATTGGAGCACCCATTGTGCTGCGCGACGACGAAACTGGTCTTGCGTCTCGTCGAGCCGTGCCGAAGCGGATTCCAGTGGAGACGTGGGCGTTGGCACCAGTTCGCCTGCGGCTATGAAGGCGGCCATAATCAATGCCGAAATAGTCATCAAAGAGTCCTTGTGCCTCGAAATCCTGTGACCGGCTTTAGGCGATGCCATTCCGCACGACAATCGCGGACCGACCGACAAGAGGGGGGAGTGATTGAGGATGCTGGCAGTTGCCAACCCCGCGCAATCGCGGCATAGGGCGGCGGCCCTTTCCTCCCCGGGTCCACTGGCGCGCCGCGCCGAACCAAAGGGTGCTTAGATGACCGAATTTCTGGACCGCCACGGGCTGTCGATCGATGCGCGGCTGGTCGATTTCGTACAGGATCGCGCGCTGCCGGGAACGGGGCTCGACGCCGACAAATTCTGGGCCGATTTTGCCGCGCTGCTCGGAAAATTCGCTCCCGAAAATGCCGCGCTGCTGCAAAAGCGCGAGGACCTGCAGGCGCGGATCGACGCCTGGCATGGCGAGCGGGCAGGGCAGCCGCACGAACCGCAAGCCTATCAGGCGTTTCTGCGCGAGATCGGTTATCTTGTGCCCGAGCCCGCGCCCTTCCAGGTCGGCACGCAGAATGTCGACCCCGAAATCGCGACCATGGCGGGGCCGCAGCTCGTCGTGCCCGCATTGAACGCGCGCTTCGCGCTCAACGCCGCCAACGCGCGCTGGGGCAGCCTCTACGACGCCTTCTACGGTACCGACGCACTCGACGCGCCGCCGGCGACGCCCGGCGGTTATGATGCGGTGCGCGGCGCGGCGGTGATCGCGCGCGCCAAGGCCTTCCTCGACGAAGCGGTCCCGCTTGCTTCGGGGAGCTGGGCCGACTGGCCGGGCGGTATGCCCGACCTCGCCGATCCCGCGCAGCTGGCCGGCACGAAGGACGGCGGGCTGCTGCTGAAACACAATGGCCTGCACATCGAGCTCGTCATCGATCCCGACAGCGCGATCGGCCGGACCGACCCTGCGGGCATCGCCGACGTGCTGCTCGAAGCCGCGCTGACGACGATCATCGACCTGGAAGACAGCGTCGCGGCGGTCGACGGCGAGGACAAGGTTCTTGGTTATACCAACTGGCTCGGCCTGATGCGCGGTGACCTGACCGAGAGCTTCGCCAAGGGCGGCAAGACCGTCACCCGCGCGATGGAGCCCGACCGCGCATGGACCGCGACCGGCGGCATCCCCTTCACCCTGCCGGGACGCAGCGTGATGTTCGTGCGCAACGTCGGTCATCTGATGACCAATCCGATGGTCCGGCTTGCCGACGGCAGCGAGGCGCCCGAGGGGCTGTGCGACGCGGTGTTCACCAGCCTCTGTTCGCTGCACGATCTCAAGGGCCTCGGCACGCTCCGCAACAGCCGCGCGGGCAGCATCTATATCGTCAAGCCGAAGCAGCACGGGCCCGAAGAATGTGGCTTCACGAACCGGCTGTTCGACGCGGTCGAGGATATGCTCGGCCTCGCGCGCCACACGATCAAGGTCGGGGTGATGGACGAGGAGCGTCGTACGTCAGCGAACCTCGCGGCGTGCATCCATGCGGTGAAGGACCGCATCGTCTTCATCAACACCGGCTTCCTCGACCGCACCGGCGACGAGATCCACACCTCGATGCGCGCGGGGCCGATGATCCCCAAGGGCGAGATGAAGGCGAGCGACTGGATCGCGAGCTACGAGGACCGCAACGTCCGCATCGGGCTCGCCTGCGGGCTTTCGGGCAAGGCGCAGATCGGCAAGGGCATGTGGGCGATGCCCGACCTGATGAAGGCGATGCTCGAGGCCAAGATCGGCCACCCGAAATCGGGCGCGAACACCGCCTGGGTGCCGTCGCCGACCGCTGCGACGCTCCACGCGCTGCACTATCACCAGGTCGACGTCTTCGCGCGCCAGAAGGAGATCGCGGGCGAGGCGGTGCCGTCGCTCGACCGACTGCTGAACATCCCGGTCGCCGTCGGGCGCAACTGGAACGAGGCCGAGGTCACGCGCGAGCTGGACAATAATTGCCAGGGCATTTTGGGCTATGTCGTTCGCTGGATCGATCAGGGCGTCGGTTGTTCGAAGGTGCCCGATATCGACGACGTCGGGCTGATGGAGGATCGGGCGACCTTGCGCATTTCGAGCCAGGCGCTCGCCAACTGGCTGCTCCACGGCGTCTGCACCGCGCAGCAGGTCGACGCCGCGCTGGCGCGGATGGCGGCGAAGGTCGATGCGCAGAATGCGGGCGACGCGCTTTACGAAAAGCTGACGCCCGAGGGCATCGCCTGGCAGGCGGCGCGCGCGCTGATCTTCGAGGGCGTGGTACAGCCGTCGGGCTATACCGAACCGCTGCTCCACAAATATCGGCAGGTGAAAAAGGCGGGATAAACCGCCCGGGGGGCGGGGCTACTCGCGGTGGATCTTGCTGTGCCCAAGGTCCCCCGCGGGGTCGGGCTGGTCCGAAGGCACGACGAAGGTCACCGCCTGCGCGCCGAAAAGGCCCGCGGGGATGCGGACGAGGCCGCGGACGCGGAAATTTTCGGTGTCCATCCGTTTGAGCTTGCCGTCGCGGACGAGCTGCGCGAGCCCCATCCAGCCGGGCAGCTGGTCGTAGCGCGTCGCGGGGACCGGGGCGACGAGGCTGTCCGGATCGATGTCGTAAACCCCCGCGGGCTCGAAATCGGCGTAGCCGCGCTGCCATTCGGGCAGGTCCTGGTCCTGATCGTGCGCGGCATAGATTTTGGCCGCGATGGCGTCCGCGCCGATCGTCAGCAGTGCCGGATCATAGCCGCCGCCGACGACATCGGGCGCGCGCAGTCCCGGCAGCAGCGGTGGTTCCACGCCCTGCTGCGGCGTCCGCCGGCCACCCAACAGCCACGCGGCGGGGTCCGGCTGGCTGCGATAGAGTGCCGCAGGCGGCAGCGAGCAGCCTTCGACGAATAGCAGCTTCGATCGCGGCACCCCGGTCACGCCGACCGGATAGGGTTTTTGCGTGACCACGACGAGCCGTTCGATCCGGCTGGTCCAGCCGCCGACGCGCAGCACCGAATTGCGCGCGCCCGCGACGACCAGATAGAGCGGCCTGAAACCCGGCGCGATGCGGAGATCGAGCGCCGTCGTCGCCTCTTCCTGCGGGTTTTCGGCTTCGAGGCGCACCGACGAGATGGCGGCGCCGTTGTAATAGCCCGCGAAGACGAGCGCCGCCTCCTTGCTCGGTGGCGGCGGCGCGCAGGGGGCGATTTCGGCGACGAATGGTCCGCCGGTCTCGACCGGCGCCGTGGCGACCGAGCGTTCGATGCCCGCCCACGCACCCCAGGCGAGCAGCGGCAGCGCGGCGATGAGCAGGATATGGCGCAACCGAGCCTCCGATCGGGGCATCGGGGTAGTGCGAGAAGATGGAGGAGCGGTTAAGCTGCACGCTTGTCCGGGTGACGATCATAATATAGGGGGGTAGGGTATGAGTCACACAACGACCAACCCCGACCTTCTTGCGCGCGTGCGCCGCATCGCGGGGCAGGTCGGCGCGGTCGAGAAGGCGCTTATCGCGGGCGAGCCCTGCGCTACGGTATTGCACCGCATCGCCGCGGTGCGCGGCGCGGTGAACGGGCTGCTCGACGAGGTGATCGCCGATCATCTCGCCGCGCATGTCGCGGCGCCGGGCCTGTCGGAAGATGAGCGCACGGCGGGCGCCGACGAGCTGCTCGCGGTGATCCGCCGCTATTCGAAATGACCAGGATGGAGCGTCCGTTGCACAGCCCCCCGCATAGCGCCGCGCATAGCCACGACTTCCTTGCCGCATCGCACGACGACAATGCGCGGCGCACGCTGTGGGTCGTCGCGCTGACCGCGGTGATGATGGTCGGGGAGATCGTCGCGGGCTATGTCACCGGGTCGATGGCGCTGCTCGCCGACGGCTTTCACATGGCGACCCACGCCGGGGCGCTGGGGCTCGCGGCGCTGGCCTATGGCTATGCCAAGCGCCACCGGCACGATCCGCGTTACAGCTTCGGCACCGGCAAGGTCGGCGACCTCACCGGCTTTGCCTCGGCGCTGATCCTCGGGCTGTTCGCGCTCGGCATCGCGATCGAATCGGTGCTGCGGCTGATCGATCCGCAGCGCGTCGATTTCGCCAGCGCGACGCTGGTCGCGGTGATCGGGCTGGCGGTGAATATCGTCAGCGCGCTGTTGCTGATGGGCGGGCACGACCATGGCGATGGTCATGGCCATCACCATGGGCACGATCACCGTCACGGCGCCGGACATCATCACGATCACCACCATGATCATTCGCACGACCATCATCAGGGGCATGGTCACGACAACAACCTGCGTTCGGCCTATCTGCACGTGCTCGCCGACGCGCTGACGTCGGTGCTGGCGATCGCGGCCTTGCTCGCGGGGCGCTACCTCGGCTGGCGCTGGATGGACCCGGTGATGGGGATCGTCGGCGCGATCGTCATCGCGCACTGGTCGTGGGGGCTGATGCGCGACACCGCCGCGGTGCTGCTCGACGAAAGCGTCGATCCGCTGGCCGAGGCGGTGCGGGCGCGGATCGAGGAGTTGGGCGGGATCCGGCTGCTCGACCTGCATGTCTGGCGCGTCGGGCCCGGCGCGCACGCCGCGATCGTCGAGGTCGCGGGCGATCACCCGGGCGCCGCAGTGCGCGAAGCGCTTGCGGGGATCGCCGGCATCCGCCATCTGACCGTCGCGGTGCGCTGAACGCGCGCCTTTTCCGGAGGTTTCGATGCAGATCGCGGTGCTGACGTTCGACGGTTTCAACGAACTCGATTCGTTCGTCGCCGCGGCGATCCTCAACCGGCTGCGCGAGCGGGGCTGGGAAGCGCATATCACGTCGCCGACGCCGCAGGTCACCTCGATGAACGGGGCCACCATCGAGCGGCAGCGGTCGCTCGATTTCGCGACCGATGCCGATGCGGTGATTATCGGCAGCGGTATCCGCACGCGCGAGATCGCCGCCGATGCCGCGCTGCTGGGTGCGATCCGGCTCGATCCGGAGCGCCAGTTGATCGGGGCGCAATGTTCGGGAACGCTGCTGCTCGCGAAACTCGGGCTGATCGGCGACCTGCCCGCGTGCACCGACCTCACGACCAGGCCGTGGGTGATCGAGGCCGGGGTCGAGGTGCTCGACGCGCCGTTCGTGGCGCACGGCAATGTCGCGACCGCGGGCGGCTGCCTTGCGTCGCAATATCTGGCGGCGTGGATTATCGCACGGCTGGCGGGACCGCGCGAAGCCGAAGCCGCGCTGCACTATGTTGCGCCGGTGGGCGAGAAGGCCGTCTATGTCGATCGCGCGATGGCAGCGGTGCGACCGTTCCTGCCCGTGGAGGCTGTTGCCGCACCGGCGTGATTGGCGATCCGGTACAATACGCCTTGCCTTTGCCCGCTATGACCCGGCATCTGGATGACGGGACAAGAGGGGGCAGAGGGCGATGACGGCACCGTTCAATTTCGGGCAGCTCAAATTTCTGGAGGCGCTGACCGAGGCGCTGTTCCACGGCGCGCCGATGGCGATCCCGGCGAGCGATGTTGTGCGCAATGTCGAGACGCTGTTCGGCAAGGTCGGAGGCACCAAGCTCAGGGAAATCCGCCTTTCGCTCGACGCGACCGAGCTGGTGCTGGCGCCGGTGTTCGTCGAACTCGACGTCGCCGAGCGCGCGGCGCGGGTGCAGAGCCGGCTGGCGAACAGCCGGTTCGACCTGTTCCAGGACATGGCGCGGCTGCGCGGCATCATCTACGCCTGCTATTACGGTCATTGGGAAGGCGGCGAGCGGCCGCGCGACGCGGGGCAGGACGCGAACGAGCATAATCCGGTGCTCGCGCAGATCGGTTTTACCCTGCCCAAATTCCGCGACCGCGTCGATCCGCCCGACCTCGACATCACCGACGTCACCGGGCGCGAAATCGACGATGCGCATATATTGACCGCGAGCACGCTTGCCGACGAATATGACGTCGTCGTCGTCGGATCGGGGGCGGGCGGTGCCGTCGCGGCCTGCAATGTCGCGGCGCAGGGTTACAGGGTGCTGATCGTCGAGGCGGGGCCTTTCTACCCCTCGCACCACATCACCCACCACGAACTCGACATGATCGCCCAGCTCTACAAACATGGTGCGGTCCAGACGACGACGAACCGCGACTTCGTGATCTTTCAGGGACGCTGCGTCGGCGGGTCGTCGACGATCAACAACGGCATCTGCCTGCGCGTCAATGAAGCGGGGCGGACGCACCCCGATGCCGCCGACGTGCTCGCCAAATGGGCAAGCATCGGCGCGCCCGTCGATCCGGCCGCCTTCCATGCCAGCTACGATGCGGTGGCGCGGAAGCTGGGCATCGCGCGCGCCGAACCGCGCAGCGGGCGACATAACGGCACGCATCTGATTGCGGGCTGGAACGCCTATGCCGCGGCGTCGACGAACCCGCGCGAGCGGCGCGCGGTGACCGACTGGTTCGACAAGAATTTCGGCCCGCCGAACACGCCGCAGGCGTGCGCCTATTGCGGCTATTGCAATTCGGGCTGCGCCTATGGCCGGCGCATGGGGATGGCGCAGACCTATCTGCCCGAAGCGTGCCGCGACCATGGCGCGCGCATCCTGCCCGAAACCAAGGTCGAGCGCATATTGTGGCGCGACGCGCCCGGCGGCAAGCAAGCGGCGGAGGCGGTGCGGCTGGTGATGCCCGACGGGAGCAAAAGGCTCGTGCGCACGCGCGTCGGCGTGATCGTCGCGGGCGGCACGATCGCCTCGTCGAAGCTGCTCCACCGCAGCGACGTCGACCGCACCGGATACCAGGTGTCGCTCAACGTCGCCTCGCCCGTCGTCGCGCTGATGCCCGACGGCGTCGGCGGCGACGCGTGGGACGAGGACCAGATGACGAGCTATGTCGACTGCGGCGACTATCTGCTCGAAAGCCATTTCCAGCCGCCGATGGCGATGGCGTCGCTGATGCCCGGCTGGTTCGGCGACCATGCGGCGCGGATGAAGAATTTCGGCCGGGTCCATTCGGCGGGCATCCTGTTCCCCGCCGACCGGCGCGGGCAGGTCGAGGATGGCAAGCTCCATTTCCGCCTCGATGCGACCGACGACATGCCGGTGCTGCGCCGCGCGATGGCGACCTTGACCCGCGTGCATTTCGCGGCGGGCGCGATCGAATGCTATCCGGCGGTCGCGAGCGGTCACAAACTGACCCCCGATATGGACGTCGACGAGTTTTTCGCGCGCGAGATTCGCGAACAGGACGATGTGACATTGTCGAGCAGCCACCCGCACGGCGGCAATGCGATCCACGAAAATCCCGAATATGGCATCGTCGATCCCGGCTGCCGCGTCCACGGCACGACCAACGTGCTGGTGACCGATGCGAGCGTCTTTCCGAGCTGCATCCGCGTCAATGCGCAATGGACGACGATGGCGATGGCGCATTATGCGACGGGACGGGGCGATCCGTTCCGCTGAAATAGCTCGTCATTGCGAGCGGAGCGAAGCAATTCAGAACGGTTTACGCACACTCTGGATTGCCGCGTCGCCTTCGGCGCCTCGCAATGACGTTGCTTTTGTTTGTGGTGCCGTGCGGCTAAAGGGCGCCGATCATGACCTTCACCGTCGCTGCCCTCTATAAATTCGCGCCCTTCGACGATCCCGCTGCGCTGCGTCAGCCCTTGCTCGATCTGTGTGCGGCGCAGGGTGTCAAAGGCACGCTCCTGCTCGCGCGCGAGGGCGTCAACGGCACGATCGCCGGGCCCGAGGCGGGAATCGCGGCGGTGGTCGCACACATCCGCGCGCTGCCCGGGTGCGCCGATCTCGACGTCAAATATTCGGCCGCCGCCGCCATGCCCTTCCAGCGGCTCAAGGTGCGGCTGAAGAAGGAGATCGTGACGATGAAGGTGCCCGGCATCGATCCGTCGCGCGACGTCGGCCGCTATGTCGCCCCCGCCGACTGGAACGCGGTGATCGCCGATCCCGACACCGTGGTGATCGACACGCGCAACGGCTTCGAGGTCGGCTACGGCAGCTTCGACGGTGCGATCAATCCGCAGACGAAGAGCTTCGGCGACTTCCCCGGCTGGTGGCGCGACCATGCCGCCGAATTTGCGGGCAAGCGTGTCGCGATGTTCTGCACCGGCGGCATCCGCTGCGAAAAGTCGACCGCCTATCTCCGCAGCGAAGGCGTCGACGATGTCGTCCACCTGAAAGGCGGCATCCTCGCCTATCTCGAACAGGTGCCCGAGGCGGCAAGCCGCTGGCACGGCAGCTGCTTCGTCTTCGACGAGCGCGTCAGCGTCGGGCACGGGCTGGTCGAGGTGGGTGAGAAGGAATAGCGGCGGCTCCGGGATGGTAAACCGCCATGGCCCTCTGTCGTCGTCCGGGTTGAAGCCGGTCGGGGCAAGCGCCGCGCGGCATTTTCAAAGTTCAGGTAAGTTCAGCCCTGTGCGCCCGCCGATTTGAGCCTTGCCCCGGGCTGGACGCGCCCGGCGCGGTCGCATCGGCGAGCCGGGCAGCGACCGCTTTTGTCCGCCAAATGAACGAGCCGGACGGAGGCCGGCATAGCCGGATAATATAGGAAAGGCCTATTTGCAGAAGAGCGTCGCGTCGGGGTGAGAAGCGGATCGCGTCCATTTCCAGTCGTCATCCCGGCGAAGGCCGGGATCTCACCGGTGCATCATGGCTTGCAGGGCGGGATCCCGGCCTTCGCCGGGATGACGGAACACGACCGAATCGAGTCCTCCGTGCGCCCCGGCGAAAGCCGGGGTCCAGTGTAGAAACACGCCGGGTTCGTGTCGGCATTCTGGGCCCCGGCTTTCGCCGGGGTGCACATCTCTAGCGGCGACTAACGGTCGCATTCCGCCAATCCTCCCTGTCGCGCAGCAATGGGGAGGTGGCAGCGCGCAGCGCTGACGGAGGGGCCGGCGCCGTCCGGCGTCGCGCGACCTTGCGGCCCCTCCACCACTCGCTGCGCGAGCGGTCCCCCTCCCCATAGCCTGCGGCCACAGGGAGGATCTAAGTCCGCTATCGGTCGAGACCGGTCGCGCTCCGCTGGCGGTACGCGCTGGGCTTCAGTTCGCCCGCGCGGCGCCATATTCGACCCAGCCGAAGGGGCGGGGGGTCTTGGGCATGTACAGCGCGCCCTGTCGCTCGACCGCGAAGCCCGCGGCGGCATAGGCATCCGAAATCGGCCGGGTGAGATGGCAATTGCCGCCGATGCGTTTCCAGATGGGCTCGATCCGCCGTTGCCACTTGGCGACCCCGGCGTCGGGCGCACCGCCATGTTCGAGGAAGAGCGCGGTGCCGCCGGGTTTTAGCACGCGGCGGATTTCGGACAGCACCGCCGCCTGCTCGGCGACCGAGCAGAGGGTGAAGGTGGTGACGACGGTGTCGAACTGACCGTCGCCGAACGGCATCGCCTCGCCCACGCCGCCCTGAATGTCGGCGTCGATCCCGTGCGCTTGCGCCGCCGCGCGGCTCATTTCGAGCAGTTCGGGCGAGGGGTCGAGCCCGGTGAAGCTCCTGACGCGGTTGCGGTCATAGAATTCCATGTTGATCCCGCCGCCGCAGCCGAGCTCGAGTATGTCGCCCGCGGCGTGCGGCACGACCTTGCTGCGCGCCTTCATGATCTGCCCCTGCGAACAGGCGCATTTGATCAGCCGCGGTACGCCGTGTCTTTCCCACCAGCTAGCCATGTTCGCTCCTCAGCCGTGCAGCGACGATGGCGAGGACGTTCGCCTGGATGTCGCCGAGAATTTGTTCGCCCCACATCGCGGCATAGGCGTTGACGGGCGTCGCCATGCGATAGCGCGTCCACAGTTCGATCCGTGTCCGGCCATCCGCCATCGGGATCAGGCGATAGCCGCCGCGTTCGATCCGCAACTGGCGGCTGTCCGGGTTGATGTGGCGGTCGGTGCGCCGATGGATCGACGGATCGGGAAACGCAAAGCGCCAGGCGATCTCGCGGCCCGGGTGCCAGTCGGTGACGATTTCCTGAAAGCGGATATCGTCCTGCCAGCGCGCGTCGCGGACGGCACCCACGCCGCGGCCGGCGAGCGACGATTCGACCGGGCGGGGCAGGCGCAGCACGCTCTGGCTGAAGGTCCAGCGGCCTTCGCCCGGCGCGATCGCAGGAATCGCGAGCAGCGCGTCCCAGCTCTGCGCCGCCGAAGCCTCGACGATGATCGCGCGCGTGACGACGTAGCTGTCGCGCGGCGGCGCGACCTGCTGATCGACGACGAGCGCGAGGAACGGCAGAAGCAGCAGCGCGTTGGCGCGAAAGATCGTGCTGTCGGCCCGGTTGCGGCGTTGGCGATAGAGGTACACGGGCCACACGCCGAGCATGCCGAACAGCAGCCACAGCGGCAGCACCATCAGCACGCAGATCACGCCTTCGCGCAGGAAGACCATGCCGATCGCGGTCATGCCGCCGCCGAGCCACACGGGGACGAGAAAATAGGTCGAGCGCGCCCAGTTTCGCCGCAGGCTGCCGACCCAGGCGACGAAGGCCGACAGGGCGGCCGGCAGCACGACCAGCAGCGTATAGCCGACCGCGCCGCCCATCCCGACCTCGATCAGCAGATAGACGCCGAGGGCGACCGCGAGCGCGGCGATGAATGCCGTCACGAGCGGCCAGCGTTCGCCGCGTCGCGCCGGTGCCGCCTGGTCGTCGGCGGCGCTATCCTCTTTCATCGGCTCCCCCTTGGCGCACAGCCTGTCCCTTGCTAGCGCGGTTGGCAACACCCATTTAGGCGCACCACGCCAGCGAAGGATCACCATGCCCACCACGCACGAAACCAAGATGCTCATCCTCGGCTCGGGCCCCGCGGGGCTGTCGGCCGCCATCTATGCCGCGCGTGCGGGGATGAAGCCGATCGTCGTGCAGGGGCTCCAGCCCGGCGGCCAGCTGACCATCACCACCGATGTCGAGAATTACCCGGGTTTCGCCGAAGTGATCCAGGGCCCCTGGCTGATGGAACAGATGACCGCGCAGGCGACGCATGTCGGCACGACGATGATCTGGGACACGATCGTCGACGTCGATGTGTCGCAGCGCCCGTTCAGGCTGACCGGCGACGGCGGCGACGTCTATCTGGCCGAAACGCTGGTGATTGCGACGGGCGCGCAGGCCAAATGGCTGGGCGTCGAGGGCGAGCAGGAACTCGGCGGCAAGGGCGTGTCGGCGTGCGCCACGTGCGACGGCTTCTTCTATCGCGGCAAGAAGGTCGTGGTGATCGGCGGCGGCAACACCGCGGTCGAGGAGGCGCTGTACCTGACCAACCACAGCGACGATGTGACGCTGATCCACCGCCGTGATCATTTGCGCGCCGAAAAGATCCTGCAGGACCGGCTGTTCGCCAACCCGAAGATCAAGGTCTTGTGGAACAAGCGCGTCGAGCGTTTCGTCGCGGGCGAGGGCGTGTCGGGGCTGGTCGGGGTCGACCTGGTCGACACCGTCACCGGTGCGGCGAGCCACGAGCCGACCGACGGCGGCTTCGTCGCGATCGGCCACAGCCCCTCGACCGAACTGTTCAAGGGCAAGCTGCCGCTCGACGCCGACGGCTATCTGCAGGTGACGCCGGGCACGTCGCTGACCAGCATCCCCGGCGTCTTCGCCGCGGGCGACGTCACCGACAAGGTCTATCGCCAGGCGGTGACCGCGGCGGGCATGGGCTGCATGGCGGCGCTCGACGCCGAACGCTTCCTTGCCGAGGCCGAATATAAGGCGCTGGTGGAGGCGTAACCAACCTCGCCCTCGCGAGGACGATTATTCGAGAGCGGCGATTATCCGCGTTGCCAGCCATTCGCTATCGTCGCCGGCAAAGCTGTGCGAGGAGCTTGCGAGCCGCTCGACGCGGAGCGTCCCCGGGTTCGCCTCGATGCGGGCAAGGGGTGCCGCGAGTGTCTCCATGAACGCTTGCGCGGTGCGGTCGCCGGTCGCGAGCAGGATCGTCGCCGGGCGGCGCAGCCCGGCCAGCGCCGCGTCGAGGTCTCCGGCAAGGCTGCCGGCGGCCGGTTCGGTGCTTCTTTTGCCCATCGCTGACAGGCCGCGCGCGAGTTTGCGGACATCGATCTCGCCCTTCAGCAGCCTGAGCAGGCTTCTGGGGTCTTTCAGCCGCGACAGGTAACGCGCGCGGATCGCCGAGACGGGGGGCAGTGCGGGTTCGTCCGCCGCCTCGCCGCCGCCGTCATCCGCATAGGTCCAGGGATTGGCGAGGATCAGCGCATCGAGTGCGAGCGGCTGGTGCAGCAGCAATGCGCTCGCGGCGTCGCAATTGCCGAAGGCGGCGATGCGCGCGACGTGCGGTGCGGCGTCGCGGAACGCCGCGATCGCCGCCGCGATGTCGGGGCCGCTCGACCGGTAACCGCCATTGCCGCCCTCGCTGTCGCCGATCCCGCGCCGGTCGAAGCGGAAGACCGGGTGCCCCGCCGCGGCGACGCGCTGAGCCAGCATCGCCATGCCGCGGTGTGCGCCGCTGCGAATCTCGTTGCCGCCCGACACGATGAGGAGCCCCGTGGAGCCGGGCGCGTCGTCGAGCGTCGCGGCGAGCGCGGCGCCGTCGCAGGCGAAGCTCAGGTGGCGCCGCATGCGGTGCTCCAGGTCGCGATGTCGTCGGCGATCGCCTCCGCCATCGCGGCGTCCTCGCCGGGTTCGGCGCGCAGCCACAAGGGCGTGCCCACGATGCCGTCGGCGCCGAGCGCGAGGGTGCGCAGAGGTTCGACGGGTTGTACCTCGGCGCTGCCGAGCTGTGCGATCATCGCGGGCGACAGGCGATTGCCGGCGAGCAGCAGCGGCGCGGTCTTCGCCGTTTCGGTCAGGCTTTCGAGCGACGAGGTCGCGCCCGCCTCGCGGTCGGCCGAGACCCGTGCGCGCAGCAGGGTGCGGAGCAGCGATGCGCCGCCGGCCGGCGCCAGCCGCCACCAGCCCGCGGCCTTGATCCGATGGTCGATGAGCGCGCCGCCGCGCACCGACGCGACGAGGAGGGGGCCGTCGATGGCGGCCGCACGCTCGGCGAGGGCATTTTGCCACATGCCGAGATCGACGCTTTCCAGCGCGACGAGGCTCTCGTTCTGCCCGGGGAGGTCGGGCATCGCTGCGGCGAAGCCGCGCGCGGCGAGCGCGCGCATCGCGAGCACCAGCGTGCGGCGCGTGCGGTTCGCTTCCTCGAACAAGGGCGGGACGACCAGCACGGTCGCGCGCGGCGCGCCCGCGGGAGCGATACGGAGGATATGTTCGGGCATCGCGCTGCCGCTCAACGCTGCAGATCCTCGCCCGTTTGTCCTGAGCTTGTCGAAGGACCGTCCTTCTTCCTTTCAGCGTCAGAAAGAAAAGAACGGCCCTTCGACAAGCTCAGGGCGAACGGAGGGAAGGAAGGCGCCCGGTCCAAAAGCCCTCAGTCGGTCACTTTGCGCAGCGAGAAGGCCAGCAGATTGCCATAGGTCTCGAAAATCTCGCCGTCGATCTCGTCGTCGTCGATGATGATGCCGAGGCGATCCTCCATTTCGGTCAGCACGGTCGCGACCGCCATCGAATCGAATTCGGGCAGTTCGCCGAACAGGCCGCTGTCCTCGGTCAGCGCAGCGGCGCGGGCTTCGCCGAGGCCCAATATGTCGGCGAGCAGCGCGCGGAGCGTGGCGTCGACGCCCGAAGCGGCGGGGGTGGCGGCAGTATCGGTCATTTCGTCCTCACTCGCGCCCCAGCTTCGAGCGCGCAAAAGCCTTTATCGCGGGCCCCCATGCCGCGATGCGCGACGGATTGAAAGCCTCCAATCGCCACAGCCGCTCGTGGCGGTTCATCCAGTCCTTCTTGTACCCGTCGTTGCCGGTGCCGAAATCGACGCGCGCGACGCCGTCGACCTCGATCACATGACGGAACAGCGCGGCCGACAGCAGCGTTCCGGGCGAGGCCTTCAGACTGTCCTCGACATGCGCCAGCTTGTGAATGAAGGCGGTGCCGTCCTCGACCGTCCAATATTGCGCGGCGACCGGGATGCCCTCGATCCGCGCGATCCCCATGCGGAGCGTGCCGCGCGCGCTTTCGTGCTCGGCAAAGGCACGCAGCAGCGCGGGGTGCCCTTCATCGGGCTTCCAGCTCGCGGCATAGATTCGTTCATAGGCGGCCCAGCTGCCGGGATCGAAGGCGGTGAGCAGCTGGATATCGACCACGCCCTTCTTCGCCTTGCGCCGGACGGTGTTCTTGAGTGCGCCGGGCCGGCTTTCCCACCACTGGTCGTGCGTCATGCCCGCGAGGTCGAGCCAGTGACGGTCGCCCGCCGGGGTCGCCTCGACCCACCACCCCGCCTTGCGCAGTGCGATCACGAGGTCGCCGTGCACACCTTCGGTTTCGGGCACCGGATAGAGCGTCAGCCGCGCGGCGCGCTTGCGCAGGCCTGCGAAGAGCGCGCGCAACGCCGCGCCGCGCTCGCCGGGATGCGCCGGGCCGGTGAACAGCGGCCGGATCGCGAAACTGTACCAGTTGGCAAGGCCGCTATACTGTCCCGCGCGATCGCGGCGGAGCGGCAGCCACGCGGTCGCGGCACCGACCGTCGCGTGGGCATCGTGGCGATCCTCGCCCGCAAAACCGTGCGCATCGAGCAGGTCGAACCATTCGCCGCGGTCGAACGGCGACGCGAAGCCCGCCGCGCGCGCGCCGGCGGGCAGGCGTTCATCATTAGCGCGATCTTCACCGTTCCCTTGCATGGGGTAGCGCTCTATCACCACATGACTAACAGCCAATGACCGAAAATCCGAATCCGCCCTCGCGTCCGATCGACCATCTCGCCCTGTGCGGCGCCGCCGGCGCGCCGGCGCTGTTGATCGGCGATCGCGTTACGACCTATGCCGAGCTTGATGCCGGGGTCGGGCGGCTGGCGGCGTGGCTGCTCGAAATGGCCGGCGCGCCCGGCGAGCGCGTCGCGAGCTGGAGCGCGAAGACGCGCCTCGCGTGCCTGATGCCGCTCGCGGCGGCGCGGGCGGGGCTGATCCATGTGCCGGTCAACCCGCTGCTCAAGGGCGCGCAGGTCGCGCATATCCTGGCCGACAGCGGGGCGAAACTGCTGATCACCAACGCGGCGCGCGCCGATACGCTCGGCGGCGACCTGCCCGAGGCCTGTGCCGTGCAGGAACTGAAAGTCGCCGAAGAGGTGATCGATTCGGTCGGGCAGGGGCTGCCGCCGTCCGGCGCCGGGCCCGACGATCTTGCCGCGATTCTCTACACCAGCGGTTCGACCGGCCGGCCGAAGGGGGTGATGCTGAGCCACGCCAACCTGTGGCTCGGGGCGGAAAGCGTCGCCTCCTACCTGAAGATCGCGCCCGACGACCGCGTGCTCGGCGTGCTGCCGCTGAGCTTCGACTATGGGCAGAACCAGCTGCTTTCGACCTGGCATGCGGGAGGGGCGGTCGCGCCGCTCGACTATCTGACCCCGCGCGACGTCGTAAAGGCGGTCGCGCGCCACCGCGCGACGACGCTGGCCGGCGTGCCGCCGCTGTGGGTGCAACTCGTCGAAAGCGACTGGCCCGCCGAGGTGGCGGCGCACCTCAAGCGCCTCACCAACAGCGGCGGCGCGCTGACCCCGTCGCTGATCGACGCGATGCGCACGACCTTTCCGAACGCTGCCATCTATCCGATGTACGGGCTGACCGAGGCGTTCCGTTCGACCTTCCTCGATCCCAAATTCGTCGCCGACCATCCGACCTCGATGGGGCGCGCGATCCCGCACGCCGAAATCCTGGTGTGCCGCGCCGACGGGACGATCACCGCCGACGAGGAACCGGGCGAACTCGTCCACTGCGGCCCGCTGGTCGCGCAGGGCTATTGGCGCGATCCCGCACGCACCGCAGAGCGCTTCCGGCCTGCGCCACGCGCGTCGCACTATGGCGGCACGGCGGTATGGTCGGGCGACACGGTACGCCGCGACGCCAACCATCTCCTCTATTTCGTCGGGCGCGACGATGCGATGATCAAGACCGCCGGCAATCGCGTCAGCCCCACCGAGGTCGAGGATGTCGCGGTCGCGTCGGGCGAAATATTCGAGGCGGTGGCGTTCGGGGTGCCCGACGCGCGGCTCGGCGCCGCGATCGTTCTGATCGTGCGCGGCAAGGCCGGCGCCGATCCCGAAGCGCTGGCGGCCCATATGAAGCAGAACCTCCCCAATTTCATGCAGCCGCAGGCAATCGAATGGCGGGCCGAGCTGCCGCGAGGACCCAATGGCAAGCTCGATCGCGTCGCGATTGCCGCCGAATGGAAAGCCCCGTCATGAAACCGCACGGTCCGATCCCGCCCGGCTTCGTCGCCGATGAGGGCGGCATGCTGCTGATCGGCGGCCGGCGCGCCGATACCCTCGCCGGGGAGGCGGGGGACACCCCGCTGTTCGTCTATGACGGCCGCATGCTCACCGCGCGCGTCGCCCAATGGCGCGCCGCGATGCCCGATATGGTCCAGCTTCACTATGCGATGAAGGCGAACCCCTACACCCCGCTGCTCGCGCACATGGCGGCGATGGTCGACGGCTTCGACGTCGCGTCGGGAGGCGAACTTCAGGCGGCGCTCGCGAGCGGCATGACGGCCGCGCACGTCAGCTTCGCCGGGCCCGGCAAGCGCGACCGCGAACTCGAAGCGGCGATCGCGGCGGGAGCGACGCTCAATCTCGAATCGGCGGGCGAGGCCGACCGCGCGCTGGCGATCGGCGCGCGGCTCGGGGTGACGCCGCGGCTCGCGGTGCGCGTGAACCCCGATTTCGACCTGAAAGGGTCGGGCATGAAGATGGGTGGCGGCGCGAAGCCTTTCGGGGTCGACGCCGCCCAAGTGCCTGCGCTCGTCAAACGGCTGCGCGGCGCCGGTGCCGACTGGCAGGGCTTCCATATTTTTGCCGGATCGCAGGCGCTCGACGCCGCGGCGATCGCCGACACGCAAGCGCAGACGGTGGCGCTCGCGGCGCGGCTCGCGAACGAGGCGGGTGCGGTGCCGCCGCTGGTCAATCTCGGCGGCGGCATGGGCGTGCCCTATTTCCCGGGCGACGTCGCGGTCGATGCCGCCGCGGTCGGCGATGCGCTCGGCGAAACGCTCGGCGCGCGCGATGCGGTGCTCGGCGCCAGCCGCTTTGCGATGGAACTGGGGCGCTGGCTGGTCGCCGAGGCGGGGGTCTATCTGACCCGCATCGTCGACCGCAAAACCAGCCACGGCGAGACCTTCCTCGTCACCGACGGCGGGCTTCACCACCAGCTGGCGGCGAGCGGCAATTTCGGCACCGTGATCCGCCGCAACTATCCGATCGCGCTCGCGGGCCGCTTCGGCGTCGAGCCGGTCGAAACGGTCTCGGTGGTCGGCTGCCTCTGCACGCCGCTGGATCGCCTCGGCGACCAGGTGGCGCTGCCACACGGCGCGGTCGGCGACCTTGTCGCGATCTTCCAGGCGGGGGCCTATGGTGCGAGCGCGAGTCCCTCGGCCTTCCTCGGGCAGGGGCCGGCACGCGAGATGCTCGTCTGAGACGGGAAATTATGTCCCGAAACAGGACATGTCGCGACAAGGCCGGGCCAAAGACTCTGGACTACTAACGGTATGTTTACCCTTTTCCGTCATGGCGGACCCTGACGCATTGGCTGTTGTTGTAGGTACTTAGCCCGCAACGACACCCCTGCCGCAGGAAAGGTGATTTGATATGACGTCCTTCCCCGCCATTCGCGCTGCGCGCGTGGCCCTGATTTCGGGCATCGCCGCGACCGCGCTTGCCGGCTGCATGGGCGGCCCCGGCAATGCGCCGCAGCTGCCGAGCGCGTCCTTTGTCGCCAATCAGGAAGGCCCGGGTGAGGAATATATCATCGGCCCGCTCGACGAGCTCCAGATCTTCGTGTGGCGCAACCCCGAACTCGGCGGCAAGGTGCAGGTGCGCCCCGATGGCCGCATCACCACGCCGCTGATCACCGACATGCCCGCGGTCGGCAAGACCCCGACGATGCTCCAGCAGGACATCAAGCTCCAGCTCAGCCAATATATCACCGACCCGATCGTCAGCGTGATCGTGACGAGCTTCAACAGTACCTTTTCGCAGCAGGTACGCGTCGTCGGCGCGACCGAAAAGCCCGCCTCGATCCCGTTCCGCGCCAATATGACGGTGCTCGACGCAATGATTGCGGTCGGCGGGCTCGGCGAATATGCCGCGGGCAACAAGGCGCGCCTCGTGCGTTACGACAAGGGAAGCGGCAAGCAGCAGGAATATGCGCTGCGGCTCAACGACCTGATCAAGCGCGGCGACGTCAAGGCGAACGTCCGGCTCCAGCCGGGCGACGTCATCATCATCCCCGAAAGCATGTTCTGACGCCGCGCGGCGCCAGCGACCCCCGACCTGCCAAGGACTGAACCCAGACGATGAACGGCCTTTACGACGAATTCCGGGTGGCGCTGCACAGCGTCTGGACGCGCCGCTGGCTGGTGCTCGCCGTCGCATGGGGCATCTGCATCCTCGGCTGGCTGGCGATCGCCTCGATCCCCAACCGCTATGATTCGCGCGCCCGCCTGCTCGTCGACATCAACGAGATCATCCCCGCCGATGCGCAGTCGGGCCCCTATGCCGACCGTGCGCGCATCGACCAGATTCGCGAGACGCTGACCAGCGCGCGCAACCTCGAGAAGGTCGCGGTGACCACGGGCATGATCCCCGCGGGTGCGAGCGACCGCGAAAAGGCGGGCGCGGTCGCGATGCTGCAAAAGAATATCAAGGTCGTGCCGCAGCAGGACAATATCTTCGAGATCACGTCGAGCATCGGCGTCGGCAGCCTGTCGGATGCCGACAATGCCAAGCTCGCCTCGGGGGTGCTCGACAGCCTGATCACCGTGTTCCGCGACGAACAGCTTCGCGGCGGCCGGATGACCGCGCGCGAGGGGCTGAAGTTCCTCGACAGCCAGCTCGCCGGCCGCGAAAAGGCGCTCGGCGAGGTCGAGGCGCGCCGCGCCGCCTTCGAGGCGAAGAATATCGGCCTGATCGCGAGCGGCAGCGGCTCGCCCGGCCAGCGCATCGACCAGGCGCGCGCCGAACTCGGCCAGATCGAGACCCAGCTCGCCGCGGCGCAAGGCGCGCTCGCGGCGGCGAACGGCCAGATGGCGCAGACCCCGGCGACGATCAACGTTCCCGGTCTCGGCGCCACCGGCGGCGGGGTCGCGCGCCAGCAGCTCGCGGGCGCGCAGGCCGAACTGTCGTCGATGCGCGCGCGCGGGCTGACCGACGCGCATCCCGACGTCGTCGCGCTGAAAAGCCAGATCGCGTCGCTGAAGGCCATGGCCGACCGCGAGGGCACCGGCGGCGGGGGCGGCGGCAACGCCCAGAACCCCGCCTATGCGACGCTGCAGGCGATGCGCGCCGAACGCCAGGCGACCGTGACCGCGCTGTCGTCGCGCAAGGCGCAGCTCACCGGCGACATCGCGCAGATCACTTCGGCGCAGATCCAGAATCCCGGCGTTGCCGCCGAATATGAACGCATCAACGGCGAATATACCGCGCTCAAGGCGCAGTACGACCGGCTGCTCGCACAGCGCGAGCAGGTGCGGCTCCGCGGCGACGTCCAGACCGAGACCGATGCGGTCAAGATCGAGCTGCTCGATCCGCCGACCAAGCCGACCTCGCCCTCGGCGCCCAACCGGCCGCTGTTCCTCACTGCGGTGCTGCTCGTCGGCATCGGCGGCGGCATCGGCGCGGCCTTCGCGCTCAGCCAGGTGCGCACCAGCTATGCGACCGCGGCCAAGCTCGAACGTGCGAGCGGGCTGCCGGTGATCGGTTCGATCACCGAGGTGGTGACCCCCGAGCGTCATCTCGACCGCCGCAAGAAGCTCGTCTGGCTTGCCGGCGGCAGCGGGGCGCTCGTCGCGCTGTTCGTACTGCTGCTGATCGCCGAATTCGTCCAGCGCGGCATGGTCGCGTGACGGAGGACAAGAAAATGAACGAACATCGCCCCGTCAAGCGGACGCCATCGCTGCTCGAACGCGCCGCCGACATGTTCGGCACCGATCCCGCCGCGGGTGCGCCGACGATCGACCTGTCGAGCCTGCCGGCCGAGCCCGAGCGCCGGAAGACCAAGAGGAAGGCCGCGCCCGAGGCCGAGGCGCCGCCGCCGCCGTCCGCCGCCGAATCCGCGCCCGAGGCCGAAATCCTCGACCCCGTGGTCGAGGCGGCGCCGGTGGTCGAGCCCGTCAAACCGTCGCCGCGCAAGGATATCGCGCGGGCGGCGCCGGCCGTGGTGCCGGCGCGGCAGGGAACGATCGACCGCGACCGGCTTGGCGCGCGCGGGATGATCGTGCCCGGCGCACCGGTCACCGGCATTTCCGAAGAATATCGCATCGTGAAGCGCGAGATCATCCGCAATTTCGGCGGCACCGCGAACCGCCCGCTGCTGCCGCGCGGCCACCGCGTGCTGATCGCCTCGGCGAACCCGGGCGAGGGCAAGACCTTTTCGGCGGTCAACCTCGCGCTCAGCCTCGCGGTTGAGGCCGATCACGACGTGCTGCTGATCGACGCCGACATCGCCAAGCCGAGCGTGATCGAGACGCTGGGGCTCGAGGACGGGCCGGGGCTGATGGACGCGCTCGCCGATCCGCACCTGCCGCTCGGCGACTGCCTGATCCAGACCGACATCGCGGGGCTGAAGGTGATGCCCGCCGGTACCGCGCACATGCACGACACCGAATTGCTCGCCTCGGCGCGCACCGAGGCGCTGCTCGCGCAGCTCGAGGCGGGGGCGCCGGGGCGCATCCTGATCCTCGATTCGCCGCCGGTGCTCGCCGCGTCGCCCGCGGCGGTGCTCGCGGGGCACGTCGGCCAGCTGATCATGGTCGTGCGCGCCGACACGACGCTCGAAAGCTCGCTGCGCGACGCGATCGGACTGATGGGCGCGTGCCCGCACATCCAATTGCTCCTCAACGGGGTCAAATTCTCGCCGGGCGGCCGCCGCTTCGGCACCTATTATGGACAGGGAGGCGCGTCCTGATGCGCACCAGAATTCGCCATCGCGGCGCACTGACGCTCGCGGCGCTGCTGCTCGCGGGGACCGCAACGAGCGCGCACGCGCAATTTTCGGGTCCCGAGGGCGGTGACGGCGCGGCATCGGCGCCCGGACCCGCCGCGAAGGACGGCGGCGACAAACGCGCGCGCGGCGAACGCCGCAGCCAGCGCAAGGTCGATGTCGTCCCCTATCTGGAGGTCGGGCAGGTGCTGTCCGCCGACCTCAAGAACGACGGCGACGTGCTGACCTATACGACGCTGTCGGCGGGCGTCGACGCGGCGATCGTGACGCGCCGCGCCGAGATCGCGGCGTCGGTCCGCTACGAATATCGCATCGGCGAATCGCGCGGGCTCGACGATTCGAGCACGCTGAGCGGACTCGTCCGCGGCCGCTACGAACTGGTGCGCGGGCTCAACCTCGAAGCCGGGGCGCTCGCGACGCGCACGCGCGCCGACGGGCAGGGCGCCGACGACGACATCTTCCTGGGCAATGGATCGAACGTCGCCGACGTCTATTCGATCTACGCCGGACCGACCTTCGCGCGGCGCATCGGCGGGCTCGACGTCGGCGCGGGCTATCGCTTTGGCTATAACAAGGTGTCGGTCGACAGCCCGCCGCTGCTGCTGCCCGGCGCGGTGTCGCAGGATATCTTCGACAGTTCGACCAACCATGTCCTGTGGGGCAGCATCGGCCAGAAGCCCGGCGAGCTGCCGTTCGGCTGGCAGGTGTCGGGCGGTTTCGAACGCGAGGATGCGAGCCAGCTCGACCAGAGGTTCGAGGGCAAATATGCGCGCGCCGACGTGACGGTGCCGATCGGGCCGACCGTCGCATTGCTCGGCGGCGTCGGTTACGAGGATATCGAGATCGGCCAGCGCGACCCGGTGGTCGACGCGAACGGCGTGCCGGTGCGCGACGCCAACGGCCGCTTCATCACCGACAAGTCGAGCCCGCGCCAATTGTCCTTCGATACCGACGGGCTGATCTGGGACGCGGGCGTGATGTGGCAGCCGAGCCGCCGCACCTCGCTGACCGCGCGCGTCGGGCGCCGTTACGGCGATACCATCTACACCGGCAGTTTCTATTACCGCCCCAACCACGCGACGGTGTTCCAGGTCGGCGTCTATGACGGGATGTCGAGCTTCGGCCGCGGCCTGTCGTCGGGCCTCGCGGCGCTGCCGACGCAGTTCGACCCGACGCGCAACCCGATCGACGGCGGCATAAACAGCTGCCAGTTCGGTGCGCAGGGCGGCGGCTGCCTCAACAATGCGCTGTCGAACGCGACCGGCGCGCAATTCCGCAACCGCGGTGTCCAGGCGATCTTCTCGTCGCGCGTCGGCGGGTGGAGCTATGGCATCGGCGCGGGCTACGACCGCCGCCGCCTGCTGATGCCCGCGCTCGGCGAACTGGCGAACCTCGACGGCGTGATCGACGAGAATTATTATCTCTTCGCCAGCATCGGACGCCAGCTCGATGCCCAGTCCGACCTCGGCATCAGCGCCTTCTACAATTATGCCGACAATGGCTCGCCCGCAGCGTCCGACGCGCAGTCGCTCGGCGCCTCGGTCGTCTACTCGCGGCGCTTCTGGCGCGGCCTGACCGGCAGCGCGGCGGCGAACCTCACCAGCTTCGACCAGGATGGCTTCAACAGCCAGCTCATCGCATCGGCGCTCTTCGCTCTGCGCTACAATTTCCGGTAACGGGGAAGACGATATGTACGATCAATATTACGGCTTTACGGGACGCCCGTTCCAGCTGACGCCCGATCCGAATTTCTATTTCGAAAGCGGTACCCACCGCAAGGCGATGTCCTACCTCGGATACGGGCTGGCGCAGGGCGAGGGCTTCATCGTCATCACCGGCGACGTCGGCGCGGGCAAGACGACGCTGGTCGGCCATCTGATGAACACGATCGACCCCAGCCGGCTGACCGCGGTCAAGCTGGTGTCGACGCAGGTCGAGGGCGACGACCTCCTCCGCCTCGTCGCCGAACAGTTCGGGCTCGACTGGGAAGGCGAGAGCAAGGCCGAACTGCTGCGCTCGATGGAGCAATATCTGCGCGAACAGGCGCGCGCCGGTCGCCGCACGCTGCTGATCGTCGACGAGGGGCAGAATCTCGCCATCTCGGCGCTCGAAGAGCTGCGCATGCTGTCGAACTTCCAGCTCGGCGGGCATTCGCTGCTGCAGATCTTCCTGCTCGGCCAGCCCGAATTCCGCCAGACGCTGTTTCACTCGCCGTCGCTCGAACAGCTGCGCCAGCGCGTGATTGCGACGCACCACCTCGATCCGATGGAACCCGAGGAGGTCGAGCCCTATATCCTCCACCGCCTCGGCAAGGTCGGCTGGACCGGCAATCCGAGCTTCAGCCCCGACGCGTTCGAGGAAATCTTCGATCATAGCGAAGGCGTGCCGCGCAAATTGAACGTGCTCGTCAGCCGCTTGCTGCTGTTCGGTGCGGTCGAGCAATTGAACCGCATCACCGGCCACCATGTCCGCGCGGTCGTCGCCGAGGTCGAGGCCGACCGCGGCTTCGACGAAAAGGCGCTGGTGCCGCCGGTCCCCGAAGCGGTCTTCGCGGCGCCCGCCGCGAGCGCGCCGGCCCATGTGCCGCCCCCGCCGAAGCCGGTGGCCTCGCTCGTCGCGGTGCCCGAAGCCGTTATCCGTATGCCGACGCCGCCGGCCGCGCCGGTCGCCGATCCCTTTGCCGAAGAACCGCTCGAACTGGTGGTCGAGGCCGACGCCGAGGCACCGCTCGAATGGCCCGCTCCGGCCGCCTCTGCCGAACCCGACCATGAAGCCGCGGGCTTCGATCCGGTGTCCGTCGCCGGCGATGCGCCGCCCTTCGCGGCGCCCGAACTGGTACATGAACCGGCACCCGAGCCAGAGGCTGAACCCGTCCGCGGCCTCGAACGGCTGGCGCGCTGGGGCATGCCCGAAGAGGCCGAGCCGATGCCGCTGGCGCGGGGTCCAGCAAGCTTCGTCGAGGCGCGCTCGCTCGTCGCCGAGCAGCTCGGCCTCGCGTCCGCCGCGCCAGAACCGGCGCCGGAGCCGGTGGTCGCCGCGGTCAACGAGCCGTTCGAACGGGTCGAAGCTTTGGCCGGATCCGATGCCCCGGCGGTCGATGCTGTCGGCGAAACCGCGCCCGAAACGAGCGTCGCCGAACCGGCACCAGCCGCGCCCCCGGCCGACGATGCCCAGCTGGTCGCGTTGCAGCGCCAGATCGCGGGGCTCGAGGCGCGGATCGCCGAACAGGACCTCGCGCTGCGCCGCGTACTTGATTTGCTGATCGATTGGGTCGAACGCGATCCGGCGAATGCGCCCGATCCGACGCTGACGCAGGGCTGGGCCGCCTGACGGCGACCTCCTGCGTGTGCGGAACCGGTCGATGAAGGTGAGGGATGATGCAGAACGGCCTGTCGGTCGATGTCGAGGACTGGTTCCAGGTCGGCGCCTTTGAGCGCACGATCGACCGTGCCGACTGGCCGGCGCTCGAATGCCGGGTCGAGGCGAACAGCGACGCGGTGTTGCAGATTTTTGCCGACGCCGGGGTGCGCGGCACCTTTTTCACGCTGGGCTGGGTCGCCGAACGCTATCCGGCGCTGATCCGGCGGATCGTCGATGCGGGGCACGAACTCGCAAGCCACGGATATGACCACAAGCGCGTGTTCCAGATGAGCGCCGCCGAATTCGCTGCCGACCTCCAAAAGACGCAGGCAATCCTCGAGGATCTGGGCGGGGTCGCGGTGCGCGGCTATCGCGCGCCGAGCTTCTCGGTCGATCACCGCACCCCCTGGGCGCATGCGGTGCTCGCCGAACAGGGCTATGCCTATTCGTCGAGCGTCGCGCCGGTCGTGCACGATCATTATGGCTGGCCCGCCAGCCCGCGCCACGCGTGGCGACCGCTCGCCGACAGCGATCTCGTCGAATGGCCGGTAACCACCGCGCGCTTTGCGGGGCGCACGCTCGCGGCGGGCGGCGGCGGTTTCATGCGGCTCCTGCCCTATGGCTTCACGCGCTGGGCGATCGGGAGGATGAACGCCGAGGGGCATCCCGCGATCCTCTATTTCCATCCGTGGGAAATCGACCCCGGCCAGCCGCGCGTCGCCGACGCGCCGCTCCGGTCGAAGTTCCGCCATTACAGCGGCCTGTCGGCGATGGCGGGCAAGCTTCGCAAACTGCTCGGCGATTTCGAATGGACACGCGCCGACGCGCTGCTTCCAGCGCAGCGGCAGCGCGCCATGCCCTGGCAAGCCGCGGCGTGAATGCCCCGACGCTTTCGCCGCGGCCGGATTTCGCCGGTGCGCCCCTGTCCGATGCCGCGGCGTGGGATGCCTATGTCGCCGCGCATCCGCAGGCGACGCCCTTTCACAGCCGTGCGTGGTGCGAGGCGATCACCCGCGCCACCGGTCATCGCTGTCACCTGATCACCGCGCGCGACGCGACCGGGGTGCTGACCGGCTTGTTGCCGCTCCACCACGTCCGCTCGCCGCTGTTCGGGCAGGCGCTCGTCGGCAGCGGCTTCGCGGTCGACGGCGGGCTGCTCGCCGACGATCCAGCGGTGGCCGCGACGCTCGCCGAGGGCGCGGCGGCGATGGCCGCCTCGCTCGGCGTGCCGTCGGTCGAACTGCGCGGCGGCGCGGTGCCCACCGGCACGGGCTGGACTCGCGAGGAGGGGGTTTATGCCGGCTTTGCGCGCGACCTCGCCGCCGACGACGAGGCCGAACTGCTCGCGATCCCGCGCAAGCAGCGCGCCGAGGTGCGCAAGGCGCTGGCGGGCGGGCTGACGGTGACGACCGGACGTGACGCCGCCGTGCGCGCTGCCCACCATGCCGTCTATGCCGAGAGCGTCCGCAACCTCGGCACGCCGGTCTTTCCCAAGGCCTTGTTTTCGCACGTGCTCGATGCCTTTGGCGACGCTGCCGACATCCTCGAGGTGCGCCATGACGGGCGCGTCGTGGCAAGCGTGCTCAGCCTCTACTGGCGCGGCGTGGTGATGCCCTATTGGGGCGGCGGCACCTTCGCCGCGCGCGGGCTGCGCGCGAACGAGCTGATGTATTATGCGCTGATGCGCCACGCGCGCGGTCGCGGCTGCACGCGCTTCGATTTCGGGCGCTCGAAGCTCGGCACCGGCCCCTTCGCCTACAAGAAGAACTGGGGTTTCGAACCCGAACCGCGCGTCTATGCCCGCTGGCTCGCGCCGGGCGAACGCCCGCGCGACACCAATCCCAACAGCGCCCGATACCGGCTTCAGGTCGACCTGTGGAAAAAGCTGCCGCTGTGGGCGGCGAACCGCATCGGGCCGCTGATCGCGCGCGGCCTCGGCTGACGATGGCCGAAATCCTCTTTCTGGTGCACCGCGCGCCCTGGCCGCCCGACCGCGGCGACCGCATCCGCAGCTGGCACATGTTCGAGGCGCTGGCGAAGCTGGCGCCGGTGCATGTCGCGGCGCTGGCCGACAATGAGAGCGATGCGGCCGCCGCGCGCGCGAAGATGGCGCCGCTGTGCAAAAGCCTGGCGGTCGAGGTGCGCAACGCCTCGCGTCCGGTCGCGCTGGCGCAGGCGGTGCTGCGCGGCGAGCCGGTGTCGAACCGGCTGTTCCGCAACGCCGCATTGGCGCGCCATGTCGCGGCGTTGCTGGCCCGCGGCGACGTGACGCATATCGTCGCCTTTTCGGGGCAGATGGCGCAATATCTGCCCGCGGGTTTCGACGGCCCGGTGGTGATGGATTTCGTCGACGTCGATTCGGCGAAATTCGCCACCTATGCGGCGCAGGACGGGCGCCAGCCGCTGCACTGGGTGCACGCCCGCGAGGCGCGCGTGCTCGCCGATTACGAGGCCGAGGTCGCGGCGCGCGTCGACGCGAGCCTGTTCGTCAGCGCGGCCGAGGCGGCGCTGTTCCGTGGACGGAGCGGGCTCGACGCCGACCGGGTGCGCGCGGTCGAGAACGGCATCGACACCGGGCGTTTCGACCCCGCGCTGCCGTTCGAACCGGTCGGCGCGGGCGAGGGACCGCTCGCGGTCTTCACCGGGCAGATGGATTATCGCCCCAATATCGACGCGGTGCGCTGGTTCGCGGCCGACATCCTGCCGCTGCTCCGGCAACGCCACCCCGATGCGCGCTTCGTGATCGTCGGGCGCGCGCCGACCGAAGAGGTGCGCGCGCTCGCCGCGCGGCCCGGCGTCACGGTGACGGGCGAGGTGCCCGACGTGCGCCCCTGGCTCGCCGCGGCCGATGTGGTGGTGGCGCCGCTGCTGCTCGCGCGCGGCATCCAGAACAAGCTGCTCGAGGCGATGGCGATGGCGCGTCCGGTCGTCGCGAGCGCCGCCGCCGCCGAGGGGATCGATGCGACCCCGGGGGATCATCTGCTG
This sequence comes from Sphingopyxis sp. YF1, assembly GCF_022701295.1. Lineage (NCBI taxonomy): Bacteria > Pseudomonadati > Pseudomonadota > Alphaproteobacteria > Sphingomonadales > Sphingopyxidaceae > Sphingopyxis > Sphingopyxis sp. YF1. Next base: position 774,978 of record NZ_CP033204.1, read on the forward strand.
GTCGCCGACGGCGCCGAGGGCATCGCGGCAGCGACCGCGTCATTGTTCGACGACCGTGCGCGGGCGGCGGCGATGGGGCGCGCGGCGCGCGACCGGATGATCGCGCGCTACGGCTGGGACGCGCGGCTCGCGCCGCTCGCCGATCTGCTGGGGCTGGCGGCATGAGCGCGCCGAAGATCCGGCTCGGGTCGCCGAAGGCGTGGACGGCCTGGCAGCGGCACCTTGCCGCGCTGGCGGGACTGTGGACCGTGCTGCTCGCGATCTTTCATGGCGACGCTGCCGACATGGCGGGCATCTGGTGGCACAGTTCGACCTTTACCCACTGCCTGCTGATGGTGCCGATGATCGGCTGGCTGGTGTCGCAGCGCGTGCCGCTGCTCAGGACGCTGGCGCCGGCGTGGTGGCCGCCCGCGCTGCTCTGGATCGCGGGGGGCGGACTGACCTGGCTCGTCGGTGAAGCGGCTGGCGTCGGCCTGTTCCGCCAGCTTGGGCTGGTGCTGATGCTGCAGGGCGCGGTCGGCGCGGCGCTGGGCGAAAGGCTCGTGCGCGGGCTGCTCTTCCCGCTGGCCTATGCGCTGCTGCTTGTGCCCTTCGGCGAAGAACTGGTGCCTTTGCTCCAGACCTTCACCGCGCATATCAGCATCGTCCTGCTCCATCTCGCGGGGCTCGAGGCGCAGATGGAGGGTGTGTTCATCACTACGCGGGCGGGTTTTTTCGAGGTCGCCGAGGAATGTTCGGGGGTCAATTTCCTGATCGCGATGCTCGCTTACTCGGTGTTCGCGGCGCATCTCTGCTTCAAAAGCTGGACGCGGCGGATCGTTTTCGTCGCGCTCGCGCTGGTGACGACGATCCTCGCCAATGCGCTGCGCGCATGGGCGACGATGGTCGCGGCGGAGATCTGGGGGATCGAGGCGGCGGGCGGCATCGACCATATCTTTTACGGCTGGATCTTTTTCGGACTCGTCATCCTGCTGGTGATGCTGGTCGCGAAGCGCTGGTTTGACCGCCCGGCGAACGACGCCGCGGTCGACCTCGCGGGGTTGCACGGCACGCCGCGTTTCGCGGGCCCGGCGAAGGTCGTGCTGCCCGCCGCGCTCGCGCTGCCGCTGCTGTTCGCCGCGTGGGCGGGGCTGGTCGGCGGGCGCGACGCGCCGCTCGCGGCGACGATCGAGGTCGCGACGCCCGCGGGCTGGCGCGAAACGCTGGCCGACGGGGTGCGCTGGACACCGCGTTTCGACGGCGCCGACCGCGTGACGCTGCGCCATTTCGTCGATGCGAAAGGGCGCCGGGTGACGGTCGCGATCGGCGGCTATGAACGCCAGGCCGAGGGGCGCGAGGTCGTCGCTTTCGGGCAGGGGGCGGTCGATACCGGCGGCGGCTGGGCATGGAGCGCGCGGCTCGCCGGCGTCGACGGCGGGCGGACCGAACGGCTGCTCCATCCGGGGCCCGTGCTGCGCGATGCCGCAACCTTCTATGTCGTCGACGGCGTCGCGACCGGCGATCCGCGCCGCGCGAAGATCGCGGGATTGAAGGCGCGGCTGCTCGGCGGCGATCCGCGCGCGCTGTCGCTGATCGTGTCGAGCGAACAGGGACAGGGGGGCGTACAAGCGATCGGCGATTTCGTTTCCGCGTCGGGCGGAGCGCAGGTGATGGCTGACCGCGCGCTCGAAACGCGTTAAGAGCGGTCGCTATATGTGCGGGATCGCGGGTCTTTATCATCTGGACACGGCCAAGCCGGTCGATCCCGCGCGGCTGCGCGCGATGCTCCACCCGATGGGACATCGCGGCCCCGACGGCAGCGGCACCTGGACCGCGCCCGGCGTCGGGCTCGGCCATTTGCGCCTGTCGATCATCGACATCGAGGGCAGTCCGCAGCCGATGGCGAGCGACGACGAAGCGGTGACGATCAGCTTCAACGGCGAGATCTATAATTTCCGCGAGTTGCGGAGCGAGCTTGAGGACCGCGGCCACCGTTTCCGGACCAGCGGCGATACCGAGGTGATCGTCGCGGCGTGGCGGCAATGGGGCGTCGACTGCCTGCCGCGGCTCAACGGCATGTTCGCCTTTGCGATCCACGACCACCGGCGCGGTTGCCTGTTCCTCGCGCGCGACCGGCTGGGGGTGAAGCCACTGCACCATGCGCGACTGTCCGACGGGTCGGTGGCTTTCGCCTCCGAGCTCAAGGGCCTGCTGCGCCACCCGCTGCTGCGGCAGGAGGCCAATCTGTCGGCGGTCGAGGATTTCCTCGCGCTGGGCTATGTTCCCGACGACAATTGCATCGTCGCGGGGGTCGAGAAATTGCCCGCGGGTCATTATCTGCTGCTCGAACGCGGCAAGCCGATGCCCCGGCCGACACGGTGGTGGGCGCCCGATTTTTCGAAGCGCATCCGGGCTTCGGAAGGCGAGGCGGCCGAGCATCTGGTGCATCTGATGCGCGCCGCGGTGACCGACCGCATGGTCGCTGACGTGCCGCTCGGCGCCTTTTTGTCGGGCGGGGTCGATTCGAGCGCGGTCGTCGCGCTGATGGCAGAGGCGAGCAGCAAGGCGGTCAAAACCTGCACCATCGGCTTCGACCAGGCGGCGCTCGACGAGACGGCCCATGCGCAGATGGTCGCCGAACGTTTTGCCACCGATCACCGCACGCGGACCGTCGCGGCGAGCGATTTCGACCTGATCGACCGCATCGCCGACATGTTCGACGAGCCCTTTGCCGACGCGAGTGCGCTGCCGACGTACCGCGTGTGCGAGCTCGCGCGCGAGGAGGTGACGGTGGCGCTGTCGGGCGACGGCGCCGACGAAGCGTTCGCGGGATATCGCCGGCTGGTATTCCAGCATCAGGAAGAGCGGTTGCGCGGGTTGATCCCCGGGGTGCTGCGGCGGAATATCCTCGGGCCGCTCGCCAGGGTCTGGCCGCAGATGGACTGGGCCCCGCGTCCGCTGCGCGCGCGCGCGACGCTCGCCAGCCTGTCGAAGAGCGGCGCCGAAGGCTATGCCGAGGCGGTCGGCGTGACCGGCCCCGCGCAGCGCGCGCGATTGTTCAACGGCGCCGCGAAACGGGCGCTGGGCGATCATGTCGCCGAAGCGCGCTACTGGAAGGCGATGGCCGAGGCGCCCGCGCGCGAGGCGCTCGACCGCGCGCAATATGCCGACATGATGATCTGGCTGCCCGGCGACATCCTGACCAAGACCGACCGGATGAGCATGGCGGTGAGCCTTGAGGTGCGCGAGCCTTTGCTCGACTACCGGCTGGTCGAATTCGCCGCGTCGCTGCCGGCGTCGATGCGCGTCAAGGGCGGCACGGGCAAGGCGATCATGAAGCAGGCGATGGAGCGTTACCTGCCGCACGACATCCTCTATCGCCCCAAGATGGGGTTCGTGACGCCGGTGTCGCACTGGTTTCGCGGGCCGCTGATCGAGCAGGCAAGGGCGCTGGCGACCTCGTCGACGCTTGCGCGGTCGGGCTGGTTCGACATGGCCGAAATCGAACGCATCGTCGCCGCGCACCAGTCGGGCCGCCGCGACCATGGGCGGCTGATCTGGCAATTTTTCATGCTCGAAAAGTCGCTGACGAAGCTGTTCGAGATCTAGCGGCGCCGCGCGGGGATGGCCCGGCGGCGTCGTGGGACGGTGGCGGTTTCGGGGTGGGGAGCTGCCGATTGAGCGACGAACCGGTTTCCCCTCCCGCGTGCGGGAGGGGCAGCGAGGCTTGCCAGCTTGCTGGCTAGCCGCAGCGGGGTGGGCCATCGCGACGCCGCTGCCCACCCCCGACCCCTCCCGCAAGCGGGAGGGGAGAAGAGCGGCGGCAACCGGTCGCTTTCCGCCAATCCTCCCTGTCGCATAGCGATGGGGAGGGGGACCGCCGCCGCAGGCGGTGGTGGAGGGGCCGCAACGGCGCGTCCTTCGCCCCTCCGTCAGCGCTGCGCGCTGCCACCTCCCCATGGCTTCGCCACAGGGAGGAGCGGACTTGCCGCTTCCGGTCTACTCCGCCAGCATGCCACGACCTTCGCGCGCCGCCGCGCGGGGGTCGCAAGGACGGCACCGGTTGGAATCGCCACCTCATTTTAACTCCTCGGTGCTAGGCTGGTCCGCAATGACGGTGCATCCCGCCTTTCCCGTTGACGGACTCGCGCCCGCCGCGCCGATCGCGGTGCGCGTGGTCGATCCGCTCGCGCTGTCGCCGCCGCTCGCCGCGGCGTGGGATGCGCTCGCGGCCGAGGCGAGCGAGCCCAATCCCTTCGTCGAGCGCTGGTGCCTGCAGTCGGCGCTGCACCTGCTCGATCCCGAGCGGCATGCGCGGCTGGTGATGGTACAGGGCGGGGCGGACGGACCGCTGATCGGAGTGATGCCGCTCGCGGCCGCGGCGCGCTACGGGCCGCTGCCGCTGCGTCACGTCACAGGCTGGGCGCATCCCAATCATTTCCATGGCGCACCGCTCGTCCGCGCCGGGACCGAAAGCCTGTTCTGGTCGATCCTGCTCGGCTGGTGCGACGCGGCGCCCTGGGCGCGGACCATGCTGCATGTGCCGCGGCTCACCGCCGACGGACCGTTGCACCGCGCGCTGACCGACGTGGCGCGCGGGCGGGGCGGCGATGCGGCGGTGGTCCATCGCGAGGAACGCGCGCTGCTCGACAGCGCGCTGTCGCCGGCCGATTATTGGGACGCCGCGGTGCGCGGAAAGAAGCGCAAGGAACTGCGGCGGCAGGCGAACCGGCTCGCCGAACAGGGGGCGGTCGCGTTTCGGCGCTGGGCCGCGGACGACGCGATCGAGCCGTGGATCGACGCCTTCCTCGATCTCGAGGCGCGCGGCTGGAAGGGGCGCGCCGGATCGGCGCTTGCGAGCCATGGTGATACCGAGGCCTGGTTCCGCGCGATCGTCGCGGGCGCCGCGGCCGCGGGCAAGCTCGACATGCGCGCGCTCGACCTCGACGGCCGGCCGCTGGCGATGCTCGTCAATTTCCTGTGCGTGCCCGGGGGCTTTTCGTTCAAGACCGCGTTCGACGAGGATTATGCGCGTTTCTCGCCCGGGGTCCTGCTCCAGCAGGCGAACCTCGACCTGCTGGGCGACGCGCGTATCGCGTGGATCGACAGCTGCGCCGCGCCGGGGCACCCGATGATCGACAGCGTGTGGCGCGAACGCCGCGCGCTGGTGTGGACAAATGTGCCGCTGGGCGGCGCGGGCGACCGGTTTCGTTTCAACGCGCTCAAAAGGGCCGAGCGGCTCTGGCATCGCTGGAAGCGCGCCGGGCCCGACAGTATCGAGGATCAGGATCAGCCATGACCGCCCACGCCATCATCGACCGCCCCGTCTTTTCGCCCGATACGCTGGCGGCGATGGCGCGGCTCTATCCGCGCGAGGCCGGGCTGCTCCACCACCGGCTGCCCGACCATCCGCTGCTGTCGCTCGACGCGCTGGCGGTGCTGGGCGAGGGCCTGCCCGCGGCGCAGGTCGAATATAATCCCGGCGACCTGCCCGTCGGGATCGCGCCCGAGGACGTGCCATCGAACGGGCTGTCGATCGGCGAGACGATCCGCACGATCGACGCGAACCGCAGCTGGGCGGTGCTCAAGAATATCGAGACCGAAGCGCCGTACCGCGACCTGCTGATGCGGCTGCTCGGCGAGTTGGAGCCCGTCGTCGAACCGCGCACCGGCGCGATGCTGACGCCGCAGGGCTTCATCTTCATCTCGTCGCCGGGATCGATCACGCCGTTCCACTTCGATCCCGAACATAATATCCTGCTCCAGCTGCGCGGGACCAAGGTGATGAACGTCTGGCCCGCGGGCGACGAACGCTTCGCGCACCGCGTCGAACACGAGCGCTATCACACGGGCGGGCACCGCAACCTGCCGTGGCAGGACGGGTTCGAAGGCGGGCAGCAGCGCGTGCCGCTGGCGCCGGGCGACGCGGTGCTGATGCCCGTGATGGCGCCGCATTTCGTCGCCAACGGCGATGCGCCGTCGATCTCGCTGTCGATCACTTGGCGCAGCGAATGGAGTTACCGCGAATCCGAAGCGCACGCCGCCAACGCGGCGCTGCGCCGCATGGGACTCGACCCCGCGATGCCCCCGCGCTGGCCGAGCTATGCGTGGGCAAAGACAGTCGGCTGGCGCGTAGCGCGGAAATTCCGGCTGGTCGAATAAACCAAAGCTACAGATCGCTTCCCATCGCGGCCATTTGCGGCTATGGGCGCGCATCCATTTATTTCGAGCCCATAGAGGATTGATGGCGAAAGAAGAACTTCTGGAAATGCGCGGCCAGGTGGTCGAGTTGCTGCCCAATGCGATGTTTCGCGTGCGACTCGAAAACGACCACGAAATCCTCGGTCACACGGCCGGCAAGATGCGCAAGAACCGCATCCGCGTTCTGGTGGGCGACGAAGTGCTCGTCGAGCTCACCCCCTATGACCTGACCAAGGGTCGGATCACCTATCGCTTCAAGTGAGCGGCGCGGTTTCCTTTCCCGCGCTGGTTCTCGCTTCGACATCGCCGCGCCGGCGCGAGTTGCTGGCGCGGATCGGCGTCGTGCCCGCGCGCGTCGCTGCCCCTGACATCGACGAAACGCCGCTGAAGGGTGAATTGCCGCGCGCCTATGTCGCGCGGCTCGCCGAGAGCAAGGCGCGCGCGGTCGAGCGCGGCGCGGACGAAGTCGTGCTCGCGGGCGACACGACGGTCGCGGTCGGGCGGCGCATCCTCGAAAAACCGGCCGACGAGGCCGACCTGCGCCGCATGCTCGCCCTGTTGTCGGGGCGACGGCACCATGTCTGGTCGGGGGTTGCAATGGTCGACCGCGAGGACCGGCTGCGCGTGCGCGTCGCCGACACGATCGTCGCCTTCAAGGCGCTGAGCGCCGCCGAAATCGACTGGTATGTCGCGAGCGGCGAGGGGATGGGCAAGGCGGGCGGCTATGCGATCCAGGGGCGCGCCGAGATGTTCGTGCGCTTCCTGTCGGGCAGTCATTCGAACGTCGTCGGCCTGCCGCTGTTCGAGACGCGCAGCCTGCTCACCGCCGCGGGCGTGCCGCTTGGCTGAATGGCTCTACGAAGCCGGGATCGGCGAGACGCGCGCGGCGCTGGTCGCCGATGACCGCATCTTCGAGGCGTGGATCGAACGCGACGGCGAAGGGCCGCGCGTCGGCGCGGTGCTGGGCGCGCGGCTCGTCGAACCGGGGCGGATCGTGCTCGACGCGCCCGGGGATCCCGTCGCGACGATCGGTGCGCTGCCCCAGGGAATCTCGCTCGGCGCGCGGCTGACGGTTGAGGTCACGCGCATGGCGCTGCGCGAGCGCGGGCGCGACAAGCCCGCGCGGGCGCGGCTCGCCGAGGGGCCGGTGACCGAAGGACCCGATCTCTGCGCGCGCATCGCCGCGACCGAATGGCCGGTGACCGAGCTGCGCGCGACCGGGTCCGACCGGCTCGAAGCGGCGGGCTGGTCCGAACTGATCGACCATGTCCGCACCGGACATTTTCCCTTTCCCGGCGGCGCGCTGTGGGTCGATGCGACCCCGGCGATGGTGCTGATCGACATCGATGGCGAGGGCGACGGCTTTGCGCTTGCCCGGGCGGGCGCGATCGCGGCGGTGGAGGTCATCCGCTGCTGCGGTATCGGCGGGTCGATCGGCATCGACTTCCCCTCCTTGCCCGGCCGCGCCGAACGCCACGCCGTCGACGCGCTGGTCGACGCGCATCTGCCGCAGCCGTTCGAGCGCACCGCGGTCAACGGTTTCGGGCTGATGCAGATCATCCGGCGCCGCGACCGCCCGTCGCTGGTCGAGCAGGTGCGGCTCGACCCCGTAGCGACCGATGCCGCGCTGCTGCTGCGCCAGGCCGAACGCGCGGTGGGAACGGGAGCGCTGCGCCTGACCGCGCGCCCGGCGGTCGCCGCGCATATCGCGGCGCATCCGCGCTGGATCGCCTTGTTGCAGGAGCGGAGCGGCCGGCCGGTGACGGTCGAGGCGGATGCCGCCATCGAAGGAGCGGGCCATGCCCAGTAAGAATGCCGGCAAGGCGCGCGCCTGCCCGCTGTGCGGCCAGCCGCGCGACCCCGAATTCAAGCCCTTTTGCAGCCGCGGCTGCCGCGACCGCGACCTGCTGAACTGGTTCGGCGAGGACTATCGCGTGCCCGCCGCGCAGGCGCCCGACGGCACCGCCGACACCGATCGTTTCGACGAGGGCTGAACAGAAAAATTCCTGCAACAAAGATGCTGGACAGGATGAAAAGCCCTGCCTATAGCCGCCGCTCGCCAGCAGGTCCGATGACCTGAAGCGGCCCGTGCCCGGGTAGCTCAGTTGGTAGAGCATGCGACTGAAAATCGCAGTGTCGGCGGTTCGAATCCGTCCCCGGGCACCACAATTCCTCCCGAAACGTTGCCGCCATTCCCCTGAAAATCGGCCGTATCCGCCGGCATGAGTGCGATCGGGCCCCGGACTTCGGCGGGGAACCCGGTCCGTTCGATCGCGCCGAGGGATCGGGGCCGGAGGCGCCGCGATGTGCGAAGGCGCTACGCCGCGCCGCGCGGTTCCAGCGTTTCGATGATCCGGCAATCGCCGATCGTTTCCTGCGTACAGGTCGAAAGCAGGCGGCCGAGTTCGGCGCGCATCTTGCCAAGATCGGCGATCTTCGCGTCGATTTGATCGAGGTGCCGCGTCGCGATCCGGTCGACCGCGCCGCACGGCTGGCTGCGGTCGTCGGCCAGCGCGAGCAGCTCGCGCACATTGTCGAGCCGGAACCCCAGGTCGCGCGCGCGCCGGATGAACGCCAGCCGCTGGCAATGTTCGGCGCCATAGCTCCGGTAATTGGCCGCGGTCCGCGCGGGACGCGGAAGCAGCCCCTGCTTTTCGTAAAAGCGGATGGTTTCCGTCCTCGCGCCCGTGATGCGGGCCAGTTCGCCGATACGCATGGGTCCAGACCTTGCAGCTTCTATGGGCCCGGCCTAGGCGCCCGGCGTCACCCGATCAATGGCCGCCGCCGAATTTGAACCGCACGCCGCCGTTGATGACGAAGCCGTCGGTGGGGGCCCAGGCGTCGACCGTCCAGCGCCCGTCGGGGGCGCGCTGCGGCAGCAGCAGCGGGTCGTGGCGGGTCTGGCGGACGTTCAGGATATTCTCGGCGTTCACGAACAGGCTGACCTTGCCGACCGTGAGTTCGGCGAGCGCGCCGAGTTCCAGATAGGGGCGGCTGCGCGCGCGATAGGGATTGTCGTCGAGCGTCTGGCGGCCGGTGTAATAGGCCTCGATCCCGATCCGGCCCTTGCCATGTTCTTCCCACATGCCCACCAGTCCGGCGGTGTGGCGCGGGGTGCGCGGGGTGGTGCGCCGGCCGGTTCCGGCGGGGTCTGCTTCGCTGGCGTCGACCAGCACATAGCTGCCCGTCACCGAAAAGCCGTTCCAGCGATAGCGCAGCATGAGTTCGCCGCCGCGCGTACGCACCGGCCCGGCGGCGTTGACCAGCCGGACGCTGTCGGCGTCGAGCGTCGCGACCTGCACCGCATTGTCGATGTCCGACGCGAACAGCGTCAGCCGCGCCTCGACCGGGCCCCTGGCATAGCCGACGTCGAGCGACGCGGTCGTCGCGGATTCGGCCTTCAGCCGGCCGGGCGGTTCGAGGCGCGACAGGCCCGCCGCCTCGATCGCGTCGACGAAGGGCGTCGGGGCATAGAATCCGCGTCCCAGCGAGGCGCGGATCGTCCATGGTCCCGGGCGGTAGAGCGCCGACAGGCGCGGGCTCAGCCGCGTGCCGAAATCGCTGTGGAAATCGGCCCGTGCGCTGCCCGCGAGCAGCCACCGGTCGCCGATCTCCTGCTCGACCTGCCCGAACAGCGCGGGGACGGTGTAGCTGTAGTCGAATGCCGGAAAGGTGCGCGACCGGTAGAGATCGGCCTGGATCGCCGCTCCCGCGAGCCAGCCGGTGCTCCCGCTTTGCCCCGCGAGCGAGGTTTCGGCGAAGAGCGTGTCCTGCCGGTCGGTCTCTGCGTCGGTCCCGAAGCGCTGGCGATGGCGCTGCGTCATCGCCGAGGCGCGGATATGGAGCTTGCCGAGAGCCTCGACCGGAAATTCGGCGACGAGGCCCGCGTCGAGGCGGCGACTGTCCTGCGTCAGCGCAAAGGGCCGGCCATCGGGGGCGGTGCGCCCGGCAAGGGTGCCGCCGCGCCGGTCCTCGTGCGTCGCGCCGACGGTGACGAGCGCGGTCGAGCCGTCGTCGCCTTCCCAGAACAGGCGCGGGCGGATCGTCCAGCGGTCATAGCCCGGCATGTCGATCCAGCCGTCGCCGTCGAGATCCTTGCGCGTCTGGCGGTGATACCCCGCGGTCAGCGAATAGCGCCAGTTCGCGCCGAGCGGCCCCGACGCATAGCCGGTGGCGTCCTGCCCGTCGCGCGTCGTCGCGTTGACCAGGAGTTCGGCTTCGGCCTCGGCGCGCGGACGGCGCGAGACGAGGTTGATCACGCCGCCGAGCGCCGAGGGGCCGTAGAGCGCCGACGCCGACCCCTTGATCACCTCGACCTGTCCCAGGTCGGTGGGGGGAATCTGGAGCAGGCCGATCGACGAGGGCTGCCCGCCATAGAGCGGCAGTCCGTCGGAGAGCAGCTGCGTATAGCGCCCCGCCATGCCCTGCATGCGGATTTTCGACGATCCGAGCGCGGGCGAAGTGACCTGCACGCGCACGCCCGGCGTCTCGGCGACCAGCATCGAGATGTTGCCCGGCGTCATCAGCAGCTTTTCCTCGATCTCGTCGCGGCCGATCACCTCGACGCGGATCGCTTCGTCCTGCACCCGGCGCCCCGAACGCGTTGCCTGCACGACGATCTCGGCCTCTTCTTCTTCGGCCTCGACATGGTCGTCCTGCGCATGGGCGGCGACGCCCCAGGGGGCGAGGGGCTGGAGCATCGCGACCGCTGCGAGGGGCAGGCATTTGCGGGATTTCACGTCGGCATCTCCGGCTGGAAAAAGGGGGCGGGCGCATGTCATGCGGCCGGCCGGGCGCGCCATAAAGGTTGAAGCCGCTTCAAGGTCAAGCCCCGTCGCCGCCCGCATGCTGCGGTGCAAACTGTTGCTTTTCGGCCACAAATAACCAGAAAATCCTTGGGTCGCGCCGCGCCGCGTTGACGCGGCGATCCGGCCCTATAGAGCGGCGGGTTCCCGCTGGAGCATCCCCTCCTTGGCCGTTAGGCCGCGCCCCGGCGGGTTGGAGAGAGAGACCCTTACCCATGACCATGCGCAACATTCTGTTGGGCGCCACCATGCTGTGCGCCGCAACGACCCCTGCCTTTGCCTTCGCGCAGGACGCCGATCCGGCCGCGCCCGCCGCGACCGACGCCAATGATTATGGCAATGAAATCATCGTCACCGCGACCAAGCGGTCGCAGACGCTTCAGGACACGCCCGTCGCCGTTTCGGTGACCTCGTCCGCCGACCTTGAGCGCTCGCAGATCCGCGACCTCATCGATCTCCAGTCGGCGGTGCCCAGCCTGCGCGTGTCGCAGCTCCAGTCGAGCGCCAACACCAATTTCATCATCCGCGGCTTCGGCAACGGCGCGAACAACGCCGGGATCGAGCCCTCGGTCGGCGTCTTCATCGACGGTGTCTATCGCTCGCGTTCGGCGGCGCAGATCGGCGACCTTCCCGCGGTCGAGCGCATCGAGGTGCTCCGCGGTCCGCAGTCGACGCTGTTCGGCAAGAACGCCTCGGCGGGCGTCATCAGCATCGTCACGCAAAAGCCGCAGTATGAATTCGGCGGCAGCGCCGAAGTCACCTATGGCAATTACGACGCGATCACCGTGAAGGGGCATGTCACCGGCCCGATCAGCGACACCGTCGCCTTCTCGATCGGCGGCAACTACAACCGCCGCGACGGCTATGCGCAGGATCTGAAGCTCGGCACCGACGTCAACGACCGCAACCGTTACGGCGTGCGCGGCCAGCTTCTGTTCGAACCGACCGACGCGCTGTCGATCCGCCTGATCGGCGATTATGACAAGATCGACGAAAATTGCTGCATCGCCGGCAATGTCATCGCGGGTCCGACCGTCGCGATCACCAACGCGCTTGCGGGCGGCGTCAGCGTCGACGCGAACAACCCCTTCTCGTACAATGTCTACAACAACTTCCTGTCGTCGAACAAAATCAAGAACTACGGCGGCTCGGCGCAGATCGACTATGACCTCGGCAATCTCGCGCTGACGTCGATCACCGCCTATCGCCAGGTCCGCGCCGACACCAACCAGGATTCGGACTTCACCTCGGCCGACCTGATCGGCGAGAAGAGCGACTATGTCGACATCGATACCTTCACGCAGGAATTCCGCGTGACGTCCGATTTCGACGGCCCGCTCAACTTCCTGCTCGGCGGCTATTATTTCAACGAAAAGATCGACCAGCAGAGCGCGATCAAGTTCGGCCAGCACTTCCGTCCCTACGCTAGCGCGCTGATCCAGCAGGCGAGCGGAGGGGCGTTCAACGTCGCGTCGCTCGAAGCGGTGATGGGCAGCGCGAACGGCGTCGACTACACCAACAGCTTCTTCAAGGCCGGCACCGGGCTCGACGAAGCCTACAAGATGAAGAACGAGGCCTTCTCGCTCTTCGGCACGGTCGATTTCGAGGTCACCGACCGCCTGACGGTCACCGTCGGTGCGAACTACACCAAGGACAAGAAACGCTTCTCGACCAATGTGATCAGCAGCGACGTCTTTTCGGGTATCGACCTGACCGGGACCGGCGGACGCGCGCTGACGCAGCAATTCGTCGCATCGCAGGTCGGGGCGGCGCTGGGGCACCCCGCCGGACAGTTGGCGAGCTTGGCAGAAATCCAGGCGTTCGCGCAGGCCCAGCCTGCCGGTTTCCTGGCGATCACGACGGCAGGAACGCAGTTCGGACAGCTCAACGCGGGGCTCAACCCCGACGACGTGGCGAACGACGGCAATCCGCTGACCGTGGGCAACCCGCTGCTCGCGTTGCGCCCGCTGCAGTTCCTGCCGCCGTTCCTGAACCTGCCGAACGCGGTCGAGCCCGGCAAGACCAACGACAGCGACCTCGCCTACAGCATTCGCGCCTCGTACGAGCTGACCGACACGGTCAACGTCTATGCGACCTATGCGACGGGCTTCAAGGCGAGCTCGGTCAACCTGTCGCGCGACAGCCGTCCGCTCGCCAGCGACCTGCCGGCGATCCTCAGCGGCGGACTGGGCGTTCCCAACCTCGGGACCGGTTCGCGCTTCGCGGCGCCCGAGGAATCGACCGTCTATGAAGCGGGGCTCAAGGCCAACTGGTCGGTCGCCGCGCTGAACCTCGCGGTGTTCAAGCAGTCGATCAAGGGCTTCCAGTCGAACATCTTCACCGGCACCGGCTTCGCGCTCGCCAATGCGGGCAAGCAGTCGACCTTCGGGATCGAGTTCGACGGTTCGGTTCGCCCGGCGCAGGGCCTGAACCTGACGCTTGCGGTCACCTATCTCGACCCCAAGTACGACAGCTTCATCAACTCGGCGTTCGGCGACATCTCGGGCAGCACGCCCGCGGGCATCCCGGCGCTGACCGTCGCTGCCGGCGGCACCTACACGCACGAGTTCGCGGGCGGCACGCGCGCGATCGTGCACGTCGACTATCATTATGAAAGCCCGGTGCAGATCGTCGAGGGTCTGACCGGCTTCCCGGCAAGCGTCGCGCAGAATCTGAAGCGCGAGGTCAACCAGCTCAACGCGTCGTTCACCGTCGCGCTGACCAACGGCGTCGAAGTCGGCGTGTGGGGCCGCAACCTCACCAACGCGCAATATCTGACGACGATCTTCCCCGCGGTCGCGCAGTCGGGCAGCGTTTCGGGCTATCCGAACCAGCCGCGCACCTACGGCGGCGTCGTTCGCTTCAAATTCTGACGAAGGGGGCGGGGGCGGCGCGGTCCGCTCCCGTCCTTTTTGCGGACAAGGAAAAGCCCGGCCTCTCGGTGGAGAGGCCGGGCTTTCTTTGGTCTGCGACCGGCAGGTTTAGAACTTCACCCCCGCCGCGATGCCGTAGCGACGCGGTTCGAGCGTGAAGATGTTGGTGTAGTTACCCGACGACTGGTCGGTGATGTAGAGGCCCGTCACGCTGTTCGCGTTGAACACATTCTGGATGAAGCCCCTCACATACCATTTGTCGTCGGCGCCGTTCAGCTGCATCTGGGCGTTGACCTGGGCATAGCCTTTGATCTTGTTGACGTTGCCGTTGAAGATGCTGCCATAGCTGTCGCCGGTGTAGGCCAGATCGACGCGCGGGACGAGCGACATGTCGTTGTCGAAGTTGATCGTATACTGGACGCCCGCGCTGAACTTGTAGTTCGGCGCCTGCGGCAGTTCGTTGCCCTTGATGTTGACGGGCACGCCGGCGGAGAAATAGTCGATGCCGCCCAGCGTCGCCGGGTTGACCGACAGTCCGGCAACCGGTGCGGGAAGGTTGGCAAAGGCGCCCGCCGCGGCTGCCTCGAGCACCGAACAGATGCTGAAGGCGCCGGTCGAGGCGATGCCGCCGTCGGCCGGAAAGGCGGTCGTGCCCTGCAATCCGGCGCCGGCCGCGACCCCCGGGACGATGCCGTTGTTGATCAACGTCTGGACGCGGTTCACGAACTGGTTGACCCCGGCGACATTGCCCGACTTCGATGCCACGGCGCAGTTCGCGGCGTTGGTGATGTCCTTGATGATCACCGCATCGTCGCGCCCGCCGCCGAAGTCGCGCGGGTTGCTCGTGAAGGTGTCGCCCTTCACCTTGGTGTTCAGGTAGCTGAAGCCCAGGTTGATGACGAGGTTCGGATCGGGGCGCACGATGCCCTCGGCCTCGAAGCCGTAGATGTCGGCGTCGACATTGTCGTTCACCGCGGTGCGCGCGACGATCTTGCTGAGCTGGAGGTCCTTGTACTTGTAGTAGAAGGCGGTGAGGTTCAGCTGCAGCGCGCCGTTGCCGAAGGTGTTCTTCGACCCGATTTCGAACGCGTCGACCTGTTCGGGTTTGAAGCTTTCGGGAACCGCGAAGATCGGCTGGAGCGGCGGGTTGATGCCCCCCGACTTGTAGCCGCGCGAATAGGACGCATAGAGAAGATTGTCGTCGGTCAGCTTGAAGTCGAGCACCGCGCGGCCGGTCAGCTTGTTGAACTTCACGCTGCGTGCCTGGATGATCTGGTTGCCGGGCGTGCCCGGATCGGCGTCGAACGTCCCGACGAAGGGCGAATCGAACACCGAACCCGTGCCCCCGTGCGGCGCGAGGAAGCTTGCGAGCGTCGAGCGCGCCTGCACGCTCTTCTTGTCATTGTTGTAGCGCAGCCCAGCGGTGAGCTTCAGCCGGTCGTTGAACTCGAAATAGGCTTCGCCGAAGATGCCGTACGACTTGATATCGAGCCGGTCGGTGTTGTTGCGGAAGAAGGGCGTCGCAAGGAACGACGGCGGCAGCGGCGCGGCCGCGCCATTCGGCGCCTTGTTGGTGGCGGCGGTGAAGGCGCCGAGCACCCCGGTCAGATAGTCGATCGGGAAGGCGTTCACATAATAGCTGTTCTCGGTCAGCTTGTAGTCGGCATAGATGCCGCCGAGCAGGAAGTTGAACGGTCCGTCGAAGTCGCTCGACAGGATCGCTTCGGCCGACCAGCTGCTGTTATACTGGTTCGACCGGTCGAACTGCAGCGGCGTCATGTCGCAGATCTTGTTGCCGCCGAAGCTGCCGTAGCCGCTTTCCTCGGGAAGCGAGGTACAGATCTTGCCGTTCGGCCCATCGGGAATGATCGCGGCCGCGACCGGCCCGAAATAGGCATTCGACAGGATGGGCCCGTTTGGACCGACGCCCAGCGGGAGCGGGTTAGCTGCAAAGAAGGCCAGCTGATTCAGCCCGGTCTGATAGAGTGAGCGGTCGCCGACATTGCTGTTGTAGTCCTGCATCGAGTCGAGCTTGACCTTCTGGTACTGGCCCGAAACCTGCAGCGAGACGGGACCGAAATTATGCTCGATCTCGCCCTGCAGCGTCAGTTCGCTGGTGAAATATTGCGGGGTGAAGGCGGTGTTGACGGTCCGCGGATCGCTGGGGATCGTCGTGTTCGCATAGACGTCGGGACCGTAGAGGCTGCCCAGCGAGAAATTGAAGCCGAAAGGATTCGTCGCCGTGACTGTGCCGTTGGGAATCCCGCGGATCGCGAGGAATTCCTTCGACGTCAGCGCCGCGGTAAAGGTGGCGTTGCCGTTGAATGGCGCATTGTCGCGGCGCGTGTTGAGGCAGCCGAGGATGCCGGTCGGGTCGCGCTGGCACTGCTGTTTCTGGATGCGCGTGCGGTGGTCCTTCTCGCGGAAATAGGAGCCGAGCAGGGTGATCGAGGTGTCGGGCGAGGGCTCCCAAGTCAGCGTGCCGCGGACCGAATAGAGGTCGCGGTCGTCGATCCGCGTGTTGAGATAGGTGTTCTTGGTATAGCCGTCGCGGTTGAGCCAGATGCCCGCGACGCGCAGCCCGATGGTGTCGCCGACGGGAATGTTGATCATCCCCTTGGCCTTCATCGAATCATAATTGCCATATTCGGCCTCGGCGGCGGCTTCGAACGCGCCGAGCTTGGGCTTGGCGGTGATCACGTTGACGACGCCCGAGGTCGCGTTGCGCCCGAACAGCGTGCCCTGCGGGCCGCGCAGCACCTCAACGCGCTCGAGGTCGTAGAATTCGGTTTCGAACAGGCGCGTCGAGAAGAGCGGGTCGCCGTTCAGGTGGATCGCGGTCGCGCTGTCGCACGTCGTGCCGACGCAAAGGTCGCCGATGCCGCGGATGGTGAAGCTCGCCCCGGTGAAGTTGGTCTTGGTGAAGGTGACGTTGGGCAGCGTCAGCTGCAGGTCGGAAGGCGTCTTGATCTGCTGCGCCTCCAGCGCTTCGGTGGAAAAGGCGCTGACCGCGATGGGAACGTCCTGCAGGCGTTCGGACTGGCGCTGTGCGGTGACGACGATCTCGCCGCCAAAGGCATCGCGCTCGGTCGTGTCGGCCGAATCCTGCGCAAATGCCGGGCTCGCCACCGCCATCGCAAGGATCGAGGTGCCGATCAGTGCCTTGAACTTCATATATATCCTCCCTTTTTCGACCCGCGACAGCGGGCCGCCCAATTGCATCGCTCCAACCGGGAGGGGATATGCCAGACGTGACTACGGGCGCCGGACCTCGTCGATCCAGCGCAAGCGCGCGCGCAAATAAGTGTAGCCAGCGAAGCTGGGCATCGTCCTCTCCCACCGCCGCCCGGGGAAAGACGTCGGCATCTCCGATCGCGACCTGCTTCGGCAGGTTCTGTAACGCTTTAAAACTGCGCCGAGTTGACGAAAGCGTCAAGTGACTTGTTCGGCAGCATTTTGAAGAAATATTCTTGCGCTTTCGGCGTTAGAAAAAGCACCGATTCCGCAACGTAAACTTGTATCACGGCAGGAATTTCTTCCCGCTGCGGGCTTGCACATCGCGGCAATCGCGCCGAAATGTGCGACATGAAAGCAACAGTGAAGGCGGGGTGATGACGAAGGTGGAACTCGGTGCGGACGGCAAGCCGGTGGTACCCGATGCGGTGCTCGATGCGGTCCGGACATTGATCGAATGGGCGGGCGACGACCCGTCGCGCGAAGGGTTGCTCGACACGCCGAAGCGCGTTGCGCGCGCCTGGCTCGAATATTGCCAGGGCTATGCCGACGATCCCTCGGTCCATCTCTCGCGCACCTTCGAAGAGGTCGGCGGCTATGACGAGATCGTGCTGCTGCGCGACATTCCGTTCCAGTCGCACTGCGAACATCATATGGCGCCGATCACCGGCAAGGCGTCGATCGCCTACCTGCCCAGGGACCGCGTCGTCGGCATCTCGAAACTCGCGCGCGTGCTCAACGGCTATGCGCGACGGCTGCAGGTGCAGGAACGGCTCACCGCCGAAGTCGCCAAATGCATCTGGGACAATCTCCAGCCGCACGGCGTCGCGGTGGTGATCGACGCGCAGCACGGCTGCATGACCGGCCGCGGCGTGCGCACCCCGGGGGTCGGCATGGTGACCAGCCGCCTGCTCGGCTGCTTCCTCGAAGACGAACGCAGCCGCAAGGAAGTGCTCAGCCTGATGGGCTATTGATCACGGGCGGCTTCCAAGAGCCGCTTTCGACCGATTGCGGACGCTCAATCCTCCCTGTGGCGCAGCGATGGGGAGGTGGCAGCGCGAAGCGCTGACGGAGGGGCTATGGCGCAGCGCTGCCGGCCCCTCCACCATCCGCTTCGCGGACGGTCCCCCTCCCCATGGCTTCGCCACAGGGAGGATATAGATATCCGCCAACGACCGACCCTTGCCGTGCCCCGGCGAAAGCCGGGGCCCAGAGCGGAACGACGCAACGCTGACTTTCCAACACCCTGGGCCCCGGCTTTCGCCGGGGTGCAAACTGAGAGCAAACGTCCACTTTCCACCCCAAAGCGGACATCGGCACCGCGGGACGCCAAACGCGGCGCGGTCACAAAGGCCGGCCTTCGTCCCGACAAAAGAAGCTGTCTTGCGAGGGGAGGGGGGTGGCCCTAAATCAGGGCCATGACTATTGCGCAAACCAGCCTCGAGCTGATCGGCAACACCCCGCTTGTCCTCCTCAAAGGTCCCAGCGAAGCCACCGGCTGCGAAATCTGGGGCAAATGCGAATATGCCAACCCCGGCGGATCGGTGAAGGACCGCGCCGCGCTCTACATCGTCCGCGATGCCGAGGCGAACGGCAGCCTGCGTCCGGGCGGCACGATCGTCGAGGGGACCGCGGGCAACACCGGCATCGGTCTCGCGCTCGTCGGCAACGCGCTCGGATACCGGACGATCATCGTCATGCCCGACAACCAGAGCGCCGAGAAGATGGCGACGATCCGTGCCTTGGGCGCCGAACTGGTGCTCGTCCCCCCCGCGCCCTTCGCCAACCCCGGCCATTTCGTCCACACCTCGCGCCGCATCGCCGAGGAAACCGACAATGCGATCTGGGCCAACCAGTTCGACAATATCGCCAACCGCAAATCGCACATCTTCGGCACCGCCGAGGAAATCTGGGAGCAGATGGACGGACGGATCGACGGCTTCACCTGCGCCGCGGGGACCGGTGGCACCATCGCGGGGACCGGGCTGGGGCTGAAGGCGAAGGACGAAAGGATCACCGTCGCGCTGACCGACCCGCACGGCGCCGGGCTCTATAATTATTACCAGTGCGGCGAACTCAAGCCCGAAGGATCGAGCGTCGCCGAAGGCATCGGCCAGAACCGCATCACCGCCAATCTCGAAGGCGCGCCGATCGATACCCAGTTCCGCATCTCGGATGCCGAAGGGCTCGCGGTCGTGCGCCGGCTGCTCGACGAAGAGGGGCTGTGCCTCGGCCTGTCGTCGGGGATCAACGTCGCGGGCGCGATGGCGCTCGCGCGCCAGCTCGGCCCCGGCAAGCGCATCGCGACGATCCTGTGCGACAGCGGCTTTCGCTACCTCTCGACGCTCTACAATCCCGAATGGCTGGCGAGCAAGGGGCTGGCGGCGTGAGCGCCAAGCGCCCCGCGCCGTCGGTCGAGCCGCTCGGTCCCACCGATTCGATGCGGCGGCTCCAGATCGGCATCGCCGGGGTGATGGCGGTGCTGCTGCTCGTCGGCCTCGCGGGGCTGATCGGCGACCGCGCGCGCGAACAGGCGGCGAGCGACCCCGCGGTGGCGGCGGCTCCCGAAGCGGCCGGCACGACCGACAAGGGCACCGGTGCGCCGCTTGAGGAACTCGGCGTCCAGCCGGTATCGAAGAATGACGAGCCCGCGATCGTCGTGCCGCGGGTGGTCAAGACGCTGCCCCCCACCACCAAGGTCCCCGACCTCGAGCCCGATCCCGAGCTTCAGCGCGCGCGGAGCAAGTCGGCGCAGTGACGCGCGCGCGCGTCGCGGCGCTGGCGGCGGGGACGGGGCACGTGCTCGTCCATGCCGCTCCGGCGCTGCTCCTCGCCTGGTTTGCGGGCGGCCAGCAGGCGCTCGGCCGGATCGACGCGGGGCTGGCGATTCCCTGGCTGATGCCCGGCGCGCTGCTCCTCGCCTGGCGCGTGCGCGACCGGACGCGCGCGGCGCAGGGCGCGGCGGTGGCGGCGGCGATCGCGGGGTTGCTGCTGCTCCAGCTCATGCTCCACCTCCTTCTCGGCGGCCGGGCGGGCGGCGCCTCGCTGCTGGTGACGGCGCTCGCGGGGGGCATCTGCTGCGCGCTGGCGGCGGTGCTGGTTGCGCGCGCGCGGCGGTGGCGCGCGGCGGCGCGCTGGCCGGCGCTGCTCGCGGCCGCGGCGCTCGCCTTTGCGGCGGGGCAGGGGCTGCTCGCATGGGGCGCCGCACCGCGCATCGCCGAGCCGCGCCTGAAGCTCGCGATCCTGACCGGGCTGCCGCTGCGCTGGAACGGCGGCGGCGGCGATCTGGCGGCGATGCTCGCGTCGGGGCCGTCGGACGCGCCCGCGCTCGCGGCGCTCGAGCGCCGTTTCGACGTCCGGCTGGTCGACAGTCTTGCGGGTGTGCCCCCCGGCGAAGCGCTGCTCGTCGCGCATCCGCGCGCGCTCGCGCCGCACGATCTGGTCGCGCTCGACGCGCGCGCGCGGCGCGGCGCGCCGACCGTGATCCTCGCCGACGCGCTGTCGAGCTGGCCGCCGCCGCACCCGCTCGGCGATCCGCGCAACCCGCCGGTGACCAGCCTGCTCACCCCGCTGCTCGATCATTGGGGCCTCACCCTCGCGCTGCCCGCGCCCGCGCGCCGCGGCGAGGTCGCGGTCTTCGTCGACCCCGGCGGCGCGCGGCTGCGGCTCCACTCGGCGGGGCGTTTCACCGCGCTGCCCGGGCATTGCCGGGCCTATGGCGGCGGGCTGGTCGCGCAGTGCCGCCTTGCCGGCGCGGGCGGCGCGGTCTGGCTGGTCGGCGACGCCGACATGCTCCACGACGGCTTGTGGCGGTCGCCGTTCGACGCCGCGCCCTGGCTGCGGCGCTCGGACAATATCGCGTGGCTCGCCGGGCGCCTCGGCGGTGCCGGCGACCGCGCCGCATTCGCGCCGATCTGGATTCGCTGAACCCGCCGCGATCCGCGCATTTGTGCGGCTTTTCCCTCGAACATCGCCCGATCGTCGCGCCGCCCGCGGCGGCGCCGGCGCGCGCGCGGCGCCCCTTTTGACCCGCGTGCCCCGATTTCACCCCGGATTGTGGTCTATTTGCCCTGATTATCCCGAAATTTCCCCTTTCCACCCCGACGGGTTGCTGGTAGGCAGGAATCGGAGAGGGGCAATCTCCGCCTGAGTCACTGGATTCGGAATTTCGCGATTCCGGGGTCGGGAAAGTTTTGCCCAGGGTGTCAGGCAGGGGGCAGATCGATGGCGGTTGTGACGCCCGGCAGCTATTCCGGCACCGAATTCGCCGCGATCGATGGCAAGGGGCGGATCGCCGTCCCCTCCGAATTCCGCAACAATGTGCCCCTCAATGCGGATGGCCAGCGCGTGCTCTGGGTCAGCTTCCATGAAAAGCTGCCCTGTCTGGTCGCCTATGGCCAGGACCAGTATGACCGCCTCAGCGGCGAGATCGAACGCGACCGCGAGACCGCGCGCCAGCGCAACCTCGACTTCGACGAGGATGCCGAGTTCAAGAAGCGCTTCGAATTCGCCAAGGCCTATACGCTCGACGACAGCGGCCGCTTCCTCCCCGGTTTCTCGCACCGCGACCTCACCGAGGAAAGCGCCGGCCAGGCGTATGAAAACGGCGCCTGCGCCTTCGTCGGCGCGGGGCGGCGCTTCGAGATCTGGTGGCTCCCCGAACTCGCCCGCTGCGAAGAGGCGAACCCCCGCCTCCGCCGCATGGGGAGCGCGTGGGAAGCGACGAAGGGGAAGGGGCGCAAATGAGCGAACTTCCCCGCGATCCGCGCCATGACCCGGTGCTCCGCGAAGAAGTCGTCGCCGCGCTCGCCATCACCCCCGGCGAGCGCCACGTCGACGCGACCTTCGGTGCGGGCGGCTATACGCGCGCGCTGCTCGCCGCGGGTGCCGAGGTGGTCGGCTGCGACCGCGATCCCGACGCGATCGCCGAGGGCGCGGCGCTGGTCGCCGAGGCCGGCGGCCATCTGACGCTCGTCCACGGCCGCTTCGGCGAGATCGACCGGCTGCTCGCCGAGCGCGGCATCGGCGAAGTCGACGGCATCGTCTTCGACATCGGCGTCTCGTCGATGCAGCTCGACCGCGCCGACCGCGGCTTTTCGTTCCAGAACGACGGCCCGCTCGACATGCGCATGGCGCAGGACGGCGAGAGCGCGGCCGACTGGATCAACCGCGCCGACGAGGCGGAGATCGCCGACGTGCTCTACCATTATGGCGACGAGCGCCAGTCGCGCCGCGTCGCGCGGGCGATCGTCGCCGACCGGCCCTTCGCGCGCACGGGCGAGCTTGCGGCGACGATCCGCAAGGCGCTGCGCCACCCGCCGGGCGCCCCGAAGGACCCGGCGACGCGCAGTTTCCAGGCGATCCGCATCCACATCAACGCCGAGCTCGACGAGCTCCGGGCCGGGCTCGACGCCGCCGAACGGCTGCTCCGTCCCGGCGGGCGTCTCGCCGTCGTCAGTTTTCACAGTACCGAGGATCGCATCGTGAAGAATTTCCTGCGCGAACGCAGCGGTGGCGATGTCCGCGCGTCGCGCCACCGGCCCGCGCTCGCCCCTCCGGCGCGGGCCGCAACATTCGAGACCCCGGCGCGCAAGGTGCGGCCGGGCAAGGCCGAAGAGGCGCGCAACCCGCGCGCGCGTTCGGCGACGCTGCGCAGCGCGGTGCGCACCGGCGCGCCCGCATGGTCCGATGGTTTGACGGCAAGGGAGGCAATGTCATGCTGATGGCGGCGCGCAAGCTCCAGGGGATCGGGCTCGTCCTGCTCGTGCTCCTCTTCGCGATGATGCTCTATCCGGTGTCGCTCAAGGTGGCGGCGACGCGTAGCGAACTGGCGCAGATCAACCGCCAGATCGAAAGCACGCGCAGCAACATCCGCTACCTCGAATCCGAACTCGCGGTGCGCGCCTCGATGCGCCAGCTCGAACAGTGGAATGCCGAAACCTTCGGCTATTCGGCGCCGTCGGCGAGCCAGTATCTCGAAAACGAGCGCCAGCTCGCGTCGCTCGGCCGCGTGCCGCGCGCGCGCGGCGCCAACGAGGTCGCGCCGGTGCTGATGGCGATGGTCTCGCCCGTCGCGATCCCCGAAAAGGCACAGCCGGTCGAAACCGCGGCCGCCGCCGCGACGAAGCCGGCCACGGTCAAGGTCGCGGCCGCCGCCGTCCAGTCCGACGTGTCCCCGCGCATGGCGCCGACGCGCCGCCGCGAACAGCTCAAGATGATCGAGGATCAACTGCTCGCCGAATCGACCCTCGCCGACCTCAAGCGCGCCGCTGCCGCCGAAGCCGGGGAATCGCGCGGCCGATGAACACCCTCGTCGTCCGCCCCACACGCGTCCGCACCGCCGGTGTGCGCCAGCAGATCCTGCTGACCGCGCAGCAGCGGCTGATGATCCTGATGCTGCTGTTCATGGCGGCGATTCTGCTCGTGTCGGTGCGGCTCCTCTATTTCGCGGTGTTCGACACCGGCGGACGGCAGGGCGGTTCGGCCGCCTTCGTGCCCGCGCGCGCCGACATCGTCGACCGCAACGGCATCCCGCTCGCGCGTACGATCGACGGCTATTCGATCCGCGTCGTGCCGTCGAAGCTGCTCAACGATCGCGCCTATCTGGCCGACGAACTGGTCAAGATCTTCCCCGACACCCCGCGCGAGGAATTTCTGGCAAAGCTGAGCGGTTCGCGCTCGACCTATATCCGCCGCCGCGCGCTGCCCGATCAGGTCGCGGCAGTGAATGCGATCGGCGAAATCGGTTTCGATTTCCCGCGCGAAAAGGAACGCCTCTATCCCCAGATGTCGCTCGCCGCGCACGCGCTCGGCTTCCTCAATGCCGAGGGGCAGGGCGTCACCGGCATGGAAGGCGCGTTCGATGCGCGGCTGACCGACGCCGCGACGCGCGGCGAACCGCTCGCGCTGTCGATCGATTCGCGCGTCCAGGGCGTGCTCGAAAGCGAACTCGGCAACGCGGTCACCAATCTCGAGGCGATCGGCGGCGCGGGGATCATCCTCGACGTGCACACCGGCGAAGTGCTCGCGATGACCTCGCTGCCGACCTTCAACCCGAACAAGCTCACCGGCAGCGACCCAATGACGCGGCGCAACGCGGTGACCTATAATCTCTACGAGCTGGGCTCGACCTTCAAGCCGCTCTCGATCGCGGCGGCGATCGACAATGGCACCGTCACCAGCATGGCGCGTCGCTACGACGCCAGCGCGCCGCTTGCGATCGCGGGTTTCCGTATCCGCGACAGCCATCCCGGCCGCTGGTACAATGTGCCCGAAACGCTGATCCAGAGCTCGAACATCGCGACCGCGCGCATCGCCGACGAACTCGGCCGCGAAAAGATGGAAGTGCTGTTCCGCAGCCTCGATTTCGACAAGCGCCCGGGAATCGAGCTCAAGGAACGCGCCTTCCCGCTGTGGCCGCGCGACTGGGGACGCATCACGACGATGACGACCAGCTACGGCCACGGCATCGCGGTGACCCCGCTCCATCTTGCGAGCGCCTATGCCGCGCTCGTCAACGGCGGCATCTATCGTCCTGCGACGATGCTCAAGCTCGGCGACAAGGCCCCGCCCGAGGGACGCCGCGTCTTCAAGGCGGCAACCAGCGCGCGCATGCGCCAGCTGCTCCGCCTGATCGTCTCCGACGGCACCGGCAAACAGGCGAACGCGCCGGGCTTCCGCGTCGGTGGCAAGACGGGCAGCGCGGAAAAGCCGGGGGCGGGCGGCTATCGCCGGACGTCGGTTGTCGCGACCTTCGCGGCCGCCTTTCCGATGGATAATCCGCGCTATGTCGTCATCGCGATGATCGACGAGCCGAAGGGCAACGCCTTCAGCTCGGGCCAGCGCACCGCGGGCTGGACCGCGGCGCCGGTGATCAAGAAGGTGGTCGAACGCGCGGGGCCGATGCTCGGCGTCTTCCCCGACGAAAGCCGCGACGTCGACGTGTCCGAACTGCTCCCGCTGATCCGGAAAAAGGAAGAAGGCGAATAATGCGTCTGGCGGCGCTGCTCGAACATCATGATCTGGGCGGTGCCGACCCCGTCGTCACCGGGCTCGCCATCGACCATCGCAAGGTCGCGCCGGGCACGATTTTCGGCGCCTTCGTCGGCGAAAAATTCAATGGCGAGGATTATATCGCCGCAGCGATCGCTGCGGGCGCGATCGCGATCGTCGCACGCCCCGAAGCGCGGGTCGAAGGCGCGGTGCACATCGCCGACGCCAACCCGCGCCGCGCCTTCGCGCATATCGCGGCGCGCTTCTTTCACCGTTTCCCCGCCTGCTGCGTCGCGGTGACGGGGACCAACGGCAAGACCTCGACGGTCGAAATGACGCGCCAGCTGTGGCGCATGGCGGGATTCAACGCCGCCTCGATCGGGACGCTCGGCGTGACGACCTCGAACGAGCGCGTCGTCACCGGGCTGACCACGCCCGATATCGTCACCTTCCTGTCGAACATGTCGGGTCTCGCCGCCGAGGGCGTCACCCACGCCGCCTTCGAAGCGTCGAGCCACGGCCTCGACCAGTATCGCACCGAAGGCCTGCCGGTGAAGGCGGCGGCCTTCACCAACCTCAGCCACGATCACCTCGATTATCATGGCGACATGGAAACCTATATGGCCGCCAAGATGCGGCTGTTCCGCGAGGTCGTCGATCCCGCCGGCACCGTCGTGATCTGGAACGACGACATCTGGTCGGCGGCGGCGGAACACGAGGCGAAGCAGCGCGGGCTCAGGATATTGACCGTTGGCCGCGAGGGGGCGGATCTTCGCCTCGTCAGCCGCGAACCGACCCAGCTCGGCCAGTCGCTGCTGATCCAGGCCGGGCCGCTCGTGCAAAAGGTGACGCTGCCGCTGATCGGCGCCTATCAGGTCGCCAATGCGCTGGTCGCGGCGGGGCTGGTGATTGCGACGGGCGGCGACGCCGGCCAGACGCTCGCCAATCTCGCGCGCCTGCAACCCGTTCCCGGGCGCCTCGAGCGCGCCGCGATCACCGCGACGGGGGCGCCGGTCTATGTCGACTATGCGCACACCCCCGACGCGATCGAGGCCGCGCTCGACGCGCTGCGGCCGCACGCGACCGGGCGGTTGATCCTCGTGTTCGGCGCCGGCGGCGACCGCGACAAGGACAAGCGCCCCGAGATGGGCCGGGTCGCGGCGGCGAAGGCCGACGTCGCGATCATCACCGACGACAATCCGCGCGGCGAGGATGCCGCGGAGATCCGCGCCGCCATTGCGGCGGGCGCGCCCGATGCGCGGGTGATCGGCGACCGCCGCGAAGCGATCGCCGCCGCGATTGCAGAGGCGCGCGCCGACGACATCGTGTGCATCGCGGGCAAGGGGCACGAGCAGGGCCAGATCGTCGGGCGCGGCGACGCGATGCGCGTCATTCCCTTCGACGACGTCAGCGTCGCGCGCGAGTGCGCCGCATGAACCCGCTGTGGACCGCCCGCGCCATCGCGGCCGCGACGAACGGCACGGCCAGCGCCGACTTCACCGTCCAGGGCGTCGCCTTCGATTCGCGCGAAGTGGGGCGGGGCGACCTGTTCGTCGCGATGAAGGGCGAGGCGACCGACGGCCACAAATTCATCGACAAGGCGATCGCCGCGGGCGCCGCGGGCGTCGTGTGCGAAACCGCGATCGACCATCCGCATGTGCGCGTCGCCGACAGCGTCGCCGCGCTCGACGCGCTCGGCGTCGCGTCGCGCGCGCGGTGCCGCGGCCGCATCATCGGCGTCACCGGTTCGGCCGGCAAGACGGGGACGAAGGAGGCGCTGTTTGCGGCGCTCGACCGTTTCCGCCCCGGCCGGGCGCATCGCTCGGTCAAGAGCTACAACAACCATGTCGGCGTGCCGCTGAGCCTCGCGCGCATGCCGTCGACCGCCGACTACGGCGTGTTCGAAATGGGGATGAACCATGCCGACGAACTCGCCGCGCTGACCCGCATGGTCCGGCCGCACGTCGCCATCGTCACGACCATCGCCCCCGCGCACATGGAATATTTCGGCAGCGAGGAAGCCATCGCCGACGCCAAGGGCGAGATTTTCGAGGGGCTCGAACCCGGCGGCACCGCGATCCTGCCTTTCGACAGTCCGCATTATGCGCGGCTGCGCGCAAAGGCCGAACGGCACGCCGCGCATATCGTCAGCTTCGGGCTGACCGAGGGGGCCGACGTCCGCGCGATCGACTGGCTGCCCGACGGCCAGGGCGGTTCGCTCGTCACCGCGCAGGTGCAGGACGCCTTGCTCTGCTTCACCATCGCGCAGGCCGGCGCACACTGGGTGTCGAACGCGCTCGCGGTGCTGGCGGCGGTCAAGGCGGTCGGCGGCGACCTGCCCGCGGCGGGACTCGCCTTTGCCGAGATGGCGGGGCTCGCGGGGCGCGGGGCGCGGCATCGCCTGGCCTTCGGCGGCGGGCATATCCTGCTGATCGACGAAAGCTACAACGCCAATCCCGCGTCGATGGCGGCGACGATCGCCCAGTTTGGCAGCGAATCCGCCGACCGCAGGGTGGCGATTCTCGGCGCGATGAAGGAACTCGGCGCGGGCGGCGAGGGCTATCATGCGGGGCTCGCGGCTCCGCTCGTCGCGGCGGACGTGCAGTTCGCCTTGCTCGTCGGCGAAGAAATGGCGCCGCTCGCCAAAGCGCTTGAGGGGCGTATCGATTTCGCGCATGTGCCCGACCATCGGGCCGCCAGAGAGCGGCTGAACGACTTGATCCGCGCCGGCGACGCCGTGCTGGTCAAGGGGTCGAACAGCGTTGGCCTGTCGCATCTCGTGACGGCGCTGACCAACGGGGAAATTTGATGCTGTACTGGCTGGCGGAATGGCTTGGCTTTCCGGGGGCGCTCAACCTCATTCGTTATTTGAGCTTTCGGTCGGGCGCCGCGGTCGCCACCGCGCTGATCATCGGACTGTGGATCGGGCCGCGCTTCATCCTGATGCTGCGCATGCGCCAGGGCAAGGGCCAGCCGATCCGCGACGACGGGCCGCAGAGCCATCTCGCCAAAAAGGGCACGCCGACGATGGGCGGGCTGATGATCCTCATCGCGCTGATGATCTCGGCGCTCCTGTGGATGGACCTCTCGAACCGCTTCGTGTGGGCGTGCCTCTTCGTCACCGCGGGCTTCGCGGTCGTCGGCTTCCTCGACGATTATGACAAGGTCACCAAGTCCAGCCACCGCGGCATTCCGGGGCGGGTGCGGCTGCTGATCGAATTCGCGATCGCCGCGGTCGCGGTGCTGCTGATCGTCTCGCGCACCGGCACCGACCTCTATCTCCCCTTCTTCAACGACATCGTGATCCCGCTCGGGCCGCTCTATTATGTCTTCGCGATGGTGCTGATCGTCGGTTTCGGCAATGCGGTGAACCTCACCGACGGGCTCGACGGGCTCGCGACCTTTCCCGTGATCATCGCCAGCCTTGCCTTCCTCGTCATCGTCTACCTCTCGGGCAATGCGAAGTTCGCCGGCTATCTCGGCATCCCGCACGTGCCGGGGGCGGGCGAGCTCGCGATCTTCGCCGCGGCGATCATCGGCGCCTGCCTCGCCTTCCTCTGGTTCAACGCCCCCCCCGCCGCGGTGTTCATGGGCGACACCGGCAGCCTTGCATTGGGCGGCGCGCTCGCGACGATCGCGGTCACCGCGCAGCACGAGCTCGTGCTCGTAATCATCGGCGGGCTGTTCGTGGTCGAGGCGCTGTCGGTGATCATCCAGGTCTTCTGGTACAAGCGCACCGGCAAGCGCGTCTTCCGCATGGCGCCGATCCACCATCATTTCGAGCAGCTTGGCTGGCCCGAATCGACCGTCGTCATCCGCTTCTGGATCGTCTCGATCGTCCTCGCGCTCGCGGGGCTCGCGACCCTGAAGCTGCGGTGATCACGTCGCGCGCCTTTGCCGGCCGCCGCTACGCGGTGCTGGGGCTGGCGCGCTCGGGGCTCGCGGCGGTCGAGGCGCTGATCGCCAGCGGCGCGGGGGTCACCGCGTGGGACGACCGCGAGGCCGCGCGCGACGAGGCGATGGCGCTCGGCGCCGACATCGGCAATCCGCTCGAGATCGACCTGATCGGTTTTGCGGGCGTCGTCGTGTCGCCCGGCGTACCGCTCAACCGTCACCCGATCGCCGCGCACGCGCGCGCGGCGCATGTCCCGGTGATCGGCGACGTCGAGCTGTTCGCCGAGGCGGCCGCCGACCTGCCGCCGCACCGCATCGTCGGCATCACCGGCACCAACGGCAAGTCGACGGTGACCGCGCTCGTCACCCACATGCTCGAAAGCGCGGGGGTGCCCGCGCTGATGGGCGGCAATATCGGCCTGCCGATCCTGTCGCGCGATCCGCTCGCCCCCAATGAAAACGGCACCGGGGTCTATGTCCTCGAACTGTCGAGCTACCAGCTCGACCTCGCGCACAGCCTCGCGTGCGACGTCGCGGTGCTCACCAACATTTCGCCCGACCATCTCGACCGCTACGACGGTTTCGCGGGCTACACCGCGTCGAAGGCGCGATTGTTCAGCCTCCAGCACCAGGGTCAGGTCGCGATCGTCGCGGTCGACGATGATCCGTCGAAGATGATCGCGAGCCGCATCAACCACCGTCTCCACCGCGTCTCGGCAAAGGACGTCGACCCCGCCGACCAGATGCGCTGGCCCGCATTGCAGGGGCCGCACAACGCCCAGAACGCGGTCTGCGCGATCGCGGTGTGCCGCGTGCTGGGTTTGAACGACGAAGCGATCGAGCGCGGCCTCGCGACGTACAAATCGCTGCCGCATCGCATGGAATTGGTCGGCGAAGTCGCTGGCGTCCGCTGGTTCAATGACAGCAAGGCGACCAACGCGGCTTCCGCTGCACCGGCGCTGGCGGCCTTTCCGCCGGCGCCGGACCAGCGTCTCCACTGGATTGCGGGCGGGCAGGCCAAGGGCGACGGGCTCGCGGCGTGCCGGCCGTGGTTCTGCCACGTCAAGGCGGCCTATCTGATCGGCGAGGCGATGGAGGGCTTTGCCGCCGAAATCGGCGACGCGATCCCGGTCGACCGCTCGGGCGACCTCGCGACCGCGGTCGCGCGCGCCGCCGCCGCCGCCGCGCCGGGCGATATCGTGCTGCTGTCGCCGGCCTGCGCCTCGTTCGACCAGTTCAAGGATTATGAGGAGCGCGGCGACCGCTTCCGCGCGATCGTCAGGGCATTCGGGGCATGAGCCGGGGGTTCGACAATATGGACGCAACGGGGGAACGGCCGATCGTCGTGCAGGCGCGCACCAGCAAGCGGCGCGGGCCGCGGCTCAGCCGCGCCGATCGCACCCCGCTTGGCCTGTGGTTCTGGGAAATCGACCGCGTGCTGCTGCTGCTCGTGTCGATGCTGATCGCGACCGGGCTCGTCGCGGTCACCGCGGCCTCGCCCGTCGCGGCACAGAAACTGTCGACCTCGACCGCGTCGCTCGACCCGCTCTATTATTTCTACCGCCAGCTGATGTGGGTGATCCTCGGCGTGCCGGTGATGCTCGCCGTGTCGATGCTGCCCAAGCCGCAGGCGCGGCGTTTCGCGATCTACGGCACCGTGATCTTCACCTTCCTGCTGTTCCTCGTGCCCTTGATCGGGACCGAGGTGAACGGCGCGCAGCGCTGGCTCGGCAGCGGCCTCCTCCGGCTCCAGCCGTCGGAATTCCTCAAACCCTTCTTCGCGGTCGCGCTGGCGTGGGTGCTCTCGCTGCGGCTGCACGACCAGAGCCTGCCCGTCGTGCCGCTCGCCTTCCTCCTCACCGGGATCATCGCGGTGCTGCTGATGGCGCAGCCCGACCTCGGACAGACGATCATCTTCGTCGGCACCCTGCTCGTGCTCGTGCTCGTCGCGGGCCTGTCGATGCGGATCATGGGCGCGCTCGCCGGGGCCGGACTGGCGGGGCTCGTGCTCGCCTATTTCTTCTATCCGGTCGCGCAGCAGCGCATCAACATCTGGCTCTTCGCCGAAGGCGACAGCTTCCAGGTCGACAAGGCGCACGCCACGCTGACCGCCGGCGGGCTGATCGGCACCGGCCCCGGCGCCGGGCTCGCCAAGTTCCAGCTCCCCGAAGCGCACACCGACTATATCTTCTCGGTCATCGGCGAGGAGTTCGGGATGATTGCGTGCATCGCGATCGCGATCCTCTATCTCGCGATCATCGTGCGCGTCCTCGTCCGCCTGCTCGACGAGGAGGACAGCTTCCTGATCCTCGCCGTCGCCGGCCTCGTTGCGCAGTTCGGGGGGCAGGCGATCATCAACATGGCGGTGAACACCCAGCTTTTTCCGTCAAAGGGCATGACCTTGCCCTTCATCAGCTATGGCGGTTCGTCGATGATCGCTTTGTCGATCGGCATGGGTTTGCTCTTGTCGCTGACCCGGCGGAACCCCTATGCCGCACGCGTGTCGATGACCCGCAACTGGAACAAAAAATGACGGCCCGCCGATGACCGCAACGCGCCATTTCCTTCTCGCCGCCGGGGGTACCGGTGGCCATGTGCTTCCCGCCTATGCGCTCGCGGGCGAACTGATCGCGCGCGGGCACCGCGTCGCGCTGGTCAGCGACGATCGCGGGCTGAAAATCCCCGGCAAGCCCGACGAGCTTGAAACGCACGTCCTGCCCGCCGGGCGCGTCCACGGCGGCCCGGTCGGCTGGGTCAAGGCCGCGCTCGCGATCCGCAAGGGACGGCGCATGGCGATCGACCTGATCCGCGACTTCGACCCCGCGGTCGTCGTCGGCTTCGGCGGCTATCCCTCGCTCCCCAGCCTGCTCGCCGCCAGGGCGATGAAGCGGCCGAGCGTGATCCACGAACAAAATGCCGTGCTCGGCCGCACCAACCGGCTGATGGCCGGGCGCGTCGATGCGATCGCGGTCGCCTATCGCAACATCCATCGCTTCCCGCCCGCGCTCGAAGCGAGGCGCCACCTCACCGGCAACCCGGTACGCGAGGAAGTGATCGCGATCCGCGAGGAAGGCTATCCGCCGCTGCCCGAGGACGGCATCCTCCGCCTGCTCGTCGTCGGGGGCAGCCTCGGCGCCACGGTGCTCAGCGAAGTCGTCCCCGCCGCCGTCGCGATGCTGCCGCGCGCGCTGCTCGATCGCCTCCAGATCGTCCAGCAGGCGCGCGAAGCCGATATCGAGGGGGTGCGCGCGCGCTACGCCGAGCTCGGCGTCGCCGCCGAATGCGCGCCCTACTTCGCCGACATCCCCGACCGCATGCGCTGGGCACACCTCGTCATCGCGCGGGCAGGCGCCTCGACCGTCGCCGAACTCGCCTGCGCGGGACGCCCCGCGGTATTCATCCCCTATCCGCACGCGATGGACAATCACCAGACGTGGAACGTCGCCGACCTCGTCGAGGCGGGCGGGGCGGTATCCTTTGCCCAGCCCGATTTCACCCCGTCGGCGCTCGCCAAGCAGATCCAGCGCATGGCGCTCGAACCCGGCGCGCTCGAAGAGGCGGCGGAACGCGCGGCGAGCTGCGGCCTGCCCGACGCGACACGCGACCTTGCCGATCTGGTCGAATCGATGGCGGCACCGCCGATGATGGACGTGATCCGCGTCGGTGCGCCGTCGCGTTCGGCCGCCGTCGCCGGCGGCGTCGCCGCCACCCGCGCGGGAGACAGGTAATGCGCGGCGTTGCGACCGACATCGGCACCATCCATTTCATCGGCATCGGCGGCATCGGCATGTCGGGCATTGCAGAGGTGATGCACAACCTCGGCTATCAGGTACAGGGCAGCGACATCGCCGACTCCTATGTCGTCGAGGGTCTCCGCAAGCGCGGGATCAAGGTTGCGATCGGGCACGCGGCATCGAACGTCGACGGTGTCGCCGTGGTCGTGACCTCGACCGCGGTCAAGCGCGGCAATCCCGAGGTCGAGGCCGCGCTCGCGCAGCGCATCCCGATCGTCCGCCGCGCCGAGATGCTCGCCGAACTGATGCGCCTCAAATCGACCGTCGCCATCGCGGGCACGCACGGCAAGACGACGACGACCAGTCTCGTTGCGGCGCTGCTCGACGCGGGCGGGATCGACCCGACGGTGATCAACGGCGGCATCATCAACAATTACGGCTCGAATGCGCGCCTCGGCGCCAGCGACTGGATGGTGGTCGAGGCCGACGAGAGCGACGGCAGCTTCCTGCGTCTCGATGGCACGGTTGCGGTCGTCACCAACATCGATCCCGAACATCTCGACCATTATGGCAGTTTCGACGCGATCAAGGACGCCTTCGTCGAGTTCATCGAAAATGTGCCCTTCTACGGCGCCGCGATGCTCTGCCTCGACCATCCCGAGGTGCAGGCGATCATTCCGCGTATTCGCGATCGCCGTATCGTCACCTATGGCTTCTCGGCGCAGGCCGACGTGCGCGGCACCAATGTGACCCCCGGCGCCGACGGCAACCGCTTCGACGTCGTCGTGCGCGACCGCGACGGGAACAGCCGGACGATCGAGGGCATCCACCTGCCGATGTCGGGGCGCCACAACGTCCAGAACGCACTCGCCGCGATCGCGGTCTCGCTGCACATGGGCGTGACCGACGACAAGATCGTGTCGGGCTTCAACGGCTTCGCCGGGGTCAAGCGCCGCTTCACCAAGGTCGGCGAGATCGCGGCGGGTGAGGGCGTTGTCACCGTCATCGACGATTACGCCCATCACCCCGTCGAGATCCGCGCCGTGCTGTCGGCGGCGCGCGAGGGTGTCGGCGCCGGCCGCGTCGTCGCGGTCGTCCAGCCGCACCGTTTCACGCGCCTGCGCGACCATATGGACGATTTCCAGCAGGCGTTTAACGACGCCGACATGGTGCTCGCGCTGCCCGTCTACGCGGCGGGCGAGGCGCCGATCGAGGGCGTGTCGTCGGACACGCTCGTCGCCGGCCTGCGCGATCGCGGGCACCGCCAGGCGAATGTCGTCGCCGATCCCGCCGCGCTGGCTGCGAGCATCGCCGCCGCGATCGCCGCGGGCGAACTCGGCGCGGGCGACAAGATCATCTGCCTCGGTGCGGGCGACATCACCAAGGTCGCGGCTGGTCTCGCCGCGGCGGTGGAGGGTGCCTGATGTGCAGCTTTTTCCACCATCCTCTCAATCCGTTCGTGTCGAGCGAAGTCGAGACACCCCGGAGCACGACGCCAAGCCTGATGGGCATCTCGACTTCGCTCGATGCGAACGGGAAGGGGCGTGGTCGTGAGTGATACCGCTACCCTCCCGGCCGTTCGCGGCAAGCTGACGGCCAAGGCCCCGCTCGCACCGCTCGTCTGGTTCAAGTCGGGCGGCCCCGCCGACTGGCTGTTCGAGCCGAAGGACGCCGACGACCTTTCCGATTTCCTCCGCGATCTCGATCCCGCGATCCCGGTGATGGCGCTCGGCCTCGGCTCGAACCTGATCGTGCGCGACGGCGGCTTTCCGGGCGTCGTCGTCCGCCTCGGCAAGGCTTTTGCGAAAGTCGAAGTGCTGGACGGGACGACGCTTCGCTGTGGCGGCGGCGCGTCTGGCATTCTTGTATCTTCGACAGCGCGAGATGCGGGCGTAGGCGGTCTCGAATTTCTGCGTTCGATTCCAGGCACCGTGGGCGGCTTCGTCCGGATGAACGGCGGCGCCTACGGCCGTGAGGTCAAGGACATTCTGATCAGCTGCGAGGTCGTGCTTCGATCGGGGCAGCGCAAATTTCTTGGCTTGGAAGATCTGGGATACACTTATCGCCATAGCGAGCTGCCCGGAGGTGCCGTCGTCGTCGGCGCCACGTTCCGTGGCTATCGGGACGAACCCGCCGCCATTCAGGCCGAAATGGATCGCATCTCGGCGAGCCGCGAGGCGTCGCAGCCGTTGCGCTCCAAAACCGGCGGCTCGACCTTCAAGAACCCCGACGGCCACAAGGCATGGCAATTGGTCGACGCGGCCGGTTGCCGCGGCCTCGCGGTCGGCGGCGCGCAGGTCAGCGAGAAGCACACCAATTTCCTGATCAACACCGGCGACGCGACGAGCGCCGACATCGAAGCGCTCGGCGAGGAAGTCCGCCGCCGCGTAAAGGAAAAGAGCGGCGTCGAGCTGCAATGGGAAATTCAGCGCGTGGGAGTGAAGAAGTGACGCTGCGCTATCTCATTCCGTTTGTCCTGAGCTTGTCGAAGGACTGTTCTTGCTTGCCCGCGTCAAAAGAAAAGGGCGGGCCTTCGACAAGCTCAGGACAAACGGTTTTGAATATCGGAGTTGAATTATGAGCCGCGGTCCCTGGCACGTCGCCGTCCTGATGGGCGGCTGGTCCGCCGAACGCGAGGTGTCGCTGATGAGCGGCAAGGGCATCGCCGACGCGCTCGAAAGCCGCGGGCACCGGGTCACGCGCATCGACATGGACCGCGACGTCGCGCTGCGGCTGGCCGAGGCGAAACCCGACGTCGTCTTCAACGCGCTCCACGGCGTCCCGGGCGAGGACGGCACGGTGCAGGGCATGCTCGACCTGATGGGGCTCAAATATACGCACAGCGGGCTCGTCACCTCGGTGATCGCGATCGACAAGGAATTGACGAAGCAGGCGCTCGTGCCGCACGGTGTTCCCATGCCGACGGGGACGATGGTCGACAGCGAAAGCCTCTTTACCGTTGACCCCTTGCCGCGCCCCTATGTGCTCAAGCCCGTCAACGAAGGCTCGTCGGTCGGGGTCGCGATCGTCAAGGACGACAGCAATTACGGCAACCCGATCGCGCGCGGCGCGGTGGGTCCGTGGCAGGAGTTCGACCGCCTGCTCGCCGAACCCTTCATCAAGGGGCGCGAGCTGACCGTCGCGGTGCTCGGGGGCCGGGCGCTCGCCGTCACCGAACTGCGCGTCAAATCGGGTTTCTACGACTATGACGCCAAATATACCGAGGGGCTGACCGAACATGTCTGCCCCGCCGACGTCCCCGACGACGTCGCGCAGCGGATGAAGGACCTCGCGGTGCAGGCGCACCGGCTGCTCGGCTGCCGGGGCGCGTCGCGCTCGGACTTCCGCTGGGACGACGAACATGGCCTCGCGGGGATCTACCTGCTCGAGGTCAACACCCAGCCGGGGATGACGCCGCTCAGCCTCGTGCCCGAACAGGCGCGGGCGGTCGGCATGGAGTATGCGGAATTGGTCGAACGCATCGTGGGGGAAGCGTTATCGTGAGCAGTACCAGAATCAAGCGTCCGACGGCACCGCCGCGCCGCCCGGCGCGCGCGCCCAAAAAACGCAAGACAATCAAGACCTCGCGCGTCGATGCTGCGATCAATGCGCTGCCGATCAGCCCGCGGCGGCTTCAGCAGGTGGCGAACTGGACGATCGGTCTTGGCCTGTTCGCGGTGCTCGGCCTTGCGGCGCATGTCACTGGCGTGACCGCGAAGGTGCAGGAAGAATGGGCGCAGATGGTCGGCCGCGCCGGGTTCCAGGTCCGGAAGGTCGAGGTCGTGGGCGCCGAGCGGATCGACCGGCTCAAGGTCTATGACATCGCGCTCGCGCAGAAGGACCGCTCGATGGCGGCGCTCGACCTTGCGGCGGTGCGCGGCGATCTGATGAAATATGGCTGGATCAAGGATGCGCGCGTGTCGCGCCGCCTGCCCGACACGCTCGTCGTCGACATCGTCGAACGCACCCCGGCGGCGATCTGGCAGCATTCGGGCCGGCTGTCGCTGATCGACGAAAAGGGCGTCGTTCTCGAACCCGTGACCATCGCGACGATGCCCGACCTGCCGCTCGTCATCGGCCCGAAGGCCAACACCCGCGCGCAGGATCTCGATCGCCTGCTCGCCGAGGCGAGCAGCCTCAAGGAATTGCTCGCAGGGGCGACGTGGGTCGGCGACCGCCGCTGGGACCTGCGCTTCCGCAGCGGCGAGACGCTGTCGCTGCCCGAGGGCGAGGGCGAGGCGCAGAAGGCGCTTGCCAAATTCGCGCATATGGACGGCGCCAACCGGTTGCTCGGTCGCGGTATCCTGCGCTTCGACATGCGCGACCCCGACCGTTTCGTGCTACGCTTGCCGCACGAAGGCCAGGTCGCGCCCGCCAAGCTCGAAGGCGCGCGTGCCGCCGCCGACGCGCTGGCCGCCGCGACCGCGGCCGAGGAGGGGTAGCAGCATGGCGCCGCCGCGCATCGAAAAGATCATCACTGCGCTCGACGTCGGGTCGTGGAAGGTCTGCGCGCTGATCGCCGGACAGACCGCCGACGGCACGCTGCACGTGCTCGGCACCGGCCAGCGCGAGAGCCGCGGCGTTCAGCGCGGCTATGTCGCCGACATGGAACAGACCGAGCATGTCGTGCGCGAGGCGATCGAACAGGCCGAACGCATCGCGGGGCTCAACATCGACGACGTCTGGGTCGCCTTTTCGGCGGGCTGCCTGCTCAGCGACGTCGCCCCGATCGAGAGCGAGCTCGGCGGGCACAAGATCGAGCAGGAGGATATCGACGACCTGCTCGCCGCGGGGCGTGCCGGGATCGATCCCGAAGGCCGGATGATCCTCCATGCCCAGCCCGCGCTCTACACGCTCGACGGCCTCAACGGGGTCAAGAACCCGATCGGGCTCCACGCCGACCGGCTCGGCGTCGACATCCATGTCATCATGGCCGACGGCGCCCCGGTGCGGAACCTCGAGGCCGCGGTGCGCCAGGCGCATCTCGACGTCAACGCTGTGGTCGCCGCGCCCGTCGCGGCGGGACTGTCGTGCCTGTCGGACGAGGAGCGCGACCTCGGCGTCGCGCTCGTCGAACTCGGGGCGTCGGTGACCACCGTTTCGCTCTATG
Source organism: Sphingopyxis sp. YF1 (assembly GCF_022701295.1). Taxonomy (NCBI): domain Bacteria; kingdom Pseudomonadati; phylum Pseudomonadota; class Alphaproteobacteria; order Sphingomonadales; family Sphingopyxidaceae; genus Sphingopyxis; species Sphingopyxis sp. YF1. Next base: position 812,800 of record NZ_CP033204.1, read on the forward strand.
CCGGGGGCATGCTCGTCGAACTGGCGTCGCTGCCCTTCGGCGCCAGCGACATCACCGACGACATCGCCTCGGCGTTCGGCATCCGGCGCAGCCAGGCGCAGCGCCTGCAGAGCTTCTACGGCTCGGCGTCGGCGAGCCCGCGCGACAATGTCGAGGTGATCGACCTCGAGCCCGGCGCGCCCAGCGGGGCGGAATCGCCGCGCATCACGCGCGCGCAGCTCATTTCGGTGATCCGCCAGCGGCTCGACGCGATGATGGGCGAGATCGGGCGGACGCTGAAGGACCTGCATTTCGTCGGTCCGATCGGGCGCCAGGTCGTGCTCGTCGGCGGCGGTGCCGATCTCAAGGGCATCGCCGACTATACCCAGAGCGCGCTCGGCCGCGCCGCACGGGTCGGCCGCCCGAAGGGGCTGATCGGCCTGCCCGATGCGCATTCGGGGCCGGCCTTCGCGACGCTCGCCGGGCTGGTGCTCTACGCCGCATCGGACCCGGTCGACCTGCGCGACCTGCCGATGATGGCGCAGGACGTCTATCGTCCGCGCAGCAGCGGAATCGTCGGACGTCTGGTCGCTGCGTTGAAAAGCAGTTTTTGAGGGCTGGATGGCCGAAAGGGTTAATTTTTTGGATGATTCCCTCGTCACAATAGTGCAATGCGGTGACAGGAAACCGGGCGTCAGGGACCACCGTCCGTCTGGGTCGCATGATGAAGAAGCGGCAAGGGTTCGCCGCTGCAGGGAGATTGTTTGATGAGCATCAATATTGGCCCGCCGCAGGTCGATGAGCTGAAGCCGCGGATCGCGGTGATCGGTGTCGGCGGCGCGGGTGGCAATGCCATCGCGAACATGATTGCCGCGCGCGTCGAGGGCGTCGATTTCATCGTCGCCAACACCGATGCGCAGGCGCTCAACGCCTCGCCGGCGGAGCGCCGCATCCAGCTCGGCGCGCAGATCACCCAGGGGCTTGGCGCGGGTTCGCGGCCCGAGGTCGGCCGTGCGGCCGCCGAGGAAACGATCGCGCAGGTCGAGGATGCGCTCGACGGTGCCCATATGTGCTTCGTCGCCGCCGGCATGGGCGGCGGCACCGGAACCGGCGCTGCGCCGGTGATCGCCAAGGCCGCGCGCGACCGCGGTATCCTGACCGTCGGCGTGGTGACCAAACCCTTCATGTTCGAAGGCGCGCGGCGCATGCGTTCGGCCGAGGCCGGCATCGCCGAGCTGCAGGAACATGTCGACACGCTGATCGTCATTCCCAACCAGAACCTCTTCCTGGTCGCCAACCCGAACACGACCTTCAAGGAAGCCTTCACCATGGCGGATGAAGTGCTCCAGCAGGGCGTCCGGGGGATCACCGACCTGATGGTGATGCCGGGGCTGATCAACCTCGACTTCGCCGACGTGCGCAGCGTGATGCGCGAAATGGGCAAGGCCATGATGGGCACCGGCGAAGCCGAAGGCGACGGCCGCGCGCTCGAAGCGGCGCAGAAGGCGATCGCCAACCCGCTGCTCGACGGCGTGTCGATGGCGGGCGCCAAGGGCGTCATCGTCTCGATCGTCGGCGGCGAGGACATGCGCCTGATGGAAGTCGACGAAGCCGCGAACCATATTCGCGAGCTGGTCGATCCCGACGCGAACATCATCTGGGGCAGCGCCTTCAACGAAGCGCTGCAGGGCAAGATCCGCGTGTCGGTGGTCGCCACCGGCATCGACGGCACCGGCGACACCGCGCCGGCCCCCACCGCGACGCGCAGCTTCTCCTTTGCGCCGGCGCGCAGCGCGGCTCCCGTCGCAGCCCCGGTCGCCGAACAGCCGGTCGAACCGGTTGTCGCCGAAGCTCCCGCTGCGGCCGCCGATCCGGCGCCGGGTTTCTCGCTCGGCGACAGCACCCCGGCCGAGGCGCCGGCGTCCGCTCCGGCGGCTGCTGCCGTCGAAGAGCCGATGGAGCTCTCGAACGTCGCGGCGACCTATGACGACACTGCGGACGAACTCGTGCTCGGCGAACCCGAACCCGCGGCTCCCGCGTGGCAGCAGGTGACGCCGCCTCCGGCGCCGGCTGCTCCGGTCGACGATGCGCCTGCGCGCAACATCGGCGGCGGTACGCTGTTCGAGCGTATGTCGCGCCTGTCGCGCGGCGCGGCCCCGGCCGATGGTGAGGATGGCGGCAACAAGGGCGACGGGGTCGACATCCCGCGCTTCCTGAATCGTCAGAACAACCAGTAACAGGGCGGAATCAGCGGCCGCTGCAAAGGGCAGGGCGGTCCAGACCGGGATGAACTTGCCCATGCGGCGATGGATGAAGACGGCGAGGCCGGAACGCGGGCGGCACAGCGCCGCCGCGTTTGCGGCGCTGTTGCTTGCAGCGGCTCCGCTCGCCGTCGCGCAGGCGCAGGTCACGCCTGCCGACCCCGCGACGCGGGCGGCGATGGAAAAGCGGACCTCCGCGCGGACCCTGCTGTCCTCGGCTCTCGCGCGCATCGCGGCGAACGCCAATGACGGCACCGCGCTGCTCGATGCCGGCCGTGCTTCGATCGAGCTCGAGGATTATCGTGCCGCGCTGGGCTTTCTGACCCGCGCCGAACAGGCCAATCCGCGCGACGGTGCGGTCAAGGCCGCGATGGGTACGGCGATGGTCCATATGGAAAATCCGACGCGCGCACTCGATTATTTCGGCGAGGCGCAACTGCTCGGCGCACCCGAGCGGATCTTTCTCGCCGATCGCGGGCTTGCACGCGATCTGCTCGGCCAGCAGGAGGCCGCGCAGCGCGATTATCAGCTCGCCCTGTCGATCGCGCCCAGTGACGAGGTGACGCGCCGCTACGCCTTGTCGCTCGGCATCGCGGGCGACCCCGATCGCGGGGTCCAGATGCTCGCGGGCCAGCTTCGCGCGCAGGATCGCGCGGCCTGGCGCCTGCGCGCGATGATCCTCGCGATCAACGGTCGCAACGGCGAAGCGACCGAAATCGTCAACGCGACAATGCCGCCGCAACTCGCGCAGAATATCCTGCCCTATCTGACGCAGATGAACCGGCTCAACCCGGCACAGCAGGCTGCCGCGGCGCATTTCGGACGCTTTCCGTCGGGCAATCTCGGACCCCCGCGCGCGCCGGTGCAGATGGCGGCGGCGACACCGCCCCCGGCCGCGACGCCCGCGCCTGCCGCGACCCGGCCCGACCGGCGCCGGACGACCGAGCGCGACCGGGCGCGCGGGACGCTCACGCCCGCCAGCGCAACCCCGCCCGCGGTGAGCACGCGTCGTCAGCCCGAACAGGCATCGCCGGCCGCGCTGCGCCCCCGACAGGCTCCCAGCGTCGCCGTCGCGAGCGCCGCACCGACGCCGGTTCGTCCGGCGCCTGCGTCCGCAGCGGCATCCGCTCCGCAGGCGGCTCCCGCAGTGGCGCCGTCCCCGGCTCCGCCGGCGGCCAGTGCAGCCGTCGTGCCCGCCGCGTCGCCGCCCATCGGCGTCGCGGTCCGCGACAGCGGTCCCGTCGGCCCCGGTTTTTCGATTGCGGATATCCGCCAGCCCGCCGGGACGGCATCGACATCCGTACCCGCAGCGGCGGGCGCGGCGACTCCCGCTCCGGCGACCGCGGCAGTCGAAGCGCTCCCGCCGCCGCCATCGTCGTCGGTTGCCGCGTCGCCGGTCTTTGCGCCGACCGCGGCCGCCCCGCTCGCATCGCTTGCCGATATCGTCGGGTCGCTTGAAATTCCGGCCGAGGAGATGGCGCCCGCGAGCGAAGCGGTTGATGCGGCGACGCTCGCGAGGCTGCGCGCCGACAAGCGCAAGGCCGAACTGGCCGCCGAGGCGAAGCGCGAGAAGGACGAGGCCGCCGCCAAGGCAAAGGCCGAAGCCGAGGCAAAAGCCAAGGCCGAAGCGGCCGAAAAGAAGGCCAATCCCGCGCGCATCTGGGTCCAGGTCGCGACGGGCGCCAATGCAAGGGCGCTTGCGACCGATTTCGGCAAGTTCGCGAAAAAGAGCCCCGCGCTGTTCAAGGGCAAGGCGGGCGCCACCACCGAATGGGGCCGGACGCGGCGGTTGCTCGTGGGTCCGTTCAAGGATCGCAAGGCGGCGCAGGACTGGCTCGGCGATTACAAGAAGGCGGGCGGCGACGGCTTCCTGTTCAACAGCGAGGCCGGCCAGACGGTCGATCCCGTCAAGTGAGCATCGCGCATTGCGCCAGCGATCCGGGCCGCAGTCGCGGTCGCCTGCACGGCGAGCCCGGCCGCGTCGTGCGCGGACCGCGCGATGCGTTTCAGCGCGACCGCGATCGCATCATCCATTCGATCGCCTTTCGTCGGCTGCGCCACAAGACGCAGGTTTTCGTCGCCCCCGACCTCGACCATTATCGCGTGCGCCTGACCCACAGCATCGAGGTCGCGCAGATCGGGCGCGGCATCGCGCGCGCGCTGGGGCTCAACGAGGATCTGACCGAGGCGCTCTGCCTCGCGCACGACATCGGTCATCCGCCCTTCGGTCACGCGGGGGAGGATGCGCTAAAGGCGGCAATGGCCGCGCACGGCGGGTTCGATCACAACGGCCACACATTGCGGACGCTCGCGCGTCTCGAATGTCCCTATCCGCTGTTCGACGGCATCAACCTGACGTGGGAAACGCTCGAAGGGCTCGCCAAGCACAATGGTCCGGTGGCGCGGCCGGGCTGGGCCCTGGCGCAGATCGATGGCGACTTTCCGCTCGATCTTGCCAGCCACGCCAGTCTGGAAGCCCAGATTGCGGCGGTCGCCGACGATATCGCCTATGACAATCACGACATCGACGACGGACTGCGCGCGGGGCTGCTCGCGCTCGACCAGTTGATGGAACAGCCGTTCGTCGCGGCGAATTTTCGCGCGGTCGAAGCACGCTTTCCCGGCGCGCCGCACGACCGGCTGCTGCGTGAACTGGTGCGCGACCAGATCGGCGTGATGGTCAACGACGTCATCGCGACGACCGCGGCCAATGTCGCCGCGGCCGGGGTCGCCAATGTCGACGATGTGCGGGCGGCCGGGCGGACGCTTGGCGAATTCTCGGCGGACCTGGCGGCGAGCGAGCGCGATCTCAAGCGCTTCATGTACGCCAACCTCTATCATCATCCCGAACAGATTGCCGCCGCGGGAGCGGCGCACCATGTCATCGCGCGGCTGTTTGCGGCCTATGCCGCTGATCCGCGACTGATGGGCGCCGACTGGGCGGCGCGCGTCCCGGGCGGTGCAGAGGCGACGGTGCGTCACATCGGCGACTATATCGCCGGCATGACCGACCGTTTTGCGATCGACCGCTACGCAGAGATATTCGGACGCGCCGAGGTGCCCGCCGCGCTCGCGCATGTCTGACCGTCGCGGGCGTTCCGGACGGGCTTCGACAAGCGCCGGGTAACGGGTATAGGGTGAGACGATGAGCGTTCCGCCCTCCGATATTCTCCTCGTCGGTGCCACCGGCCTGATCGGACGGGCGGTCATCGCCGTTGCCGCCGGTCGCCGGCTGACCATTCTCGCGCGCCGGCCGATGGATGATGTGCCCGAACGGCACGCGCTGCTTGTCGCACCGCCCGAACGCTGGGCCGACATGATCGCCGCCGAAAGGCCGCCGGTTCTGGTCTGCTGTCTCGGCACAACGATCCGGCAGGCGGGCTCGCAGGCCGCGTTCCGCGCCGTCGATCATGACCTGATCCTGTCCGCCGCGCGCGGCGCAAGGCTCGGCGGAGCGACGCAGATGATCGTCGTCAGCGCGGTCGGCGCGTCGGCGCAGAGCCGCAACTTCTACCTCAGGACCAAGGGCGAGACCGAGGACGGGCTGCGCGCGCTCGGGTTCGCCCGGCTCGACATCATGCGCCCCGGCCTGCTGACCGGCGAACGCGCGGGGCCGCCGCGGCTGGGGGAGGGGATCGCGTCGGCGGTCGCCCCTGTCACCGACGTCCTGCTCCGCGGGTCGCTGCGCCGCTATCGCTCGATTCCCGCTGCCGTCGTCGCAAGAGCCATCGGCGCGCTCGCGGGGCAAGGCGGTCCGGGCGTCCATATCCACGAAAATGACTCGATGCGGCGGCTCGCCGATTGACTCTCGGCAGGGGCGCCGCCAAGGCTCGGGCGTCTGTCGGCTCCCGTCAAGGGATTCGACCGGCCGCGCGGGAGAGCGCGGGGGCGGGGTGACCCGCGCCTCGCCACCGAAGGAGCAACCGCCCCGGAAACTCTCAGGTCAAGCGGACCGCGCGGACTGGAACGGACACTCTGGAAAGCGTCCCGGCGATTGTCGGGGCCACCGAAGGGGTAACTCCATGATTTATGGAGGAAAACTCTCAGGTTCCCGTGACAGAGGGGGCATGGCGACAAGGCGGCATCGGGCCGCACCTTGCCGTGCCTTGGACGGGAGTTCGCGTGATGAGCGACGGTAGTGATTTTGCGACCGACGAAGCGGTTCCGCCCGCGACCCTGCCGCTCGACGCCTGGCACCGCGCGAAGGGCGGCCGGATGGTCGAATTCGCCGGTTACTGGATGCCGATCCAATATGAAGGCATCATGGCCGAACATCTGTGGGTGCGCGAAAACGCAGGCCTGTTCGACGTCAGCCACATGGGCCAGTTGTCGATCGCCGGCGATGATGCCGCCGCGGCGCTCGAAGCGCTCGTTCCGGGCGATATCGCGGGGCTGAAACCGGGCCGCATGCGCTATTCGCTGCTGCTCTCCGACGATGGCGGCATCCTCGACGATCTGATGATCACCAACGAGGGCGCGCAATATGGCGTCGTTGTCAACGGCGCGGTCAAATGGGACGACATCGCCCATCTGCGCGAGGCGCTGCCCGACGATATCACACTCAACCACAATGAGGATTACGGGCTGCTCGCGCTGCAGGGCCCCAAGGCGGCCGAGGCGCTGGCGCGGCTGGTGCCCGACGCCGCGACCCTCGTCTTCATGCAGGCAATGCCTGCGACCTGGAATGGCCATGCCATCGCGATCAGCCGCTCGGGCTATACGGGTGAGGACGGCTTTGAGATCTCGCTCCCGAACGAAGCGCTCGAAGCATTTGCCGACGCGCTCTGCGCGATGGACGAAGTCAAGCCGATCGGACTCGGCGCACGCGACAGCCTGCGTCTCGAGGCCGGGCTGCCGCTCTACGGTCACGATCTCGACCCCGCGACCGATCCCGTCGAAGGCGACCTCGGCTTCGCGATCAGCAAGCGCCGCCGCGAGGAAGCGAATTTCCCGGGCGCCGCGCGCATCCTCGGCCATCTCGCCGACGGCGCTCCCCGCAAGCGCGTCGGTCTGCTGATCGAGGGCAAGATGCCCGTCCGCGAAGGCGCCACGCTGTTCGATGGCGACACCGAGATTGGCGTCGTGACGTCGGGCGGCTTCGCCCCCAGCGTCGGCGCGCCGATTGCCATGGGATATGTCCCGACGGGCCTCGCCGCGCCTGGAACTGCGGTTGCGGCCGAAGTGCGCGGCAAGCGCGTGCCCTGCACCGTGACCGCGATGCCCTTCATTCCCCATAACTATGTCCGCAAGCAGGGAGGCTGACCGATGCCGCGTTATTACACCGAAGATCATGAATGGATTGACGTCGACGGCGACGTCGCGACGGTCGGGATCACCGACTTCGCGCAGGGCCAACTCGGCGACATCGTCTTTGTCGAAGTCCCCGACACCGGCGCCGAACTGACGCAGGGCGGCGACGCCGCGGTCGTCGAATCGGTCAAGGCGGCAAGCGACGTCTACGCCCCGGTCGACGGCACCGTCACCGCAGGCAATGGTGCGCTCGAGGAAGACCCGGCGCTGGTCAACAGCGACCCCGAGGGCGAAGGCTGGTTCTTCCGCATGACCCTCGGCGACAAGGGCCAGCTCGAAGGCTTGATGAACGCGGCCGCGTACAAGGCCTTCTGCGACGATCTTTGAGAATCTTGCCCTTCCCGTCAGGGGAGGGGCAGCGAGACTTGCGGGCTTGCCCGCCAGTCGCAGCGGGGTGGCCATTAACACCGCGTCAGACCGCGGCCTCCCACCCCCAACCCCTCCCCCGAAAGGGAGGGGCTTTGGAGATAGTGAAATGCGTTACCTCCCGCTCACCGCCGATGACCGTTCGGCCATGCTCGCGACCATCGGCGCCGCGACGATCGACGATCTGTTCGTCGACGTTCCCGCCGAGGCCCGGCTTGCCGGCCCGATCGAGGGACTTCCCGACCATGCCAGCGAACTCGCGGTCGAGCGCCACATGGGCGCGCTCGCGCGGCGCAATCGCGCGGCGGGGGACGGTCCCTTCTTCCTCGGCGCAGGCGCCTATCGCCACCATGTGCCCGCCAGCGTCGATCATCTGATCCAGCGCGGCGAGTTTCTGACCGCCTACACGCCGTACCAGCCCGAAATCGCGCAGGGGACGCTCCAGATGCTGTTCGAATTCCAGTCGCAGGTTGCGCGGCTGCTCGGCACCGACGTCGCCAATGCGTCGATGTACGACGGCTCGACCGCGTGCTGGGAGGCCGTCGTGATGGCGCGGCGGATCACCAAGCGCGCCAAGGCGCTCTTCTCGACCGGCGTTCACCCGCATTATCGCAGCGTTGCGCGCACGATGGCAAAATATACCGGCGATGCGCTGGTCGAGGCCGATCCCGAACTCGTGCCTGCCACCGACTGGGCGGATCTCGCCGCGGCGGTCGACAAGGAAACAAGCTGCGTCGTCGTCCAATATCCCGACATTCTCGGCCGCATCGACGACATGGCAGCGCTCGCCGCCGCCTGTCAGGCGTCGGGCGCGCTGCTGATCGCGGTTGTCACCGAACCCGTCGCGCTCGGCCTGATCAAGTCGCCCGGCGAAATGGGCGCCGACATCGTCGTCGGCGAGGGCCAGTCGATCGGCGTCGGGCTCCAGTTCGGCGGGCCCTATGTCGGCCTCTTCGCATGCAAGGCCAAATATGTCCGCCAGATGCCGGGGCGCCTGTGCGGCGAGACCGTCGACGCCAATGGCAAGCGCGGCTTCGTGCTGACGCTCTCGACGCGCGAACAGCATATCCGTCGCGAAAAGGCGACGAGCAATATCTGCACCAATTCTGGGCTTTGTGCGCTGGCCTTCAGCATCCACATGACCTTGCTCGGCGAGGCCGGGCTGCGCCAGCTGGCGGCGATCAATCATGGCCGCGCGAAGGCCGCTGCCGCCGAACTGGCGAAGGTGCCGGGCGTGTCGGTCTTGAACAGCGGCTTCTTCAACGAATTCACCTTGCTGCTGCCGACGGCGGCACGGCCGGTGGTCCACAAGCTCGCCGAACGCGACATCCTCGGCGGCGTCTCGCTCGGCCGCCTCTATCCCGACAATGACGGCCTCGCCAACGGGCTGGTCGTCGCGGTCACCGAAACCTGCACGGCGGAGGACATTGCAGCCTTTGCCGCAGCGCTGAAGGAGGTGCTGGCATGAGCACGCTCAACGCATCCGGCTGGCGCCCCGAAATGAATGCGGGCGGCGCCGACGACACCACGACCTTCACCGGCAACCGCGCGCTGATGCTCGAAGAGCCGCTGATTTTCGAGATCGGCTTGACCGGTACCACCGGCGTCGATTTCGACGAGGCGGCACCCGCGCTCGACCTTGGCGGGCTTGCGCGCACCGCGCCGATCGGCCTGCCGGGCCTCAGCGAGGGGGAAACGGTGCGCCACTATACGCGCCTCAGCCGCCAGAATTATGCGATCGACCTCGGCCTTTTCCCACTGGGGTCGTGCACGATGAAGCACAACCCGCGCCTCAACGAAAAGGTCGCGCGGATGCCGGGCTTTGCCGACATCCACCCGCTCCAGCCGCAGGAAACGGTGCAGGGCGCGCTTGGCGTCATCAACGAGCTCGCGATGTGGCTGATCAAGCTCACTGGCATGCACGGCGTCGCGATGACACCCAAGGCCGGCGCGCATGGCGAACTCTGCGGTGTCCTGTGCATCAAGGCGGCGCTCGAAGCGCGCGGCGAGGACCGGCGCGTGCTACTCGTCCCCGAAAGCGCGCACGGCACCAACCCCGCGACTGCGGCCTTCGCGGGCTTCAGCGTCGAGGATATCCCCGCGACCCCCGAGGGCCGCGTCGATCTCGCGGCGCTCAAGGCGCGGCTCGGCCCCGACGTTGCGGGGGTGATGATCACCAACCCCAACACCTGCGGTCTGTTCGAGCGCGACATGAAGGCGATCTCGGATGCGGTCCATGCCGCGGGCGGCTATGTCTATTGCGACGGCGCGAACTTCAACGCGATCGTCGGCAAGGTCCGCCCCGGTGACCTCGGCGTAGATGCGATGCACATCAACCTCCACAAGACCTTCTCGACCCCGCACGGCGGCGGCGGTCCGGGTTCGGGTCCGGTCGTGCTGTCGGAGGCGCTGTCGCCCTATGGCCCGATTCCCTATTCGGCGCGATACGCCGACGGGACGTTCAAGCTGGTCGAGGAGGAAAGCGCGGGCGCCGAGCATCCCGACACCTTCGGCCGCATGACCGCCTTCCACGGCCAGATGGGCATGTTCACCCGCGCGCTGACCTATATGCTCAGCCACGGTGCCGACGGCCTCAAGCAGGTCGCCGAGGATGCGGTGCTCAACGCCAATTACATGCTGCGCAGCCTTGAGGATGTGCTCGACGCACCCTTCGGGGCTTCGGGGCCGTGCATGCACGAAGCGCTGTTCACCGACGACGGCCTCGCCGAGGGCTTCTCGACGCTCGACATCGCCAAGGGAATCATCGACGAGGGCTATCACCCGATGACGGTCTATTTCCCGCTCGTCGTCCATGGCGCGATGCTGATCGAACCGACCGAGACCGAGAGCAAGGCGGTGCTCGACCAGTTCATCGGCGCGCTGCGCAGCGTCGCGCTGCGCGCGAAGAACGGCGATCCGGCGCTGAAATCGGCGCCGCATTTCGCGCCGCGCGCGCGGCTCGACGAGACCGCAGCGGCGCGCAAGCCGATCCTGACGTGGAGCGAACCCGTTGTTGCTCCCGGCACGCCGTCGCTCAGCGAGATCGGCGGCAGTTGACCGATCCGGCGGCGAACGGCGTGCGCCTGCGCGGCGGGGCGGGCTGCCTCGTCGGTGGCGCGCTGTTCGCCGCCGTGTTCGTCGCCGTCGGGCTTGCCGCGATCACGCTCTGCGGCCTGGTCGTCGAGCAGTGGGAGCTGGTCCGCGTCCGCCGTGAATTCAGTTACGACTGGGCCTTCCTTTACGCGCCGCTGATCGCGGCGAGTTTCGGTTTCGCGGCCGCCTTTTTCGCCACGCGGCGCTTCTCGGCGGCGCGGCTGACGCTGCTGATCGTGGCGACCGGGCTGGTCGCTCTGTTCGGGGGGCTGGTACTCTTCGGACTTGGCGGGCTCGTCTGACGCTGGCAAGGCAAGCACCGACTGCAATGCGAGGGGACGACCGATGAGCTGGGACACGCTGTTTCTGGTAGCGAATTACTGGGCCATCGCGGCCTGGCTGGTCCTCGCGTTCGCGCCGCGCGGACCCAGGATCCTGTCGCTGCTCATGTACGCGGGCGTCTTTCTCCTCTGCCTCGCCTACACCGTGCTGATCGCGGGCTTCCTCTCCGGCTCGATCGACGCGGGCGGGCAGGGCGGGGCGATGGACTTCACCACCCTCGCCGGCGTGATGAAGCTGTTCGACACGCCGGGCGGTGCGACGCTCGGCTGGATCCACTATCTCGCCTTCGACCTTTTCACCGGCATGTGGATCGCGCGCGACGCCGACCAGAAGGGGGTCGGCCGCATCGTCCAGTTTCCCTTCCTGTTCTTCACGCTGATGGCGGGGCCCGTAGGCCTGTTCCTGTGGCTGATCGTGCGCGAACGTCGCGCACGGGGGCAGGGGAAACGCGCGAAGTGACGGGTCCCGCGCCCTGGATGCCGGGCGACGGCGATCCGTCGGTCCGGCGCCACGCTCCTGCCACGGCACGCAACCGCGACGCAATCGCCGGGGTCCTCGCCGACTGGCTCCCGCAGGCGGGGACGGTGCTGGAGGTCGCGAGCGGTTCGGGCGAACATGCGGTGCATTTCGCCGCCGCCTTTCCGCACCTCGACTGGCAGCCGAGCGATCCCGATCCCGCGGGCCTCGCCTCGATCGCCGCGTGGCGCGACGACGCGAGGCTCGGGAATCTCGCCCCGCCGCTGGCGCTCGATGCGTCGGTGCCCGAATGGCCCGCGACGCGTGCCGATGCGATCCTCTGCATCAACATGGTGCATATCAGCCCGTGGGAAGCAACGCTCGGCCTCTTCGCCGGTGCGGCGCGGCTGCTCGTGCCGGGTGCGCCGCTGGTCCTTTATGGCGCCTATGTCGAGCCCGGCGTCCCGACCGCCGAAAGCAATCTGGCGTTCGACGCGAACCTGCGAGCGCGCAACGCGGCATGGGGCCTGCGCGATACGGCTGCGGTCAAGGCCGCAGCGGGCGACGCGGGCTTCGTCTTCGCCGAACGGCGGGCGATGCCCGCGAATAATCTGATGCTGCTCTTCCGCCGCGACTGAGCGCGGTACGGGATTGCATAGGGATCGAAGTGTCAGCAAGATACGCGGCGACGTACGGCGTCGGGCGCAGCGCTTGTCAAATCGCTTGCGACGTTGTTATCAGGGTTGAGAAATGCCGCCAACGGCATCCGGGAGAGATTTGCATGAAAGAGCTGGCCGACCTTCTGACATTCGACGAATTCATCACCCATTGGGCGGCCGACCGGCCCGCGCGGGTCGCGCTGCGCGAGGAGGATCGGGTCTTCACCTATGCCGACCTCGACGACCTGACCGCGAAAGTGGCGAGCGCACTCTTTGCGGCGGGGCTTCGGAAGGGCGATCGCATCGCCTGGATCGGCAAGAACAGCGATCTTTATTTCCTCCTCTTCTTTGGCGCCGCGCGTGCGGGCATCGTGATGGCGCCGATCGGCTGGCGGCTGTCGCCGGCCGAATGGGCCTATGTGCTCAACGACACGGGCGCGAAAATCCTGTTCACCGGTCCGGGGTTCGACGCGGCGGCGCAGCAACTCGCGGGCAAGCTCGAGCAATATCCGCTGATCCTCGGCGCGGACGAAGCGCGCGCGCGGATCGCCGCGACCCCGCGCGCGGGTTTCGAGGGCGCGGGCCCCGACGACGCGGTGCTTCAGCTCTATACGTCGGGCACTACAGGTAACCCCAAGGGCGCCGTGCTGTCGAACCGCAACCTCTTCGCGCTCCGCCGCAATTCGAGCGACCTCGACATACCCTATACCAAGTGGGACGACGACGAGGCGGTGCTGGTTGCCATGCCCTGCGCGCATATCGGCGGCACCGGGCTCGGCATCATGGCCCTCGGGGCGGGGCTGCCCGGGATCATCCTCGCCGAATTCAACCCCGAAGGCGTGTTCGACGCGGTCGAGCATCATGGCGTGACGCGCTTCTTCATCGTGCCGGCGGCGCTGCAGATGCTGCTGCTCCACCCGCGCTGCGCCGAGACCGATTTCAGCCGGCTCAAATATATCCTCTATGGTGCGGCGCCGATCCCGCTCGAACTGCTGCGCCAGTGCATCAAGATGTTCGGGGCCCAGTTCATCCAGGCCTATGGCATGACCGAAACGACGGGCACGATCTGCATGCTGCCGCCGGAGGATCATGATCCCGAGGGCAATGCGCGCATGCGGTCGGCGGGCAAGCCGCTGCCCGGCGTCGAAATCCGCATCCTCGGCGACGAGGGGCAGGAGCTTCCGGTCGGCGAGGTGGGCGAGGTCGTCACCCGCTCGTCGAACAACATGCTGGAATATTGGAACCTGCCCGAGGCGACAGCGAAGACGATGACCGCCGACGGCTGGATCCATACCGGCGACGCGGGCTATCTCGACGCCGACGGCTATCTCTACATCCATGACCGGATGAAGGACATGATCATCTCGGGCGGCGAGAATGTCTATCCGGCCGAGGTCGAGAGCGCGATCTTCGGCCATCCCGCGGTGCAGGAGGTCGCGGTGATCGGCATCCCCGATGCCAAATGGGGCGAGACGGTGAAGGCGGTGGTCGTGCCCAAGCCGGGAATGAGCGTCGACGAGGGCGACATCATCGCGTGGGCGCGCGAACGCATCGCCGCGTTCAAGGCGCCGCGCAGCGTCGACGTGATCGAAGCGCTGCCGCGCAACGCCAGCGGCAAGATCCTCCGCAAGGACCTCCGCGCGCCCTATTGGGAGGGCTATGAGCGGATGGTGAACTAGCCGCGGCCCGGGGGCGGGGCCGCGAAAACCCTCCGGGCGGCGACGCCATCGGGAGGATTTGTGGCCGCCGCGCATCCGGGACCGACATTCGCCGCCGCGGTCTATTGACACATCTGTCAATGGCTGAAAGCTTGCGCCTTCCCGCAGGAGCCGCCCGCTTGGCCACCACCGCCCCGACCCTGTCCGCCCGCGGCGTCGAATCGTCGGCGCTCACCCCGCGCACCGTCGCGGCCTATGCCGCGACCGCCGCACCGACCGCGATGCTCGGCCTCCCGTTCAGCGTCTATCTGCCGCCCTATATCGCCGAAGGCGGGGTGATTGCGGTCGCGCTCGTCGGGCTCCTCTTTTCGCTCACCACGATATGGGACGGTGTCGTCGACCCGCTGATCGGCACGATGGTCGACCGCTTCCGTCCCGGGATGGGCGCGCATCGCCGCTGGATGCTGATCGCGATGGTGCCGCTGCTCGGCTTGCTGGCCTTCATCGTCACCGCCGGGAACCTGCTACCCTTTGCCGCGCTCTTTATCGTGCTGGTTCTCTTCTATTCGAGCTTCAGCCTCTACGAGGTCGCGCAGCTGTCGTGGGGGGCGGCGCTCGTGCGTGCGCCGGCCGACAGCGCCATGCTCTACGGCATGCGCGACTGGGCGTCGAAGATCGCGCTGCTCGTCGCCTTCGCCGCGCCGGCGGCGGCGCAATTCTTCGTCCCCGGGCTCAGCCTTCAGGGGCGCATCATGGCCTATGCCGGGGTGATGCTGGTCGTCGCGCCCGTCGCGCTCTATGCGATCCGCCATATCCCGCGCCGCGCGGTCGTCGCCGAACCGGGCATCGGCTGGCGGCACGAACTGCGCGCATCGCTTTCCTTTCCGCCGCTGATGCTGCTGTGCGGGGTGCAGTTTCTCAACAGCTTCGCCTTCGGTTCGCTGACCGCGCTGTTCGTCTTTTTCGCGGCGTGGGTGCTCGACCTCGACGATCGCAGCGCGCTGCTGCTCTTTGCGAGCTTCATCGGCGGCGCGCTGGCGTCGCCCGGCTGGGCGTGGCTCGCGCGCCGCTTCGGCAAGCCGCCAATGATGATGGCGATGGGATTGCTGATCGGTTCGCTGCTCGTCGCGACGCTGGCGCAGCAGCCCGAGGGGTTCGGGCAGGCGGCTATTTTCTCGCTTCTGCTCGGGACTGGCTTCGTCGGGCTGCTGTTCATCTATTCGATGCTCGCCGACCTGATCCCGCACGATGCCCGGCGTTGCGGTCGCAACCGCTCGGCCTTTCTCTTCGCGATTCTCAATCTGATGGCGAAATTCGGTGTCGCGGCGGCGATCGGGGTCAGCTATCTGGCGCTCGACTTCATCGGCTTCGATCCGGCGAACGGCGCCGCGGCGGCGCGCCAGCTCCATCTGCTCTTCGTGCTCCAGCCGACGCTGAGCTGGCTCGTCATGGTCGGGCTGCTGCTGCTGCTCCATCGCAGAATGGCGCGCCTTCCCGCCCGCCTTTGACTTGCAATCCCCATTGCGCCCAAGTAAAGGCCGCCCATTCGGACAGATGCGCCGTTCTCCTTCCGCCTTTCGCCGACAAGCTCGGGGAGGGTGGGCGGACTATTGCCCAAAGCACGGTTGACGTGCGGGGGGCGGCAACCCATCTGGCCGATGACATTGACGCTTTTCGAGGACAGGACGATCGACATGGCCAAGACCAGCCCGGGCGAATTTATCCGTCAGGTACGCGCCGAAGCCGGCAAGATCGTGTGGCCCACGAGCCGCGAGACGGTGCAGACGACGATCCTGGTGCTCATCATGACCACGATCCTCGCGTTCTTCTTTCTCGGCGTCGACACGGTTTTCAACGCGATCGTCAGCTGGCTGACGTCGCTCGCGCGCTGATCGGCGCCACTACAGGGACAGGACGTAAACACATGGCGCGCTGGTACATCATTCACGCCTATTCGGGTTTCGAGAACAAGGTTCGCGATTCGGTGCTCGCCGAGGCCGAGCGCATGGGGCTTTCGCAGCTCGTGGAATCGGTCGAGGTGCCCGTCGAGACGGTGACCGAGGTCAAGCGCGGCAAGAAGGTGCAGGCCGAGCGGAAATTCTTCCCCGGCTACGTCCTCGCCAAGCTCACGATGACCGACGATGTCTATCACCTCGTCAAGAACACGCCGAAGGTCACGGGCTTCCTCGGTTCGATGGGCAAGCCGCAGGCGATCAGCGAAGCCGAAGCCGCGCGCATCCTGAACAGCAAGGAAGAAGCGGCCGCGCGCCCCAAGACCGAGATCCGCGTCGATTACGAGATCGGCGACCAGGTCAAGGTGCTCGAAGGCCCGTTCGCGAGCTTCAACGGCGTTGTCGAGGAACTCGACTTCGACAAGGCGCGCGTCAAGGTCAGCGTCTCGATCTTCGGCCGCGCGACGCCCGTCGAGCTGGATTTCGAGCAGGTCGAACGCATGAAGTGACGGCCCCGACAGGCCGTCATCCCGGCGCAGGCCGGGATCTCATCTTATCGTAGGACCGCACCGGCGAGATCCTGGCCTTCGCCAGGATAACAAGGGAGAGGCGCGCATCATGACAACCCTCTCTCCCGAACAGGTTGAAGCGCGCATCGCGCGCGCGCGCGCGATCAACGCCAGCGTCGATGCGGGTCGGGTTGTCGGCGCGGTTGCGCGCCTGTTCGATCTCGACGCCGTGCCCGGGGTCGACGACGAATTTACCTTTCCGGCGCTCGCGACCACCGCGCGCGATCGCATCTTCGGCGGGCAGGTGATCGCGCAGGCGATGGTCGCCGCGGCGCGCACCGTCGATTCCGACAAGCGCGTCCATTCGCTCCACGCCTATTTTCTGCGCGGCGGCGACGAGACCAAGCCGCTCCATTTTCGCGTCCACCGCGATTTCGACGGGCGCAGCTTCGCCAATCGCCGCGTCGTCGTGCGTCAGGACGGCAAGGTGATCTTCAACCTCACCGCCTCGTTCCAGAAACCGGCGCCGGGCTTTGCGCATCAGGTGCCGATGCCCGACCTGCTGCCGCCCGAGGATTGCGTCGATTTTCTCGAGGCCATCGCCGCCGACCCCCATGTGTCGGAGGATTCGTTCGACCATATGGCGCGGCGGCGGCCGTTCGAACTGCGCAACCATCGCCCGCCCGCCTCGGCCAAGGCGACGCAGCACTATCAGTGGTTCCGCGTCGCGGCGCCGATCGGCGACGACCCGCTCGTCCACCAGGGTTTCCTGGCCTTTGCCTCGGACATGGGGCTGCTGTCGTCGGCGATGCTGCCGCACGGGCTCAACTGGTCGACCCCGGGCCTGTTTTCGACCAGCCTCGACCATGCGATGTGGTTTCACGACGATGTGCGCGTCGACGAATGGTTCGTCTATGTGATGGACAGCGACTGGTCGGGTGCCAGCCGCGGGATCAACCGCGGTTCGATCTACCGCCGCGACGGCACGCTGATCGCGTCAGCGGTGCAGGAAGGGCTGTTGCGCCTCGTTCCGCAGGGCTGAGGCTTGTTTTCCGGAACGTTTGGGCCTATGGGCGCCGCTTCGCGTCAGACAAGGGCGCGATTCCGCGCGGGAGGAGGGGGTGATGCCCCTCTGTTCGACCGCTTATTTTGAGGTTCGCCGCCCGGCGGCGGACCGACAGAAAGAAAGGAGGCCATCATGGCCAAGAAGATTAGCGGCTACATCAAGCTGCAGGTGCCCGCCGGCGCCGCCAACCCGTCGCCGCCGCTCGGGCCGGCGCTCGGTCAGCGCGGTGTCAACATCATGGAATTCTGCAAGGCGTTCAACGCCGCGACCGACGGCCTGGAAAAGGGTACGCCGACCCCGACCATCATCACCGTCTTCGCCGACAAGAGCTTCGCCTTCGTCACCAAGACGCCCCCGGCGACCTATCTGATCAAGAAGGCCGCGAACCTGAAGTCGGGTTCGAAGGAGCCCGGCAAGCTCAGCGCCGGCAAGATCGCGCGCTCGAAGCTCGCCGAAATCGCCGAGATCAAGATGAAGGATCTCAACGCGAACGATATCGAACAGGCGACGAAGATCATCGAAGGCAGCGCGCGCTCGATGGGCCTCGAAGTGACGGAGGGCTGACCCCATGGCAAAGCTGACCAAGAAGCAGAAGGCCCTCGAGGGCAAGGTCGACGCGCTGAAGCTGCACGGCGTCGACGAAGCGCTGAAGACCGTTCGTGAACTCGCTTCGGCCAAGTTCGACGAAACGCTCGAAATCGCGATGAACCTGGGCGTCGATCCGCGCCACGCCGACCAGATGGTCCGCGGCGTCGTCACGCTCCCCGCCGGCACCGGCAAGGACGTCAAGGTTGCCGTGTTCGCGCGCGGCGACAACGCCGAAAAGGCGCTGGCCGCCGGCGCCGACAAGGTCGGTGCCGAAGACCTGATGGAAGACATGCTCGCGGGCAACCTCGACTATGGCCGCGTCATTGCGACGCCGGACATGATGGGCATCGTCGGCCGCCTCGGCAAGACGCTGGGTCCGAAGGGCCTGATGCCGAACCCGAAGCTGGGCACCGTGACCCCGAACGTCGCCGAAGCCGTGAAGGCCGCCAAGGGTGGTCAGATCGAATTCCGCGTCGAAAAGGCGGGCATCATCCACGCGGGCCTCGGCAAGCTGTCGTTCGGCGAGGAAAAGCTCCGCCAGAACTTCGACGCCTTCGTCGACGCGATCGTCAAGGCCAAGCCGGCCGGCGCCAAGGGCAAGTACGTCCGCAAGATCGCGCTGTCGTCGTCGATGGGCCCGGGTGTGAAGGTCGACACGACCGACGTCACCGGCGCCTGATTTCGGGCACGCTGAATTAGGGAAGGGCCGGGGAAACCCGGCCCTTTTCTTATGGGCGGGTCGGGGGCGGCAGACCGCGATGGCCTTCTTTCGTCGTCCCGGGTTGGATCCGGCCGGGCAAGCGCCCCGCGGCCTTCCAAAGTGCAGGCAAGTTCAGCCCTGTACGCTTCCCCGATTGGGACCTCGCGCCATGTTGGACGCGCCCGGCGCGGCGCGGCGTGGCCGCATTGGCAAGGCGGGCGGCGACCGCTTTTGTCCGCCAAATCGAAGCGCCGAACGAAGGCTCGGCACAGGCGGATAATATAGGAAAGGCCTATTTGCAGGCGGTGTCCGCTTTGGGGTAGGAAGCGGACGCTCTACCTAAGTCGTAGTTCGCTAGACCATAGTTGATTTTCTTCGAGAGACCTCGGATCCAGCTTTTCCAGAAAGCCAGCAAACGATTCTCGCAGGACTAGAGAAAGCGCCCCATCAAAGTCCGGCACGGTTGCGGCTTCGTCAATCAAATCGCGATATCGCAGAAGCGAAGCCGCAAGAGTTGGAACATCGTGGTTTACGTACGACGGTTCAAACTTTCCGTCGTGGTCTAAGAGCAGGACGGCGCCAGTTTTATCAATAACAATAGGGTTTCCGGCACCGTCCGACCCGATAGCCAGATAGTCGTTGCGGGCGCCTTCCGGCAGCCGATCAAGCGACTGCTGTCCGAAGCTGAGACAGGGAGCTGCTTCCACCGGAAGGCCAGCGGTAGTCAAAAAATGCTCGGCCACTGCCGTCGTCTGGGCGTGACCAATCTCTTCGCCGGTAAAGCGATACAGCGTGTCGCCCTCCCGCTCCCATGCTGCTTTGAAATCCTGTGCATCCATCGGAGCTTTATGGAAACTTCTTCAGGCGTCCGCAATCGGTCGTTGGCGGTCATTCTATCCAGCGACAGCGGCTAGCGACAGAAATGGGGTGGGAAGCGGACGTTTGCTCTCAGTTTGTACCCCGGCGAAAGCCGGGGCCCAGGGCGTTAGAAAGTCAGCGTTGCGTAGTTCCGCTCTGGGCCCCGGCTTTCGCCGGGGTACGGCAAGGACCGGTCGTTGGCGGATATCTAAATCCTCCCTGTGGCGAAGCCATGGGGAGGGGGACCGCCGCCGCGGGCGGCGGTGGAGGGGCTGCGAGGTCGCATCTTTCGCCCCTCCGTCAGCGCTCCGCGCTGCCACCTCACCCATGGCTTCGCCACAGGGAGGATATCTGTCCGCAACCGGTCGTTAGCGGATATCTAAATCCTCTCTGTGGCGAAGCCATGGGGAGGGGGACCGCCGCCGCAGGCGGTGGTGGAGGGGCGGTAACGTCGCGCCATAGCCCCTCCGTCAGCGCTCCGCGCTGCCACCTCCCCATGGCTGCGGCACAGGGAGGATCTTATGGCCGCTTCCGCTCGAAAGGGTCATTGCGATCGGCGAAACTCGATCAGGTCCCACTTGTTGCCATAGAGGTCGAGGAACACCGCGACGGTACCATAATCCGCTTCCATCGGCTCGCGCTCGATCCGTACGCCCTTGGCCAACAGATTTTGATAGTCGCGAGCGAAATCGTCGGTTCGCAGGAACAGGAAGACGCGTCCGCCCGACTGGTTGCCGATGAACGCCGCCTGCTCCGCATCAGCCGCCCGCGCGAGCAGGATCGTCGCGCCGCCCTCGGGGGCGCCCGGCGGTGCGACGAGCACCCAGCGCTTGTCCTGCGCCGGCTGATAGTCGTCGGCGACTAGCGTGAAGCCCAGCGTGCCGACATAGAAGTCGATCGCCTCGTCATAGTCGCGCACCACCAGCGCGACATGCGCGAGCGACTGGTGCGTCATTCGCGCAGGCCCCGCAGCGCCGCGCCCGCCGCGAAGGGGCCGATCACCGTCATCAGCAGGCTGACCGCGCCGAGCAGCTTGATCGCGCCGCGTCCCGACGGATCGAGCATTCCTGCCCCGAAGATCAGCATCGGCACGGCGAGCGGCAGCACGAGCAAGCCGCCGATCGCATTGCCCCCTTTCAGCCCCGCGGTCAGCGCCGCGCTGAGCACCGCCAGCGAGGCGAGGGCGGGGATGGCGATGGCGAGCCCGGTGGCCAGAATCTGGACCCGCCCGGCGTCCTGCGCCAGCAGCGCCGCCGCCGGGAGCAGCGCAATCAGCAGCGGCAGGCCGAAGCCGATCGCATGGGCGGCGATCTTCACCGCCGCGATCACCTCGTCGGCGACACCGCGCACCGCGAGCTGGTCGAGCACGCCCGCGTCGCGGTCGGGCCGCACGAGCCGGTCGATCGGCAGCAGTGCGGCAAGCAGCGCCGCGACCCAGACCATGCCCCCGCCGGTCCGCGCCAGCAACGGCGCGTCGGGACCGACCGCGAAGGGAAAGGCGGTCGCGACGAGCAGGAAGAACAGCACCGGCAGCCACAGCGCGTCGCTGCCCCACGCCCGCCTGAGGTCGCGCCAGAAAAGGGCGATCAGCATCGTCACGCCAGCGCGCCCATGTCGAGTTCGGCCAGGTCGGGCACGCCGAGCGCGAAATGCGACGCCAGCAGCACCGCGCCGCCGTTCGCGCGGTGCGCCGCAACGGCGGCGACCAGCCGCGCCTGCGCCGCATCGTCCATCCCGTTGGCGGGTTCGTCGAGCAGCCAGACCGGCGCGCCGCTTGCGATCACCCGCACCATCGCCGCGCGCTTGCGCTGGCCGGTGGACAGCATCGCCACGGGGACTTCGGACAGCGGTTCCAGCGCCATCGTAGCCATCGCGCGATCGACCGTATGGCCGTCGACGGTATCGACCCGGGCCCAGAAATCGAGCGCGCGGCGCAGCGGCAGTTCGGTGTCGAGCGCCGCGGCCTCGTCGATCAGCGCGATGCGTCCGAAGCGTTCGACGCGGCCCGCCGCGGCGCGGAGCAGCCCCGCCGCGATCCGGATCAGGCTCGATTTCCCGGTGCCGTTGGGACCGCGCAGCCACAGCGCGTCGCCGGGAGCCAGCGCCAGCGACAGGCCTTCGAACAACAGGCGGTCGCCGCGGATGCAGGCGATGTCGGTCAGCCGCAGCAGCGCGCTCACGCCATATCTTCCAGCGCGTGCATGTCGTCGTCGGAAAAGCCGAAATGATGGCCGATCTCGTGGATCAGCACGTGGCGAACCAGCCAGTCGAGTTTCTCGCCACCCTCGATCCACTCGACCAATATCGGGATGCGATAGAGGGTCACGCGGTCGGGCATGCCGCCGCTCGCATCGATGCTGCGTTCGGTCAGCGGGCGGCCTTCGTAAAGCCCGGTGAGGTCGTAGGGATGTTCGATGTCGAGCGATTTGAGGGTTTCGTCGTCGGCGAACTCCTCGATCGCGATCACGACGCCCTTCAGGTGCGGCTTGAACACGGCGGGCATCGTTTCGAAGGCCGCCTCGGCCATTGCGAACAGAGCATCGGCGTCGGGGGCGTGGCCGAGTGCGGCGGCGGGAAGGCCAGGGGGATTGCTGCTCTTGTCGCTCATCGCGCCCTTCCTTATGGGGAGCATCGCGCCATTACCAGCGGGGAGACGAAGCGGTGGTCCAGAAACTCGACGATGCGGCACGCGCCGGGCTGCTCGCGCGCTTTCCCGAATGGACGCACGAACCGGTGCGCGACGCGATCACCCGCCGTTTCCAGTTCGACGATTTTGCCCAGGCTTTCGGATTCATGACCAGCGTCGCGATCCTCGCCGAGAAAATGGATCACCATCCCGAATGGTCGAACGTCTACAACCGCGTCGACATCCTGCTGACGACGCACGACGCCGACGGCCTTTCGGAGCGCGACGCGAAGCTTGCCGGCGCGATCGAGGCGCTGCTCTGACGCGATGATCCGCTTCGATCGGACCCATCAGCATCTGGCGGTCGGCATCGCGGTCCTTGCCGGCTTCGTCGATGCCATGGGCTTCGTCGAATCGGCGGCGGGCTTTTTCGTTTCGTTCATGACGGGCAATTCGACGCGGCTCGCGGTCGGGCTCGCCGAATGGAGCGACGCGGCCATGATCGCGGGCGGCATCATCCTGCTGTTCGTCGCGGGCGTCGTTGCGGGGTCGCTGGCGGCGGCGCGGTGGACGCAGCGCCGGACGGCGGTCATCCTGCTGTTCGTCGCGCTGCTGCTCGCGCTTGCCGCAGGACTGCGGCTCCTGTCGCCCGGCTGGCTTCCGGTCGCCTGCCTGGCCTTTGCGATGGGCGTCGCCAACGCCGCGCTCGAGGGGCAGGACGGCGCCGTCGTCGGCGTCACCTACATGACCGGCACGCTGGTCCAGATGGGGCACAAGATGGCCAATGCGCTGCGCGGCACCGGCGATGGACGCTGGCGCGCGCATCTGTGGCTCTGGGCGGGGCTGGTGACCGGCGCGGTCGCCGGTGCGCGGGCGGTGCTCTGGTCCGCGCCGTTCGCTTATGCCGCGGCGGTGCTGCTCGCCGCAGGGCTTTTCGCTACGGGCTTTTGCGGTTGCCCGCGCGGCCTGACCGTTGCGCTTGCCTTCTCCCCGATCCCGTTTCACAAGCAGCGCCCATAACAAGGGGAGCCCGATTTGATGACCGATAGCCTGCTGCGCCGCAAGACCATCGTTCCGGACCAGCAGCACGGGGGGCAGGCCCTGGCGCGCACGCTCGGCTGGCCGCATCTCGTCGCGCTCGGCGTCGGGGCGATCGTCGGCACGGGCATTTTGACGCTAATCGGCGTCGGCGCCGACAAGGCAGGCCCCGCGGTCATCCTGTCCTTTGCCATCGCCGGGCTGATCTGCGCGTGCGCCGCGCTGGCCTACGCCGAAATGGCGACGATGATCCCCGCCTCGGGCAGCGCCTACACCTACAGCTATGTGGTGATCGGCGAATTGATCGCGTGGGTGGTCGGGTGGAGCCTGATCCTCGAATATTCGCTGGTGGTGAGCGCGGTCGCGGTCGGCTGGTCGGGCTATGCCGCGCCGCTGCTGGAGGCGTGGGCCGGGGTGCCGATGGCGCTGATGCAGGGCCCCGAACTGGGCGGCGTCGTCAACCTGCCGGCGATCGCGATCATTGCCATCGTCGCGGGCATGCTGCTGTTCGGCACGCGCGAGAGTGCGACGGTCAACGCGGTGCTGGTGATCGTGAAAGTCGTGGCGCTCGCGGTTTTCGTTGCGGTTGCGCTGCCGGCCTTCGACGCCGCCAACCTCGAACCCTTCAGCCCCTATGGCTTCGCCAAGCATATGGGCCCCGACGGGGTCGAGCGCGGCGTGATGGCGGCGGCGGCGATCATCTTCTTTGCCTTCTATGGTTTCGACGCGATCGCGACCGCGGCGGAAGAAGCCAAGAACCCCGACCGCGATCTCAAGATCGGAATCGTCGGATCGATGCTGGCGTGCGTCGTCATCTATATCGCGGTCGCGGTCGCGGCGGTCGGTGCGATCGCCTACAGCCGCTTCGCCAACAGCCCCCGAACCGCTCGCGCTGATCCTGCGCGAACTCGGCCAGCCGCTTGCTGCGCACTATCTCGCCATCTCGGCGATCATCGCGCTGCCGACCGTGATCCTCGCCTTTTTCTATGGCCAGAGCCGCATCTTCTTCACGATGGCGCGCGACGGCCTGCTGCCGACCGCGCTCGCGCGGCTGTCGTCGCGCGGCACGCCGGTGCGCATCACGATCTTCACCGCGCTCGTCGTGGCCGTTCTCGCGGGCTTCATCCCGCTCGGCGAACTTGCGGCGCTTGCCAATGCGGGAACGCTCGCGGCCTTCACCGCGGTGTCGATCTGCATGTTGATCATGCGCCGCCGTGCGCCCGATGCGCCGCGCACCTTCCGCGCGCCGCTGCCCTGGCTGGTCGGCGGCGTCGCGGTGCTCGGCTGCATCTATCTTTTCTTCAGCCTGCCGGCGCAGACGCAGCTCTGGTTCGGCATCTGGAACCTTGGCGGGCTGGCGCTCTACTTCCTCTACTCGCGCCAGCGCGCCATCGTCGGTTGAGGCCCTAGTCGAACAGGTCGCTCAGGAAGCTCTTGTATTTCTTCTTGTGCGGCTTGCCGTAATGGCGGTCGTCATAGCCGTGTTCGCGATAGCCCTGTTCGCGATACTGCGGCTGGGGCGGCGGGGGCGCCGCCTGCTGGCGCGGTGCGGGGGCATTGGCGGCCTCGCTGCGCTCGATAATCTTGTCGAGTTCGCCGCGGTCGAGCCAGACGCCGCGGCATTGCGGGCAATAGTCGATCTCGATCCCCTGGCGTTCCGACATGGTCAGGGTCACGCGGCAGGTCGGGCAGAGAAGCCCTTGGGCATCGGTCACGGAAATTCCTTTCTCGGATCATACGAAAGGCGGCCAACAGCGGCCGCCTTTCGCTTCTAACGCCCTTTTGACGATTTGCGTTCCTGAAATCAGCCTGGCTGCCAGTCGAACGCCAGCGGCGCCTCGCGAAAGGCAAAGCGGTCGAGGTGGCGCGCGACGGCATCCTTCAGCGCGTCGAGCTGCCCCGCCGCGCTTGCGTCGATCCGCACGTCCAGCGCCTCCGCCCCCGCATCGAAGGTCACCAGCGCGTCGTCCGGCCAGTCGGCACCGCGCGCATCCTTCGGAAAGGCGACGGTGCCGTGGTCGGCGGTGAAGTCGACCGCCAGATTATGCTGCCAGTGCTTGCACAGCTGCTGCAGATATCTTCTCGCCTGCGTGGTGGGCACGCGTGCGGTTGCCGAAAGGCTCATGGCGTCGTTCCTTACAGTCGTTCGATCTTCTGTGCCGCGTCATCGATCAGCGCGACGACGTCGTGCAACGCCTCCTGGTCGATGTCGCCGCCGCCGAGCTTGTCGAGCAGCACCTGGCGCAGATTGCCCATCGCGCGCCGCACCGACGCCGTGTCGGTGCGCTGGCGTTCGTCGCCGATCGCGGCAAGCCGGGCGACGAGCGCTTCGACCGCGTCGCGGTTCGCGTCGAGTTCGGCCACGCCCTCCGGGGTGATCGCGAACAATTTCTTCGCCCCCTCGCTTTGCTGCGCCGCGATCTGCCCCATGTCGTCGAGCAGGGTGAGGGTGGGGTAGATGACTCCCGGGCTCGGCGCATAGGCGCCGCCGGTCAGTTCCTCGATCCTGCGGATCAGGTCGTAACCGTGGCGTGGTTCGTCGGCGATCAGCTTCAGCAGCACGAGCCGCAATTCGCCGCCATCGAACATCCGTCGTCGCGGGCCGCCGCGGCCATGTCCGCCATCGCGGTGGCGCCCGCCGAAGCCGCGCCCGAAACCTTCGCCAAAGCCGCGGCCGTCGCGGTGCATGCCGTGCCGCTTGCCGCAATCGCGGCCGCTCCTGTGTCCGTAAAAATGCATGATCATATCCTTAGAGTGATTCGTGATAGCTCTAAGATATATCTTATAACATGAGGCGCAAGTCCCGGAGCGACAATTTTTCAGGACGTTCAGCCGGGCGGAGCGAAGCGCAGGTGGATCAGGGGATAGGGGCGGCCCTGCCCGTCGCGTTCCGACCGTCCCGTCGCGACGAAGCCAAGACGCTGATAGAAGCCCACGGCTTGGGCGTTTTGTTCGTTCACGTCGGTGGTGATCACAGGGTGCAGGCCGAGCGCGTGGTCGACGAGCGCGCGGCCGACCCCCGCGCCGCGATGGGCGGGGTCGATGAACAGCGCCTCCATGCTGGCTCCGTCGAGCAGCATGAAGCCGACGGGACGGTCGCGGGTGTCGACGGCAAGCCAGAGCGGTGCGAAGGGCAGGAAACCCTTGACCTCTTCCTCGATCGCCGCGCGGTCGGCGCGCGTCAGAAAGTCATGGGTCGCGTCGACCGCGTCGCGCCAGATATCGAGAACGTGCGCGCCGTCGGCGGGAGCGGAGGGGCGGATCGTGATCATTGTTCGGTTCATAGGAGGTCGGGGATCGTCCGCAAGCCGCGATGCGGTGCCGGGTTCGCCTTGACTCTGCCGCCGATCCCGCTAAGAGCGCCCCCGTGTTGCCACGGGTCCGGTTCCATCCGGGATCGCGGCAATTCCGTCCGAGACAGTTGGTGAAGGGACTATGCCCTTCTTAATTTCCAGCCGAGACGGGGAACAGTCTTTTTCGGTCGCCCGCCTGCTCGTCAGGCGTCCGCGGCTTGACCGACCCCATCGGACATCGTTGCGCAAGTTTCAGGCGGGATTCGTCCCGCGTGCGCTTGCGTCTGTTAGCCGCCCGGCGGCGCGTGTTCCCTCCGGGTGCGCGCGGTTCCGGGCACAGAGTGGAGAACAGGCATGGATCGTGCTGAAAAGGCCGAAGCCGTATCCTCGCTGAACGCTACGCTGTCGAATGCTGCCTCGGTTGTGGTCGTCCGCAACCTGGGTCTGACCGTCGCCCAGTCGACGGTGCTTCGCCAGCAGATGCGCGACGCGGGTGCGAGCTTCAAGGTCGCGAAGAACCGCCTTGCCAAAATCGCGCTCGAGGGCACGTCCTACACCGGACTCGGCGATCTGCTGACCGGGCCGACGGCCATCGCTTCGTCCACCGATCCGGTGGCGGCGGCGAAGGTCGCGGTGGAATTCGCCAAGACGAACGACAAGCTCGAAATCGTCGGCGGCGGCATGGGCGATACGCTTCTCGACGTCGATGGCGTCAAGGCCCTCGCTTCGCTTCCCTCGCTCGACGAGCTGCGCGCCAAGATCGTTGGTCTGGTGCAGGCTCCGGCCACCAAGCTGGCGCAGATTGCGGCAGCTCCGGCGGGCCAGCTGGCGCGGGTCTTTGGCGCTTACGCGGCCAAGGATGCGGCATAAACTACCGATTGAACGAAACTTATGCCGGGGTTGCCCGGTTCTGATGGAGAAATAACATGGCTGATCTTGCCAAGATCGTTGAAGACCTGTCGGCGCTGACCGTTCTGGAAGCTGCCGAGCTTTCGAAGATGCTCGAAGAAAAGTGGGGCGTTTCGGCCGCTGCTGCCGTTGCTGCCGCTCCGGCCGCTGCCGCCGCTGGCCCGGCTGCTGAAGAGCAGACCGAATTCGACGTCATCCTGACCGGTGACGGCGGCCAGAAGATCAACGTCATCAAGGAAGTCCGCGCGATCACCGGCCTGGGTCTTGGCGAAGCCAAGGCGCTCGTCGAAGGCGCGCCGAAGGCCGTCAAGGAAGGCGTTGCCAAGGCCGAAGCCGAAGAGCTGAAGAAGAAGCTCGAAGCGGCCGGTGCCACCGTCGAACTGAAGTAATTCGGTTCGCCGGTTCCGGCCCGTTCGCGGGCCGGGCCTGGTGAGAAAAGAAAAGGGGCGGTGCCGTCAGGCGCCGCCCCTTTTTCGTTGGTGGTCCGGCCGCTCAGTCGCGGGCGAAGCCCGGACGACGGAAGCTGTGCGAGAGACCGCGCGTGACGGGTTCGGGGCGGCGCACCAGCTGCTCGGCGGGAACAGGGGCAGGACGCTGCGCAATTTCCCAGGCGCTGACCGGCTGGCGGTTGGCCGGCTGTTCGCCCGCGAGGGCCGCGTCATAGGCAAGCTGCTCCTTGCGATCGAGGAAGCGTGCGCGCTTGAGCCGCTTGGCGAGCGTGGCAAACGGATTGTCGGCGGTCGGTCCGACGAGTGCCATCGCCTCGTGACGCCCCATGCTGCCGCTCGGCGCGGCGGCAAAGGCGGGCGTGGTGCGGCGCACCGGCTCTTCGGCGGCACGCGGCGCGGGAATCGGTTCGGGATTTGCCAAGGGATCGGCGGTGCGGGCTGCGGTCGGCGCCGCGGGGACCCATTCGCTGTTTTCGGCGGTTTCGCCGAACTCCCAGGCATCGGCGTCGCGCAAGGTACGACGGCGCCGTGCGAAGACGAGACCGGCACCGCCGATCAGCAGCAACGCGGCGGCGCCGCCGGCGACCTCCCAGGGGACAGCGCTGCCGTTTGCGACATGCTCGGCGGGTGCTGCTGCAGGGACGGGGTCAACCACCGGCGCAACCGGTGCAATCGCCGGCTCGGTGAGCTCGGGTATCGCGGCGTCGCGGGGCAGGGCTGCGGCTGCGGCGGGCAGGGTGGCCGCCGATGTCGCGCGTTCGGCGGGAGCGGCGCGCGCGGCGGTCCTGGCCGGCGCGCGCGGGGCCGCCTTGGTCTCGGCCCGGGGCGCCGCGGCGGCGGCCGCGGGTTCGGGGGCGGCGGGCTCGGGCGCAATGTCGAGCGGGACGCGCAGCACGGGCGCCGGAGCGGGAGCGCTTGCCGATGGCGCGGCCGTCGGGGCAACCGGCGGGACCATCACGGTCGGCGGTGCGGGCTGCGCCGCCGGGACTTCCTGCGCGAAGGCGCTCGGAGTGGACAGGACCAGGAACGCGGCAATCGCGCTCGCGGCGGGGCGGGAGAGGGGCGTCGTTTTCGTCATAGTGACCGAAGAACGAATGCCGCGCGAAAAGCGCTGCCGAAACACGCCTGTTTCCGCGATGAATCGTGGCGACCGGACGACGCGGCGAAGATTCTCCGTCGTTTTGCCGCTGAATCCGGTCGGGAAAACGATCAGGTGCCTTTGCTGGAGGGTGCCGTCAGCAGCGGTCGAGGGCGGCGCGCTGCGGTCAGTCGGCCACCCAATTGCCGTGAAAGCCGGGCGGCACCCGGTGCGGCAGGTGTACGACGGCTTGCGGTGCCCCGGTAAAATCGTCGGCGTTGAGGATGACGAGGTCGGTGGTCTCGTCGTTCATGTCGACCACGAGGCCGATGAGCCAGCCATCGTCTTCGGCCCCCTGCACGCTGCGCGGCACGAAGACGAATTCGCCGGGATGGCGGCCCGGGCCGAAATCGCGTTCGGCCGTGGTGCCGCTTTCGAGGTCGTGGCGGAACAGGCGGGTATCGGCGAGCTGCCATTCGGCGCGTTCGCCGTCGGGGATCGCGACGCAATAGGCGTAGCGATAGGGCCGTGTCGTCAGCCGCTCGTCATAGCGCGGGAATTCCTGCGCATGGTCGTGGATGACGGTGCGCGTCGTGGTGCCCGCGGCGGGATCGATCGTCCAGCGCTCCATGCGGGACTTTTCGCTGTCGGGGCCGCGTTTCGAGGTGGCGAACATCGTCTCGTGCGCGACGACATCGACGATCACCTTGCCGTCGGCACTCTCATGGGCGTTGGCGGGGTGAAAGACATAGCAGGGTTCGACCGGCACCCAGACGATGTTGTCACCGTTAGCATGGCGCGGCAGCAAGCCGACGCGCGCGGGGTGCGCGTCGTTCCACGCATAGGGGAAGCGATAGCCCGCAAGCAGCATCTTCATCGAGAAGGTCACGGGCAGGTCGAACACCAGCACGTAATTTTCGGTGATCGCGCAGTCGTGGATCGACGGGCCGTCGCTGACCGCGACCGCTTCCTCGCGCACGACATGGGCGTCCTTGTCGAGGACGACGTGCCAGACCTTGTTCGGCTCGTCGCCGCGATAGGTGATCGCGTGGGTTTCGCCGGTGAAGGGGTCGTGGTGCGGGTGCGCGGTGTAGGGGCCCGCGAGGGTGCCGTCGAAGGGGTTGTGCGCGATCGTGCCCAGCTCATAGTCGAGTTCGACCGGCTTGCCGCCCGCTTCGACGATTGCGAAGGTGCGGCCGGCGAGCCCGACGACGTTGGTGTTGGGGGCATCGTTGCGATCCTCGCGCGGGCCCGGAGGCAGTTCTTCGCCCAGATGCGCGCACGCCTCGGTGCCGCGCACCCAGCGGTTGCGATACCAGTCGGCCCTGCCGCCCTCGATGCGGATGCCGTGCACCATGCCGGCGCCGGTGAACCAGTGATAGCTCGCGGGATCGGGCGCGATCGCGGGATTGGGGCCGTTGCGCAGGTAGCGGCCGGTGAGGCCGGCGGGGATCTCGCCGTCGACGCGCAGCGCCTCGAGCGTGAACTCCTCGGTCATCGGGGTGTGGATGCCGGTGAGGAAGGGGTGCGCGTCGGTGGGGCGGGGGAGGCGCTTGCGGTTGAAATCGGCGACCTTGCCGATGCCCTTGGTGACGGCGCTGCGGATGATCGTTTCGACGTGGCTGGCCATGGTCATGCTCCCGGTGGAAGTTGGCGAAGGTGCCGCGCACCGTGGGGTTGCGCGGCCGACTCGAAATGTTTACGTCGTTATCATTGTGGCGATCGAAGGTAACAGTGTCAACATGAAAAGCGGGACGGATGCGAAGGCGGCGGGCAAGGGCGGCGCCTATCACCACGGCGACCTGCGCGCGGCGGTGATCGCGGCGGGGCTGGAGCGGCTTGCGGCGGGCGAGGACGATCTGGGGCTGCGCGCGCTGGCGCGCGACGTGGGGGTGAGCGCGACCGCGCTCTATCGCCACTTCCCCGACAAGGAAGCGCTGCTCGATGCGCTTGCCGACGAAGGGTTGCGGCGGCTCGGCGCCCTGCAGGCGCAGGCCTGGCTCAAGGCCGGGGGCGGCTCGGCGGGGTTCAGGGCGACGGGGATCGCCTATGTCCGCTTCGCGCACGACGAGCCCGCGCTGTTCCGGCTGAGCTTCACGCGGCGGATGCCCGATCGCAAGGAAGAGGGCGACGGCGGCGAGGTCGCCTATAACCTGCTCCGCGCCGGGGTGGGCGAGGCGCTGCCCGGGGTGACCAATCCCGACGTGGCCGCGCTCCACGCCTGGTCGTTGGTCCACGGCCTCGCGATGCTGATCCTCGATCGCCGCATCGACTGGGACGAGGCGATGGTCGCCGATGTCGTCGGTCTGACTTTCGGCGGGGTCGCCTGAGCCTTCGCTTTGTCGCAAATCGGCGCTATCTGCCAATTATGTTAGCGCTTTCTTTGCCATTGTCGGCCAGCGTGCCGGCATGACGCGGTCGCAGTCCCCCCGGGTCGAGGCGCTCTTATGGGCATTGCTGGTGGCGCTTGGCTATTTTCTGCTCGCCAGCCTGTCGCTCAACGCGACGAAGGGCGCCGACAATGTCGCCGCGGTCTGGGCGCCGAGCGGCTATTTCCTCGCGCTGCTGCTCCTGATGGCGCCGCGCGCGCGCGCGGCGGCCTTTGGCGGGATGATCCTCGCCAGCGGCGCCGCCAACCTGCTCAGCGGCGCACCGTTGCTGCCGTCGGTGGCCCTGACCACGGCCAACACGGTCGAAGGCGCGGTCGCGCTGTGGCTGATCAACGCCCGCGAAAAGGGCGTCCTGTCGTTCATGGTGCCGCGTTCGGTGGTCAACTTCTGCGTCGGCACGATCACCGCAAGCTTCGTCAGCGCCAGCCTGGCGACCGTGCTGACGGGTGGCAGCTTCGATTTTTTCCGGTCGTGGCTGACGACCGTCGCGCTGGGCATGCTGATCGTCGCGCCGCCGATCGTGATGCTGGCGCGGCTCGCCGCCTCGGGCCTGCTGCGCCAGACCGGCCGCGCGACGATCGCCGAGGCGGTGGTGATGCTGACGGGCGGTGCGGCGATCACCGTCGCCTGTTTCTCGCAGGCCGAATTCCCGGTGACGTTCCTTCCCTGCGTCGCGGTCGTTATCGCCGCCTACCGCCTCGGCCCGTTCGGCGCCGCGGCGGGCGTGCTGATCGTCACCATCATCACCTCGTGGATGACGGGCCGCGGGATGGGGCCGATCGCGGGCATGGATGCGCGGCCCGAGGTGATCGTCCTCTTCCTGCAATTCTACCTGCTGACGCTGCTCGCAACGGCCTTGCCGCTCGCGGCGCTGCTCGTCGGGCGCCAGCGGCTCGCCAAGCGGCTCGAACAGAGCAACCGCTGGCTGCTCCAGGCCGAGGCGGCGGCGCTCGTCGGCCACTGGCGCGTCGACCTGGTGCGCGGGACGATCCAGTGGTCGGACCAGGCCTATCGCATCCACGGCATCGAACCCGGCACGCCGATGACGATCGAGAGCAGCCTCGACCTCTACGTGCCCGAAGACGCGACGCGGATGCGCGCGATGCTGATGCAGGCGGTGGGCAGCGGCGGCGCGTTCGAATATCAGGGCCAGATCATCCGCCCCGACGACGAGGTACGCGACATTTCCTCGCACGGATCGGTCGAGTTCGGGCGCGGGGGCAAGCCCGTAGGCATTTTCGGCACGATTCAGGACGTCACCCAGAGCGTCGAGAATGCGCGCATGCTGGAAGCCGCGCGCAACGATGCCGAAGCGGCGGCGAACACCGATGCGCTGACCGGCTTGCCGAACCGGCGCTACACGCTGGCGGTGCTGGCCGACGCGATGGAGCGTGCGGCGCGTACCGGGGCGCCGCTCGCGGTCGGGATCTTCGACATCGACCATTTCAAGCGCGTCAACGACGTGCACGGGCATGCGGTCGGCGATCTGGTGATCCGCCGCGTCGGGCGACGCGCCAAGGCGTCGCTGCGCGAGGAGGATGTGGTCGGGCGTTTCGGCGGCGAGGAGTTCGTGTGCATCTTTCAGGGGCCCAGCGCCCACGCCGCCGAACTGGTCGCCGAACGCGTCCGTGCGGCGATCGCGGCTGACGACAGCGCTGCCGACGGGGCCCCGGGGGCGACGGTCAGTATCGGGCTGGCGGTCTATTCGGGCGAGGCCGGCGTCGAGGAATTGCTCGAGCGCGCCGACGAGGCGCTTTACGCCGCCAAGCGCGCGGGACGGAACCGGCTGCGCATGGCGGCGTGATTCGCGGTCGCGGTCGCGGCGCCGGTCCAAAAGCGCGGAAATGGAGCATCGTCGTGCGGCAAAGGCCGGGCGGGCCCCGATCGCGGACACTATTGGGTGGTCCGTGCTAACCATTTAATAGAAGGAATATTTTTCCATTTATTTTGGTAGATTCCTTGATTTGAATCCTTGTTCCGCAATGGATATTTATTGGTGAAACAGATGCTTGATGTGAAATGGAAATGACGTAATCTGACGTGGTAAATATTGACCAGATGCTCCGGGGGGAAGCAATGACTGATCACGTTACCGCCACCGAAAATCACGTCTATTTGCCCGAGGATGAAGTTCCGCTTCCTCTCGCGGCGACGCTGGGTATCCAGCATGTTCTGGCGATGTTCGGAGCCACCGTTCTGGCCCCCATATTGATGGGTTTCGATCCGAATACGGCGATCTTCCTGTCGGGTATTGCAACGATCGTCTTCATTCTGGTCACGCGGAAGCGCGTTCCAAGTTATCTGGGGTCCTCCTTTGCCTTCATCGCCGCGGTTGCCGTGGCGTCTGGCTATTCGGGCAACGGGCCCAATCCCAATCTTCCCGTCGCGCTGGGCGGCATCGTCGTTGCCGGCATCCTGTACGGCATCGTCGCGATCGTCGTGATGCTGGCGGGGTACCGGTTCATCGAGCGGCTGTTTCCCGATGTGGTGAGCGGAACGATCGTCGGCATCATCGGCATCAGCCTGGCGGGGGTCGCGATCAACCAGATCGGTGCGGATCCCTTTGGTGTCATGGCCGCGCTGCTGACGCTGGGCGTCGTCGTGGCGTGGAGCGTCTATGCGCCGGGCCGCTTTGCGCGCGGCGCGCGCTCGGGCAATCCGATGCTGCGGATCTTCGAGATCGTGCCGATCATCATCGGCGGATTGGCCGGCTACACCTTTTACGTGGTCGGCGCGAACATGTTCGGCCGCGCGGATCCCGTGGACATGGGGGCGATCGCCGCCGCGCCATGGTTTGGCCTGCCGACCTTCACCGCGCCGGTCTTCAATCTCCAGGCGTGCCTGACCGTCGCGCCGGTGGTGATCGTGCTCGTCGCCGAAAACCTGGAGCATGTGAAAGCGATCGGCGCGATGATCGATCGCGACCTGAACGATCAGGTCGGGCGGACCTTTCTGGGCGACGCGATCGGCACGACCTTTTCGGGCATGCTTGGCGGTCCGGGGCTGACGACCTATGCCGAAAATATGGCGGTGATGCGCCTGTCCAACAATTTCGCGTCGGTGACCTTCGTTGTTGCGGGCCTCTTCGCGATGGTCCTCGGCTTCTCGCCCAAGTTCGGCGCGGTGATCCAGTCGATCCCGATGCCCGTCATCGGCGGGTTGTCGCTGGCGATGTTCGGCCTGATCACGGCGGCGGCCGGGTCGATCTGGCAGCGCGGCATCCGGCAGGGGACGATCAACTTCCTCGAAACCCGCACCTTGCTGGTGGTCGGCATCGGGCTGGTCGTCGGGGCCGGGAACCTGACCTTCAAATTCTATGGAGCGGAGATCAGCGGTATCGTCAGCGCGACGCTGGTGACGGTCATCCTCTATCACCTCCTCCATATCGGCCGCCGTCCTGCCACGGCGCCGGCGGCGTCCTGACCCGCCCCCGGGGCATGCCATTGGGAGAGGGTTATGGCGGAAACGAACAATCGGCGCGCGACCGGCGCAGAGGGCAAGGATGCGGTCGTCATCCCGAAGCGGGTCGAGCAGGTCATCACCGTGCTGTCGGGGATTGTCGGCATATTCGGTCCGATCGTCACCTTTTTCTCGGGGGCGAGCACGCAGACCTTTCTGGTCATCGCGCTCGTCTCGTTCGTGCTGCTCGCGGTCACGGGAATCTTCTTTACCGGGCGCAACATCCTGCTGGCGCGCATCATCAACGTGCTGGCCGTGGTGGTGGTCACCGGTTCGGCGGCGATCTATTTCCTGCTCGGCGATTTTGCGACGGCCGAAGAGGTGCCGCGCCCGCCGCGGCTCGAGGTGAAGGCCTGGGTGGACCTGTCGGACATCGAGAAGCTGCCCGACGGTTCGGTGATGAAGATCCAGGGCGACGGCAAGAAGGGCGCGTTCGAGCAATATATCATGCCGGTCGAAGTCTATACGCCGAACGCGTCGGCTTCGACGCTGCTGCGCCGGATTCCCGGCTATTTCGCCGATTTCGAGCCCGGCGAAACCGTCACCGCCAGCGTTTGCGGGCTCGAGTTCGAACTGGCGACTTATCCCAAGACCGACGAGCGCTATACCGACCAGATGTCCTTTCTGATCCCGGTGCCCGAATCGAGCGCCAAGAATTGCGACAAGTGAGAACGCGCCGCGCCGCGTTCGGGGCGGGGCCGTTGACTCGGCGCCCCCCCAATCCTATATCGCCGTCACACCCCATCGTCCGAGATAGAGCCTGACTTTGCGCAGCGGGCTGTACGGATAGGGCGGCGGGGATTTCGACAGGCGTTGGAAAGCTGCGGTAAACCGGCAACGGTTGCCTGCGGCTTTTTTCGCGTCGACGCGCTCGCGAGCTGAATTTTTTGAAGGCGAGACAATCACTTATGGCGACCAAGGCGAAGTCGGTGGGCAAGGCCCTCGAGGCAACCGCAAGCAAGCGAATCCGCAAGCTGTTCGGCAACATCCACGAAGCGGTGGAAATGCCCAACCTCATCGAGGTGCAGCGCGAATCCTATGAGCAGTTCCTGCGCTCGGATCCGGCGACGGGTTATGTCTCGGGCCTCGAAAAGACGCTGCGCAGCGTTTTCCCGATCCGCGACTTTGCCGGCACCGCCGAGCTCGACTTCGTCCACTACGAACTCGAAGACCCCAAGTACGACGTCGAGGAATGCCGTCAGCGCGGCATCACCTATGCGGCGCCGATGAAAGTCACGCTGCGCCTGATCGTCTTTGAAGTCGACAGCGAAACCGACACCCGTTCGGTCCTCGATATCAAGGAGCAGGACGTCTACATGGGCGACATGCCGCTCATGACCGAGAACGGCACCTTCTTCGTCAACGGCACCGAGCGCGTCATCGTGTCGCAGATGCACCGTTCGCCGGGTGTGCTCTTCGACCATGACCGCGGCAAGACCCACTCGTCGGGCAAGTTCCTGTTCGCCGCGCGCGTGATCCCGTATCGCGGGTCGTGGCTCGACTTCGAATTCGACGCCAAGGACATCGTCAACGTCCGCATCGACCGCAAGCGCAAGCTGCCGGTCACCAGCCTGCTCTACGCGCTGGGCATGTCGGGCGAGGAAATCCTCAATGATTTCTACGACCGCCTCGTCTTCGAGCGCGCCGAAAATGGCTGGAAGGTGCCGTTCGTCGTCGAAAACTGGCGCGGGTCGAAGCCCGCGTTCGACGTCGTCGACGCCAAGACCGGCGAAGTCGTCTTCGCCGCCGGCCACAAGATCAGCCCGCGCCTCGCCAACAAGGCGGCGAAGGACGGTCTCGACACGCTGCTGATCCCGACCGAGGAAATCTTCGGCCGCTACAGCGCCTATGACCTGATCAACGAAGCGACCGGCGAGATCTACATCGAGGCCGGCGACGAAGTGAGCGCCGAAAATCTCGAGAAGATCGACGCTGCGGGCATCGACCAGCTCGTCCTGCTCGACATCGACCACAACAACACCGGTCCGTGGATCCGCAACACGCTGAAGGCCGACAAGGCCGAGGATCGCGACCAGGCGCTGAGCGACATCTACCGCGTCATGCGCCCCGGCGAACCGCCGACGCGTGAAACCGCCGAAGCCCTGTTCGGCGGCCTGTTCTTCGACGGCGAACGCTATGACCTGTCGGCCGTCGGCCGCGTCAAGCTCAACATGCGCCTTGGCCTCGACGCCGAGGACACGGTCACCACGCTGCGCAGCGAGGACATCCTCGCCGTCGTCAAGGAGCTGGTGAACCTCAAGGACGGCAAGGGCGAGATCGACGATATCGACAACCTCGGCAACCGCCGCGTGCGTTCGGTCGGCGAGCTGCTCGAAAACCAGTATCGCGTCGGCCTGCTCCGCATGGAGCGCGCGGTGAAGGAGCGCATGAGCTCGGTCGACGTGTCGACCGTGATGCCGAACGATCTGATCAACGCGAAGCCCGCGGTCGCCGCGGTGCGCGAATTCTTCGGTTCGTCGCAGCTTTCGCAGTTCATGGACCAGACCAACCCGCTGTCCGAAGTCACCCACAAGCGCCGCGTGTCGGCGCTCGGGCCGGGCGGTCTGACGCGCGAGCGCGCAGGCTTCGAAGTCCGCGACGTCCACCCGACGCACTATGGCCGCATCTGCCCGATCGAAACGCCCGAAGGCCCGAACATCGGTCTGATCAACAGCCTCGCGACCTTTGCGCGCGTCAACAAGTACGGCTTCATCGAGACGCCGTACCGCCGCATCATCGACGGCAAGGTGACCAACGAGGTCGTCTATCTGTCGGCGATGGAGGAATCGAAGCACACCGTCGCGCAGGCGAACGCCGACCTCAACCCCGACGGCAGCTTCATCGAGGAGCTGATCTCGGCGCGCGAAGCCGGCGAATTCCTGATGGCGCCGCGCGAGCAGATCACGCTGATGGACGTGTCGCCGAAGCAGCTGGTTTCGGTCGCCGCCTCGCTCATCCCCTTCCTCGAGAACGACGACGCCAACCGCGCGCTGATGGGATCGAACATGCAGCGCCAGGCGGTCCCGCTGCTGCGCGCCGAGGCGCCGGTGGTCGGCACCGGCATGGAAGGCACCGTGGCGCGCGATTCGGGCGCCGCGATCGCGGCGCGCCGCGGCGGCATCATCGACCAGGTCGATGCGACGCGTATCGTCATCCGTGCGACCGACATGATCGAACCCGGCAAGTCGGGCGTCGACATCTATCGCCTGCAGAAGTTCCAGCGTTCGAACCAGAACACCTGTATCAACCAGCGTCCGCTGGTGAAGGTGGGCGACGTCGTCCGCACCGGCGAC
Source organism: Sphingopyxis sp. YF1 (assembly GCF_022701295.1). NCBI lineage: Bacteria > Pseudomonadati > Pseudomonadota > Alphaproteobacteria > Sphingomonadales > Sphingopyxidaceae > Sphingopyxis > Sphingopyxis sp. YF1. Next base: position 851,132 of record NZ_CP033204.1, read on the forward strand.
ATCATCGCCGACGGTCCGTCGACCGAGCTGGGCGAACTGGCGCTGGGCAAGAATGTGCTCGTCGCGTTCATGCCGTGGAACGGCTACAATTATGAGGACTCGATCCTCATCAGCGAACGCATCGTGAAGGACGACGTCTTCACCTCGATCCACATCGAGGAATTCGAAGTCACCGCGCGTGACACGCGCCTCGGGCCCGAAGACATCACTCGCGACATCCCGAACGTCGGCGAGGAAGCGCTCCGCAACCTCGACGAGGCGGGCATCGTCTACATCGGCGCCGAAGTCGGCCCGGGCGACATCCTGGCCGGCAAGATCACCCCCAAGGGTGAATCGCCGATGACGCCGGAAGAAAAGCTGCTGCGTGCGATCTTCGGCGAAAAGGCCAGCGACGTGCGCGACACCTCGCTCCGCCTGCCGCCGGGCGTGTCGGGCACCGTCGTCGAGGTCCGCGTCTTCAACCGTCACGGCATCGACAAGGACGAGCGTGCGATCGCGATCGAACGCGAGGAAATCGAGCGGCTGAAGCAGGACGCCGACGACGAGCGCGCGATCCTCAACCGCGCGACCTTCTCGAGCCTGAAGGACCTGCTGGTCGGTCAGGTCACGAGCGCGGTGCCCAAGGGCCTGAAGAAGGGCGACACCGTCACCGAAGAGATGCTGGTCGAACTCGACCGCGCCGACTGGTGGAAGCTCGCGGTCGTCGAGGACAATGCGCAGACCGCATTGGAAGCGATCAAGGCGCAGTATGACGACGCGATCAAGCGGATCAACGCGAAGTATGAAGATCGCGTCGAAAAGCTGCAGCGCGGCGACGAACTCGCCCCCGGCGTGCTCAAGATGGTCAAGGTCTTCGTCGCGGTGAAGCGCAAGCTGCAGCCGGGCGACAAGATGGCCGGCCGTCACGGCAACAAGGGCGTCATCAGCCGCATCCTGCCGAACGAGGACATGCCGTTCCTCGAAGACGGGACGCCGGTCGATATCGTGCTCAACCCGCTGGGCGTGCCGTCGCGCATGAACGTCGGGCAGATCCTCGAAACGCACCTCGGCTGGGCTTCGCGCGGCCTCGGGCGGCAGGTCACGCAGGCGCTGGAGGATTGGCGCGACGCCAACCCCGACGCGACCGGCGGCCAGATGCCCGAAGCGGTCAAGGAGTCGCTCGAGCACGTCTATGGCGCCGAATATCTGGACGATATCCGTGCGCGCGATGCCGACAGCATCGTCGAGCTGGCGTCGAACCTGAAGGTCGGCGTGCCGTTCGCGACCCCGGTGTTCGACGGCGCCAAGGAAGCCGACGTGTCGAACATGCTGACCCTCGCGGGGCTGCATGACTCGGGACAGTCGGACCTGTACGACGGCCGCACCGGCGACAAGTTCGATCGCAAGGTGACCGTGGGCTACATCTATATGCTGAAGCTCCACCACCTCGTCGACGACAAGATCCACGCGCGTTCGATCGGGCCGTACAGCCTCGTTACCCAGCAGCCGCTGGGCGGCAAGGCGCAGTTCGGCGGCCAGCGCTTCGGTGAAATGGAGGTCTGGGCGCTCCAGGCCTATGGCGCGGCGTACACGCTGCAGGAAATGCTGACGGTGAAGTCCGATGACGTGATCGGCCGCACCAAGGTCTACGAAGCGATCGTCAAGGGCGACGACACCTTCGAGGCGGGCATTCCCGAAAGCTTCAACGTGCTCGTCAAGGAAATGCGTTCGCTGGGCCTCAACGTCGAGCTTTCGTCCTACGCGGACGAAGATCCCGACGAAGGCCCGGACGCCCTTCCCGAAGCCGCCGAATAAGATCTTTTCCTCACCCCTCCCGCTTCGGCGGGAGGGGAAGATGGAGCCTGAAATATGAACCAGCTTACCAATTTCATGAACCCGGTCGCGAAGCCCGAAACCTTCGACATGATCAAGATCGGCATCGCGAGCCCCGAGCGCATCCGCTCGTGGTCGTTCGGCGAGATCAAGAAGCCCGAGACGATCAACTACCGCACGTTCAAGCCCGAGCGCGACGGCCTGTTCTGCGCACGCATCTTCGGTCCGATCAAGGATTATGAGTGCCTGTGCGGCAAGTACAAGCGCATGAAATACAAGGGCATCGTCTGCGAGAAGTGCGGTGTCGAAGTCACGGTGACCAAGGTCCGCCGCGAGCGCATGGGCCATATCGAGCTCGCCGCGCCGGTCGCGCACATCTGGTTCCTGAAGTCGCTGCCGTCGCGCATCGGCCTGCTGCTCGACATGCAGCTCAAGCAGCTCGAGCGCGTCCTCTATTTCGAAGCCTATATCGTTCTTGAGCCGGGCCTGACGCCGCTGGAGAAGTTCCAGCTGCTGACCGAAGACGAACTGCTCGACGCGCAGGACGAATATGGCGAAGACGCGTTCAGCGCCGGGATCGGCGCCGAGGCGATCCGCGTGCTGCTCGAAAATCTCGATCTGGAGCAGGAACGCGTCGACCTGATGGAAGATCTCGCGACCACCAAGTCGGAGCTCAAGCCCAAGAAGATCATCAAGCGCCTGAAGGTCGTCGAGAGCTTCATCGAATCGGGCAACCGCCCCGAGTGGATGATCCTCGAAGTCGTTCCGGTCATCCCGCCCGAACTGCGCCCGCTGGTGCCGCTCGACGGCGGCCGTTTCGCGACGTCGGATCTCAACGACCTGTACCGCCGCGTGATCAACCGTAACAACCGTCTGAAAAGGCTGATGGAACTGCGCGCGCCGGACATCATCGTCCGCAACGAAAAGCGCATGCTGCAGGAAGCCGTCGACGCCTTGTTCGACAACGGCCGCCGCGGTCGCACGATCACGGGTGCCAACAAGCGTCCGCTCAAGTCGCTCTCGGACATGCTCAAGGGCAAGCAGGGCCGCTTCCGTCAGAACCTGCTCGGCAAGCGCGTCGACTATTCGGGCCGTTCGGTCATCGTGACCGGTCCCGAACTCAAGCTGCACCAGTGCGGCCTGCCCAAGAAGATGGCGCTCGAGCTGTTCAAGCCCTTCATCTACGCGCGCCTCGACGCCAAGGGTCTGTCGATGACCCTCAAGCAGGCGAAGAAGTGGGTCGAAAAGGAACGCAAGGAAGTCTGGGACATCCTCGACGAAGTCATTCGCGAGCACCCGGTCCTCCTGAACCGCGCCCCGACGCTCCACCGCCTCGGCATCCAGGCGTTCGAGCCCGTGCTGATCGAGGGCAAGGCGATCCAGCTCCACCCGCTGGTCTGCGCCGCGTTCAACGCCGACTTCGACGGTGACCAGATGGCGGTCCACGTGCCGCTGTCGCTGGAAGCCCAGCTCGAAGCGCGCGTGCTGATGATGTCGACCAACAACATCCTGAGCCCCGCGAACGGCAAGCCGATCATCGTGCCTTCGCAGGACATGGTGCTGGGTCTCTATTATCTCTCGCTGGAGCGCGAAGGCGAGCCGGGCGAGGGCATGCTGCTCGCCGACATGGCCGAAGTGCACCAGGCGCTGTTCACCGGTTCGGTGACGCTGCACACCAAGGTGGTGAGCCGCGTCCCGCAGACCGACGAGCAGGGCAATGAATATCTGAAGCGCTTCGAGACCACCCCGGGCCGCATGCTGATCGGCGAATGTCTGCCGAAGTCGCACACGGTGCCCTTCGACGTCGTCAACCGCCTTCTGACCAAGAAGGAAATCGGCGACGTGATCGACCAGGTCTATCGCCACACCGGCCAGAAGGAGACCGTGCTGTTCGCCGACGCCATCATGGCGCTGGGCTTCCGCAACGCGTTCAAGGCGGGCATTTCCTTCGGCAAGGACGACATGATCATCCCGGCGTCGAAGGAAGGCATGGTCGACGAGACCCGCGCCCTCGTGAAGGACTTCGAGCAGCAGTATCAGGACGGTCTGATCACGCAGCAGGAAAAGTACAACAAGGCGATCGACGCCTGGTCGCAGTGCGGCGACAAGGTCGCGAACGCGATGATGGACGAAATCCGTGCGACGCCGAAGCTCGACGACGGCCGTCTGGCCCCGATCAACTCGATCTACATGATGGCGCATTCGGGTGCGCGTGGTTCGCAGGCGCAGATGAAGCAGCTTGCCGGCATGCGCGGCCTGATGGCCAAGCCGTCGGGCGAGATCATCGAAACGCCGATCATCTCGAACTTCAAGGAAGGCCTGACCGTTCTCGAGTATTTCAACTCGACCCACGGTGCACGCAAGGGCCTTGCCGATACGGCGCTCAAGACGGCGAACTCGGGTTACCTGACCCGCCGTCTGGTCGACGTGTCGCAGGACTGCGTCGTGATCGAGGAAGATTGCGGCACCACCCGCGGTATGGAAATGCGTGCGATCGTGCAGGGCGGTTCGACGATCGCCTCGCTCGGCGAACGTATCCTCGGCCGCACGACGCTCGAAGATGTCTCCGACAAGGACGGCAACATCATCGCGCCGGTCGGCACGCTGCTCGACGAAGCGACGACGCAGCGGATCGAGGATGCCGAGGTGCAGTCGGTCAAGATCCGTTCGCCGCTGGTCTGCGAAGCGACGCTGGGCGTGTGCGGCAAATGCTATGGCCGCGATCTGGCTCGCGGTACGCCGGTGAACATCGGTGAAGCGGTCGGCGTCATCGCCGCGCAGTCGATCGGTGAACCCGGCACGCAGCTGACCATGCGTACCTTCCACATCGGTGGCGCGGCGCAGGTCAACGAGCAGTCGAACGCCGAAGCGATTTCGGACGGTACGATCGAATATCGCGACATGGCGACGATCGTCGATCAGCGCGGCCGCCGTCTGGCGCTGTCGCGTTCGGGCGAGATCGCGATCATCGACAGCGAAGGCCGCGAGCGCGCGTCGCACAAGCTGCCCTATGGTGCGCAGATCATGCACAAGGACGGCGAGAAGGTGAAGAAGGGCGACCGGATTGCCGAATGGGATCCGTTCACCATGCCGCTGATCACCGAAAAGCAGGGCGTCGTGAAGTATCAGGATCTGGCCGACGGCAAGACGCTGATCGAACAGGTCGACGAAGCGACGGGCATCGCCCAGCGCGTCGTGATCGAATATCGCTCGGCGGGCCGGTCGAAGAAGGAAGACCTGCAGCCGCGCCTGACCCTGCTCGACGACCAGTCGGGCGAAGCTGCGCGCTACCTGCTCGCGGTCGGCACGATGCTGTCGGTCGAGGACGGCCAGGAAGTGCAGGCGGGCGACGTGCTGGCGCGTGTCAGCCGCGAAGCGTCGAAGACGCGCGACATCACCGGCGGTCTGCCGCGTGTTGCCGAGCTGTTCGAAGCGCGTATTCCGAAGGACAACAGCGTCATCGCGAAGATCAGCGGCCGCATTGAATTCGTCAAGGATTACAAGGCGAAGCGCAAGATCGCGATCGTTCCGGAAGAAGGCGATCCGATCGAGTATCTGATCCCCAAGTCGAAGGTCCTCGAAGTGCAGGAAGGCGACCAGGTCAAGCGCGGCGACGCGCTGATCAGCGGTTCGCCGAACCCGCACGACATCCTCGACGTCATGGGCGTCGAGGCGCTGGCCGAATATCTGGTCGCGGAGATCCAGGAAGTCTATCGACTCCAGGGCGTGAAGATCAACGACAAGCACATCGAGGTGATCGTTCGCCAGATGCTGCAGAAGGTCGAGATCACGGCGGGCGGCGACACCACGTTGCTGCCCGGCGAGCAGCTCGATTATCTGGAGATGATGGAGTATAACGCCAAGCTGCCGAAGAACGGCGTGCCCGCGGAAGGCCGTCCGGTCCTCCTCGGCATCACCAAGGCGTCGCTGCAGACCCGCAGCTTCGTTTCGGCGGCGTCCTTCCAGGAGACGACCCGCGTCCTCACCGAGGCTTCGGTGCAGGGCAAGATCGACTCGCTGCAGGGTCTCAAGGAAAACGTCATCGTCGGCCGCCTGATCCCGGCGGGTACCGGCGCGGCGATGAACCGCGTCCGCGTGACCGCTTCGTCGAAGGATGCCGCGCTTCGCGCCGCGATGCGCGCCGCGAACCAGGAGCATCTGATCGCGCCGCAGACCGCCGCCGAGGAACATGCCGCCGAACTGGCGCAGGGTCCCGAAGCCGCGATCGGCGACGATCCGCTCGGCAAGGTGCAGGGCGAGGACTTCACCACCGACGATGTCGCGGTGATGGATCGCCCGGAGGATGAAGGCGAGGCGTAAGCGCCGCGGCCTTCCGGCCTGAATGAAAAAGAGCCCCGCCGGAGCGATCCGGCGGGGCTTTTTCATGCGCGTGGCGGTGCGATGCGCGCGCCCCGCGGCGCCGGTTTGATTTGAATGCGGGGTGGCGGCGGTGGTAGGGCGGCCGGCATGATCGATGTTCCCTTGTTTCTCGCTTTTCTGGTCGCTGCCGCGATCCTGACGGTCACCCCCGGGGTCGATACCGCGATGGTGCTGCGCGCGGCGACCGTCGACGGCCGCCGGGCCGGCATCGCGGCTTCCGCCGGGATCATCTTGGGCTGCCTGATCTGGGGCGCTGCGGTGTCGCTGGGGCTGGGGGCGGTGCTGAAGGCATCGGAACTGGCCTATGCGGTCGTCAAATTTGCCGGTGCGGCCTATCTTGTCTGGCTGGGCGCGAAGCTTCTGCTGCATCCGCGCGCGGTGCTGGAAGGCGCCGCGGACGGCGCCGCGAGCAGTCGCCGCGATGCATTCGGCAGGGGCTTCCTGACGAACATGCTCAATCCGAAGATCGGTATATTCTATATTACCTTCCTGCCCCAGTTCGTGCCGGCGGGGGCGGATGTCGCCGGATATTCCTTCTTCCTCGCGGGGGTGCACATCCTGCTGACCCTCGTCTGGTTCGCGGTGCTGATCGCGGCGACCGCGCCGCTCGGAAAGTTCCTGCGCAAACCGAGCGCAATCGGCGGGCTCGACCGGTTGACCGGCGGTATCTTTGTCGCGTTCGGGCTGAAGCTCGCGACATCGTCGGCCCGCTGAGCCGCGGACCCCGACGCAAGGCCCGCCGGTCAGACCGGCGGGCCCCTGTGCGTGGAAATATGCGGGCCGGTGCGACGGCGCCTGAACGGCGGCCGGCCCGGGGCTGCGTTACGGCGCGAGGATCGCGACGGTGATATACAGCAGCAGCGGCAGGCCGAAGCCCAGAAGCGTCAGGCCGACGAAGCCGACGCGCGTCCACAAGACGTCGATGCCGAAGTGGTCGGCCATGCCGGCGCAGACGCCGAAGACCATGCCATCGCGACGATTCTTGCGAAAACCCTGTTTCATTTCTGTCCTTTCCATCCCGGCCAGGGAGGCCGGCGTTTTAGGTGGCGTGGTGGCGGGGCCAGCCGATCAGACGATCAGCTGACCAACCTGCGCACCATTCTGACCGGCGATCGCGAGCAGCATGATCGACGCATAGAGCGAAGCGAAAGCGGCGAGCGCGTAGCTCTTGACGGCGTGGGCGTTGAAGTGGGCCATGAGTTTGTCCTTCCTGTATCCTTCCAGCCGGACCATCCGGTGGATGCCCAATGTAATGCAGGAGGCGTGCCAATTTCATTCATTGGCGGTTAAGCGCGGTTTTTCCGTGCTGGAAACTTTATTTCAATGCGTAATTTCCCGCTAACATGGATTAATTCCCATAAGGCGGTAAAAAATTGTGATGCGGTCGACGAGCCCCGGGCTGGCGCGGTGCCGGGCGTTCAGCTAGTCGCAAAGACCGATGACGCTCGCCCGCCTTTCGCTGACCGATTTTCGCAACCATGCCGCCGCGGAGCTGGTCGCCGCGCCGGGGCTCGTCGCGCTGCACGGCGACAATGGCGTGGGCAAGACCAACATCCTGGAGGCGATCTCGCTGCTCGCGCCCGGGCGCGGGCTGCGCCGCGCGCCGCTGTCCGACATGGTGCGCGACGGCGCGGCCGGCGGGTTCGCGGTGTTCGCCGAGGTGCAGCCCGACGCCGCGCTGCCCCCCGTCGCGCTGGGCACCGGGATCGAGCCTGCGCATCCCAAACGGCGCATTGTGCGGATCAACGGCGCGGCGGCGGCGGCGACCGCGCTCGGCGACTGGCTGGCGATCCTGTGGCTGACCCCGGCGATGGACCGGCTGTTCGTAGAGACCGCGGGCAACCGGCGGCGCTTCCTCGACCGGCTGGTGCTCGCGCTCGACCCGCGCCACGCGCAGCACGGCAATCGCTACGAAGCCGCGATGCGCGCGCGCGGCAAGTTGCTGACCGACCTCGCGGGCGCCGACCGCCAGTGGCTGGCGAGCCTCGAGGCGCAGCTCGCCGAGCATGGCGCGGCGATCGATGCGGCGCGGCAGCGGGCGCTGGCGGCGCTGTCGGCCGAACTGGCGGGGCAGCCCGACGCGCCGTTCGCGCGGCCGCTGCTGACGCTGGTCGATGCCGGGGGTGCGCCGCGCGACGCGCCGTGGACGGCCGAGGCGCTGCGCGAGCTGTTCGCCGAGCGCCGCCGCATCGACGCCGCGGCGGGCCGCGCGACCGCGGGGCCGCACCGCGACGATCTGGCCGCGATCCACGCCGCCTCGGGACGCGGCGCGGCGCGCTGTTCCACCGGCGAACAAAAGGCGATGCTGCTCTCGCTCGTCCTTGCGCACAGCGACTGCGTCGCGCGCGCGCGGGCGCAGCGCCCGGTGCTGCTGCTCGACGAGGTTGCCGCGCATCTCGACCCGATGCGCCGCGCCGCGCTCTACGAGCGTCTCGCCGGGCAGGGCGGGCAGGCGTGGCTGACCGGCACCGAGGCGGCGCTGTTCGAGGACATGCCGGGCCCGGTGACGCGCTTTCGTATCGCGGGTGGGCGGATCGCGCCGGGGTAACGCCCGGTAACGGCAAATTATCGCTTCGACGCTAACCCGTCCCGGAAAGGGGCGCGGCGATGGAACGACGGGGTGATCTGACGGGCGGCGGTTTCGGACGTCGCCGCGCGTCGCTGACGGATGCACCATCCCCGCCGCGCAGTGCGAATGCATCGCCGGCTCACGTCTTCGCTGCCGATGACACGGGGCGACGCATCGCGCCGCTGCGGCTGGCGGGCTATGGCTTCGGCGGGCTGCTGGGGATGCTGTGCATCGAGGCGATGCTGTCGGGCACGTCGCTGATCACGCCGATCGACGAGACGCTCCGCAACGTCATGCGCGGGATCGGCCTGATCGTCGGGGTGCTGCTGGCGCTGTTCACCGTCGCGCGGCCCGCTGAACCGATGGGCGCTTTGAAGAAGTTCGCGATCCTGCTGTTCCTGCCGGTCATGACGGGCTTTGTCGGCGATCAGGCCGCGTGGCGCATCGCCGACTGGCACGCGTTCGGGCTGTCGTCGGCCGAATATCACCCGACCAGCTACCCCATCACTTACGCCAGCCACGGCCGGCGCGGCCGGCGCGATTCGTTCGAGATCGACCCTTTTGACGTCAAGAGCGGTACCGATATCGCGGTTCCTGCGGCGCAGTTCGAGGCGATCTGGCCGCATCACGGCGATTATTGCATCACGGTGATGGCGCGGCGGTCGGCGTCGGGCGCGGTCGAGATATTGAACGACGGCGTCTTCACGCTGCGCGAGCCCGAACCCGCGGTGCTGACGCCCTGTCCCGCGGCGAAGGCCGGTGCGGCGGGCGATCGCGGGTCGCCGTGGGACAAGAAGGAATTCCGGCCCTGACAGGCCGGCCGGTGCGTACCGGCGAGCGGTCCCGCGCGGCTTGCCGCCCGCCGGCGGCTGTGCAATAGGCGCCGGCCCCGCGCAGCCCGACCGCACAGGAGCATCCCATGACCCGCGACGCGACCGCGAGCGCAACCGCGCTCGGCCTCGATTTCGGGACGACCAACAGCGTCGTCGCGCTCGCCGACGGATGCGGCGGGTCGGAACTGGTCGAATATGCGGGCGACGACGCCACCGGCGCGGTGTTCCGCTCGGCGCTCTGCTTCTGGGAAGAGGAGTGCGCCTGGCAGGGGATCGCGCACGAGGCGGGACCGTGGGCGATCGCCGAATATCTCCAGTCACCGCTCGACAGCCGCTTCGTCCAGTCGTTCAAGAGCGTCGCGGCGAGCGCGTCGTTCGAACGCGCGCTGATCTTCAATCGCCCCTATCGCTTCGAGGACATGGGGCGGCTGTTCCTCCAGCGGCTCGTCGCGCACGCGGGCGGGCGGCTCGACACGCGCCCGCGCCGCGTGATCGTCGGGCGGCCGGTCGAATATGCCGGCGCGCGCCCCGACCCCGAGCTGGCGCGGCGGCGCTACGACGCGATGCTCGAAGCCTTCGGGACCGAGATATATTATGTCCACGAACCGCTGGGTGCCGCGCACAGCTATGCCGCGCGGCTGACCGAGCCCGCGACGATCCTCGTCGCCGATTTCGGCGGCGGCACCACCGACTTTTCGATCGTCCGCGTCGCTGAACCGGGCGCGCCGCGGCGCTGTGTGCCGCTCGCCTCGTCGGGGATCGGCATCGCGGGCGACCGCTTCGACTACCGCATCGTCGACCGGCTGGTGCTGCCGCTGCTCGGCAAGGGCGGGCGCTATCGCTCGTTCGACAAATTGCTCGAAATCCCGGGCGGCTATTTCGCCGACTTCGCCGACTGGTCGCGCCTCGCGCTGATGCGCAACCGCCGCACGCTCGACGAACTCCGGCGGTTGCAGCGCGACGCGGTCGATCCCGAACCGATCGGGCGGATGATCGCGCTGATCGAGCACGAGCAGGGTTTCCCGCTCTACGACGCGGTCGGGCGGCTCAAGCGCGCGCTGTCCGATGCCGAGGAGGCCGATTTCGCCTTTCGCAGCGACGGGGTCGAAATTTCGGCATCGGTGCGCCGCGCCGATTTCGAGCGCTGGATCGCCGACGATCTGCATCGCGTCGAGGCGGCGATGGACGCGGCGCTGGTGCGGGCACAGGCCGCGCCCGAAACGATCGACCGGGTGTTCCTGACCGGCGGATCGTCGATGATCCCGGCGATCCGCGCGCTGTTCGCGCGGCGGTTCGGGCGCGAGCGGATCGCGACCGGCGGCGAGCTGACCTCGATCGCGCACGGGCTGGCGCTCATCGGCGAGGAGGATGACCCGGCGGAGTGGGCAGCGTAGGAGGCCCGGCGAAGCGAACGCAAGGCCGCGCGGCGCCTGACGGCGTCGGCCCCTCAGTCAGCCCTGCGCGCTGCCACCTCCCCATCGCTGCGCGACAGGGAGGATTGGCGGGAAGCGCCCGGTTGCGGACGTTCAATCCTCCCTGTGGCGAAGCCATGGGGAGGGGGACCGCGCCCGCAGGGCGTGGTGGAGGGGCTGAAAGGTCGCGCGACGCCTGACGGCGTCGGCCCCTCCGTCAGCGCTTCGCGCTGCCACCTCCCCATCGCTGCGCGACAGGGAGGAGCGGCCAGTCCGCTCCCCACCCCATAGCGGACGTTTCCACCCGGTCGCCGTCAAAGAATTTCGTGCACCTTGTCCTGCGGACGGCACAGCCGCGCGCCCTTGTCGGTTTCGACGAAGGGGCGTTCGACATAGGCGGGGTTGGCGGCCATCGCGGCGATGATCGTCGCTTCGTCGGCATCCTTCAGCCCGCGTTCCTCGGCGTCGGTGCCGCGCAGGCGCAGCGCGTCGCGGGCGCCGATGCCGGCGCTCTTGAACAGCTGTTCCAGCTTGCCGGCGGTGTAGGGCTGCTTCAGATATTCGACGACGGTGACCTCGACGCCCGGCGTCTCTTCGAGAATCGCCAGCGTCTTGCGCGAGGTGCCGCATGCGGGGTTGTGCCAGATGGTCGCTTTCATGCGCGCGGCTCTATCGTGCCGGGACCGGCGATGTAAACCCGCTGTTCATGGCGAATATGCCACAACTGGCGGCATGACGACGATGAAGCTGCTTGCCTTTCGGGGCGAAGCTGCGGCTAATGACCCCAAGAGGGATCGCCACGGGCGGCAGACGGGGTTGGGTTGCAAGTGAACAAGATGATCGATCGCCGATCGATGCTGGGAGCAGCGGCCGCCGGTGCGGGAGCATTGGCCGCGATGCCGCTCCGCGCGCAGATGCCCGGATGGGTGCAGTCGCTGCCGGGCGCGCAGCCCGCGGTCGACTATCTCGCCGTCGCGAAGCGCCAGCTCGCGATGCAGGGGCGCAACATTCCGCAGGGCGACCGCGTCGGTATCGTCGATTTCGGCCTGCCGTCGTCGCGGCCGCGCTTCGCGCTGGTCGACATGGTCGCAGGGCGCGTCGACATGTACCCCGTCACCCACGGCCGCGGGTCGGACCCGCAGCACGACGGCTGGCTCAAGAGCTTTTCGAACCGCGTCGGCAGCCTCGCCACCTCGCGCGGCGCCTATCGCACCAGCGATTATTACTGGGGTGCCAACGGCTCGTCGATGCGCCTCGCGGGGCTGGAACCCGACAACAACAATGCCGACGTGCGGGCGATCGTCGTCCACGGCGCCTGGTACGCCGAACCGTCGCTGATCGCGACGCAGGGCAAGCTGGGGCGCAGCGAGGGCTGTTTCGTGTTCGGCGAGGAATTGCTGCCGCAGATCCTCTACAAGCTCGGCCCGGGGCGGCTGCTGTTCGCCGACAAGCTGAGCGTCGCGCCGCCGGCGCCGCCGCCGTTCGAGATTCCGGCGCCGGGGACCGAGAATATCATCCGTACCCACGCGCAGCAGGGCAGCCTTCCCAAAACCGCCGATTGAGCCGGCGCGGCTGGTCGCGCGTCGGCCGGCGCGCTTGTGAATCCTCCGCATCGCCGCGCGGCGGGGAGGATCAGCGGCAGGCGACCGGAACCCGATCTTCCTTGATTTCGTCCCCGGACTTGATCCGGGGTCTCCTGCAGCGTTGAAGGAATGGATCCCGGATCAGGTCCGGGATGACGAAAATGGGTGGAGCAAGTTTCGCTCCCACCCCGTTCCGGCCCTTCGCTTTCAGGATCGGCTCACTGCCCGCCGCTGGCCTTGCCCGCGGCGCTCGCGATCGTCGGCACCACGGTGGGGGCGATCATCGACGCGGCGGGGCGGCCGGGTTTGGCGAAGCTCGCGACGACGGGCGCGTCGCGGCCGTAGATGTCGGCGAGCTTCTTCACCCCGCCCTTGTCGCCCGGAATCGCCGTCCAATAGGCGACATAGACGGGGAAGGGGTCGTCGAAGCCGAAGCGCGTCGTTGCGCCGCTCGCGATCGCCTCGCCGAATTCCTCGGGCGATTTGCCCGCGAACATCACCGCCATCAGGCCCGAGAAGTGCAGCGCGCGCTCGGTGCGGATGCAGCCGTGGCTGAACGCGCGCGCGGCGGCGTTGAACGCGCCCTTCGACGGGGTGTCGTGCAGGTAGATCGCGTGCGGATTGAGCATTTCGAGCTTCATCACGCCGAGCGCGTTGTTCGGGCCGGCCTTTTGCACCACGGACAGTGTCTTGCCGCTGCCCGTCCAGGTGTAGCCCTGCGCGCGTGCCGAGGCGGGATTGTTCGCGATCGTCGCGCCGATGCCTTCGTTGATGATGCTGCGCGGCAGCGTCCAGGTCGGGTTGACGATGACGCCGGTCGCCATCGGATTGAGCTGCGGCGTCGGGGTCGATGCCTTGCCGACGACCGCCTTGTGCGTCGCGATGATCTTGCCGCTGTGGACGACGCGGGTCAGATATTCGGGGACGTTGCTGACGATATAGCGCTTGCCGAGGTCGCGGGGCATCCAGCGCCACCGTTCCATGTTGACACGGATCACATTGGCGTCGGCGGGGGTCTTGGCGGTGGCGAGCGCGGCCTTCAGCGCCGCGAAATCGGGGTGGACCGGATCGAAGGCGGCGAGCGTTTCGGCCACCGTGCCCGCGACCAGCGACTGGTTGAGCAGCGCGATCAGCGGCATGTGATCGGCGTCGCTGTCGACCATGAACCACTGCTTGCGCGCGGCGTTGGGGGTGCGGCCGTCGCGCAGGTGCGTCGCCAGCAGCAGGAAGGCGTCGGTGGCGGTGCGGTCGAGCCGCGCCTGATCGTCGCTGACGATCGCGGCGGCGAGACCTTCGGGATTGTAGTCCTTGGCGAACAGCCCCTCGGCGCCGATGCCCTCGATCACGCGCAGCAGCGTTTCGGCGTTGCCCTTCGACCAGTTCGGCAGGTTGGCCTCGTCCGCGCTTTCGACCTCGGGCGCATCGTCGGTGACCTTGTCGGGCTGGAGGACGACCGAATCCTCCTTGACGTTGGTCTGGGCGAGCGCGGGGGCGGCGGCAAGCGTCAGCGAGAGCAGCAGGGGGGCGGCGAGGGGGGAGCGTTTGACCATAGGCCTAGGCCCATAGCCAAAAAGCCGCCCCAGTGAAAGTGAGCTGGGGCACAGCTCGTCGTGCCGCCGCGGACCCCGGCTCGTGCCGGGGTCGCGGGCGTGCAGCGAGGTTCAGGCGGCGGTTTCGTCCTGGCGCGCGAGCCATTCCTCGAGCCACTTGATGGTATAATCGCCGTGGATGACGTCGGGGTCGGCGAGCAGCGCCTGGTGGAGCGGGATGTTCGTCTTGACCCCGCCGACGACCATTTCCTCGAGCGCGCGGCGCATCCGCATCATGCAGCTTTCGCGGCTGCGGCCATAGACGATCAGCTTGCCGATCATGCTGTCGTAGTAGGGCGGGATCGAATAGCCGGCGTAGAGTCCGCTATCGACGCGCACGTGCATGCCGCCCGCGGGATGATAGGCGGTGACCTTGCCGGGCGAGGGCAGGAAGCTGCGCGGATCCTCGGCATTGATGCGGCATTCGATCGCGTGGCCGCGGAATTCGAGATCCTCCTGCCGCACCGACAGCCCGCGGCCGTCGGCGATGCGGATCTGTTCGCGGACGAGGTCGAAACCGGTGATCATCTCGGTCACCGGATGCTCGACCTGGATGCGCGTGTTCATCTCGATGAAGAAGAATTCGCCGTTTTCCCACAGGAATTCGATCGTCCCCGCGCCGCGATAGTGCATCTTCGCCATCGCGTCGGCGCAGACCTTGCCCATGCGTGCGCGTTCCTCGGCCGAGATGACGGGCGAGGGGGCTTCCTCGAGCACCTTCTGGTGGCGGCGCTGGAGCGAGCAGTCGCGCTCGCCGAGATGGATGGCGTTGCCGTTGCCGTCGCCGAACACCTGGAATTCGATGTGGCGCGGGTTGCCGAGATATTTTTCCATATAGACGGTCGGGTCGCCGAAGGCGGCCGCGGCCTCCGAAGAGGCCTGTCCCATCAGGCTTTCGAGGCTGTCGGCGTCGGCGACGACCTTCATGCCGCGCCCGCCGCCGCCCGAGGCGGCCTTGATCAGCACCGGATAGCCGATCGCTTCGGCGAGCGCCCTGGTTTCGTCGCTGAAGGTCACCGCGCCGGGCGAACCCGGAACGACGGGCAGGCCCAGCGCGACTGCGGTGCGTTTCGCCTCGACCTTGTCGCCCATGGTGCGGATATGCTCGGGCTTCGGCCCGACGAAGATCAGGTTATGCGCCTCGATGATCTCGGCGAAGCGCGCGTTCTCCGACAGGAAGCCGTAGCCCGGATGGATCGCATTGGCGTTGGTGACCTCGGCGGCCGAAATGATCGCCGGGATGTTGAGATAGCTGTCCTTTGCCGCGGGCGGGCCGATGCAGACGGCCTCGTCCGCCAGCCGGACGTGCATCGCGTCGGCGTCGGCGGTCGAATGGACCGCGACGGTCCTGATGCCCATTTCGTGGCACGCGCGGTGGATGCGCAACGCGATCTCGCCGCGGTTGGCGATCAGCAGTTTCTCGATGGTCATGCCAAAATCTGCCTTCAGCCTCAGCCGATGGTGAACAGCGGCTGGTCATATTCGACCGGCTGGCTGTTCTCGACGTGCACGGCCTTGAGGGTGCCCGACGTCGGCGCGGTGATCGGGTTCATCACCTTCATCGCCTCGATGATCAGGATGGTGTCGCCGGCTTTGACGGTCGATCCGGCGGTCGCGAAATTGGGCGCCGAGGGTTCGGGGGCGAGGTAGACGGTGCCGACCATCGGCGATTTTACCGCATCGGCGAAGCTGTCGACGGCGGGCGCGGCCGGCGCGGCTGCTGCCGGGGCCGCGGCGGCCGGAGCTGCTACCGGGGCGGGGGCGTAGGCCAGCGGCGCGGCGGCGGCGGTCAGCGTGCGCGCGACGCGCACCTTGCGGTCGCCGTCCTCGACCTCGATCTCCGACAATTGCGTGTCGTCGAGAAGTTCCGCCAATGCGCGGACGAAGGCCGGATCGATGTTGATGCCGTGCTCTTTATGGTCACCCATGTGTCTGTTCCTGCTGTTGCGGCGCCGTGGCGACGGCGCTCGACCCCTGTTCTGATCGGCCTCTTGTCAGAGAGACGCGGCGGCGTCCAGCGCCAGCGTATAGCTCGCCGCGCCGTGACCGGCAAAATGCGCGACCGCCGCCATGCCGATGTAGCTGATATGCCGAAAGGATTCGCGCTTCATCGGATCCGACAGATGGACCTCGATCACCGGCACCTTGATCGACTTGATCGCGTCGTGGAGCGCGATCGAGGTGTGCGTATAGCCCCCGGCGTTGAGCAGCACCGCCTTGGCGCCCGCAACATAAGCCTCGTGCAGCCAGTCGATCAGCACGCCTTCATGGTTGGTCTGGCGGCATTCGAGGCGAAGGCCAAGGCCGGCCGCCTGCGCCTCCAGCCGCGCATGAATGTCGTTCAGCGTGTCATGCCCGTAAATCTCCGGCTCGCGCGTGCCGAGCAGGTTGAGATTGGGGCCGGAGAGGACATAGACGGTGGGCAGGTCGGTCAAGTTGCGGGCTTTCGGTTGCGGCCTCGATGGCGCCCCCTATATGGGCTGCTCGGCAAAAGGCAAAGCGAGGTGGGTTTCAACGTGATCTCGATCATCCTCAACGGCGACCCGCGGCAGGTGCGCGAAGGCAGCATCGCCGATCTCGTCGCCTCGCTGGGGCTCGACGTGAAGAAGGTCGCGGTCGAACGCAACCGCGCGATCGTCCCGCGTTCGACGCTTGCCGACGTCGCGCTCGCCGAGGGCGATGCGCTCGAAATCGTTCATTTTGTAGGAGGCGGTTGTTGACCGACACTTGGAGCGTTGCCGGACGGACCTTTTCGTCGCGGCTGATTGTCGGGACCGGCAAATACAAGGATTTCGAGCAGAATGCGGCCGCGGTCGAAGCGTCGGGGGCCGAGATCGTCACCGTCGCGGTGCGGCGCGTCAATGTGTCGGACCCGACCGCACCGATGCTGACCGACTTCATCGATCCCAAAAAGATCACCTACCTCCCCAACACCGCGGGCTGCTTCAACGCCGACGACGCGATCCGCACGCTGCGGCTCGCGCGCGAGGCCGGCGGCTGGGACCTTGTGAAGCTCGAGGTGCTCGGCGAGGCGAAGACGCTCTATCCCAACATGCGCGAGACGCTCGAGGCGACCGAGGTGCTCGCGAAAGAGGGCTTTCTGCCGATGGTCTATTGCGTCGACGATCCGATCGCCGCGAAGCAGCTCGAGGATGCGGGCGCGGTCGCGATCATGCCGCTCGGTGCGCCGATCGGGTCGGGGCTTGGCATCCAGAACCGCGTGACGATCCGCCTGATTGTCGAGGGCGCGTCGGTGCCGGTGCTCGTCGATGCGGGCGTCGGGACCGCGAGCGATGCCGCGGTGGCGATGGAGCTCGGCTGCGACGGCGTGCTGATGAACACCGCGATCGCCGAAGCGAAGGATCCGATCCTGATGGCGCGCGCGATGAAGCATGCGGTCGAGGCGGGGCGCGACGCCTATCGCGCCGGACGCATGGGGCTGCGCAAATATGCCGATCCGTCGAGCCCGCTCGCCGGGCTGATCTGACCCGCGATACCGGCTTCCGGTTGACGGCTACCGCAATTTGGCACGCGGGTAGCCGCACGGCTGCGACCGCGACCTTGCCCTTGTCGGCTTCGTTGCATATGGTTCATATATGAATCATATATTCGGAAGACTCGCATGGGTATTGTGAACATCGACGAGGAACTGCACGATCAGCTGCGCCGGGCCAGCCGGGTCTCGTGCCGTTCGATCAATGCGCAGGCCGCCTACTGGATCCGGATCGGCCTGTTGTGCGAGACCAATCCGACGCTGAGCTTTGCCGAAATCGTCGCGCGCGAACTGCGCGAGGCAGGGGTTTCGGCGGCGTCGACGACGGGGGAGCCGCGTGACGAAGCGGCCTGAGGAGCTGGCGCTGCTGGCCGAATCGGGCCGGTTGCTGGCGTCGGTGTTCGAATGGCTCGACCGCATCCCGCTCGCCGGCCTCTCGACGCTGGCGATCGACACGATGGTCGAGCGCTTCATCGTCGACGAGCTTCGGGCACGCCCCGCGAGCAAGGGCCAATATGGCTATGGCTTCGTGCTCAACGCGTCGGTGAACCATGTCGTGTGCCACGGCGTGCCTTCGGCCGACGAGGTGCTGCGCGACGGCGACATCGTCAACCTCGACATCACGCTGGAAAAGAACGGTTATATCGCCGATTCGAGCAAGACCTACCTGATCGGCACGGTGAACTCGGCCGCGCGGCGGCTGGTGCGGACCACCTATGAGGCGATGTGGATGGGCATTGCGGCGGTGCGTCCCGGCGCGCGCCTCGGCGACATCGGCTGGGCGATCGAGCGCCACGCGCGGCGGAACGGTTATTCGGTGGTGCGCGAATATTGCGGCCACGGCATCGGCCGCGAGATGCACGAGGATCCCCAGATCCTGCATTTCGGAAAACCCGGGACGGGGCTCATGCTGCGCGAGGGCATGGTCTTCACGATCGAACCGATGCTCAACCGCGGGCGCCGGAGCGTGCGCACCGAACCCGACGGCTGGACCGTGGTGACCCGCGACGGATCGCTGTCGGCGCAATTCGAACATACCGTCGCGGTCACCGCCTCGGGCGTGTCGGTCCTGACCCTGCGCGCCGACGAGCAGGGCATGCCGGGCGCGATGAAGCGGGCCGCTTGAGCGGGTGACGCCGGCTTCCGGCCCCCGTCCGCGATTTGACGATTTCGACCCTCCCTGTGGCTGCAGGCCTTGGGGGAGTCGAAGACGGCGCACAGCGCCAGCGGGACCGCTCGCGCAGCGTGTGGTGGAGGGGCTGAAAGGCCGCGCGACGCCGCCCCTCCGTCAGCCCTGCGGGCTGTCACCTCCCCATCGCTGCGCGACCGGGAGGAGCGACGAAAAGCGACCGATTGCGGACATTGGGGCAATCGCCTACGTTACAAGAAGGCGGAGAGCTGCATGAAGCGCCAAAATCCACTATATGCAATCTTCCTCGCTCTAGCTGTGGTTGTCGGCTTCATACTTGCAATCGCCGTAGGCCATGGAAAAGGTGAGGATGCGTGCGACAATGGTCGGATCGCAGCGGATATTCTCGCTTCTCCGATAGATGGAAGTGCCGGACTCAGCTCCGACGAGAAAATCTTTCCGATATCGGCTGGATACGACGGTCACCAGAGCATCGTGAAGGCGGCGGCGTCGAGTAGGTTTGGGTTTTCCCTCGTTCCGTTGCGCATCAAGGCGACATGTAAGTTCGCCACAAAAGGCGGGATGCGCTGGCTCGTCGTGAAAAACATTGAGGAATTGACCCCCATCTCTGACATTCGGACTTTCGAGAAGATTTATACGGACTTTGGTATAGAGCCGGCGAAGCTCTGAACGGCGTCGCGGAGATCCGCTTTCCACCTCATTCCGGTCTCCGAACCCTCCTTCGCCACCGCCAATCCTTCCCAAATTGACAATATAATTTGTCTATTATATCCAGCTCCCATGGACGAGACGCTTGCCATGCTGGACGATGCCAGCACCGCGCGGGTGGCGCTGTCGCCGCTGCGCCGCGAGTTGCTGGCGCGGCTGCGCGAACCCGCTTCGGCGGCGGGGCTCGCCGAGGCGCTGGGGGTGCCGCGCCAGAAGATCGGCTATCATCTGCGCGTGCTCGAAAAGGCGGGGCTGATTGGCGCCGTATCGACCCGCAAGCGCCGCGGTTTCACCGAAACATTGTTCGAGGCGCGCAGCGGCGCCTGGCTCATCGATCCGATGCTGCTCGCCCCGGCCGGCGCCGATGCGGCCGGCAAGCAGGACCGTTTTGCCGCCGCGCACCTGGTGCGCACCGCGGCGGGGATCGTCCGCGACGTATCGCGCATGCAGGAGGCGGCGGCCGACGAAGGCAGCCGTCTGCTGACTTTCACCGTCGAGGCCGATGTCGCCTTCGCGCGGCCCTCGGATATCGAGTGTTTCGCGGCGCGGGTGGCCGATGCGCTGGCGGCGATCGCCGCCGATTTTGCGTCGCCCGGCGAAGCGCGGCGCTACCGTGTCACCATCGCCGGCCATCCCGCCGCCGCAACCCGCGAGCCGCCCGCGATCAACTGAAAGGAGACGCAAGATGACCGAAGCTGCCGATCGGCCGACCGTCGACCGCATCCTCGTCGAAATGACGATCGCCGCGCCCGCCGCCGCGGTGTGGGATGCGCTGCGCGACCGCGACAAGCTGCTCCAATGGTTCGGCTGGGACGCGCCGAGCCTGGCCGAAGAGGTCGACTATATCTTCTTTCAGCACACCCGCCCCGACGAGGGTGCGGGCATCCTGTGGTTCGAGGGGGTGCCCGACCGTTTCGAGGTCGAGCCGCGCGGCGCCGATCACTGTATCCTGCGCGTCGTGCGCGCCTCCCCCGCGGGCGAGAGCTGGGACGGAATCTATGAGGATATGGTCGAGGGCTGGATCAGCTTCGTCCAGCAACTCCGCCTTGCGATCGAGCGGCACGACATTGCTCCGCGGCGCACGCTCTATTTCGAGGGGCATGCGAAACCCGGCGGATCGGGCCCGATCGCCGCGCTCGGGCTGGCGGGGCTCCGCGATGTCCCCGACGGCGCCGCCTTCGTCGCCGACCTGCCGACCGGGGAGGTCGTCGAAGGGATGGCGTGGCACCGTACTCCCTGGCAACTCGGCCTCACCGTGCCGGGGTGGGGCGACGGGTTGCTGATCGCCACCGACAAGTCGGTGAAGGATACGGCGCCGCACGGGCGCGGGATGGTGATCCTGACCAGCTATGGCCTGTCCGACACCGCCTTCGCTGCGCTCGAGGCGCGCTGGAAGGCGTGGTGGGACGCGCACTATGACGCGCCGCCGCCGAGCGCGGAGGCGTGCAGCTAGGGCGCGACACGTCCTTCGTCGCGCCCCGGCATCGGCGCCGCGAAACGCAATACCGGCACCGACAGCGCGAGCCAGCCGCCGCCCGCGAGCACCGCGGCGGGCAGCGACCACAGATCGGCGACCAGCCCGAACAGCCAGGCGCCGAGCGCCAGCGCGCCGAAGGTCACCGCCTGGTAGATCGACAGGCACCGCCCGAGGATCGCGTCGGGCGAACGGAGCTGCATCGCGACGTTGAGCGTCGTAAGCGTGCCGACCCACGCCATGCCCGCGACGAAGGCCGCGGCGAGCACCGCCGCAATCGCCTGCGTCAGCGCGACGGGGACCATCGCGGCGGCGAAGCCCAGCGTCGCCGTTCCGACCACCGCTTCGCTTCCCCAGCGCCGCCGCGCCGCGCTGACCCACAAGGCACAGACAATCGAGCCGAGCCCGAAGGCGCCGAGGCAGAGGCCATAGACGAGTTCGGTTCCCTTCAGCTGGTCGCGGACGAGCGACGGGAGCAGCGCCTGAAAGGCGGCCGCGCCCAGCCCGAAGGAAAAACCGCGCATCAGCACGCGGCGCACCGGGTCCGACTGCGCGCAGAACCGCAGCCCGGTCGCGATCGCGGCGAGCATCGGGGTCTTTTGGGGCGGGTCGGTCTCGGGCTTCCAGCGCAGCAGGACGATGATCAGCGCGAGGTAGCTCAATGTGTTGAGCGCAAAGGCGGCCGCGGGACCGGTGAGCGAGATGAGCAGCCCGCCGAGCGCGGGGCCGACGCTGCGCGCGAGGTTGAACGCGATGCTGTTGAGCGCGATCGCCTGCGGCAGGTGGGCGTGCCCGACCTGCTGGCGCACCGACGCCTGCCAGGCGGGCGAGTTGACCGCGGTGCCGCAGCCGACCGCGAGGGTGAAGAAGAGCAGCGAGAGCGGCCCGATGGCGCCGGCCCAGGTCACGGCGGCGAGCCCCGCCGACATCAGCAGCATGAGGAGCTGCGCCGCGAGCATCACCCGGCGGCGGTCGTAATTGTCGGCGATCGCACCGGCGAAGACGCCGAGCATCAGGATCGGGATCGTCGCGCCGGCGTTGACCAGCGCGATCAGCAGGTGCGACTGCGTCAGCTCGGTCATCAGCCAGGCGGCGCCGACCGACTGGATCATCGACCCCATGTTCGAGGCGAGGTTGGCGATCCAGATCGCGCGAAAGGCAGGAAAGCGGAACGGGGCGAGCGGCGAGGTGCGGGCAGGGGGCGGGGCGGACCCGCCCGCCATCAGTTGCGGCCCCCGGCGAGCCCGCGTGCGATCACCTGCGCCTGGATCTCCGCCGCGCCCTCGAAGATGTTGAGGATACGCGCGTCGCACAGGATGCGGCTGATCTCATATTCCATCGCATAGCCGTTGCCGCCGTGGATCTGGAGGCTCGCGTCGGCGTTCGACCAGGCGGCGCGCGCGCCGAGCAGCTTGGCCATGCCCGCCTCGATGTCGCAGCGCTTGCCGCCGTCCTTGGCGCGCGCCGCGGCATAGGAAAGCTCGCGCGCGGTGACGAAGTCGACGAGGCTCATCGCCAGCTTGTCGGCGACGCGCGGGAAATGGACGATCGGCTGGCCGAACTGCTTGCGCGTCACCGCATAGTCGAGCCCGAGTTCGAGCGCGCGCCGCGCGACGCCGACCGCGCGCGCCGCGGTCTGGATGCGCGCGCCCTCGAAGGTGCGCATCAATTGCTTGAACCCCTGGCCTTCCTCGCCGCCGAGCAGCGCGTCGGCGGGTGCGGTCATCCCGTCGAACTGGAGCGCATATTCGCGCATGCCGCGATAGCCGAGCACCTCGATCTCGCTGCCGGTCATGCCAGCGGCGGGGAAGGGGCTTTCCTCGCTGCCGCGCGGCTTGGGCACCAGCAGCATCGACAGCCCGGCATAGCCCTTCGCGTCAGGCAGGGTGCGCGCGAGCAGGGTCATCAGGTCCGATCGCGCGGCATGGGTGATCCAGTTCTTGGCGCCGTCGATGACCCAATGATCGCCGTCGCGCCGGGCGCGCGTCTGGAGCGAGCCGAGGTCCGATCCAACGTCGGGTTCGGTGAACACCGCGGTGGGCAATATCTCCCCGCTCGCGATGCGCGGCAGCCATTCGGCCTTCTGCGCGTCGGTGCCGCCGAGCACGATCAGTTCGCCCGCGATCTCCGACCTCGTGCCGAGCGAGCCCGTGCCGATCCAACCGCGCGACAATTCCTCGGTGACGATGCACATGACGAGCTTGCCGAGGCCGAGCCCCCCATATTCCTCGGGGATGCACACGCCGAAGGTGCCGAGGTCGGCCATTGCGGCGACGGTCGTATCGGGGATCAGCGCGTTGGCGAGGTGCCAGCCGTGCGCGTGCGGCAGAATCTCGGCATCGGTGAAGCGCCGGTACTGCTCGCGGATCGCGTCGAGGTCGGCGTCGTGGAACGTCTCGCTCGGCCATCGCCCGGCCGCGAACAGCTGCGTCAGCTCGGCGCGTGCCGCGGCATGATCGGCCTCGACCAGCGCGGCGCAGGCGTCGGCCAGCTTCGCCGCTTCGCGCGTCAGCCCCAGGTCGGCTGGGCGGCTGAGCTCGTTCTGGCCCATCGGCAGCCCGCCGACGAGCTGCGCGATTCCCTCGGCGAAGGCGAGCCGCACGACCAGCGCGTCGACCCGACTGGCATCGCCCGCGGCTTCGGCCCAGTCGAGCGTCGCTTCGAGCGCGGCGACCGTCGTCGCGATCCACGCAAAGCCGTGCGCTGCGCGCTGTTCGCGGTCGATCGGGGCGTTCGCGAGCCGCGCCGCCAGCGCGGCCTGCGCCGCGGTCCGATAGTCCTGCGCGGCGCCCAGCGCCTGCCGATAGTCGATCATCCTGTCACCCCGTTCGTTGCAGGGGCGATGCACCGAACCGCGGCGCTCCGCAAGTCCAGTTAGTAAGCTATGTTAGGAAGTCGGCCCGGCTTGCTGCACCGCGAAATATTCGTGCGTCCCCCACTGGCGCGCCGCCGCCCGACTGGTTACATGGGCCGCCACTAAACGACTCGCGCGTGCCGCCCCTCCGCCCCGGGCAGGCGCCGCCAAAAGCAGAAAGTGGCAGCTCATGGAAATCATCACCGGCCTGACCTTCGACGACGTGCTGCTGGTCCCCGGCCCGTCGGACATCCTCCCGTCGGACGCCAATCTGTCGACCCAGCTGACCAGCGAGATCAGCCTGAACATCCCGATCCTCTCCTCGGCGATGGACACGGTGACCGAGGCCGACATGGCGATCCTGATGGCGCAGATCGGCGGCATCGGCGTGCTCCACCGCAATCTGACGATCGAGGAGCAGGCGGCGGCGGTGCGCCAGGTGAAGCGCTTCGAAAGCGGGATGATCGTCAACCCGATCACCATCACCCCCGACGCGCCGCTGTCCTATGCGACCGCGCTGATGGCGCAGCACAAGATTTCGGGCATTCCGGTCGTCGAGCCGGGTGGCAAGCTGGTCGGCATCCTGACCAACCGCGACGTGCGCTTCGCCGACAATCCCGGCCAACCGGTGCGCGAACTGATGACCGCCGAGAATCTGGCGACCGTCCGCCCCGGGGTCGGGCAGGACGAGGCGCGCAAGCTGCTCCACCAGCGCCGCATCGAAAAGCTGCTCGTCGTCGACGATGATTATCGCTGCATCGGTCTGATCACCGTCAAGGACATGGAAAAGGCGGTCAACTATCCCGAGGCGACCAAGGACGCGGGCGGCCGGCTGCGCGTCGCGGCGGCGACGAACACCGGCGACAGCGGCATCGAACGCGCCGAGGCGCTGCTCGACGCCGAATGCGACCTGATCGTCGTCGACACCGCGCACGGCCACAGCAAGGGCGTCGGCGCGACGGTCGAGAAGATCAAGAAACTGTCGAACCGCGTCCAGGTTCTGGCGGGCAATGTCGCGACCGGCGACGCGACCCGGGCGCTGATCGATTGCGGCGCCGACGGCGTCAAGGTCGGCATCGGCCCCGGCTCGATCTGCACGACGCGCGTCGTCGCGGGCGTCGGCGTGCCGCAGCTCACCGCGATCCTCGACAGCGTCGAGGCGGCGTCGAAGCTGGGCGTTCCGGTGATCGCCGACGGCGGGCTGCGCACCTCGGGCGACATCGCCAAGGCCCTCGCCGCCGGTGCGTCGAGCGTGATGGTCGGTTCGCTCCTCGCGGGCACCGCCGAGGCGCCGGGCGAGACCTTCCTGTTCCAGGGCCGGACGTACAAGAGCTATCGCGGCATGGGCAGCGTCGGCGCGATGGCGCGCGGCTCGGCCGACCGCTATTTCCAGCAGGACATCAAGGACCAGATGAAGCTGGTGCCCGAGGGGATCGAAGGGCAGGTGCCGTTCAAGGGACCCGCGAAGGACGTGATCCACCAGCTCGTCGGCGGCGTGAAGGCGGCGATGGGCTATACCGGCAGCCGTACGCTGGGGGATCTGCGCGAGCGCGCCAAATTCGTGCGCATCACCAATGCAGGCCTGCGCGAAAGCCATGTCCACGACGTCGCGATCACCCGCGAGGCGCCGAATTACCCGGTGGGGTGATTGGGGCCGTCATTGCGAGCGTCGCGAAGCAATTTCCAGCTATCGCCCATTCGCAACGACAGCTGGAGATCGCTTCGTCGCTGCGCTCCTTGCAATGACGGGATAAGGGAAACCAATGACGCCCGCTGCGCGCATCCAGACCGCGATCGAGATTCTAGATGTCATCGCGCTTGCCGCGCGCGAGGGCGGGGCGCCGGCCGACGCGATCTTTGCCGAGGCGATGCGCGCGCGGCGCTATGCAGGGTCGAAGGACCGCCGTGCGATCCGCGGCCATGTCTATGACGCGATCCGCGCGGTGCGTTCGGCGCCGGTGTCGGGCCGGGCGGCGATGCTCGTCCTCGCCGATACCGATCCCGATCTTGCTGCGCTGTTCGATGGCGCGGCCTATGGTCCCGCGGCCATCGATGCCGGTGAGCCGCGCGCCGAGACGGGGCTCGCGCCGCCGGCGCTCGTCGAGCTGTTCGACCCGCTGGTCGGCGACGGCGAGGCGGAAGCGATGCTCGCCCGCGCATCGCTCGATCTGCGCGCGAACCGGCTGAAGGCCAGCCGCGACGAGATTGCGGCGCTGTTTCCCGAAGGCGAAGCGATCGTGGGCGCCGCGGACGGCTGGCGCCTGCCCCCCGAAACCGCCGCGGCGCAGCACCCCGCCTATGCCACGGGCGCCTTCGAGGTGCAGGACGCCGCGAGCCAATATGCGTCGGCGGCGCTCGATGCCGCGCCGGGGCAGACGATCGTCGATCTGTGCGCGGGCGGCGGCGGCAAGACGCTCGCCATCGCGTCGCTCACCGCGAACGACGCGGCGATCCTCGCTTGCGACACCAACCGCGCACGCCTCCAGCAGCTGGCCCCGCGCGCCGAACGCGCCGGCGCGACGCGCATCGAGACCCGGCTGCTCAACCCGGGGCAGGAGGCGGCGATGCTCGCCGACGCGATGGGCCGTGCGGACCGGGTTTTCGTCGATGCGCCCTGTTCGGGCAGCGGCACCTGGCGCCGCAGTCCCGAACTGCGCTGGCGGCTCACCCCCGCCCGGCTCGAACGCCACCTCGCCGATCAGGCGAAGCTGATCGACCTCGGCGCCGAACTGGTGGCGCCGGGCGGCAAACTCCTTTATGCTGTCTGCTCGATCATCGCACGCGAGGGGCGGGCACAGGTGGACGATTTTATCACCCGGCATCCGGGCTGGACCGCCGATTGCGGCTATCTTCCGGACGGCATCGGACGCGCCGCGGGCGCGGGATTCCTGCTCACGCCGGCGCACGACGGCTGCGACGGATTTTTCCTCGCACGGCTGACACGCCCATGTTAGCTTCGCCGGCAATCAAGCGATGGGAGAATGCGATGCGCATCAGTTTGCTGGCCCTCGGCGCGGGTCTTGTCCTTGCCAGCCTGCCCACGGCCTCCGATGCGCAGCGCGCCGACAACGACATTCTTCCGGTTTCGCTGGCGCTCCAGGAACAGGGCGTGAAGGCGCAGGCCGCGGGCGATCTCGACGGCGCGATCGACGCCTATGAAGCCGCACTCGCCGCCGATCCGCGCAACCGTTCGGCGATCGTTGCGCTGGCGCAGGTCGCCCGCGCGCAGGGACTGCCGGGCAAGGCGATCGGCCTCTATCGCGAGGCGCTGAACCTCGATCCCAACGACGTGGTGGCGCTGACCGGGCAGGGCGAGGCGCTCGCCGACAAGGGAGCGCTCGAACTGGCGCGCGAAAAGCTCGCCGAGGCCCAGCGCGCGTGCAAGGACAAATGCCCGCAGGTCGCCGCACTCGAAAAGGCGATCGCCGCGAACGCCGAGAAGAAGGTCGTCGCCGCCGAGGCGCTGATCCCCAAGACGGTGGTCACGACCAGCCAGAACTGAGCGCTCGCCCGGCGAAGGCCGGGGTGGGCGGACGCCGCGTTCAGAACCCCAGGTTGCGGAACGCGACCCGGAACGAGAAGCTGTTGCCGCGCTTCGCGTCGCCGGTGTCGATATAGTCGCGGCGCCATGTCAGAGCGATCGACAGGCATTCGTCGTCATAGGCGACGCCCAGCCGGTGGCGGATCGGTTCGAATCCGTCGGCCTGGCCCAGCGGGTCGTCGCGCTGGCCGGTGAGGTCGACGATCGCCGACCCGAAGACCGACCAGTTCTTTGCCACCGCGACGCGTCCGCCGACGCGGGCTTCCTCGCGGTCCTGCAGATCCTCGCCGAGCAGCAATATGTCGCGGTTGAGGCGCGAATAGCCGAGCACGGCATAGGTCGAGCGGCTGCCGATCGTCGCGTCGAATTCGTTGCGGCGAACCGCCAGATTGTCCTTGTCGAGCCGGAAGCGGTGCGTCAGGCGCAGGAAATCCTTGTACGCCACCGTGGTGCGGCCGACGATGTCCGAGGTGCGGTCGGTCAGCCCGGTGCCGTCGGGGAACAGGCTCGGCTTCTCCGACAGGCGATAGCTCTGGCCGACGATGCTGTTGATGTTGAATCCGGGGCGGCTGAAATTCCACTCGACGCCATAGGTGATGCGCGCACCGTCCTCGAACCGGTCGTAACCGTTGAAGCGGTTGATCGCGAACAAATTGCTGTCCTCGAGGTCGAAGGCGCGCGAATCCTCGTTCGGGATGTCGAGATTCTTGATCTTCGGCGTCGCGACGATCTGGACGCGCGGGGTCAGCGTCTGGGTCCCGCCCATGAATTCGCCGATGAAGGGCCAGCGCATGTCGACCGCCGCGGCGGCGATGCCGCGGCCCTCCCAGCCCGATTTGCCGCGATAGCCGGCGATGTCGGTGAGCAGATTCTGGTCGCTGTGATAGATATCGCCGCGCACCAGTGCGGTGAAGGTGACTTCCTGCCCCAGCGTCGTCAGGCGCCGGAGGTCCCAGCGCACCCCGGCAAAGGCGCGCTGCGTGTCCTGTCCCGCGGTGCGGCCGATCGCGAGCGTGTTGAGCTGGAGTTCGAACTGGCCGCCGAAGACCGGGTCGGTCAGCCGCTGGCGATAGTCGAGGATCGGGAGCGCGATCGGCTGCTGCCCCTGCTTGTCGCCCGCGCGCAGCGTCTGCGTCGCCCAGCCGGCGATGGACAGATAGCTCTGGCCGCCGATCCGCTCGACCTCGAAGGTCGAACGCAGCCGGTCGTCGCGGCTGATATCGTAACGGCGCAGGAAGGTGCGGTCGGTCGCGATGCGTCCCGAGTAGCTGGCGCTCCAGCGCGGGCTGAGCTGGAAGCGCCCGGCGCTTTCCAGATAGCCGCGGAAATCTTCGTCGCCGCGCACCTGCGGGCCGGTCAGCGGCACGACCGAACTATAGGTTGCATAGCCGTTGACGCGGAACGATCCGATGTCGGTCAGTGCGCGAAACTCGCCCTCGAGCATCGGCGCCGCGCCGGTATAGAGGTGCGGGGTCAGCGTCAGGTCGCGGTCGGGTTCGATGCGCAGATAATAGGGCACCGCGATCTCGAAGCCGTTGGTGCGGTCGAAGCGGACCTCGGGGACGAGCAGGCCGCTGCTCGACTGGTTGTTGAGGGGATGGCTCAATCCGGGGAGCGGAATCAGCGGAAGCCCGAAAATCTCGACCCGCGCGCCCTTGTAGCGGACCTTGTTCTTCGCCTTGTCGTACATGACGCGCACGGCGCGGATCTGCCAGCTCGGCTTCTTGGGGCAGCCGTCTGCGGTCTCGACGGGGCAGGGGGTGTAGGCGGCGTTCTCCAGCTCGATATTGCCATTCTCGAAGCGCGTGCCCTTGACCGCGGCGAGGCGCGACCCGTTCTCGAGCACCACCAGCATATTCTGGACGATGCCGTCGCGCAGCGAGTCGGTCAGGACGATGCGGTCGCCATAGGCGGTGTCGCCCTCGGGATTCGTGATCGCGACGTCGCCCTCGGCGACGACCTCGCCGGTCTTGCGGTTCCACGTCACCTTGTCGGCCCGCAACCGGATCGCTTCGCGATTCATCTGCACATTGCCGTCGGCGACCACGACATCGGCGTCGCTGTCGTAATTCAGGTTGTCGGCGGCAAAGCCCACCTGTTCGCTATTCGGGACCGCCGGGGCATCGGCAGGGGCGGCCGGCACGTCGGGGGTCTGGAGGTCGGGTTCGCCCTGCGGTGCGGGAACGACCGGCGGCTGGACATCATCCTGCGCCGTCGCCGGGACGGCGAGCAGCGCCGCGGCGCTGGCGGTCGCAAACCACAAGGGCCGGGCCGCGCGTCCCTGGAACAAAGTCCCCTTCATTTACCGCCTTTGTCCCATATATTGGTGCCTTCAGCCCGCTTGGACCGCCCGCTTTGTTTTTGCAACTCGCAAGCGAAACCCCTATCGGTCCGGCACGTTCCAATCAATCATCGCATAAGAGAGTCACAGGATGGACATTCAGTTTGTCGCGCAAGTCGACGCATCGGCCGACGTCGTCGCCTTTCCGGTCCGCAAGGGTGGCGCGGCGGCGCTCGGCGCGCTGCTCGGCGCCGCCGCGACGCAGGCGCGCTTCGACGGCGCGGCGGGTGCGGTCGCCGAAACCGCGGCGATCGACGGCGACAAGGCGAAGCGGCTGCTGCTCGTCGGCATCGGCGAGGGCAGCGTTCACGACCTCGAGCGCGGCGGCGCGGCGCTGACCGCGAAGCTCCAGACCAGCGGCGTCGCCACGGTCCATGTCGACTTCGCGAGCGCGGGCGAAAGCGATCCCGATGACGTGCTCGCTTTCGCGGCGGGCGCGCTCCTGCGCAACTGGCGCCTCGACACCTATCGCACCCGTCTCGCCGACACGGCGAAGCCCAGCCTGCGCAGCATCGTCATCGCGTCGCCGCACGGCACGCCGGCCGGCTGGGCCGAGGTGCAGGCGGTCGCCGACGGGGTCGCCTTCACCCAGACGCTCGTCGCCGAGCCGCCCAACATCCTGTACCCCGAAAGCTTCGTCGAACGCTGCCGCCACCTCGCCGATCTGGGCGTCGAGCTCGAAATCCTCGACGAACGCCAGATGCAGGCGCTCGGCATGGGCGCGCTGCTCGGTGTCGCGCAGGGCTCGACGCGCCCGCCGCGGTTGCTCGCCATGCGCTGGAACGGCGGCAAGGCGGGGGACAAGCCCGTCGCCTTCGTCGGCAAGGGCGTCACCTTCGACACCGGCGGCATCAGCCTCAAGCCCGGACCGGGCATGGACATGATGAAGTGGGACATGGGCGGCGCGGGCGCGGTCGCGGGCGCGATGAAGGCGATCGCGGGCCGCAAGGCGAAGGCGAATGTCGTCGGCGTCGTCGGCCTCGTCGAAAATATGCCCGACGGCAATGCGATGCGCCCCGGCGACATCGTTACCACCATGTCGGGCCAGACGGTCGAGGTGCTCAACACCGACGCCGAGGGCCGCCTAGTGCTGTGCGACGCGATCACCTGGACGCAGAAGGTGTACGAACCCGCGGTGATCGTCGATCTTGCGACGCTGACCGGCGCGATGGTGATCTCGCTCGGCCATGAATATGCGGGCATGTTCGCGAACGACGACGGCCTGGCGGCGCAGCTGCTCGAGGCGGGTGACGCGTCGAACAACAAGCTGTGGCGTTTCCCGCTGTCGGCCGCCTACGACAAGCTGATCGACAGCCCGATCGCCGACATGAAGAATATCGGCCCGCGCGAAGGCGGATCGATCACCGCCGCACAATTCCTGAAGCGCTATGTCGACGAGGGCGTGCGGTGGGCGCACCTCGACATCGCGGGCATGGCATGGGCCGACAAGGACGGCCCGGTCTATGCCAAGGGCGCGACGGGCTATGGCGTGCGCCTGCTCGACCGCTTCGTCGCGGCCAACTTCGAGGGCTGATGTCTTTCACCTCGCCATTGCGAGCGAAGCGAAGCAATCCGGAGCGGGGAGCCGCCTGCTCCGGATTGCCGCGTCGCCTTCGGCTCCTCGCAATGACGACGATTTTGTAGTCGATGCCCCGCGTCGACTTCTACCGGCTGACCCGCGACCCGGTCGAGCGCGTACTCCCCGCCATTGCGACGCGCATCCTGGGCAATGGCGACCGGCTGCTGGTCGTCGCCGGCCCCGCGATGCAGCGGCAGGCGATCGACGAGGCACTGTGGTCGCTCGTTCCCGCCAGCTTCCTGCCGCACGGCGCCGCGGGATCGCCCGACGAAGCGATCGAGCCGATCCTGCTGTCGGGCACGCTCGACGCCGCGCCGCCCAATGGTGCGCGCCTCGTCGCGCTTGCCGACGGCGAATGGCGCGAGGGCGCGCTCGGCTTCGACCGCGCCTTCCTCTTCTTCGACAACAGCCGCATCGACGAGGCCCGCGCGACCTGGCGCGCGCTCGCGGCGCGTACAGAGGTCGACAACCGCTTCTGGAAACAGGATGAGAATGGCCGCTGGTCCGAAGGGCCATAGGCTGTGACCCCGGTCACCCCCGTCGCGCGCGGGCCTGCTAGGAACGGCGCGAACAGCAACAGGAGCCGATGATGATCAAATCCCGTCTTTCCCTTCTCGCCGCCACCGCCGCAACCGCGCTGCTGCTCGCCGCCTGCGGATCGAAGTCGGAAAAGGAAGTCGCCAGCGGCACCTATACCGACCCCGAAACGGGCGAGACCGCCGACTACAAGGTCACGTCGAGCGGCGACGGCGAAGACGGCAATGTCAGCATCAAGACCGCCGATGGCGAGATGAACTTCGGCGGCGGCGGCGCGAATGCCAAGCTGCCGGCAGGCTTCACCCCCTATCCCGGCGCGAAGATGACCGGCGGCATGTCGGCGACGAACAAGGACGGCGAAAGCGGCATGGCGAGCTTCGAGGCCAAGGGGCAGGCCGCCGACGTCATCGCCCATTTCAGGAAGCAGGCCGAGGCGGCGGGGATGAAGGTGACGAGCGAGATCAAGGCCGGCGACACGATGATGCTGAGCGCCGAAAAGGGCGAGGGCGGCAAGCAGGGCGTCCAGGTCACCGCGACGCAGGAAGGCGGCACGGTGACCGGTGCGATCACCTATGGCACCGGCGGCTGACGCGCGGCGCGGCGCGGCGTTGCGCTCTCTCCTTGCGGTGCAGCAAAAGCGCCGCTAGAGGCGCGCGCATCACAAAACACACCCACGCAGGAGCTTTCCCATGGCGGTCACCCGCACCTTTTCGATCATCAAGCCCGACGCGACGCGTCGCAACATCACCGGCGCCGTCACCAAGATGCTGGAAGAAGCCGGTCTGCGCGTCGTCGCGTCGAAGCGTATCCACATGAGCCGTGAGCAGGCCGAAGGCTTTTACGCGGTCCACAAGGAACGCCCCTTCTTCGGTGAGCTCGTCGACTTCATGATCAGCGGCCCCGTCGTCGTCCAGGTTCTCGAAGGTGAGAATGCGATGCAGGCGAACCGCGACATCATGGGCGCGACCAACCCCAAGGACGCAGCGCCGGGCACGATCCGCAAGGAACTGGCCGAGAGCATCGAAGCCAACACGGTTCATGGTTCGGACAGCGACGAAAATGCCGCGATCGAGATCGCCTATTTCTTCAAGCCCGAAGAAATTGTCGGCTAAACGACACACGCCGCAAGGCATGAAAGAGGCCGCCGGAGCGATCCGGCGGCCTTTTCTATGGCGTCTCAGGTTTGCGGACTAAAAGTTGTGATCTGATCTCATCGGGTTGCGCGTTGAAGGCGCGCAAGCGGCGCCAAAGGTCGAGGTTAGGGAGCACAAGCGCTAATACGTGGACAGATGTCCCGACGATAAAGAACGGTATCAGAATTAAGAAGGAGGACCAGCTCTGATGAAGAAAAATGTAGATCGCCATTCCGATGGTCAGTGCCCATACAATGGCGCGCATAAAGCCATAAATCGTTCCGAACAGATTTTCTTTCTTCCATGGAATATTTTCATCGACCGGTAGCATCCAGTCAATGTTTGGCACGGAGAAATAATATTGCCCGTCGATACAAACGAACTGATCGCGGAATTGCTGGGCTATAGTGTCGTGAACTGAAATAGCGACCATCAAAACTCCTCCGCAACCCCCATCAGCCCCGCCAGCTTCTTCGGCGCCACCGCGAGCCAGCTCTTGCGCAGCCATTCGCCGATCGCGTCCCAGTCGGTATCGCCGAGGTCGAGCCTTATGCCGACCCAGCCGTCGCCGAAATAGGCGGGGCGATAATAGCGTTCCGCGTCCATCTCGATCAACGCCGCCTGTTCGTCGGCGCCACTGATCTTGACCAGCAGCGCGATCTTGCCGTCGCCGTGATGATCCTCGGTGAAATAGGCGAATTTCTTGCCCTTCGCGATGCCGAAGCACGGCATGCCGTGCGAGGTCACCTCGTCGGCCTCGGGCAGCGCCATCGCGAGCTCGCGCACCCGGTCGCGCAGCCAGTCGGGCGAGCGTTCGCGCATCACGAAAGCGGCGAGCGTCGCGGGGTAAAGCTGATGTTCGGCGAACTGCACGCGCCGGGCGAGGCTTTCGGCATCGTCGCCCGGGGCGATCGCCACCGGGGTCTGCGCGAGCACAGGCCCGTCGTCGAGCGCGGGGGTGACGACATGGACGCTGCATCCGCCATGCGAGTCGCCGGCGCCGATCGCCTGCGCGTGCGTGTTCAGCCCCTTGTATCGGGGCAGCAGGCTGGGGTGGATGTTGAGCATCCGGCCCGCCCAGCGCGCGACGAAATCGTCGCTGAGGATGCGCATATAACCCGCCAGCGCGACGAACTCGGCGCCCGCTGCGCGCAATTGTTCGTCGACCAGCGCGTCGAAGGCGTCGCGGTCCAGCCCCTTGTGCGAATGCGCCCAGGTCGCGATGCCCTCGGCCTTCGCGATGGCGAGCCCCGCCGCGCCCGGAACATTGCTTGCGACCAGCACCAGTTCATAGGGGCAGTCGGCGGCTTTCGCGGCATAGAGCAGCGCCGCCATATTGGTTCCGGCGCCCGAGATCAGGACGGCGACTTTGGCCTTCACGCCAATCCTCCCTGCGCGAAGCGTGGGGAGGGGGACCGCGCCCAAAGGGCGTGGTGGAGGGGCGGAAACGTTGCGCGCATTGCTCCTCCGTCAGCCCCTGCGGGGCTGCCACCTCCCCATTGCTGTGCAACAGGGAGGATTTCATGCATTGTGCGTGGCACTCCACGCGCCCATCGCGCTCCACGTCTCGGCACCGCCGGTGACGGTGCAGCCCTTTGGTCCCTCGGCGATATGGCCGATGCGATGGACGGTCTCGCCCGCTTCGGTCAGCGCCGCGGTAACGCTGTCGACATCGGCTTCGGCGACGACGACCGCCATGCCGATCCCGCAGTTGAAGGTACGCGCCATTTCCTCGGGCTCGATATTGCCCTGCGCCTGCAGGAACGCCATCAGTCGCGGCTGGTCCCAGGCGTCGGCGTCGATATGCGCGTGCAGCGTCACGGGCAGGATGCGCGGGATATTCTCGAGCAGCCCGCCGCCGGTGATGTGGGCGAGCGCGTGCACCTTGCCGGTCTTCACCAGCGGGAGAAGGCTTTTCACATAGATGCGCGTCGGCGCCATCAGCGCGTCGATCAGGCGGATATTCTGGTCGAACAGGGCGGGGCGGTCGAGTTTCCACCCCTTGTCGGCAGCGAGCCGCCGGACGAGCGAAAAGCCGTTCGAATGCACCCCCGACGAGGCGAGGCCGAGGATGACGTCGCCCGCCGCGACCTTGTCGGCGGTGAGTACCTGATCGCGCTCGACCGCACCGACGCAGAAGCCCGCAAGGTCATAGTCGCCTTCGCTGTACATGCCCGGCATTTCGGCGGTCTCGCCGCCGATCAGCGCGCAGCCGGCCTGCTTGCACCCCTCGGCGATGCTCGCGACCACGGCGGTCGCGACGTCGTTGTCGAGCTTTCCGGTCGCATAATAGTCGAGGAAAAACAGCGGCTCTGCGCCCTGGACGATCAGATCGTTCACGCACATCGCGACAAGGTCGATCCCGACCCCGTCATGCTGCCCCGAATCGATCGCGAGCTTGAGCTTGGTGCCGACGCCGTCGTTGGCGGCGACGAGCAGCGGGTCGTTGAACCCGGCCGCCTTCAGGTCGAAGAAGCCGCCGAATCCGCCGAGGTCGGCGTCGGCGCCGGGGCGGCGCGTCGCACGGGCGAGCGGAGCAATGGCACGGACCAGCGCATTGCCGGCGTCGATCGAGACACCGGCCTGCGCATAAGTATAGGCGGCGGGTTGGTTGTGCTTGGAATCCATGGCACGCGCGACTAACGGTTTCAGCCGACAAATGCCATGATTTCCTTGCCCGCGCCCCCCGGTTCGGGGCAAAGCACAGAGACGAGATGACTTCCGCCGCTTTCCCCCGCTCGCTTTCGCGTTTCGACCCGGCCGGCCTGCTGCGCCGCGACTGGCGGATCGCCGCGCTTCTCGGTGTGATCGCCCTCGCGCTCGTCGTCGGCGTGGTGCAGGGCCAGATCGCGCGCGGCGACCGCGGCATCACGCCGATCAACAGCAGCGGCGACTTCCTGACCGGCGGCATCCAGGTCGACGTGACCGGCGACAATGCCGACGATGCGCGCGAAAAGGGCTGGCGCGAGGCACAGCGCAAGGCGTGGGCGCAGCTCTATCGCAAGACCAACGGCAGCGATGGCCCGGCGCTCGGCGATTCGGTGCTCGACGG
The DNA here is from genome assembly GCF_022701295.1 of Sphingopyxis sp. YF1. Taxonomy (NCBI): domain Bacteria; kingdom Pseudomonadati; phylum Pseudomonadota; class Alphaproteobacteria; order Sphingomonadales; family Sphingopyxidaceae; genus Sphingopyxis; species Sphingopyxis sp. YF1. The sequence goes on from NZ_CP033204.1 coordinate 887,172, forward strand.
CATCGTCACCGCGATCGTCGTCGAAAGGGAACAGATCGGGCCGCGCCGCTATGTCGCGACGTTGGGCGTCCAGTTCGACCGCGTCCGCGCGGGCCAGATCCTGGGGGTCAGCGGCCGCACGCTGCGCTCGCCGCCCTTGCTCGTCATCCCCGTCTATTCGATCGACGGCCTGCCGCAGGTGTTCGAACATCGCAGCGCGTGGCAACGCGCCTGGGCCGAATACAACACCGGACAGAGCGCGATCGACTATGTCCGCACCGCGGGCACGGGCGTCGACACGCTGTTGCTCAATGCGGGGCAGACCGGTCGCCGCGGCCGCGTCTGGTGGCGCGTGATCCTCGACCAATATGGCGCTGCCGACGTGCTGACGCCGATCGCGCGCGTCGAATATAGCTATCCGGGCGGGCCGGTCACCGGCCATTTCACCGCGCGCTTCGGACCCGACAACAAGCTGATTTCCAGCTTCACCATGACCGGGCCGAGCCCGCGCGCGCTGCCCGACATGATGGAAAAGGCGGTCGCGCGGATGGACGAAATCTACACGCAGGCGCTCGCCGCCGGCGTGCTGCGCACCGACACCTATCTGGTGCTCGAAAAACCCGTGGCGGTCGAGGAACTGCCCGAGGCACCGGCCGACGGCGACGCGCTGCCCGCCGAAACCGACAGCAGCACGGCGGCGACGACGCCCTCGGCGGGCGCGCAGAGCTTCACCGTCCAGTATAATTCGCCCGACGTCGAATCGGTATCGTCGACCGAACGCGCGGTCGCGGGGGTATCGGGTGTCCAGTCGGCGTCGACCTCCAGCCTCGCGCTCGGCGGCACGTCGGTGATGCGCGTGACCTTCCGCGGCGACGGCGCCGCGCTCAAGGCGGCGCTCGAGGCGCGCGGCTTCAAGGTTCAGGGAAGCGGCAACACGTTCAGGATCAGCCGCTGATGGCACGCGCCTCGGGACAGATCGCGCTCCCGCTCGACTGGAGCGCGGGGGGCAGCAACGACGGTCCGCTGATCGTCGGCACCAGCAATGCCGATGCCGTGCGCTATCTGCGCCACGTCTCGACCTGGCCGGTGCGCACCGCGGTGCTCACCGGTCCGCGCGGATCGGGGCGCAGCCTGATGGGCCGGCTCTTCGTGCGCGAGACCGGCGGGCGCGTGATCGACGGCCCGGCGAGCGTGTCCGAAGAGGCGATGTTCCATGCCTGGAACGCCGCGCAGGCGAGCGGCGCGCCGCTGCTGATCATCGCCGATGCGCCGCCGGCCGACTGGGGAATCGGGCTTCCCGATCTGGCCTCGCGGCTGCGCGCGGTGCCGGTGCTCGCGATCGGCGAGCCCGACGACTGCCTTGCGCGCGACCTGATCGAGGCGCTGTTCGCGCAGCGCGGCATGGCGCTCGCGCCCGAGGTCGCCGCCTATATCGTGCCGCGCATGGAGCGCAGCTACGCGATGCTCCACCGCGTCGTCGCCGCGCTCGACGCCGCGTCGCTCGAACGCGGGCGCGGCATCGGAATCCGTCTTACGCGTGAAACATTACTGTCACAGGGGCTGATCGATCCCGATCTCCTGGAGCGCGACTGAACGCTCCGCAACGACAGGACGAAGAAAGAATGTCGACAGCCGGCGGACCCTTGCGTGCAGACAATGATGCCGATGCCGGGCAGCCCCGCTTCGGCCCCGAACGCTTCTTCAACCGCGAACTCAGCTGGCTCGCCTTCAACCGGCGGGTGATGGAGGAGGCGCTCAATCCCGCGCATCCGCTGCTCGAACGGCTGCGCTTCCTGTCGATCTCGGGCAGCAACCTCGACGAATTCTTCATGGTCCGCGTCGCCGGGCTCAAGGGGCAGCAGCTCCAGGGCATCGACGATCCCAGTGCCGACGGGCGCTCGCCGGGGCAACAGCTTGCCGAAATCGAGGCCGAGGTGAACCGCCTCGTCGACCAGCAGCAGGGCGAGTGGCAGCGGCTCCACGATCTGCTCGGCGAACAGGGGATCATCGTCCATGGCGAGGGCTCCGACGTCGAGGCGCTGCGCACCCGGCTGCGCCAATATTTCATCGACCAGATCTTCCCGATCCTGACCCCGCAGGTGCTCGACCCCGCGCACCCCTTTCCCTTCATCCCCAACCGCGGGCTCGGTGTCATCTTCGACCTCGAACGCCGCACCGACGGCGAAACGGTCCGCGAACTGGTGATGATCCCGCCGTCGCTCGCGCGCTTCGTTCCCGTCCCGGGCGAGGCGGGGGCGTTCGTGCCGATCGAATATCTGATCGAAATCTTCGCCGACGTGCTCTTCCCCGGCTTTCGCGTCCGCTCGCGCGGGGTGTTCCGCATCATCCGCGACAGCGACATCGAACTCGAGGAAGAGGCCGAGGATCTCGTCCGCCTGTTCCGCACCGCGATCCGCCGCCGCCGCCGCGGGCGCGTCATCCTGCTCGAACTCGAAGCCGACATGCCCGGCGAACTCGCTGCGGTGCTCAATGCCGATATCCAGGGACATGAGGCGATCGTCGCCAAGATCGACGGCTTCGTCGGGCTCGCGGCGCTGTCGGCGCTGGTCGAGGTCGACCGTCCCGACCTCAAATTCCCCGCCTTTTCGGCGCGCTTTCCCGAACGCATCCGCGAGCATGGCGGCGATTGTTTTGCGGCGATCCGCTCGAAGGACATTCTCGTCCACCATCCCTATGAAAGCTTCGACGTCGTGCTCGCCTTCCTGCGGCAGGCGGCGGCCGACCCCGACGTCGTTGCGATCAAGCAGACGCTCTATCGCGCCGGCGACCAGTCGCCGGTGATCCGCGCGCTGATCGAGGCGGCCGAGGCGGGCAAGTCGGTGACCGCGGTGGTCGAACTCAAGGCGCGCTTCGACGAGGAGCAGAATCTGCTCTGGGCGAACCAGCTCGAACGCGCCGGGGTACAGGTCGTCTACGGCTTCATCGAGTGGAAGACGCACGCCAAGATCTCGATGGTCGTGCGCCGCGAGGGACAGCGGTATCGCACCTACTGCCACTTCGGCACCGGCAATTATCACCCCGTCACCGCGCGCATCTATACCGACCTCAGCTTTTTCACCGCCGACCCGCGCGCCGGGCGCGATGCGGCGCAGCTGTTCAATTACATCACCGGCTATGTCGAACCCGAGCGGCTCGACATGATCACCATGTCGCCGCTCAACATGCGCCAGCACCTGTGCCAGCTGATCGACGCCGAGATCGCAGCGGCCGGGGCAGGGCGTCCGTCGGGGCTGTGGGCCAAGATGAACAGCCTCGTCGATCCCGACATCATCGACAAGCTCTATGAGGCGAGCGCGGCGGGGGTTCCCGTCGAGCTCATCGTGCGCGGCATCTGCTGCCTGCGTCCGGGCGTGCCCGGCCTGTCGGAGACGATCCGCGTCAAATCGGTCGTCGGCCGCTTCCTCGAACACAGCCGCATCTGGGCCTTCGCCAATGGCGCGCGCCTGCCGCACAGCGCAGCAAAACTCTATATCTCCAGCGCCGACTGGATGCCGCGCAACTTCGACCGCCGCGTCGAATATATGATCCCGATCGAGAACCCGACCGTTCACGACCAGATATTGGACCAGGTGCTCGTCGCGAACCTGATCGACAATGAACAAAGCTGGGTATTGCAACCCGATGGAACCTATGTGCGCCTGACCCCGAGTGACAAGCCGTTCAACCTGCATCGCTATTTCATGACCAATCCGTCGCTCTCGGGCCGCGGCACCGCGCTGCACCAGCGCCAGGATGTGCCGACTTTGCTCCTCAACATGCGCGAAGACTGAAACCTTGCGTCGTACCCCCGCTCCGAAGGTTCACCGTTCGGCCGTCATCGACATCGGGTCCAACTCGGTGCGTCTCGTCGTCTATGAAGGTCCGCCGCGCGCACCCGCGGTGATCTTCAATGAAAAGGTCGCCGCGGGTCTTGGCCGCGGGCTGGCGATCGATGGCCGCATCGCGCCCGAGGACGCCGAGCGCGGCCTCTATGCGCTGCGCCGCTACGCGCTGCTCGCGAGGCATATGGAGGTCGCGGACCTGCAATGCGTCGCGACCGCCGCGGTCCGCGATGCGACCAACGGCCCCGACTTCATCGCCGGTGCCGCCGAGGCGGGGCTCGATATCCGCCTCCTGTCGGGACAGGAAGAGGCCGAGGCCGCGGGACACGGCGTGCTGGCGGCGATTCCCGACGCGCGGGGTATCGCGATCGACCTTGGCGGCGGCAGCCTCGAACTCGCGCAGGTCGCGGACGGACAGGTCGGACGCCGCAACAGCTTCCCGCTCGGCGTGCTGCGCCTTCCGGCGCTCCGCAAGGGCGGTCCGCAGGCGTTCGAACGCACGCTGCGCAAGATGCTGCGCGAAAAGGGCTGGCCGGGCGATTGTGCGGGGCAGCCGCTCTATCTGGTCGGTGGCTCGTGGCGCGCGCTCGCGCGCCTCGATCTCGAACTGACGAAGGACCCGCTCGCGGTGCTCGATCAGCACGCGCTGCCGCGTACCGCGCTGCGCCGCCTGCTCCGGGCGACCAAGCGACTGAGTTTCGAGGAATTGCGGGCGATCCCCGGAATGGCCTCGAACCGCGCCGCGACGCTGCCCGACGCGGCCGCGTTGCTCGCCAGCCTCGCCAACATCATCGACGCGCCCGAAATGACGGTCTCCTCGTCGGGGCTGCGCGAAGGCTTGCTCTACCAGGCGCTCGATGCCGCGACGCGCGCGCAGGACCCGCTGATCGTCGCCGCCGAGTTCGAGGGACGCCGCCTCGCGCGCTTCGCGCCGCACGGTCCCGCCATCGCCGGGTGGATCGCGCCGCTCTTCGCGTCGGAGGCCGAATCCGACAGCCGCATCCGGCTCGCCGCGAGCCTGCTCAGCGATGTCGCTTGGTCGGCGAACCCCGATTTCCGAGCCGAACGCGGCACCGAGATCGGTCTTCACGGCAATTGGCGCGGCATCGACATTCCCGGCCGCATCCTGCTCGCGCGCGCGCTGCACGCCGGCTTCGGCGGCGCCGACGCCGATTTCCCGGCGATGGGGACGCTGGTTTCGGAAGCGCGCCTTGCGCGGGCGCGCCAATGGGGACTTGCGATCCGTCTTGCGCAGCGCCTGACCGGCGGCCTCGAGGCGCCGCTGCAGGCGAGCCGCATCGCGCACGTCGACGGCAAGCTGGTCCTCGGCCTCGAGTCCGGCTGGCACCATCTGGCGGGCGAGTCGGTCGATCGCCGCTTGCGCGCGCTCGCGCAGACGCTCGACGCCAAGCCCGAACTGGTCCTGCTTTAGGATATCGTGCGTTGCATATGCACCGTTCGCCCCGAGCCTGTCGCGGGGCGTTCTTTCTTCCAACGGTGAAGGAAGAGGAACGGGGGTAGCCCTGCGGCCGCCCTCGGCCCGACGGGCTCAGCACAAACGGGCCCGGGGATGATGCGAATTTACCGCATGATGCTCTAGGAGGCGGCGTCGACCGGGGTTGCGGCAGCGGTGTCGATCTCGCTCATCACCAGCTTGCCGTTCTTGACCGCAAAGCCCATGCGTCCTTCGACCAGATCGAGCGCGGCATGGCCGAACACCTCGTTGCGCCAGCCCTGCAGCATCGGAATGCCGTCGCGGCGGCCGGCGGCGAGCGCTTCGAGATCGTCGCTGCGCGCGATCAGCCGGGCAGCGACATTGAGTTCGCGCGCGCGAATCTTGAGCAGCAGCTTGAGCAGGTCGGCGACGAGCACGCCTTCCTTGCCGAGCCCGGGGCCGCGCGGCGCACGGTCGGGCATGTCGTCGCGGCCGAGCGGCTGGGCATGGTCGAGCGCGTCCATCAGGCGGCCGCCGATGTCGTTCGATTTCCACGTCGCCGACAACCCGCGAACGCGGCCGAGCCCGTCCTGGTCCTTTGGCGGATGCGCGGCGAGATCGGCGAGCGTCTCATCCTTGACGATGCGGCCGCGCGGCAGATTCTTGTTCCGCGCCTCGCGTTCGCGCCATGCCGCCAGCGCCTTCAGCCGCCCGAGGACGTCGGGCTTGCGCGAGGGAATCTTGATCCGGTGCCAGGCCTCTTCGGGGTCGACATTATAGTTCGACGGATCGGCCAGCTTTTCCATCTCCTCGTCGAGCCAGTGGCCGCGGCCCGTCTTGACGAGTTTCTTGAGCATCATCGGAAAGATCTTCGCGAGATGCGTGACGTCGCCGATCGCATAATCGATCTGGCGCTTGTCGAGCGGGCGGCGGCTCCAGTCGGTGAAGCGCGCACCCTTGTCGAGGTGCAGCCCGAGCCATGCCTCGACAAGGTTCGAATAGCCGACCTGTTCGGCCTGTCCCAGCGCCATCTGGCCGATCTGCGTGTCGAAGATCGGGTGCGGCGTCTTGCCGGTCATGTTGAAGATGATTTCGACATCCTGTCCGCCGGCGTGGAAGACCTTGAGGATATCCTCATTGTCGACGAGCATCGCGAGCAGCGGCTGGAGGTCGATCCCGGGTGCCATCGGATCGATCGCGGCGGCATGCGCGCTGTCGGCGACCTGGATCAGGCAGAGTTCGGGCCAGAAGGTGTTCTCGCGCATGAACTCGGTATCGACCGCGATGAAATCGCTGTTCTTGATGAGGTCGCAGAATTCGACGAGCGCGGCGCTGGTTTCGATGAGCGGATGGACTTGCATGCCGCGCCTATACAGCTAGTTGACGTATACTGGCAGGAAAAATTGCCTGTACTCTTCGGGTCGCGGAGCCGGAATGCCGGCGGGGGAAAGACGAAGGGGATTTGGATATGATGTGGGCCGGCTGGGCGCTTGCGGCGCTCGCTATCATCCTGCTTTTCGGCCAGTATCTGGCGGGGCAGGCGGATGTTTTCGTATCGATCGCCAATCCGCGGCCGCTCGACGAGTACCGCATGGTCGTCACGCTGCGCTGGTGGGGGCTGGCGGCGGAGGCGCGACAGCCCTTCGTGACCCCCGAATCCGACCACGGGCTTTGCGACGTGCGGGTCTATGCGACGCGGCGCCAGATTCTCGTGGCGCTCGCGACCGCGGGGCTCGTGCGACCGGTCACCGTCGCATGGCGCGCGCATGCCGGCATCCTGCCGCTGGGAGACGCGTGATGCCGATCGTGCAGCTTGGCGAACCCGGCGACTGGACCAATTATCACGGCACCGGCGTGTGCGAGGGCGCGACGCGCTTTGCGCTGCGCAGCGGCGATGCCGCGCGCGGACGCGACGAACTGGCGGCGGCGGCGGCGGCGGTGCACGACTGGCTCGCGCGTGCGCAGCAGCAGGGCCGGCGCGTGCGGCCGCTGGGGGCTGGCTGGTCGCCGTCGAACGTCAACATCTGCGCCGACGCCTGGCTGCTCCACACGCGCCGCTTCAACCGCTGCTTCCGCATCGGGGCTGCCGATGTGCGGCCGGGCATCGACGCGTCGGGGCTGATGCTGGTCGAGGCCGGGGCGCTCGTCGACGAGGTGTCGGACAAGCTCGAGGAACAGGGGCGTTCGCTGTGGACCAGCGGCGCGGGCAACGGCCAGACCTTCGCGGGCGCCGCCGCGACGGGCACGCACGGGTCGATGGTGGCGCACGGCGGCATTCAGGATCATATCCGCGCGGTGCAGGTCGTGACGCCGGCTGGCATCCACTGGGTCGAACCCGCGGCGGGGGTGATGGGCGACGCCTTCATCGCCGCGACCGGATCGGTCCCGCTGCGCGACGACGACGTCTTTGCCGCGGTTCAGTTGCCGGTGGGCGCGCTCGGCATCATCACCGCGCTCGTCGTCGACAGCGTGCCGAAATTCCTCGTGCGCCCGATCCAGAATCTGCGGCGCGTCGACTGCGCCGCGCTCGACTGGCTCGCGGCGGGCGATTTTCGGCGCTTCTCGGCGGCCTATGCGCTCGACCGCGATCCCGACTTCGTCCAGATGATCGTCAACCCGTACAAGCCGTTCAAGCGGCCGGCGATGCTGCGCTTTCTCTACCGCGAGCCCTGGCGGCCCGACTATCCCCACGCGACGCCGGGCGAGCTCGGCGCGGGGTATGACGCGCTCAGCCTGCTCGGACGCCTGCTCGACGACTGGCCGTGGGCGCGCGGCGCGCTGCTGCAATTCGCGATGAAGCAGGGCTATGCCGCGGGGCCCGATGTCGACGATCCGCCGGTCCTCGGCACCTGGGGCGAGGGGCTCGACACGCATCGTCCGCTCGCCGACCTGTTCAACGCCTCGGTGACGATCGACCGCGCCGATCTTGCGCATGTGTTCGAACTGATCTGCGCCGTCTTTACCCGCCACGGCGGGTCGACTGCGGTCACGGTGCGGTTCATGGAACGCGCGGAGGGGCTGCTCGCGCCCGCGCGTTTCGCGCACAATGCGGTGATCGACTTCGACGGTCCGCGCAGCCAGCGCACCGCCGACGCCTATGCGCGCGTCGTCGAACGGCTCGATCGCGAGGGGGTGGCCTTCACGCGCCATTGGGCCAAGAGCTGCCGCCTCGACGCCGCCCGCATCGCCGCCGACTATGGCGCGGACCTCGGGCGCTGGCGCGCCGCGCGCGACCGGCTGCTGCCCGATCCGTCGCATCGCGCGCTGTTCGGCAGCGCGGTGCTCGACGGCTTCGGCCTGACGGTCTGAATCCGCCTCGACCCTTGACAAATGGCGCGCCGACCTGCCTTAGGCGCGGCCATATCGGCGCGTATTTCCCGCGCGCCTTCCCGGACATTGAAAGACCCTGAAATGCACGCCTATCGTACCCATACATGCGCCGATCTTCGCGCCGCCAACGTCGGTGAGGAAGTTCGTCTCTCTGGCTGGGTGCACCGGACGCGCGAGCATGCGAATGTCCTCTTCGTCGATCTGCGCGACCATTATGGCATCACCCAGATCGTCGTGGAGACGGGTTCGGACCTCTATCCGACGGTCAATGCCCTCGGCCCCGAATCGGTTCTGACCTTCACCGGCAAGGTCGCGGCGCGCTCGCCCGAGACGCTCAACCCGAAGCTCGCGACCGGCGAGATCGAAATCTATCCGAGCGCGGTGACCGTCCAGTCGGCCGCCGACCGCCTGCCGCTCCCGGTGTTCGGCGAGACCGAATATCCCGAGGAAATCCGCCTCACCAACCGCTTCCTCGATCTCCGCCGCGAGCGGCTGCACAAGAATATCGTGCTGCGGTCGAACGTGATTTCGTCGCTGCGCCGCCGCATGATCGATCAGGGCTTCACCGAATTCCAGACGCCGATCCTGACCGCGTCGAGCCCCGAGGGCGCGCGCGACTATCTGGTGCCCAGCCGCGTCCATCCCGGCAAATTCTATGCGCTGCCGCAGGCGCCGCAGATGTTCAAGCAGCTGCTGATGGTCGCGGGTTTCGACCGCTATTTCCAGATCGCGCCCTGTTTCCGCGACGAGGATGCGCGCGCCGACCGCAGCCCCGGTGAATTCTACCAGCTCGATTTCGAGATGAGCTTCGTCACGCAGGACGACGTCTTCGCCGCCATCGAACCCGTGCTGCACGGCGTGTTCGAGGAATTCGCCGATTTCGACGGCAAGGGCCGCACCGTATCGCCGCTGCCGTTCAAGCGCATCCCGTACCGCGAATCGATGCTCAAATACGGCAGCGACAAGCCCGACCTCCGCAACCCGCTGCTCGTCCATGACGTGGGCGATTTCTTCAAGGGATCGGGCTTTGGCCGCTTCGCGACGATGGTCGAGGAAGGCCAGGTCGTCCGCGCCGTCGCCGCCCCCGAAACGCATGAAAAGAGCCGGAAGTTCTTCGACGAGATGAACAGCTGGGCGCAGTCGGAAGGCTTCCCGGGGCTCGGCTATGCGACGCAGAAGGACGGCGTGTTCGGCGGCCCGATCGCCAACAACCATGGCCAGGACGGCATGAAGGCGATCGCCGACGCGATGGGCCTCGGCCCGAACGACGGCATCTTTTTCGCCGCGGGCGTCGAAGCGAAGGCGGCGAAACTCGCCGGCCTTGCGCGCACGCGCGTCGCCGATCAGCTGGATCTCATCGACAAGAGCCGCTTCGAATTCTGCTGGATCGTCGACTTCCCGATGTTCGAGGCCGACGAGGACACCGGCAAGATCGATTTCAGCCACAATCCCTTCTCGATGCCGCAGGGCGAGATGGACGCGCTGACGAACAAGGATCCGCTCGATATCCTCGCCTATCAGTATGACATCGTCTGCAACGGTGTCGAACTGTCGTCGGGCGCGATCCGCAACCATCGCCCCGACATCATGTACAAGGCGTTCGAGATCGCGGGCTATTCGCAGGCCGACGTCGACGCGAACTTCAGCGGCATGATCAACGCCTTCAAGTTCGGCGCGCCGCCGCACGGCGGGTCGGCGCCGGGCGTCGACCGCATCGTGATGCTGCTCGCCGACGAGCCCAACATCCGCGAAGTCATCGTTTTCCCGATGACCCAGAAGGCCGAGGACCTGATGATGGGCGCACCCGCGCCGGTCAGCGAAAAGCAGCTCAAGGAACTGAGCATCCGCATCGTGGACGGCCCGAAGGGCTGAGCATGAGCGACGCGTCGCGCGAGCACCGGCTGGAAACGCCGGCGGGCGAGATCAGCTGGTTCGAATGGGGTGTCCCGTCGGACCGGCCGTCGGTGCTGCTGCTCCACGCGACGGGCTTCCACGCGCGGCTGTGGGACCGCGTTGTCGCGGCCCTGCCCGCGGGGACGCATGTCATCGCGCCCGACAGCCTCGGCCACGGGCGCAGCGCGAAGCCGCCGGCATTGTTCGACTGGTCGGTCACCGCCGATTTCCTGCTGCCGCTCGTCGATCGCTTCGCGGGCACGCCGCTCGTCGGCTGCGGGCACAGCATGGGCGGCTATCTGCTCACCCGGCTCGCCGCCGAACGGCCGCAAGCCTTCCGGCATCTCTTCCTGATCGATCCGGTGATCATGGAGCCGGGCTTTTATGCGGGCGCCGCCGATGCGCCGCTGCCCGACCCCGCCGAACATCCGGTCGCGCGGCGGCGGAACCGCTGGGATGGCTGGGAGGCGATGGCCGCGCATTTTGCGCAGCGGCCGCCCTATATGCACTGGCAGCCCGAGGTGCTCGGCGACTATTGCCGCCACGGCCTGCTGCCCGCCGCGGATGGCGAGGGTTGGGATCTCGCATGCCCCCCCGCGGTCGAGGCGTCGGTCTATCTGAGCGCGCTGCGTACCGATCCGCACGGCTGGTTCGGACGGATCGCGGCGCCGGTCAGCGTGATCCGCGCGCGGACGGGCGAGCGCGCGAACGGCCTCGATTTCTCGGTCAGCCCGACCTGGCCCGGGCTTGGCGCCGCGCTGAACGCTGCGCGCGACGAACATTGGGCCGAACGCAGCCACTTCATCCCGATGGAAGACCCCGGGCGCATCGCCGCACTCATCGCCACGGCGCTTTGACGCATCTGCCCGGGGCCCGTCCTGTCCCAAAGGGCGACAGGCGGCGATCTCGGCCTTGGTCTTCGGCCGTCCCATCGGTTAGGGTGCGGCATGACCATTTCGCTCTCCGACTTCGAATCCGGCGCCAGATATGACGGCGCCTACGCCGACGACCTTGCCGCGTTGCAGGGCCGTCTCGAACGGTTGCAGGCGGCGCATATCGCGCACCGGCAACGCAGCGTCATCATGCTCGAAGGCTGGGATGCTGCGGGCAAGGGCGGAATCATCCAGCGGCTGACCGCGTCGCTCGACCCGCGCTTTTTCGAAGTGTGGCCGATCGGCGCCCCGAGCGAGGAGGAAAAGGCGCGCCATTTCCTCTGGCGCTTCTGGAAACGGCTGCCGGGCAACCGCGAAATCTCGATCTTCGACCGCAGCTGGTACGGCCGCGTGCTCGTCGAGCGCGTCGAGGGTTTCGCGAGCGAGGGCGAGTGGCGCAAGGGGTATGACGAGATCAACGAATTCGAGGCGCAGCTGACCGGCAGCGGCACGCATCTGGTCAAGCTGTTCGTGCACGTCACGCAGGCGGAGCAGGACAAGCGCTTTGCCGACCGGCTCGACGATCCGTGGAAGCGGTGGAAGACGGGCGCCGAGGATTATCGCAACCGGTCGAAGCGCAAGGCGTATCTGGCCGCGATGCACGACATGTTCGAACAGACCGATACGCGCTGGGCGCCGTGGAAGGTGATCGACGGCAACAACAAGAAGGCGGCGCGGATCGCCGCGCTGACGCATATCGCTGCCACGCTCGAGGCGGCGGTGCCGATGACCCCGCCCGATCGCGACCCGGCGGTGGTCAAGCTGGCGCACAAGGCGTTCGGATACGCGCCGAAGGACTAGCGGCGGCGGATTTTCGGTCCGCTCGGCTAGCCATTGCGACACCCGCTCGCTACATGGGGGGCATGAGCCGCGCCAAGAGATCCGACGACTGGGGTTTCCCTCGCTGGCGCCCCTATGGGGCGTCGCGCGAGGCGCAGAAAGTGCGGCTTTGCGACCGGCACGGCTGCACAAATCCCGGAAACTGCCCCGCGCCCAAATCGCCGAACAGCCCCGAACGCTGGTATTTCTGCGAGACGCACGCCGCCGAATACAATCGCGGCTGGGACTATTTCGCCGGCCTGTCGGCCGAGGATGCGGCGGCGCGCGCCGAAGAGGAAGCGCGCGGCGCGCGCAGCTATGCCAAGGCGCAGCATTATGCGTGGGGCGGCTCGGGCGACGGCTCCCGCAGCGCCGACGAGATGCGCGCGCTCGAAGTGCTCGACCTCGAACCCGATGCCGATTTCGAGGCGGCAAAAAAGGCGTGGCGCGCCCTGGCCAAGGAAACGCATCCCGACGTGAAGCCCGGCGATGCCGGGGCGGCGAAGCGTTTCGCGGCGGGGCAGGCGGCGTTCGAGGTGCTCAAGCAGGCCGAAGAGCGCAAGAGCTGGAAACCGTCCTAGCATCCCGACCCGCATCCGGCGACCGTCGCCGCTCGATCGGTCCGCCGATCATTCGATCGAAACCTCCAGCCCCATTGCGGCGAGCAGCGCCGATTGCTGGTCGGCCGACACCATCATTCCCTCGATGCTCGCGGGGGTCTTGAGGTCGAACCCGGCCAGATCGGCGCCGCGCAGGTCGGCGCGCGCGAGTTTGGCGCCCGCGACCGGCGCATGGACGAGGTCGCAGCCGCGCAGGTCCGCGCCCTCCAGATCGGCATCGAACAGCACCGCTTCGCGCAGGATCGAGCCCGACAGGTCGCAACCGGGCATCCGGACGCCGTTCAGATCGGCATATTCGAGGTTGCAGCCGCGCAAGGTCGCCGCCGTCATGACCTGCTTGCGTCCGAAGATACGGCTGAAATCCGCCTTGTGGAACGCCGCGCCGCGCAGGTTGCACGCGTCGAATTCGATCCCGAACAGCGCCGACCGGTCGAATTTGGCGAACGACAGGTCGCAGCGGACGAATCGTGCCTGCTCGAGGCGTGCGAAGGCGAATTGCGCGCCGGCGTGACCCTCGTCGTCGAGGAAGGAACAAGCGTCGAAAAGCGCGTCGCGCAGGTCGGCGTTGGCGAAGCGGCAGCGGATGAAGCGGCACTCGGTCAGGCGGGCATCCTGAAGGCAGCTGCCGGTAAAATGGACGCCGCGCATCACGCAGCCGCTCAGCGTCGCGCCCGCCAGATCGACATCGGTGAAATCGTGCCCCGACAGGTCCAGGTCGCGAAGGCGGCCTCCGGGTTCGAAAATCGTCATCGCTTTCCTCCGTTGCGCCGCCGCGCCGCGCCGATCCCGTGGGTGGGCGATGAATAAGGACATATCAAGAACATTTCCTGCGCTGCGCCGGTGAACCGCGCCAGCGAACGGCTCGTCCCATGCATCGGAACGGTCGCGCCGCCGCACCGTTGGTTGGAGGAGAGGCGGTCGCGCCTCTGTCTCAAGCCCCAATGCCCCAGCCAAGGAGATGTCCCATGGGTGAATTCACGGAAAAGGCCAAAGGCCTCGCCAACGAAGCCGCCGGCAACGCCAAGCAGGCGATCGGCAAGGCGACCGACAATGAACGGCTGCGCGCCGAAGGCGCGGCACAGGAGCGCAAGGGCGAGGCCCAGAATCTCAAGGGCAAGGTCGCGGGCGCGCTCGGCGACAAGATCTGACACGGCGGTTCGTTTCGTCCCGCACGGAAAAGGCCCCGGAGCGATCCGGGGCCTTTTTCTTGCGGGGCTGGCGAGCTGATGCCGGGGTGCCGGGCTACGGCTTGGGCTCAATTCACCCGGTGCTGACGGAAGATGTCGGCTAGCATCCGGAATTCGTCGGCGCGCGGGCTGCCCTTGCGCCAGACGAGGGCGATCGTGCGCCAGTCGTGCTCCGAATCGAGCGGGCGGGTGTCGATGTCGGTGTGGTCGAGGATGCCCGCTTCGATCGCCATCTGCGGCAGCATGGTGATACCGAGGCCGTTGTCGACCATCTGGACCAGCGTGTGCAGCGACGTCCCCATCATCCGTGCGCCGGCGCGCAGTTCGGGGCGGTTGCACGCAGCGAGCGCGTGATCCTTCAGGCAATGGCCGTCCTCGAGCATCAGCATCTGCGCCGGGTCGATCTGGTCGGCGCTGACCATCGCGGGCAGTTCCTCCGACTGGTCGCCGGGAAAGGCGACGAACAGCGCGTCGTCGAACAGATTCTCGGCCTCGACGTCGCCGCAGGCATAGGGGAGGGCGAGGAGGACGCAGTCGACCGTGCCGTGATGGAGCGACTCGCACGCCTGCGCGCTCGGCTCTTCGCGAAGGAAGAGCTTGAGCGACGGGCGTTCCTTGCGCAGCCGCGGCAGCAGGCCCGGAAGGAGGAAAGGCGCGATCGTCGGGATGACGCTCATGCGGAGCTCGCCGACGAGCGGCGCCGCGGCGGCCGCCGCCATGTCGGCAAGTTCTTCGGCTTCGCGAAGCACGCGGTGAGCCTTGGCAACGATCGCGTCGCCCAGCGCCGTGAAACGCACGACGCGGCGGGTGCGCTCGACGAGCGTCTGGCCGAGCAGCGTTTCGAGTTCGCGTACCCCCGCCGACAGCGTTGACTGGGTGACGTTGCACGCGTCGGCGGCGCGCCCGAAATGGCCATGCTCGTGCAGTGCGACGAGATATTGCATCTGTTTGAGCGTCGGCAGGTAATTGTGCATTGATCGAATATAGCAATTATGGTCGCAAATTTGAACAAGCCGACCGATTATTTGGTGTGTCCGTTCCGGCGGCGACCGGCTTGCCTGCCGCGGTGGCGTCATGATAGCCCTGCCTTTCTGGGCAGGGGGGGCAGATATGGCGCTTTCGCGGTTCCTGATCGGCGGTATCGCCAGCGCGCTGCTGCTCACCGGCGGGGTCTTCCTGTGGAAGGGCTATACGCAGGTCGCCGAGGAAGAGGTCATCCCCGACCCGCCGCCCGACCCCGGGCCGATCCCCGTTGCGGGTGCGGGCGCCCCCCGCCGCGGCGCGCCGCCGCCCGAACTGCCGGCCGCCAGGGAGGCGTCGCGCGAGGAGCGTCGTTTCAACCGCTACGACCGCGACCGCAACGAACGCGTGAGCCGCGTCGAGATGATGTCGACGCGCACCGCCGCCTTTCGCAAACTCGACAAGGACGGCAACAACCTGCTGACGTTCGAGGAATGGGCGGCCGCGACGGGCGAACGCTTTGCGGGGGCGGACCGGGACAAGTCGGGTGACCTCAGCCGGCTCGAGTTCGCTACGACGGCGCCGAAACCGGCGGCGAAACCGAAGTGCAAATGCTGAGGTGATCCTCCCTGTGCTGCAGGCATGGGGAGGTGGCAGCGCGAAGCGCTGACGGAGGGGCGATGTGCTGACATCACCCGGCCCCTCCACCACTCGCTTCGCGAGCGGTCCCCCTCCCCATGGCTTCGCCACAGGGAGAATTTTTAGGCCGAGATGCCCTCTGCGAGCTTGATCCATTCGGCGAGCTTCGTTCCCGCGCGCTGCGTATAGCCCAATTTGCGGTCCTTCTTCCGGACATCCTCGGCCAGCGGCGGGAAGAGGCCGAAATTGACGTTCATCGGCTGGTAGCTCGCGGCGTCGGCGCCGCCGGTGATATGCCCGAGCAGCGCGCCGAGCGCGGTTTCGGGCGGCGGCGGGGGCAGGGTGCGGCCTGCCAGCTCGGCGGCGGCGAAGCGCGCGGCGACGAGCCCGATCGCGGCGCTTTCGACATAACCCTCGCAGCCCGTGATCTGCCCCGCGAAACGGATATGCGGCGCCGATTTGAGGCGCAGCTGGCCGTCGAGCAGTTCGGGCGAACGGATGAAGCTGTTGCGGTGGAGCCCGCCCAGCCGCGCGAACTCGGCCTTTTCGAGTCCCGGAATGGTGCGGAAGAGTTCGACCTGCGCCGCGTGCTTGAGCTTGGTCTGGAAGCCAACCATGTTCCACAGCGTGCCGAGCGCATTGTCCTGGCGCAGCTGGACCACCGCATAGGGCCAGCGGCCGGTGCGCGGATTGTCGAGGCCGACGCCCTTCATGGGGCCGAAGCGCAGCGTTTCGGGGCCGCGTTCGGCCATCACCTCGATCGGCATGCAGCCTTCGAAATAGGGGGTGTCGGTCTCCCAATCCTTGAAGTCGGTCTTTTCGCCGTCGACCAGCCCCTGGACGAAGGCGTGATACTGGTCCTTGTCCATCGGGCAGTTGATATAGTCCTTGCCGTCGCCGATCGGCCCGACCTTGTCCCAGCGGCTCGCCATCCATGCGACGTCCATGTCGATGCTGTCGCGATAGACGATCGGGGCGATCGCGTCGAAGAAGGCGAGCGCGTCCTTGCCGGTGGCGGCGCCGATGCTGTCGGCGAGCCCCGCGGCGGTGAGCGGGCCGGTGGCGACGATCGTCAGTCCCTCGCCGGGCAGCGTATCGACGCGTTCGCGGACGATGGTGATGTTCGGGTGCTCCGACAGCGCCTTGGTCACACCGCCCGAGAAGAGGTCGCGATCGACCGCGAGCGCCGAGCCAGCGGGCACCTTCGTCGCGTCGGCCTCGCGCATGATGATCGAGCCGAGCGCGCGCATCTCGCGGTGGAGCAGGCCGACGGCATTGCTGTCGCCGTCATCGCTGCGAAAGCTGTTCGAGCAGACCATTTCGGCGAGCGTGTCGCCCTGATGCGCCGGGGTCATGTCGCCGCCCCCGCGCATTTCGGACAGGCGCACGCGAAAGCCCGCTTCGGCGAGCTGCCACGCCGCTTCGGAGCCCGCGAGCCCGCCGCCGATGATGTGGATGTCGTATGTCTTCTGCATGATCGCCCCTTGGCCTTTGCATCAGACTGACGCAAGGTGGGGAATGGGGGGAGGGGCAATGATGGGAAATGACAAGGTCACCGGACTGTCCGCGAGCCGTTGGGTTGCGGCGGCGGGTCAGTTGGCGGGAATCTATATTGTGTCGGCAATGGCCACGCTGGTGGTCTTTGTGCTGTTCTGGTCATTCACTTGGCTGATGACGGAAGCGGCGAAATCGTCGAGTCCGATCGTGCAATGGTGTGCGACAGCCATGAACTGGTTGCTCTGGCTGTTTGGCTGGATGACGATCGTCGGAGGATTAGCCCTGATCGCAATGCTGATCGGACACCAGCTTTATCGCTATCGGGTCGACGGTAAAGCGCGCCGGGCGTTCGAGTGGCACAAGCGCCGGATTTTGAAGGTAAATCCGACAATGCGGGCGCTTGCTGTCGATCCGGCCGGCGGTTTGCTTATCGCGATTATTCCCCATGAAGATCGCCCCGCACGAGGCTTGGCACTGCTCGCGACCGGCGACGGCCAGCCCGAGAAAATGTTGCAACCGGCTTTCACCCATGTCGATTTCCTTTGCGAGCCCGTGGACAGGGCGCGCCGCATACGCCGGAATGCCAATTATTGGGTGATGATCCTGATTAATCTGACCAAGCTGAACTGGCTTTCCGGGCCGATCGTGACGGCGTGCGCGCTGCGCGAAACGGTTTGGGTTGAGGAGGATCAGGAGGAGGTCGAAAAGATCGCAAAATGGTTCGAACGACGATTTGCGGGAAATCTGGCCGCCGATGATCCGGCTCCTCAATCCTATCGTGTGATGGCGCTCGACGCGCCGTGTCATGATCCCGAGAGTGGAAAGAGATTTAATCCCGAACTCGTCACGCCAGCGGACACGGACAGCGCGCTTTTTTGGGACATGATTCGCATCGTGATGGGATTCGCGGTTATTCACGGAACCAAGGGATGCTCTTTTCGCGCGCAGACACCGCACATGCGCTGGGGTGATTTCGCGGGCGGTATAGGCGAGGGTGTCGAGATCGGCGGAGCAATAGGCTGAGTAATCTGGCGCGGGCCAGAATGTAGGTGAAGGGCGTATGGCGAGGGCAATCTGGTGGGCGGCGCTGGTGGCAGGGGCGAGCTATTTCATCGCGGTACTGGGGCGATGGGACGGCGACGCGGTTCATATCTGGAAGACCTCGGGCGTCGCGCTGCTCGCACTATGGGCTGCGGCCAATGCGCGCGGGACCGACGGACGGCTGATCGCCGCGGCGCTGGGGTTCGGCGCGCTCGGCGACTGGCTGCTCGATGCGGTCGGCATGCTGCAGGGCGCGGCCGCCTTTGCCACGGGGCACCTGATCGCGATCGCGCTCTATCTGCGCAACCGCCGGCCCAGCCTGTCGGGGTCGCAGAAACTGCTCGTCTTCGGCACGGTGCCGCTCGCGCTCGCCATCGCCTGGGGGCTGACGCGGGCGGCCGAACCGATGCTGATGGGCGCCGCGATCGCCTATACCGGCGGGGTTGCGGTGATGGCGGCGACCGCCTGGGCGAGCCGCTTTCCGCGCTATCGCACCGGAATCGGCGCGATGCTGTTCCTTGCGAGCGACCTGTTCATCTTTGCGGGCGAAGGCGGCACGCTCGCCAAATCGGTGACGATGTGGCTCGTCTGGCCGCTCTATTTCGGTGGGCAGGCGCTGATCGCGTGGGGCGTGGTGAGCACGCTCGCCAGGGCTGACGCGCGGGCCTGATGATCGGAAGCAGGGGCACGGGCCGCGCCGCATGTCTTGTCGCGCTAATGGTTAGTGTGCTAACCATTAGCGCCTCGGGAGGATGAGGCATGGCGGAGCATCTGCGGTTCGAAGCGCTCGCCGGGCAGCGCATCCTCGTCGTCGGCGGCAGTTCGGGCATCGGGTTTGCGGTGGCCGAAGGCGCGGCGCAGCACGGCGCGTCGGTGACCATCACCGGTCGCGATCCGGCAAAGGCGGCCGCGGCGGCTGCAGCGCTGGGGCGAGATGCCGCAGCGGTGACCTTCGAGATGACCGACGAACCCGCGGTCGCCGCCTTTTTCGCGGCGAACCCGCCCTTCGACCATGTCGTGGTGACCGCAGCGCAGCTTCACGGGGGCAGGGTGCGCGACCTGCCGATCGAACTGGCGCGCGCGACCTTCGAGTCCAAATTCTGGGGCCCCTATCTGATCGCGCGCCACGCGCGGATCACCGAGCGCGGTTCGATCGTACTGACATCGGGCGCGGGCGCCCGGCGTCCGCGCGCGGGACGCGCGCCCGTCGCAGCGAGCAGCGCCGCGACCGAGGTGCTGACCAGGGTGCTGGCGAGCGAACTGGCCCCGGTCCGCGTCAATTGCATCTCGCCCGGCCTCGTCGACACGCCGATGCTGCGCGCTGTCCGCGATCCGGCGAGTGCCGCGCCGCAACAGCCGGTGGCGCGGGTCGGCGATCCCGCCGAAATCGCGTTCCAGTTCCTCGCGTGCATGCTCAATCCCTATATGACGGGAAGCGTGATCGATATCGACGGCGGCATGGCGTTGGTGTGACGGAAGGGCGCGGCGCGCGGTGTCAGGCCGACGCCGCGATCGTCGTGCGGTGGAGCAGGCGATCATATCCGTCGTAGCCGCCGGTGGCGCGGTGCAGCACCGAGCGGTTGTCCCACATCACGAGCATGTCGGGTTCCCAGGCATGGGTGTAGCGAAAGGCCTCGCGTCCCTGCCACTCGATCAGTTCGTAGAGGAGGGGCAGCGCTTCGGCATCGTCGAGCTCGTCGAAACCGATGATATAGCCCGCGCAGCCGAACAGGCCCGGACGGCCGGTTTCGGGATGTGCACGCACGAACGGGTGGCGCTGCGTGGCGAGCGCCTCCTCGCCCGGGCTTATGTCCATGCTGCGGCCCCCGGGTCCCTTGGGGTCCTTCGCGCCGTACATGCCCGAGGGGGCGTAACCGCCGCGGGCGCTGTGGATCGCCTGCAACCCTTCGATCCGCGCGCGGAGCTCGGCGGGCATCGCATCGAGCGCGGCGTGCTGGTTCGAAAATTCGGTGTTGCCGCCGACCGGCGGGATGGTGATGCCGAACAGGCAGGTGCCCGCGGGCGGGCGCGCCTGAAAGCTCCAGTCGCTGTGCCAGTTTTCGGCGAAGAGCGGCGCGGTCTCGTCGGCGCGGCGCCGCACCGCGATGACATGGTCGCGACCCGGGATCGGGCGGATGAATGGATCGTCGCCGAACCCGCCGAAATAGCCGGTAAAGCGTTCGAGATCGTCGTCGTTCATCGCCTGCCCGGGAAAGGCGAGGACATGATGGTCGAGCCATGCGGCGCGGATCGCGGCGATTGTTTCGGGAGCGAGCGGCCGCGTCAGATCGACGCCGGTCACGCGCGCGCCGCACGCCTGACCGCTGGGGGTGATGGTGAGCGTCATGCGGCGATGCTGCGCCGTTCGGGGCGCGAGGTCAATCGGGTGCGGCCGTGCCGCGGCTCAGCCGGTCCGCACCCCATAGTCGAGCGACGGATACCAGCCGGTCCCGCGTCCCCCGGGCGTGAGGTCGAGGATCGTCCACAGGCTCGCGACGTCGGGGGCATCGCGCGGGTCCTGTCCCGGGTCGGCCATGTCGCGCGTCATGTCGCTCTTCCAGAACAATCGCACGCCGCCGGCGCCTTTCTGGAACACCGCGAGCGCCGGATTTTCGCTGCCGTCGGGGTTCAGCAGGTGGAAGTCGCGCGCATAGTCGTCGCCGACCGTCTGCACGAAATCGAGCGCGTGCCACCCGCGCTCGCGCGCGAACGCCTGCTGCCGGTCGACCGGGCTGCGCCCGACGACCCGCAGCGCGACGCGCTGCGCAATATCGGCGGCATTGCCGTTCACCGCACCCAGCCAGTTGGTGCACATCGGGCAGGGGCGTTCGCGTTCGGGACCGTACATCCAGAAATAGGCGACGAGCGTATCGTGCGCGCCGAACAGGTCGGCAAGCCCGCCCTCGGTGCCCTCGGCATCGCGGAAGCGATAATCCTTCACCAGCGGGCCGGGTGGCAGCGCACGCCGCTGCGCCGCGACGCGCGCGATCTTGCGGCGAAGGTCGATCTCCTCGGCGAGGAGCGATTTTCGGGCCCTTGCGTAAGCGTCGTCCTCGCCAGGAAAAGCGCGCCGGCGCGACGCGAGCGCCGGGGCGGCCAATAACGGTTGGCGAAGGGCCATTCATGTCTCCTTTTTCGGAGAGCAACTTGCGACCGCCGCCATTGTTGCGTCGCCGTGCCTCGGCTGCTCGCGGGCCTGCCCCGGCCCGTCGCGCGAAGAGCCGTTCAGGCGGTCGCGCCCTCCCACAGGATCAGCTTCGTCGCGTGGACATTCTCGCGCGCCGCGCGGGCGTCGAGCCGCGTCAGCTTCAGGTCGCCCTTGAGCGCGCCCATCTCGATCATCGCATGGATCACCACGACCCCTCCCGCGCCGACGTCGATGTCGAACCCGGCCGGGCGGGCAAGGCTCTTCTTGGCGGTGGTGACGTGGATATGGTGCGCCCCCGGTTCGACGTCGGCCATCAGCATCTGGCCCGATTTGATCTGGCCCTGCAGCGTTTCGTCGAGGGTCACGTCCATTCCCTGCATCGCGGCGACGAAGCCGCGGCGGCAGATGTAGATGCGTGCCTTGCCCGCGGGAGCCTGCATGGCGCGCGCGTCGGCGAGGGTGGCGGCATCGGCCTTCACGCCGCGCTTGTTGCTCGACAGTGCCCAGACACAGACACCGATCAGGAGGATGAGGAGAATGGGTGCGACGATCATCATCACCGTGTCGCCGAGCGCTTCGAAGATCGGCGGGCCGATGAAGGCGCCGAAAAAGGCTGCGATCACGATGATCGTCAGCCACATTGCGTTCTTGCCGCTCATCTCGCTCTCCCTGTCAGGCGGGAGAAAATTCTCCCGTATCGTCGTCCATCACGTGCAGCATCCCGTCCGCGATCGCGAAAAAGGCGCCGCGCAGCTTCAGCGTGCCGCGCTTTTCCTTCTCCTGGATACAGGGGAAGGTGCGCAGATTCGCTATGCTCACGCGCACAGCCGCCATCTCCATCGCGCGCCCCGCGTCGCGATTGTCGAAATCGGGATATTCGGCACGGACCTCGCTGCTCGCGTCGTCGAGCATCGCGATCCAGTCGGCGATGAAGCCGCCGCGCCCCGGTTCGGCGCCGTCCATCGACCGGTGCAGCGCGGCGTGGCAGCCGCCGCACAGCCCGTGGCCCATGACGACGATTTCCTCGACCTTCAGGAACTGCACCGCGAACTCGAGCGCGGCCGAGACGCCGTGCCGCCCGGGCGTCGTCTCGAACGGCGGCACCAGCGCGGCGACGTTGCGGACGACGAAGATCTCGCCGGGATTGGTGTCGAAAATCTGCGACGGTTCGGAGCGGCTGTCCGAACAGGCGATGACCATGACCTTGGGCGATTGCCCCTCGGCAAGCTGCTCCCAGCGTTCGCGCTGTTCCTGCCATCCGCCGCTACGGAAACGGCGGTAACCTTCGATCAGTTCTGCAAAGCGAGTCATGCGCGCGCCTTAGCACAAGATGACCGGTTGAGAAGAGCGTCGCGCGCGCCTATGTGAGCGCGATGAACGCGCCTCTTCCGCCGCCCGCCGAACCCCGCTACCGCTCGCGCAAACCCGACTGGATCCGCGTCAAGGCGCCGACCAGCCCGGGCTATGCCGAAACGCGCAAGCTGATGCGCGAGCTCAACCTCAATACGGTGTGCGAGGAAGCGGCCTGTCCGAACATCGGCGAATGCTGGACCAAGAAGCATGCGACGGTGATGATCCTCGGCGACACCTGCACGCGCGCCTGCGCCTTCTGCAACGTCAAGACGGGCATGCCGCGCGCGGTCGACCCGCTCGAACCCGAACATACGGCGATCGCGGCGGCGAAGATGGGGCTGACGCACATCGTCATCACCTCGGTCGACCGCGACGACCTGCCCGATGGCGGCGCGAGCCAGTTCGTGAAGGTGATCAACGCGCTGCGCCGCGAAACGCCGCAGACGACGATCGAGATCCTGACCCCCGACTTCCGCAACAAGCCCGAAAGCGCGGTCGCGGCGATCGTCGATGCGCGCCCCGACGTCTATAACCACAATCTCGAAACCGTGCCGCGGCTCTATCCGACTATCCGTCCGGGTGCCCGCTATTATGCGTCGCTGCGCCTGCTCGAAAGCGTCAAGCGCCGCGATCCCTCGATCTTCACCAAGTCGGGGGTCATGCTCGGGCTGGGCGAGGAACGCATGGAGGTCCATCAGGTGATGGACGACATGCGCAGCGCCGACATCGATTTCATGACGATGGGCCAGTATCTCCAGCCGACGCCGAAGCATGCCAAGGTGATCGACTTCGTCACCCCGCAGGCGTTCGACGCGTATGCCCAGATCGCACGCGCCAAGGGTTTCCTGCAGGTCGCTTCGTCGCCGCTGACCCGCTCGAGCTATCACGCGGGCGACGATTTCGAGCGGATGCGCGCGGCGCGCGAGGCGCAGCTTGCCCGCGCGGCAGGCTGACGACCGACTTGCCGAGGCACCACGAAAGCCGCGTCCTCCCGTACAGCGCCGAACAGATGTTCGCGCTCGTCACCGACATCGCGCATTATCCCGACTTCCTGCCCTGGGTCGTCGCGCTGCGCATCCGCAGCGACAGCGAGCATGAGGCGGTCGCGGACATGATCGTGGGCTTCAAGGGGCTGCGCGAGAGTTTCTCATGCCGCGTCCACAAGGACCGGCCAAACAGCGTGACGGTCAGCTACATCGACGGGCCGATGCGCCACCTGACCAACGAATGGCATTTCGTTCCGCTCGAAGAGGGCGGGTGCCGCGTCGACTTCATGGTCGACTTCTCGTTCCGCAACCGGATGTTCGAGGCGCTCGCGGGGCAGATGTTCGACAAGGCGCTGCGCAAGATGATCGCCGCTTTCGAAACGCGCGCCGGCGAACTGTACGCGATGGCGTCTCTGCCGCCGCGGGTCTGATCCGGGCATAGAGGCCGCCGCCCGGAGGGGGGGCTGCCGGCCATTCCGGTGTTCAGCGGCCGCCCGATGCCACCAGGTCGACGTCGGTCATGCCGCCGTCGCGGCGCGCCATCACGACATAGGCGAGTTCGCCCTTGGTGCCGCCGAGCATATGCTCGTCGCCGTTGAGCCGGTGGTCGCTCGAATAGCCCGCGCGCACCGCCATGGTGTGATAATAGTCGAGCACTGCCTGCAGCGACGCGGCGGTCTGGAAATTGACGACGCGGATGTTGCACTGGCCGCCCGCGATGCCCGCGGCCTCGCGCAGCGTCGCGCGCGGATAGAGTTTGAAGGCCGGGGGCAGGCGGTTCGCCCAGTCATTGCCATAGGTCAGCTTGCCGTCGCACGCGCCCTTCGCCTGTTCCTTCGCCAGCGCGCCGATGGTCACCGGGCGCTTCGCCTCGCAGCCGTCGCAGCCCGCCTCGAAGGGCAGCGCCCGGGGCGCGGCGAGCAGCTTGCCCGCCTTGAGCGCGGCTTCGGCTTCGGCCGCGGTCGCCGCCTTGGCGCCGGCGATGCCGGGGACGCCGCCATCGACCGGCTTGTTGCCCGGCGTGACGGCATTCTGGTTGGCCTGCCCGGTCAGCTTGGGATCGACCATGATCTTGTCTTCGAGCGAGCTTTTGACCGCCGGATCGGCGTTGGTCAGTCCGTCGTCGAGCGGCGACAGTTCGGCCTTGGCGTTGGGATTGTCACGGCACCCCGCGAGCGGTGCCGCCGCCATCATCAGGCCCGCGACCAGCCATTTTCCGCGCAAGATCATCGCTAACACTCCCTTAACATATCCGCAGGGATGCCCGATCCTGGTTAAAAAGGGGCAAAGAAAGAGCGTTAATCCGCCGCCTTTGTCAGGCGAAACCTGTCCCGTCCTGAGACGCATTCGGCGCGCAGCGGATCAGGCGCGAGGTCTCGACCGCCGCCTGGCGATGCTTCACCGCCTGGCGGTAGGCGGGGTCGGTGACCATGTCCATGAAGGCGCCGCCGGTCGGATATTCGGCGATGAACATCGCGTCCCAGCGTTCGCCGTCGGGGCCGATCACCATCGCCTCCATCGCCGCGCGCCAGACGATGCGGCCGCCGACGCGGCGAAAGGTCGCGGCGCTGTCGCGGCCATAGAGCGCATAGGCTTCGGCGCCGCTCAGCCCCTGGCCCGCGAGCTCGTGATCGTCGGCATAGTCGGCCCTGTCCCTGAAGCGGACGAGGTTGAGCATGTGGATGACGCGGTCGCGCGGCAGCGCCTTGAACGCGTCGAACTGCGCGCGTTCGGGATCGACATGGCGATCGGTCATGCCGCGAACCCCTTGCGGTTGATGCGCCATTGCTCGGCGCTTTGCGTCCATGCCTCGACGGGGGCCTCGTGAAAGGGTTCGGGCAGCCGCGTCGGACCGCTGTTCGTCGCGCCGAGCCGCTTCGCCAGCGCCTGCGAGCGCGTGTTGGCGGGGTCGATCGTGTGGAGCAGGCTCGGCCATTTGAGGAAGTCGACCGCAAAGTCGCACGCCGCGACCACGCCTTCGAAGGCATAGCCCTTGCCCGCAAATCTGGCGCGCACGCCATAACCGATCTCGAGCCCCGGCCAGCCGTCGGGCTCCCACGGGCCGAGCCGGCCGACCCATTCGCCGCTGTCGCGCTCGATCACCGAGAACATCGAGAAGCCGCGGATATGCCATGCGCCGGCGAGCGTGCACCACATCCGCCACGCCTGCGGGCGCGGACAGGTGCCGCCGATGAAGCGCATCGTGTCCTCTTCGGTGCACATGGCCGCGAAGGCGTCGAAATCCTCGGCGGCGGGCGGGCGCAGGATCAGCCGTTCGGTGACGAGCAACGGGCCGTTGAGCATCGCAAATCCCTCCCTTGGCGACAGCGCGACGCTTCTGCGGCATGACGCGCGGCAGGGCAAGCCAAACCGCCGGGGCCGCGTTCGCCCGCGGCCGCCCGGCCTTGCCAACCGCCCCGATTTTCCCCACATCACCCGCCATGAACGCTCCCAATCCCCCGATGCGCGCCGCGATCGTGCCCGTCACCGCCTTTCAGCAGAATTGCACCCTCCTCTGGTGCACCGAGACCAACAAGGCGGCCTTCATTGATCCCGGCGGCGACCTCGACAAGCTGCGCGAGGCGGTCCGCCAGACCGGGGTCGAGGTCGAGAAGATCCTCGTCACCCACGGCCATATGGACCATTGCGGGCTCGCCGGAGTGTTCGCGAAGGAGCTCGGCGTACCCGTCGAGGGACCGCACGAGGACGACCGCTTCTGGATCGAGGGGCTGGCGACCGCGGGCGAGCGCTTCGGCATGGAGGGCGAGCCCTTCGAGCCCGACCGCTGGCTGGTCGACGGCGACACGGTGAGCGTCGGCAACCTGACGATCGACGTCATCCATTGCCCGGGGCACACGCCCGGCCATGTCGTATTCTATCACGAGCCGTCGAAGCTCGCGATCGTCGGCGACGTTTTGTTCCAGGGTTCGATCGGCCGCACCGACTTCCCGCGCGGCAACCACCAGCAGCTGCTCGATTCGATCACGCAGAAATTGTGGCCGCTCGGCGACGACACCGTCTTTCTGCCCGGGCACGGCCCGCACAGCAAGTTCGGCACCGAACGGCGCACCAATCCCTATGTCAGCGACATGGCGATGGGCGCCTGACCGCGCGCCCGGCGCAGAGCGGACGGGCGAGGGGGCTTACCGGTCGACCAGCACGGTTTCCTCGACGAGCGTCGCGGTGGTTCCCACCGGCGTCGAATAGACGAGGAACAGCGCATAGCCCGCAAGGCCGAGCTGGGTGAGCATGGTGATGATCGTGCCCGCCATGCGGCCCCACATCATCCCGTCCATGCCGATCGCGTGCAGCACGCGCCCGACGAGATAGAGCGCTCCGATCGCCCACAGCCAGGTCGACGGACCGGCGCCGAGTTCGACGAGCGCGAGCAGGATCAGGACGAAGGCGGTGTTTTCGACGAAATTGCTGTGCGCGCGCATCCGGCGCGTCACCATCTCGTTGCCGCCGTCGCCGATAAAGACCTTTTCCTTGGTCCGCACCCGGCCGACGCGCATCGACAGCCACAGGTTGAGCAGCGCCGCCCCCGCGGCGATCGTCAGGCTTACCGGCAACATGATCATTTTGCTTCCCCTCTTTCCGGCCGTTGTCCGGCCCCGGCGGAGATGTGGCATCGCCGGGGAAGCAGGGCAAGCCGCCGTTTCGCGGGCGCCGGCCGCGAACCCGTTCCGCACCCGTCGCACCGCCGCCAGAAGCGAAGGCGCCGGGGCGCGGTGCGGTGCGCGGCGGAGTCGCGCCCGTCCATTTTGCCATGCGCCACGGGGCTTGCCTTTGCGGGCAAAAACGCTATAGCCGCGCCCGATCCGGCACCCGAC
Source organism: Sphingopyxis sp. YF1 (assembly GCF_022701295.1). NCBI lineage: Bacteria > Pseudomonadati > Pseudomonadota > Alphaproteobacteria > Sphingomonadales > Sphingopyxidaceae > Sphingopyxis > Sphingopyxis sp. YF1. The sequence goes on from NZ_CP033204.1 coordinate 914,666, forward strand.
ACCTTCTGGCGTTGAGGCACCTTCCGGCGGAAGATTTTCGGCCCTTATCCAGGGCAGGAACCCATCTTCGGCGCGGCGGGCGGGCCAGTCATTCCCGGCGACGGGGGCGACAAATCCGGGTTTGCCGATTCGTATAAACATTTGAATAAGCAGGAAATATCATGGCCGTCCCCAAGCGAAAAACCTCGCCCTCGAAGCGCGGCATGCGTCGCAGCCACGACAGCCTGAAGGTCGAAGCCTTTCAGGAATGCCCCAATTGCGGCGAGCTGAAGCGTCCGCACAACCTCTGCAACGCTTGCGGCCACTACAACGGCCGTGAAGTGGTGTCGGTCGGCGCCTGATTCCCGAGCGAAGGGCAGTTTGATGGGCCTGGCACCGCGAATCGCGATCGATGCGATGGGCGGTGACGTCGGCGTGCGCGTGATGATCGCCGGCGCGGCGATGGCACGCCATCGCCACGACGGCCTGCGTTTCCTCCTCGTCGGCGACGAGGAGCGGATCAAGGCTGCCCTCGACAACCACCCGAACCTGCGCGCGGCGTCGGATATCATCCACACCGACGGCGTCGTTTCGGGCGAGGACAAGCCGAGTCAGGCGCTGCGCAAGGCGCGCAACAGCTCGATGGGGCTGGCGATCGACGCGGTGAAACGCGGTGATGCCGGCGGCGCGCTGTCGGCGGGCAACACCGGCGCGCTGATGGCGATGGCCAAGGTCGCGCTACGCACCATGCCCGGCATCGACCGGCCGGCGCTCGCCGCGCTGTTGCCGTCGCTCGGCGACAACGACGTGGTCATGCTCGACCTCGGCGCGAATACCGAGTGCGACGCCAACAATCTGACGCAGTTCGCGGTCATGGGCGCCGCCTATGCGCGCACCGCGATGGGGCTCGAGCGCCCGCGCGTCGCGCTGCTCAATATCGGCACCGAAGAGCTCAAGGGCACCGACGAGATTCGCGACGCGGCGGCGCTGCTGCGCACCGCGACGCATCTGCCGATGGAGTTCACCGGTTTCATCGAAGGCGACAAATTGTCGCGCGGCGACGTCGATGTCGTCGTTCACGACGGCTTTTCGGGCAATATCGCGCTCAAGACGATCGAGGGCACCGCGCGCTTCGTCACCGACCTCCTGCGCCGTGCCTTCACGTCGTCGGTGCGTTCGAAGATCGGTTTCCTGATCTCGCGCCCCGCGACCGAACTGCTGCGCCACCATCTCGATCCGAACAATCACAATGGCGCGGTCTTCCTCGGCCTCAACGGTGTCGTGCTCAAGAGCCACGGCAGCGCCGATGCCAAGGGCGTCGCCAATGCGGTGCATCTGTGCGCCGAACTCGTCGAAAAGGATATTACGCGTCAGGTGACCGAGGATCTTGCCAATTTCCGCCGGGACACCGCGGCATGACGCTGCGTGCCATCCTTGCCGGCACCGGGTCGGCGCTGCCGCGCACGCGCGTGTCGAACGCCGAACTCGCGGCGCGCGTCGATACCAGCGACGAATGGATCGTCGAGCGGACGGGCATCCGTTTCCGCCACATCGCCGAACCCGACGAGACGACCGCGACGCTCGGCGCCGATGCCGCAAAGGCTGCGCTGGGGGCGGCGGGGCTCGAACCGTCCGATATCGGGCTGATCATCGTCGCCACCGCGACCCCCGACAACACCTTCCCCGCGAGCGCGACCAAGGTTCAGGCGCTGATCGGCGCCCCCGACTGCATCGCCTTCGACGTCGCCGCGGTCTGTTCGGGTTTCCTCTACGCCGTGTCGGTCGCCGACTCGATGCTGCGCACCGGCGCCGCCAAACATGCACTGGTCATCGGCAGCGAAACCTTCAGCCGCATCCTCGACTGGGAGGATCGCACGACCTGCGTCCTCTTCGGCGACGGCGCCGGCGCGGTGGTGCTGTCGGCCGAGGAGGTCGACGACGACCGCGGCATCCTCGCGACGCGGCTCCATGCCGAGGGCCAATATTGCGACATGCTCTACGTCGACGGCGGGCCGTCGACCACGGGCACCGTCGGCCATGTCCGCATGCAGGGGCGCGAGGTCTTCCGCCACGCCGTCACCAACCTTGCCTCGGTGCTCGGCGAGGTGATGGCCGACGTCGGCCTGTCGGCCGACCAGATCGACTGGGTTGTCCCGCACCAGGCGAACAAGCGCATCATCGACGCGACCGCAAAGAAGCTGGGCCTGCCCGCCGACCGCGTCGTGCTGACGGTCGACCAGCACGCCAACACCTCGGCGGCATCGGTGCCGCTCGCGCTCGACCTCGCGGTCCGCGACGGGCGCATCAAGCGTGGCGACCTCGTCGTGCTCGAGGCGATGGGCGGCGGTTTCACCTGGGGCGCCGCGGTCCTGCGCGTCTGATCCGGCCGCTTCCGCGCTGAGGCGCGGGGCGCGCCAAACGTCCACCGCATGAACTCCACGCTCCATCCGTTTCAGTTTGGCGGATTAATTCGCTTTTGTTACATATGGGTCCGGGACTCGCACTGGTGGGGGACCAGCGAGACCCGATAGCGATTTGCTTTGTCATGGGAGGGACTGGTTATGGCAGCAGGCACGCTCACCCGCGCGGATATTGCGGCCCGGATCAATCATCAGATTGGCCTGTCGCGCAACGAGTCGGCGGCGATCGTCGAATCGATTCTCGCGCACATGTCCGACGCGCTCGCGGCGGGACAGAATGTAAAGATATCGGGGTTCGGGACCTTTGTGCTGCGCGACAAGGCGGAGCGCATCGGCCGCAATCCCAAGACGGGCGTCGAGGTGCCGATCCTCCCGCGCCGGGTAATGACCTTCCGTGCCAGCCAGTCGATGCGCGGGCGGGTCGCGGGCGGATAGCGATGGCAGAAAACGACGGCTCCAAGGCCGATGGCGCGATGCTCGCCATCGGCGAGCTGGCGGACCGCATCGGCGTGCCGACGCACGTCCTGCGCTATTGGGAGACGCGCTTTCCCGAACTGAAGCCGCTGCAGCGTTCGGGGCGCCGTCGTTATTACCGGGCCGGGGATGTCGCGCTCGCCGAGCGGATCCACATGCTGCTGCACGTGGAGGGCTATACGGTCGACGGCGCGCGCAAGGCGCTCGCCGACGGCGCGGCGCCTCCGGTGGCTGCACCCGCCGCCGCCGATGCGCCCGGCACCGCGGCGACCGGGCAGGGGGGCGTGCCCGTCGAAGCGCTGATCCGGCTTCGTCAGCGCCTCGCGGCGGCGATCGGAGTGCTGGTCTGAACCGTTCGCATGGCGCGCCCGGTCTACGCTCTCCGCGCCCACAAACACGCCGCAGAATCTGGGGATACATATGACAATATCTCTCTCCAGCATTTTGCTCGTGACCGCCCTCGCTCAGCAGGCGGCATTGGTGCCCATAGCGGCACCCCGTAATGAATTGGAACGACTCATCTTGGTGCCTGGGAACGACGCAATGAGCGGCGTTCAAGCATGGCTTGATGCCCACGCTGACGATCCCGACGCACTACAAGGAGCCATGACGCTGGCCGGATTTGGGCCGCGGCGCGATGACCCGGAATGTTGGTTTCGTCGCTACGAAAGAGTCGTGGCAACCGATGGGCTGCGAATAATGGCATCAATTAGATTCTGCGATGGCCAGAAACCGTTTGCCTTCGTTTTGAAGGGCTATCCGTATCCTGTGCGAGCGCCTGGACCGGGTAAGCCTTCGGGTATCCTCGATCCCACCACGAAGAAATGAATTGTCTGTCTCTCATGGGGTGGGGAGCGGACCGCGTCCTTTTTCCGTCGTCATCCCGGCGAAGGCCGGGATCTCACCGGTGCATCATGGCTTGCAGGGCGGGATCCCGGCCTTCGCCGGGATGACGGAACATGACCGAATCCAGCCCTCCGTGTGCCCCGGCGAAAGCCGGGGTCCATTGCAGAAACACGCCGGGTTCGTGTCGGCATTCTGGGCCCCGGCTTTCGCCGGGGTGCACATCTCTAGCGGCGACTAACGGTCGTTAGTGGATATCCAGATCCTCCCTGTCGCGCAGCGATGGGGAGGGGGACCGTCCGCGCAGCGGATGGTGGAGGGGCCAGCAACGCTGCGTCCTTCGCCCCTCCGTCAGCGCTGCGCGCTGCCACCTCCCCATGGCCTGCGGCCACAGGGAGGATCCAAGTCGTCAACCGGTCGAAAACCGCCGCCGCGCCTCGCGTTCGCGCCGCCGTCGCCTGCCAGGATTCAGTCGATCGCCGGGCCCAGCGTCGGGTCGAGGTCGCGCGGACGGATGAACTGGGCGAAGCGCGCCTGCCGCGTGTCGAGGTCGCGCCAGTCGGCGATGTCGAGTTCGAGCCGTGCCATCGCCGACGTCGGCAGTTTTTCCTCGACCCGCGCGCGCAGTTCGTCGCCGGCACTTTCGGGGACGAGTTCGAGGATCAGGTCCTCGAGCCCCGGATTATGTCCGGCGATCAGCAGGTGCGTCGCGTCCTTGCCGGTGTCGCGGATCACGTCGATGAGGGTTGCCGCCGAGGCGAGATAGATGCGGCGGTCCCAGTGGGGTTCGATCGCGTCGAGCCCGGCGGCGGGCTGGAACAGGTCGAGCGTTTCGGTCACGCGGACCGCGGGCGAGGCGATGATGCGCTCGACGGGCAGCCCCTGCCGCTTCAGCCATTGGCCGATCAGTTCGGCGCCGCGCCGGCCGCGGGGGTTGATCGGACGGTCGAAATCGCGTTCGACCTGTGCGTCCCAACCCGATTTCGCATGGCGCAGGATCGTCAGCGTCTTCAAATCATCTCCCCGCGCGTGTCGCGCCATCCCCGGTGTTCGCAGGCCTTGTGGCCCAAACTCATGACGGTGAAAAGGCGGGATATGCGCTTTTGCGCCTTTCGACATTCGCCGCCTGGACGTGATGGACCGCCTCGTCGAGCGGCAGGCGGCGGATCGGGGTCCCGGCCGGAAAGGCCGAGAGCAGCCGCGAGGGCACGCTGGGTGACAGCATCACGAACTGGCCATAATCGTCGGTGCGGCGGATCAGGCGTCCGAACGCCTGGGCGATGCGGCCGCGGATGACCATGTCGTCGTAGCGCGCGCCGCCCTGCGCGGCGCGCCGCGCCGCGTGCAGGATCGTCGGGCGCGGCCAGGGCACGCCCTCCATGACGACGAGGCGCAGCGAATCGCCGGGGACGTCGACCCCGTCGCGCAGCGCATCGGTGCCGAGCAGCGAGGCGTGCGGGTCGGCGCGGAAGATGTCGACGAGCGTGCCGGTGTCGAGCGGGTCGACATGCTGGGCATAGAGCGGGAGGCCCGCGCGCGCGAGGCGGTCGGCGATGCGCGCGTGGACGATGCGCAGGCGGCGGATCGCGCTGAACAGCCCGAGCGCGCCGCCCCCCGACGCCTCGATCAGCCGGCTGTAGGCGCCCGCGAGCGCGGGCAGGTCGCCGCGCGCGATGTCGGTGACGATCAGCACCTCCGACTGGCGCGCATAGTCGAACGGGCTCGGCACCGCGAAATGCTGCACCCCGCCGTCCATGTGGCGCGCGCCGGTGCGGACGTCGGCGTCGTGCCAGCCGCCTTCGCCGCGCCCGCCGTGGCCCAGCGTCGCCGAGGTTACGAGCACGCCGTGCGCGGGGCGATAGACGATGTCGGCGACCGGCCGCGCGGGGTCGAGCCAGTGGCGATGCAGCCCGGCATCGACCTCGCGCCCGTCGATCCGGTTCACCGCGAGCCAGTCGACGAAATCGGGGTCGGCGGGGCCGCCGACGCGCCCGAGCAGCGACAGCCACGCGCCGAGCGTGTCGATGCGGTTGCCGAGGCTGTGCCGCGCGCCGTCGACGCGCGCGCGCGCCTGTCCGTCGAGCCAGTCGGGCGGGTCCTCGATCAGCGCCTCGAGCCGCTTGCCGAGCGCCATCAGCGGGCGCAGCAGCGCCTCGACCGCATCGCCCGCGCCCGCGGCTGCGGCGACGAGGTCGGCGTCGGGGTCGGCGAGTTCGGTTTCGAGACCATAGCCCGCGTCGGCATTCTTCGGGTCGGTGCCGCGCGCATAGACATGGCCGCGCACTGCGGCGAGCAGCGCCTCGACCGCGCCCCACGGCTGCCCCTCGGCGAGCCGGCCGAGCCAGCCGTCGCCGGGAAGCTCGCCCGCGGCGTGGATCGCCGCCTGGATCGCCTTGTCGCCCGCCTCGTCATAGCTCGCGACGTCGGCGAGCCTTGCGGCGAGCCCGCGGCGCCGCCCGCGCGCCTTGCCCTCGGGGCCGAGCACCCAGCGGCGGATCTCGATCGCCTCCTGCCCGGTCAGCGCCGCGGCGAACATGCTGTCGGCGGCGTCCCACAGATGGTGGCCCTCGTCGAAGATCAGCCGCGTCGCGGGTGCGCCACCATCGCGCGGGCGCGCCGCCTGGACCATCGTCAGCGCGTGGTTGGCGATGACGATGTCGGCCTGCCCCGCGGCGCGCGCCGAGCGTTCGATGAAGCATTTGCGGAAATGCGGGCAGCCCGCATAGATGCACTCGCCGCGCCGGTCGGTGAGCGCGGTGGTGCCGTTGCGGCGGAACAGCGCGGGCAGCCAGCCGGGCAGGTCGCCGCCGACCATGTCGCCGTCGCGGCTGTACGCCGCCCAGCGCGCGACGAGCTGCGCGAGGATCGCGGCGCGCCCCGAAAAGCCGCCCTGCAGCGCATCCTCGAGGTTGAGCAGGCACAGATAGTTTTCGCGCCCCTTGCGCACCACCACCTTTTCGCGGTGCATCGCGGGGTCGGGATAGAGTTTCTCGGTCTCGCGCGCGAGCTGGCGTTGCAGCGCCTTGGTGAAGGTCGAGATGCACACCGCCCCCGCCGACTGGTCGATCCATTGTTTCGCGGGGGCGAGATAGCCGAGCGTCTTGCCGATCCCGGTCCCCGCCTCGGCGACGAGCATCTGCGGTGCGTCGCGGCGTTCGCGCGCGGCAAAGATCGCCGCGACGGCGCGCGCATAATCCTGCTGCCCCGGGCGCTGTTCGGCCCCGTCGCCGGTCAGCCGGGCGAGCCGTGCGGTGACGTCGGCCTCGGCGATCGTCACCTGCCGCGGCTGCGGGCGCGGCGGGGCTTCCTCCCATTCGGGCAGCCGCGCGAACAGCCAGCGTTCGTCGCCCGCCGGCGCGGGCAGGCGCGGCTGGACGAGCGGCGCCCACGGCCAGCGCTGGCGTGCCAGCGCCTGCATCCCGTGCCACGCGCCCTCGCGTTCGGGCCAGGCGGGATCGTCGAGGCACGCGAGTATCGCGGCCGCGATCTGCGGCAGGAAGGCGGCGACCGCGGGTTCGTTCGCGGGCGCGGCCAGCCCCAGCGCGGCGGCCATGCCCGCCGGGGTCGGCACCGCGAAGCGCGCGGGGAAGAGGAAGGCGAAAAGCTCGAGCAGGTCGAGCCCCGACAGGTCGGGGTAGCCGAGCCGGTCGCCGGTCAGCGGCGCGTTGAGGAACAGGTGCGGGGTCGCCGCGACCGCCGCGATCGCCTCGCCGCGATCGACGCGCCGCGCCGTGCCGCGCGCGTCGGACAGCCAGATGCCGACATGGCTCGCATGGATCGCGGGCAGGGTCGGGGGAGGCGGAGTGTCGGGGCGCACGCGCGGTCTCTATCGCATTTCGCCGCCGCCGGGAACAGGTCATGAACGAAAATGGCGGCGAAGCGAGGTCCGCGCATCGCCGCCGTTCGCGCTCAGATCAGCATTTGCCGAAGCTCTTTTCGACGATCGTCTGTCCGGCGACCGACACGGTGACCTTGACCCCGGTCGGAAAGCCCCATGTCGTGCAGATGCTGAGGCACGCCTGCGCGACGGTGCCGTCGGGAAAGGAGATCGGGATCGGGATGCACACGCTGCCGATCCCGAGCGGCAGGTTGAGGCACACGCGGCCGCCGCTCACCGTCACGCTGACGCATTCGGCGAGCACCGCGAATTCGCCGCCGCCGGCGATGTTGGGCGAACCGTCGGCCGCCTTCAGCCCGACGGTGTCATTGTGCATCCGCGCCGTATCGAGCGCCTGCTGGACCGCCTGCGCACTGAACTCATGATAGGTCGTCATCGTCTCTCTCCCATGCAGTGACCGCCCCGGTTCGGGGCAGGCCTGCATAGGGGACCGGGGCGGCGGGCGGCGGCGGTCCTCGTCCGAAGGGGGACCACTGTGGAGCGAAGCCGGCGGGTCGCCGGGCGTCTGTGCGCAAAGCGGCACGATTCGACCGGCTGGCCGGGCGGTCCGGTCCGGAATGAACCAATATGTGGCGATTTCCTTGCGGCGCCGGGCTTACGCCGGGCAGCGCGAACTCAGTTCAGCCCGCGTCGTCCGAAGCTCGCCGGCCGCATCGTGCGAAAGATCTGCGCGGGTTCGGTGGGCCAGGCGTCGCGCGCGCGTTCGAGCGCCTTGTACAGCGGGCCGTCGACCAGCTCATAGGGGAAGCGCACCCCCATGCGGTCGATTTCGGCCCACATCACCGTGGCATAGACCGTCTGCCCCGCATAATGGATCTCGCAGCGCGATCGCACCGGCAGGATCGCGCCGCCCTCGATCCGTGCGCCGCCCTCCGACAGGTCGGTGATGCGCCCCTCGACGACGTTGAGCACGCCGTTTACGGTGACGTCGATCGATACGGCGGCGCGCTTGTGCTGGCGCGGGTTGCGGAAAGGGGTGCTGGTCATGCTCCCGGACATAGGCCCGGCATGGTAAATTTCCGGTAACCATGATTTCCGGTACGGCGCGCGCGGCGATGATGCCGCGCCGGCGGGGGCTGCTGCGCAAATTTGGCTTTCGATTCGTCGCCGCTTGCCGCTATGGCGCGCGGCATGACCGACTTGCATCTCGACCCTTCGCTGCGCCAACCCGCGCAAACGTCCAAGGCCTGGCCGTTCGAGGAAGCGCGCAAGCTGGTCAAACGCTATCCGCAGGGCAAGCCCGGTGGCGATCCGGTGCTGTTCGAGACCGGCTATGGTCCCTCGGGCCTGCCGCACATCGGCACCTTCAACGAAGTGCTGCGCACGACGATGGTCCGCCGCGCCTATGAGACGCTGACCGGTGGCACCCCGACGCGCCTTGTCGCGTTCAGCGACGACATGGACGGGCTGCGCAAGGTCCCCGACAATATCCCGAACAAGGAGATGCTCGCGAGCCATCTCGGCAAGCCGCTGACCGCGATCCCCGATCCCTTCGGCAAGTATGAAAGCTTTGCGCATCACAACAATGCGATGCTGCGCGAATTTCTCGACCGCTTCGGCTTCGACTATGAATTCGTCAGCTCGACCGAGCGCTACAGGTCGGGCGCCTTCGACGAGGCGCTGAAGAATGTCCTGCGCCACAATCAGGACATCCTCGACATCATGCTGCCGACGCTGCGCGCCGAGCGCGCTGCCACCTATTCGCCGGTCCTGCCGGTCAGCCCGAAGTCGGGCATCGTGCTGCAGGTGCCGGTGACCGTTGTCGACGCCGACAAGGGGCTGGTGTCGTTCGAGGACGAGGGCGAGACGATCACCCACTCGATCCTCGGCGGCGGCGCCAAGCTGCAATGGAAGGTCGACTGGGCGATGCGCTGGGTCGCATTGGGCGTCGATTACGAAATGTACGGCAAGGACCTGACCGACAGCGGCACGCAGTCGGGCAAGATCGCGCGCGCGCTGGGCGGGCAAAAGCCCGAAGGTCTGATCTACGAAATGTTCCTCGACGAAAAGGGCGAGAAGATTTCGAAGTCGAAGGGCAATGGCCTCAGCCTCGAACAATGGCTCTCGTACGGCAGCGAGGAAAGCCTCGCCTTTTTCGCGTACCGCGAGCCCAAGGCGGCGAAGCAGCTCCACATCGGCGTCATTCCCAAGGCGGTCGACGAATATCTCCAGATGCGCGGCAATTATCCGGCGCAGGAAGGCGACAAGAAGCTCGGCAACCCCGTGCATCATGTCCATGTCGCGCGCGGCGAGGATGTGCCGGCGGCGGCGCTGCCGGTGACCTTCGGCCTGCTGCTCAATCTTGTCGGGGTGATGGGCGCCGACGCGTCGAAGGAGCAGATCTGGCGCTATCTCGGCCAATATGTCGAGGGCGCCGATGCCGCCACATATCCCGAACTCGATCGCCTGATCGACAATGCGATGGCGTATAACCGCGACTATGTCGCGCCGACGCTCAAGCGCCGCAAGCCGCAGGGCGGCGAGGGCGCGGCGCTGAGGACGCTCGACGAGCGGCTCGCGGCGCTGCCCGCGGACGCCTCGGCCGACGATATCCAGAATATCGTCTACGAGATCGGCAAGGACGAAGCCTATGGCTTCGCCGCGCTGCGCGACTGGTTCAAGGCGCTCTACGAAACGCTGCTCGGGTCGAGCGCGGGCCCGCGCATGGGCAGCTTCATCGCGCTGTTCGGGATCGACAATACGCGGCGGCTGATTGCCGAGGCTTTGGCATAAGCCGATACGGCCCGAACGGAGTTGCCCATGCTCCGTTCGTGCTGAGCTTGTCGAAGCACCGTCCTTCTTGCCGCGTGGAATGAAAGAACGGCCCTTCGACAAGCTCAGGGCGAACGGGGTGGGTTGGATGCCCAGGCAGACAGGACGAAAGCAATGATCGACATCTTCACCACCGGCGGAACGATCGACAAGGTCTATTTCGACGCGCTCAGCGAGTTCCAGATCGGGCCCGCGGCGATCCCCGACATGCTGCGCGAGAACAATGTCCACGTCGCGCACCGCGTCACGCAGCTGATGCGCAAGGACAGCCTCGAACTCGACGACGCCGATCGCGAGACGATCCGCGCTGCGGTCGCGGCGAGCGACGCGGCGCATATCCTCGTCACCCATGGCACCGACACGATGGTCGTCACCGGGCGCGTGCTGGCGGGAATCGCGGGCAAGACGATCGTACTGACCGGCGCGATGCAGCCCGCGTCGGTGCGCGCGAGCGATGCCGAATTCAACGTCGGTTTCGCGCTCGCCGCGGTGCAGACGCTGCCGCCGGGCGTCTATGTCGCGATGAACGGCATGATCTTCGACCCCGCGACGACGACCAAGGACCGCGCGGCGGGCCGGTTTCGCTCGGACGGGCAGGGGCAATAGCCCCTTCGGGCCGAACGACGCTTGATCGTGAGGCCGCTTCGCCGGGCCCGGGCCTGTGCTCGCGGGGCCGGCCGAATATTGTTTCGCCTGTGATCGCGATCATGCCACTATGCCCCGGGCTCGTGTGAAAAAAGACCGGGGAACGGTGAGTCGCCGCTCCACCTTGATTGGACAACCAAAGGGAAGGGAAATTTCATGACCAGCAACAAGCTTGCCGGGCTGATCGCCGCATCGGCGACCGCCATCGCGCTTTCGAGCGCCGCGATTGCCGCCGACGCTTCGGCCGCCGGCGGCGCCTATTACGATGCCAACAGCTGCAAGGGCGACGCGGCGAAGACCGATGCGGCCAAAACCGACGCGACGAAAACCGATGCGGCAAAAACCGACGCGAACAGCTGCAAGGGGGCTTCGGGCTGCAAGGCCGACGCCAAGAAGACCGACGCGAACAGCTGCAAGGGCGCTTCGGGCTGCAAGGCCGACGCGAAGAAGACCGATGCGAACAGCTGCAAGGGCGCCGCGGGCTGCAAGGCCGACGCGACGAAGACCGATGCGAACAGCTGCAAGGGCGCTTCGGGCTGCAAGGCCGACGCGACGAAGACCGACGCGAATAGCTGCAAGGGCGCTTCGGGCTGCAAGGCCGACGCGAAAAAGACCGACGCCAACAGCTGCAAGGGCAAGGCCGACGCCAAGGAAGACGCGAGCAGCTGCAAGGCCGGGGGCGGCTGCGGCGCTTCGGGCTTCAAGACGATCGCGAGCCTCTGAGCGCGGCGATCGATGATCGAGGGGGACCCCGGCGTTCGCGAGGCGGCCGCCGGGGTCCCCGTTCGAACGGAACAGGCCATGCGTGACGCCGATTGCAGGACCATCGCCTCGCCCGGTTTCGGGCTGGGATTGCGCCCCGTCCACTATCCCGACTTCCTCGCGGGCCCGCAGCGGGTCGAGTGGCTGGAGGTCATCTCCGAAAATTACATGGTTCCCGGCGGCCGGCCGATGGCGATGCTCGACCGCATCCGCTGCGACTATCCGATCGCGCTGCACGGCGTTTCGCTGTCGATCGGCTCGGACGAGCCGCTCGACATGGCCTATCTCGCCGACCTCAAGGCGCTGGCCGACCGCGTCGAGCCGCTGTGGGTGTCCGACCATCTGTGCTGGACGGGGCTCAACGCGCACAACACGCACGACCTTCTGCCGCTGCCCTATGATGCCCCTGCGCTTGCCTGCGTCGTCGACAATATCGCGCGCGTGCAGGACCGTCTCGGCCGGCGCATCCTCATCGAAAACCCGTCGAGTTACGTCACCTTCCGTTCGTCGGACCGCACCGAATGGGATTTTCTCGCCGACATGGCCGAACGCGCCGACTGCCTGCTGCTGCTCGACGTCAACAATATCTACGTCAGCGCGCGCAATCACGGCTTCGATCCGGTCGACTATCTCGCCGGGTTGCCCGCGGGCCGCATCCAGCAGGTGCATCTGGCGGGACACAGCGACATGGGCGACTATGTCATCGACACCCACGATCATGATGTGTGCGATGCCGTGTGGGACCTCTATGCGCGCGCGATCGCGATGTTCGGGCCGGTCGCGACGATGATCGAGCGCGACGACGACATCCCGCCGCTCGCCGAGGTCGTCGGCGAACTCGACCGCGCGCGCGCCGTGGCCGATGAAGCGCTGCGCAGCCCGGCGACCGCGCATGGCTGAGGCGCTGCGCGATATGCAGGCGCTGTTCCTTGCCGGGGTGATGCGCGGCGACGCGGCGGCCGAACGGCTGATCGTCGACGACAATCGCGTCGGCGCGGCGCGGCGGCTCGACATCTACCGCAACAATTACCGCGCCAGCGTCACCGGCATTCTCGCCGACCATTACGAGCGGCTGCATCTTTATCTCGGCGAAGAGCAGTTCGGACGGCTCGCCGGCGCCTTCGTCGATGCCCATCCGTCGACGACGCGCAATCTGCGCTATTATGGCGGTGGTTTCGCCGATTTCCTCGCGCTTCGCTATCCGGGCGACGGCGAACTCGCCGAACTGGCGCGGCTCGACTGGGCGTTGCGCGACGCCTTCGATGCGCCCGATGCCGATCCGCTCGATGCCGCAGCCGTCGGCGCGCTCGGCGACGGCTGGATCGACGCGCCGCTGGCGCTCGTCCCGTCGGCGCAGGTCGTGGGCGTCTCCTTCAATATCGCGGCGATCTGGAACGCGCTCGAGGCGGGCGAGGAACCGCCTGCGGCGGCGCGCCTCGGCGAACCCGCGACGATCCTCGTCTGGCGGCACGCGGACCAGCCGCAGTTCCGCAGCCTCTCCGGCGACGAGGCCGATGCGCTCGCGCTGGTCGCGGCAGGCGCCAGCTTCACCGGGCTCAGCGAAGCCGTGCTCGGCCGTCTGGGCGAGGCGGCGGCGATGGCGGCGCTGGGCGGCTGGCTCGGATGCTGGCTCGCCGAAGGGCTGCTGCGCCGCGCCGGTCAGGCGGGGGCGGGGACCGCGGTCACCTGACGCAGCACCGCGGCGTAGCTTGGCGCGATCGTCATCGCGCCGTGCTTGCCCGCGCGCCCGAGCGCGGCGTGCACCGCGGGCAGGCGATAGCAGGGCACGCCCATGAACAGATGATGCTCGGCGTGGTAATTGACCCAATAGGGCGCGACCGTCGCGCGCGCCAGCCAGCCGGCGCGCGTCGTGCGCGCGTGGCTGAACGGATCGTCGCTGCCCGTCGTCGTGCACGCATGCTCGGCGATGTTGCGGATCCGCAGGTAAAGCTGGAACGTCGTCACCAGTCCCCCCAACCACAACAAATACGGCGCCCAGCCGTAAAACGCGAGTGAGAGCGCGAGCAGCACAGCCTGCACGATCAGAAAGCGCCCGACCGCGCGCGTCACAGCGATCGCGCCTGCGGCATCGACCGTCGGCGCGGTGACGCCGTCGTCCGACTGTTTGTTGAACGGCGTGCCGGCGCGCGTGCTCGCGCCCTTCCGGTCTGCCTTTTCGCCGCGCAGCATCGCCTTCAGCCCGACGATGGCAAAGCCGAACTGAGCGACGCGCTGCTTGAAAAAAGTCTGGCCGGTCAGGTCGCGCAGCACCTTGCGTCCCAGGCTGGCGCGGGTGGTGGGGAAGGGTTTCGAGAGCGCGAGGTCGGGATCTTCGGCTTGCTGGGTGAATTTGTGGTGCTGGAGGTGATAGGTGCGGTAGGCGATCAGGTCCGATCCTACCGCCGCGCCGGTCAGCCAGTCGCCGAGGAGATTATTGACCTTGCGATTCGGGTGCAGCGCGCCATGCGCCGCGTCGTGCATCAGGATGGCGAAGCCGAGCTGGCGCCCGCCGACGAGGATGACGGCTGCCAGCCAGCCGAGCGGATTCGCCAGCCAGGCCGCGACGCCGACCACCGCGATACTGACGATCCAGCCATGCGCAACGAGCCATATGCCGCGCCACGGCGACACGCGCGTGATCGAGGCCCATTCGTCACGGTCGAAAAACTGGTTCGGCGGCAAGAGGCGTACGGCTGGCATATGGCGAGCATAACCCGTTTCGAACAAAAACCCAATCCCTCCCATTATGGAGCAATCGCGGGATTTTACGGGGCGAGCGAGATAAGGTTTTGGAAACCACTGTCTGACACAGAATCGCACGAAGACCGAGATGACGGGAATGGCGGGATTGGGGTTGAAGCGGGTCATAGTGCGGCCGGTGGTCAGCGATGCGCAAGCCGATGAATCGCTTTTCGATTCGCCGGAATTCGTCGCGCGCCTGACGCGCGTCGCCGAACTCTGGCACTACGTCCTCGTCAGTCGTGTCGTCGTCTATTTCGCCTGCGCCTTCTTTCCGGGGCTCCCCGGCTTTTTCGACCGGCCGTCGCAATGGCTGCTGCTCGGCTTCGGCATTGCCTGCGACCTGATATTGACGGTGATGGGACAGCTGTCGCGCGCCCGGCGGCGCGGTCCGCCGGGGCGCATCGGACTCTGGTGTCTTGCCGCGATGCTGCTGATTGCCGCCGGAACGCTGGCGACCAGCATTGCGATGTTCACGACCTCGGGGCTCGACGACGGCATGCCTTATCTCGATGCCTTTTCGGCGATCCGGGTCGGTGCGATCCTCGTTGCGGCGGCGGCGGTCGCGATCGCGCGTCCCGCCTTCTTCGCCTTTGCGGGCGCCACCGCGCTCGGCGGGGCGATCGGCAAGGGATCGGTGCCTTTCGCGCTCGCTGCGATGATCTTTCTTGCGCTTCTGATCGTGATGGTGCGCGAGGATACGCGGCATCAGCAGCGTTCGCGGCGTGCCCAGCGGAAGCTGGTCAGCGACCAGCAGCGCGCGCTCAACCTCGTCCGCGATTTCGAGCGTGCCGGGCGCGGCTGGTTCTGGGAAACCGACCGCCACGGCCACCTCGTCTATCTTTCGCCGACCGTCGCTGCGAAGCTTGGCCGGACGTCGGGCGAGCTGATCGGCAAGCCTTTCACCGACCTCATCCGCAAGCGCGTCGGCAACGACGAGAGTGAGGAGCGCACGCTCGGCTTCAGCCTGTCCTCGCGCACGCCCTTCAAGGAGCTGACGGTGCAGGCGGCCTTGTCCGACGAGGAACGCTGGTGGTCGATCTCGGGCCATCCGATCAGCAACGAGCTCGGCAATTTCCAGGGCTTTCGCGGCAGTGGCACCGACCTCACCGAAAAGAAAAAGTCCGAGCGCGAGATCAACCAGCTCGCGCGCTACGACGTCCTCACCGGGCTCGCCAACCGGCTCCACATCACCGACCTGCTCGAACGTGCGCTCAAGGGACACATCGGCCAGCCGCAGCCCTGCGCGCTGCTGCTGATGGACCTCGATCGCTTCAAGGCTGTCAACGACACGCTCGGTCACCCGGTCGGCGACCAGCTGCTCCGGCAGGTCGCAGGCCGGTTGACGCAGGTCATCGGCGACACGGGGCAGGTCGGGCGCCTCGGCGGCGATGAATTCCAGATCGTGCTGCCGCAGGTCACTCACCCCGACCGGCTGGGCGCGATCGCCAATGCGATCATCCTCAGCCTTGCGCAGCCCTTTGCGATCGAAGGCGAGCAGGTGCGCATCGGGTCGTCGATCGGCATCGCGGTGTCGGATGGAGCAGGCGTGTCCGCATCGGCGCTCGTGCGCAACGCCGACCTCGCGCTCTATGCGGCCAAGGATGCGGGACGCGGGGTCTATCGTTTCTTCGCCGATGCGATGCACGATCAGGCGAGCGAGCGAAGGGCGATCGAGGATGCCCTGCGCGAAGCGCTGGCAAGGGACGAGCTGAAGCTCGCCTATCAGCCGATCGTCGACGTCGCGAGCGAGCGCATCACGGGGTTCGAGGCGCTGATCCGCTGGCAACGGGGGAACGAGGCCGTGATCAGCCCGTCGAAGTTCATCCCGGTGGCGGAGGATTCGAACCTGATCGTACCGATCGGCGAATGGATCATCCGCTCGGCCTGCGCGGCGATCGCGCAGCTGGGGCCGGGGTATCGCGTCGCGGTCAACGTCTCGCCGCGCCAGTTTGCCAACGACAAGCTGCCCGCGACGATCATGAGTGCGGTGTCGGCGGCGGGCATCCGCCCCGAACAGCTCGAACTGGAGATTACCGAGGGGGTGTTCCTCGACGAAAGTCCCGAGAATCTCGAGATGTTCCAGCGACTGAAGCGCACCGGCGTGCGGCTCGCGCTCGACGATTTCGGCACCGGCTATTCGGCGCTCGGCTATCTGAAAAAGGCGCCGTTCGACAAGATCAAGATCGACCAGAGCTTCGTGCGCGGCGCCGCCGATCCGGGTGGCATGAATGCCGCGATCATCTCTTCGATCGTCAGCCTCGCGGCCGCGCTCAGGATGGAGACGACTGCCGAGGGGGTGGAGACCCACGACGATCTCGAGCTGATCCGCGGTCTGGGGTGCAGTCATGTTCAGGGTTATATCTATGGAAAGCCGATGGATCTTGCCGAAGCAAGGGCGTTGCTCCGTACGGGTGAGGGGCGCGCCATCGCACAGGGGTACAAGAGCGCGCGCGAGCCGCGCAGCCGGACCTTTCGCGCGATCCACGCCGAAAGCGGCGGACATCGCTACGAAGTGATCGTGCGCAATGTGTCGACGCGCGGTGCGCTGATCGAGGGGCTGTGGAACGTGCCCGAAGGGACGGGATTCCGCCTCGAATTCGCACCCGATCTGGTGCTGGACGCCGAGGCGCGCTGGTCCGAGCAGCACCGCGTCGGCGTCCGCTTTGCTGAAACGGTCGAGATCGCGGCGCTGATCGGCGGGGTGCCGCCGCCGCGTCCCGGCACGACATTGCCGCAGCGGATCGACCGCGCCGCCTGACGATTCCTCCTCGTTCCAAACCCGTTGGGCCTCGTCCTTCGCCGCCGAAAGCTAATCGGCGATGCGGCCGCGCGCCATCACCCAGTCGACCTTTTCAAGCGTCGTGACATCGCTCAGCGGATCGCCCGCCACGGCGATCATGTCGGCCGACATGCCGGGTGCGATGCGCCCGATCTCGTTTTCCATCGACAGCGCGCGCGCCGCCACGGTGGTCGCGGCAGCGACGGCTTCACGTGGGGTCAGGCCGTTCTTGACGAGCAGCGCAAATTCCCCTCCATTGCGGCCGTGCTCGAACACTCCGGCGTCCGTGCCGAAGGCGACGGGGACGCCGAGCGCCTTTGCCTTGCCGACCGCCTGGCCGACGATGCCCATTGTCATGCGGACCTTTTCCTCGACCGTCGGGGTATAGATGCCCTTGCCGAGGCGCTCGCGAACGCCCTCGAATGCCATCAGCGTCGGGACGAGATAGGTGCCCTTGGCCTTCATCACCTTGAGCGCCGCGTCGTCGGCAAAGGTGCCATGATCGATCGTGTCGATCCCTGCCGCGGCTGCATCCTCGATTCCGCGCGCGCCGTGGGCGTGTGCCATCACCTTGAGTCCGAGCGAATGCGCGGTGGTCGCGATGCTTTCGAGTTCGGGCTTGCTGAAATGGCCGCCGAGCCCGCGACCCTGCTGCGATAGGACCCCGCCGGTTGCGGTGATCTTGATGATGTCGGCGCCGGCGCGCGAGGCCTTGCGCACCTTTTCGGCGCATTCGACCGGTCCGGTGCAGGTATAGCCTTGATCGAGCACGTCGTGGACGTCCTCGCGAAAGCCGGTGACGTCGCCGTGCCCGCCGACGATCGACAGTGCCGGGCCCGCGGCGATGATGCGCGGTCCTTCGATGAAGCCGGCGGTGGTGCCGCGGCGCAGCGAGAAGGCACTATATTGCGCCGATCCTGCCTCGCGCACGGTGGTGAAGCCCGCGCGCAGCGTGATCGCGGCGTTTTTGACGCCGACGACGACACCCCATTCGTCGGGGTCGACCGCTTCGCTGCGGAAATCGCCCCCGGGATCGCCGGTCAGATGGACGTGGAGGTCGATCAGCCCGGGGAGCAGTGTCCTGTCGCCGAGGTCGACGACCTCGGTGCCCGCGGGCGCTGGCGTCCGGCCTGCGTCGATCGAGACGATGCGGTCGTCGGTGACGGTCACGGTCGAGGCGCCGAGCGCCGGCTTGTCGGGATCGACGATCACGCGGCCGGCGTAGATGACGGTGGTCTTGGCATCGGCCTCGCTGCCAAGCAGCGCCAGCGTCGCCGCGGCGGCCAGTCCCAGTTTGCGCATGGAATTCTCCCCTGTCTTGTCGCGCCATGGTGGCGCGGCACGCGGGGGAGGGCAAGCGCATAAAAAGAGGGGCCGGCGAACCGGCCCCTTCAGTTTGTCGTCTGGTAACCGAAAGGAATTACCAGAAGAAATCGTAGATCACGTCGACCACCTGGCCCGAGTAGACGTCGACCAGCAGGGCGTCGTCATAGTAGCGGATCCAGCGGTAGTTGCCGTAGGCCGGCGGCAGGCGATAGTACCAGGGGTCGTTGATCCAGTAACGCTGGCCATAGTAGAGCGAGCCGAGCGTGAAGCCGATGCTGAAGCGCGAATAGCCACGGCCGCGATAGGGGTTGTAATAGCGCGGCAGGCGGTAATAGCTGTGATTCCGGTCGCGGTAATTGCGCCAGTCATAGCGGCGATCGCTGCGCCAGTCGCGGTTCCAGTGATTGCCGCGGTTGTTGTCGCGATAGCGGCGATCGACATAGCCATTGCGATCGCGGTCCCAGCGGCGGTCGACGCGGTTGTCGTTGTTGCGATCCCAGCGTCGGTCGAGGTTGCCGTTGCGGTTACGGTCATAGCGGCGATCGACCTGACCGTTGCGGTTGCGGTCCCATTGGCGATCGACCTGACCGTTGCGGTTGCGATCCCATTGGCGGTCGACCCGGCCGTCGCGGTTGCGATCATAGGTGCGGTTGCGGTCGCGCTGCCACTGCTGGCGTTGCGCCTGCTGACGCTGGACCTCGCCGCTGCGGTCGCGGCGCACCTGCGGCGCGGCGCGGTCACGATTGCCGGACCAGTCGCGGCGCGGTTGCTGCTGGCCTTGCTGGCGTTGCACCTGCGGTCGCTCGGTGCGCGGCTGGCGCTGCGCGCGCGGTTCGCCGCCGCGGTTGCTGCGGTCGGCGTTGGGGCCGCGATTGCCGCGATCCCCGCGGTCACCGCGTTGGGCATATTGCTGGCCTTCGCGCGCTTGTGCGAGCACCGGCGTGATCGGGGTCAGCATCGTCGCGGCGATCAGCAGCCCTCCGATAATCTTCTTCATCGTCATTCTCCGAACACGGGTCCCATGGGCGGCGGGCGGCCGACCGGGAAGATGAAGGGAAAATTACCGCGGACAAGATGAGTCACCGCTGAACCGCGATGTTGCCTGCGGTTCAGCTAGATGAACGGCAATGGTCAGCGTTCCGGGGGGGCGCGCATCGCAGGCACGGCGCCGGCGGCATCCTGCGGACGGATACCCGGTGGCGGCGCGGCGGCGATCCGCTCTTCTCCGCGCAGGACGCGCCCGGCGCGCCTGATCGCGCCGCGAATACGCGGATAGGTGCCGCAGCGGCAGATGTTCGTCATCGCCGCGTCGATCTCGGCATCGCTGGGGCTGCTGTTGGTGCGCAGCAGGGCGGCGGCGGCCATGATCATACCCGATTGGCAGAAGCCGCATTGCGGCACCTGTTCGGCCACCCACGCCTGCTGCACCGGGTGGCTGCGGTCGCGGGCAAGGCCTTCGATCGTCGTGACGAAACGTCCCTCGCACTCGGCGATGGTGACGAGGCAACTTCGGATCGCCTCGCCGTCGATGTCGACGGTGCAGGCGCCGCATTCGCCGGTGCCGCAGCCATATTTGGTGCCGGTCAGGTTCGACGCATCGCGCAGCGCCCACAGCAGGGGCGTTTCGGGGTCCATGCGATATTCGACCGGGCGGTCGTTGACCGAAAAGCGCGTCATGCAGCCGCTCTAGTCGAAGGTCGATGCAAAAGCACGCGTCTCCTCTTCCACCGGGTCACGGCGAGCGAAGCGACGCGATCGAAGGCCCCCGGGCGTTGCGCCGCTCCGGATTGCTTCGTCGGCTGCGCTCGCAGTGACGCGGTGAAGATTTCAATCGCGCCAGCTCGTGTCGATCTTGTCGACCTTGCGTACCATCGCGTCGAATTCGGCCTTGCCCGACTGACGCCCAGGGATTTGCGCCATATAGAGGTCGCGCTGGTGGACCTTGACCACGTCGTCGCTGATCAGGATCGGCTTTCCCATGCTCATCGTCGCGAGCTGAATCTCGCACGCGCGCTGTAGCGCCCAATATTTGATGAAGGCGTCGGTCAGCGACTTGCCCATCACGACGGGGCCATGGTTGCGCAGCATCAGGATGCGTTTGTCACCCAGATGCTCGACGAGCCGCACCCCTTCTTCCTCGCGCACCGTGATGCCTTCGAAGTCATGATAGGCGAGCTGGCCCATGAAGTTGCAGGCATAGAAGTTCGTCGGCTGCAACCCACCCTCGAGCCCGCACACCGCCATCGTCGCGGTGGTGTGGGTGTGAATGATCGCATGCGCGTCGGGCAGGACGCGGTGGAACAGGCTGTGCTGGACGAAGCCCGCCTTGTTGACGTGCCAGGGATTGTCCTCGTCCAGCTTGTTCCCGTCGATGTCGATCTTGATCAGGCTCGACGCGGTGACTTCGCTGAAATGCATGCCATAGGGATTGATCAGAAAGGCGCCTTCCTGATCCTCCAGCTTCACCGTGATATGGTTGAAGATCATCTCGTCCCAGCCCATCATCGCAAAGATGCGGTAACACGCGGCGAGTTCCTGCCGTGCGGTCCATTCGGCTTCGCTATATTTGCTGTTGCGCTTGAGCTGAGTCGCCATCGCCTGATCCTCTGTCCATGGTCTGTCGGTTTCGTTCCGCTACCTATGCCACAGTCGCGGGGGCTGGCACAATCCCGCTGCGCACGGCGGGTCACGCGCGACGAATTGGTCGAGAATGTCGATAAAGCGTTGACGTGCGGGACGTTAGCGGCCACCATCGAATCAGGGTCGAAGCTGCGGGATCACATCATTTGTCCGAACAGAGGCAAAGTGGTCCGCCGACATGCGTCTGTGCGTGGTCCGACCCGGCCATTCTCGCCATATCGGTAATGCGGCGCATCGGATTTCACGGTGCAGCCCTCTTGCTGCCCGTGTTTATGGGGAGTGTGGGAAATGCGTTATATGGTAAAACTGTCCGCGTCGGCGATGGCGCTGGCGGCCTATGCGGCTTTCGCGGCGGCGCCCGCGCAGGCGGCCGAATGTTTGCTCGATACCGACGGCGACGGCGTCGCCTCGGCGGGTGATACCGACGGCGGGGCGTCATCCAGCAACAATACGCAGCTGGCCTGCGGCGTGAATGCGTCGGTCACCGGCAACGGTTCGACCGCCGTGGGTTCGAACGCATCGGCGACGAACACCGGTTCGACCGCGGTCGGTCAGAACGCGACCGCCGACAATCGCAGCACTGCGGTTGGCCGCAACACGACCGCGACCGGCCAGACCAGCGTCGCGATCGGCAGCGGTGCATCGGCGACGGACGAAGATGCTGTCGCGATCGGCGATCTCGCCCAAGCGACGGGCTTTCACTCGACCGCCGTTGGCGGGGAATCGGCGGCTTCGGGCCGCGGCGCGCAGGCGTTCGGCTGGCAGTCGGCCGCCTCGGGCGATTTCAGCGTTGCGACGGGGCGTCAGGCGGTGGCGTCGGGAACGCGCGCAGTCGCAGTGGGTGACAATGCGCAGGCCACCGGTCAGGACGACACCGCAACCGGCGCCGGCGCCGTGGCCTCGGGGTCGTTCAGCGTCGCCAACGGCAGCAGCGCGCAGGCGACCGGTCTCGCGTCCACCGCGGTCGGTTCCTTCTCGACTGCGTCGGGTGCGTTCTCGAGTGCGGTCGGCGAACTCGCCTCGGCGACCGGCGACCTGTCGACGGCCGTCGGCTCGAACTCCTCGGCTTCGGGGACGGAAGCGATCGCCGTTGGCGTGAGCGCCAATGCGAGCGGCGCCGGCGCCTCGGCGATCGGAACGGGCGCGCAGGCAACGGATGAGGATGCCACTGCTTTCGGCCAGTTCGCCAATGCCTCGGGCTTCCATTCGACCGCCGTCGGCGCCGAATCGGTGGCTTCGGGCCGTGGTGCGCAGGCGTTCGGCTGGCAGGCTTCGGCTACCGGCGCGCTGAGCGTGGCGTCGGGGCATCAGGCGAGCGCGTCGGGCGATAACAGCTCGGCGTTCGGCAAAAGCGCGAGCGCGTCGGGTCTGACCTCGACCGCGATCGGCAATTTCGCCGTCGCGTCGGATGAGGACGCCGTCGCCGTCGGCGACAATGCGGTTGCCTCGGGCTTCCACTCGACCGCCGTCGGCGGCGAATCGGTGGCCTCGGGCCGCGGTGCGCAGGCCTTCGGCTGGCAGGCGGTCGCCTCGGGCAACCTCAGCCTTGCCGCCGGTCATCAGGCGAATGCCGCCGGCGTCAACGCGACGGCGGTCGGCAAGAATGCCAATGCAGCGTTCGACAATTCGACCGCGCTTGGTTTCGGAGCCACCGCGACCGCGGCGAACCAGGTCGCACTCGGCGGCGCGGGCAGCGCGGTTCGCGTCGGCGACATCGCCGCCAGCACCGCCGCGCAGACCGGCGCGACCGATGTGATGACCGTCGATGCCAACGGCGTCGTCGGCCGCGACCCGACGGTGCGGACCGCCATTGCGGCGAACACTGCGGGCGTTGCCGCCAACAGCGCCGCCATCACGGCGATCCAGGGGGTCAACGCGACGCAGAACGCCAATATCGCTGCGCTGCAGACGCTGACCGCGACGCACACCAGCCAGATTGGCACGCTGTTCGCGCAGTCGGACGAGAACCGCCGCCAGGCGCGCCTCGCCAACGAAGGCGTCGCGCTGGCGCTGTCGATGGAAACCCCGGCGCTGCCCGCCGACGCCAAGTTCGGCATGTCGGGCGGTATCGGTTATTATAACGACCGGACCGCGGGCTCGATCGCGATGACCGCGCGCATCAGCGAGAAGGCGACCTTCTCGGCCGGTGTCGGCGCGGGCTTCGACTCGGGCGAGATCGGCGCACGCGGCGGCTTCCAGGTCGTCTGGTAAGCCACGAATGAAGACGGGCGATGCTCCTTGCCAAGGGAGCATCGCCCTTTCATGATGGAATTTATGGACAGCATCATTCTTTCGGCTCGCGCTTTGAAGCGGGCCGCCTTTTCGCTGTCCGGCGTTGCGCTGCTGGCGCTTGCCGGGCCGGTGCAGGCGCAGACCGGGGCTGCCGCCGCGCCGCCCGCTGCGGCGATGCCCGTTCCGGGCGACCTCGAACTGGCGAAGCTGATCTGGTCGACGATCGCTGCGATCGACCATGCCAACCAGTCGGGCAATTATTCGGTGCTGCGCGACATCAGTTCGCCGGCCTTCCAGATCGCCAACGATCCCGCGCGGCTGGCACAGATCTTCGGCTCTCTGCGCGAGAATCGCGTCGACCTGTCGAACAGCCTGCTGCTTGCCCCCGTGTACAACGGACCGGCGCAGGTGGGGGCAGGGAACGTCCTCCGGGTGCGCGGAAGCTTTGGCCTGCGTCCGACGGCGATTGCCTTCGATTTCGAATTTCAATGGTTTAACGGCAAGTGGCGGCTGTTCGGCGTGGGAATCTCGCCGCTGCCGCTCGCGACCCAGCAGCCGGGCGCCGCCCCAGAGGTGCCCGACGCGCGCCGTCGCGGGGGGCAATAGGCCGGTTTTGCGCCCCTGCCGCCGCGCAGGGGCTTGCATTCGGCCGCGAATCCCTCTAGTGGCGCTCCATCGGAACGTCGCTTGCTTGCGGCGCTCTTTTTATTGCCCGAATATCGGCGACCTATGGCGAACCGGATACGAGCCGGGGATGTAGGCCGTTTGACGAACAGGAGACGACACGGCGTATGCAGATCATCGTTCGCGACAATAATGTCGACCAGGCCCTTCGCGCGCTCAAGAAGAAGCTGCAGCGTGAGGGCGTGTATCGCGAGATGAAGCTGCGCCGTCACTACGAGAAGCCCAGCGAGAAGCGTGCGCGCGAGCGCGCCGCCGCCGTTCGCCGCGCCCGCAAGATGGAGCGCAAGCGGATGGAGCGCGACGGCATCAAGTAAGCCGTCCATCCCGTTCGGGATCCTGATCGAAAATGGGGCGCTGCGGCAACGCGGCGCCCCTTTTCGTTTCACCGGGGCGCAGAATGTCTCTGGACCGCTCCGCGCCGCTCCGCCTATAGGCGAGCGCGATATTTGCTCCGCCGGAAATCTTGCGGGGGCAGGGGAAGGATCAGACGATGAGCGTGACGACGGTTCCATTGCGTCCGGTGAGCAAGAGCGGGTTGTGGCTGATGTGGTTCGGCGTTGCGGCGCTGATCGTCGCGGCGATCGGCTTCGCGGTCAAATCGACCCCGCGCATCGGCTTCGAGGTCGTCAAGGAAGGCACCGGCAACAGCCCGACGCGCGCCGATGTCGTGCTCGTGAAATATGAAGGCAAGCTCGACGACGGTACCGTCTTCGACGCCAACGAGCAGGCACCGATGCAGGTGTCGCAGGTCGTTCCCGGCTTTTCCGAAGCGCTGACGCGGATGAAGAAGGGCGGCAAGTACAAGATCGTGATTCCGGCGGCGCTGGGCTATGGCGACAGGGACAATGGCCCGATCCCGGCCGGCAGCACGCTGCACTTCGACGTCGAACTGATCGACTTCAAGACCGAAGCCGAAGTTCGTGCGATGCAGCAGATGATGCAGCAACAGCAGATGATGATGCAGCAGCAGGGGGCGCCCGGGGCGCCGCCGCCGGGCGCGGTTCCGCCGCAGCCCTGAGCCAGCATTCGCAAGACTTGAAAAAGAAAGCGGCGGCAGGATCGATCGATCCTGTCGCCGCTTTCTTTTGTTTGGCAATCGCCCCGGTTGCGGGCTGCCGGGCTTTACGCGGCCCCCGCCCTGGTTCCGGTCCCCGATCGCGCGTTGCGCTCGGCTTCGCGTTCGAGCGCGACCTTGATCATCGCGACGATCGGGTCGGCGAGCGCGAGGCCGAGCAGCCCGAGCAGCGCGCCGAGCAGGATCTGCGCGCCGAGCACCAGCGCGGGGGCGAGGTCGACCGTCTGCTTGGCGACCATCGGCACGATCAGGTAGCCGTCGACGGTCTGGACGACGAAATAGATGGCGATCGCCCAGAAGCCGGTGTCGGTGCCTGCCGAGAAACCGACGAGCACGAGCAGGATGCCCGAGACGATCGCACCGATATTGGGGATGAAGGCGAGCAGGCCGGTGAGCAGCCCCATCAGCGCCGCCATCGGGATGCCGACCGCAAGGCACGCGAGCCATGTTCCGACCCCCTCGACCGCCATGCCGAGCAGTCGCCCCGCCATCAACCGGCGAAGCGTAAACCCCATGCGCGCGGTCGTGATGTAGAAATTCTCGCGGCTCTTCAGCGGCAGCATCCACGCGACCCCGCGTTCGTAGAGCCGCGGTTCGATCGCGATGAAGATGCCCAGCACGACGATCATCACCAGGCTGGTCAGCGCGCCGACCACCGATCCGACCGCGGCGGTGACGCGCCCGACGGTGCCGGCCAGATTTTCGGTGATCGTCTTGGCGTCGAGCTGGACATTACCCATGCCGTGCTCGCTGGCCCAGGCGGCGATGCGTTCGACCTGCGCCATGATGACGGTCTGCAGCGTCGCGACCTGGTCGGCGATCTGTGATCCGGCGAACAATATCGTCCAGCCGAGGAAGGCGACGAGCGAAAGGCAGACCAGCGCGAGTCGCCAGCCGCGTCCGATCGGAAGGATGCGCCCGAGCAGCCGCGTGCCGCCATCGAGCATCGCGGCCACGACGATACCGGCGAAGATCAGCAGGATCGGCTGGATCAGGACGATGCAGATGCCGATCAGCAGCGCGAGGCCGAGCCACGCGCTGGCCTTCAGCAATTCGGTGCGGACGAGCTGGCTGCGGATCTCGGTCGGGCCGGGGGCTTCGGCGCTTGCCCTGGCTTTCGCGTCGCTCTCCGCCATGGCCTCACTCCCTGCTGTTCGTCTCCTGACGCGCGGGGCGCAGATCGGTTCCCGCGCGCCCCGACCGAAGCGCCTGGAACCAGCTCAGCGGATTATACCATCGGGCGGTGCCGTCGGTCGAGAAGGTGACGATTTCGGCGCGGCCCGCGATCGTGTCGAAAGGCACCGGACCGCCGAGGCCGAGCATCTCGCTGGGCACGCGACTGTCGGCGCTGCCGTCGCGGTTGTCGCCCATCAGGAAGAGATGGTCCGCGGGCACCTTCTTCGGTCCATATTCGTCGTTGCTCGTCGGGCCCATGTCGATCGTGTCGTAACTCGCACCGCCGGGGAGCGCTTCGCGCACGATCGGCAGCGCCAGCGTTTCGCGGCCCTGCGTGTCGCGCGTGATAAAGCGATCGAGCGCGCTGAAGCCGCGGTCGCCGTGCGAGGGCGTGTTGGGGTCGACGGGGATCAGCAGGTCGGGCTGCTGTTCGCGCTTCACCGGCTTGCCGTTGATGATCAGCACGCCGCGGCGCATCTCGATCGTGTCGCCGGGCAGGCCGATCACGCGCTTGATATAGTCGACCCGCGTTTCGGGATGCTCGAGCACGACGATGTCGCCGCGCTCAGGAAGCTTGCCGAACAGGCGGCCCTCGATCTTCGGCGCGAGGTGGAAGCTGACCGAGGCGTAGGACCAGCCATAGGGATATTTGCTCACCAGCAGGCGGTCGCCGTTGCGCAGCACCGGCATCATCGAATCGGACGGAATATAGAAGGGCTTGGCCGCGCAGCTGTGAATGCCCAGCACGAGCAGCAGGATTACCGCAATGTCGCGGATCAATTTGCCCCAGCTGCCCTCGTCCTTGCTTGTGCCCTTCGCCATGTCAGTCCCTGATTGCTTCGATGATGACGAAGGCCTGCGCCCACGGATGGTCGTCGGTCAGCGTCAGATGGATGTGCGCACTGTGTCCCGCCGGGATCATCGCCGCCAGCCGTTCGGCGGCGCCGCCGGTCAGCGCCAGCGTCGGCGCGCCCGAAGGCGCGTTGACGACCCCGATGTCCTTCATGAACACCCCGCGCTTGAACCCGGTGCCAACGGCTTTTGAAAAAGCCTCTTTCGCGGCAAAGCGCTTGGCATAGGTTCCTGCGCGGGTGAACGGCCGCCGCGCCGCCTTGGCGCGCTCGACGTCGGTGAAGACGCGTTGCTCGAAACGTTCGCCAAAGCGGTCGAGCGAATTCTGGATCCGCTCGATGTTGCACAGGTCGGAGCCGAGGCCGATGATCACCCGCGCGCCTCGTCCATCAGGTCGCGCATCTGGCGCACCGCGTCTTCGAGGCCTGTAAAGATCGCCTCGCCGATAAGATAATGGCCGATGTTGAGTTCGGCGAGTTGCGGGATCGCAGCGATGGGGATGACATTGTCATAGGTGAGCCCGTGCCCGGCGTGCGGCTCGATACCATTCTTCCACGCGAGCGCGGCCGCGTCGGCGATGCGGCGGAGTTCGGCGGCGCGCTCCTCGCCCTCGACGTGCGCGTAGCGGCCGGTGTGGAACTCGACCACCGGCGCGCGCAGCCGCATCGCCGCCTCGATCTGGCGCGGGTCGGGCTCGATGAACAGGCTGACGCGAATGCCCGCGTCGGACAGCCGGGCGACGATCGGCGCGAGGTGATTATGCTGCCCCGCGGCATCAAGCCCGCCCTCGGTCGTGCGCTCTTCGCGCTTTTCGGGGACGATGCATGCCGCGTGCGGCATATGGCGCAGCGCGATTGCGAGCATTTCGTCGGTCGCCGCCATTTCGAGGTTGAGCGGCAGGTCGGTCGCGGCCTGGATGCGCGCAAGATCGTCGTCGCGGATGTGGCGCCGGTCCTCGCGCAGGTGCGCGGTGATGCCGTCGCCGCCGACCGCGGCGACGATCTCGGCCGCACGCACCGGATCGGGATGCTCGCCGCCGCGTGCGTTGCGGATCGTCGCGACATGGTCGATGTTGACCCCGAGGCGAAGGCGCCGGGTCAAGCGGCCCGGCTCCCCGGTTTGATCGCGGCGGTCCCGGCGAGATGGTCGGGCAGATCGTCCGCGTCATATGTCGGGAAATTGATCGCGACGAGCGGATAGAAGGGGACGCCGAGTTCGACCTTTCCGGCCGAACGGTCGACGAGCGCGGCTTCGGCGACCACTTCGCCCCCAGCCGCGGCGACACAGGCCATCGCTTCGCACGACGACAGGCCGGTGGTGACGACATCCTCGACCATCAGCACCTTCGCGCCCGGTGCGATCGTGAAGCCGCGGCGCAGTTCGAAGGTCCCGGTCGGACGCTCGACGAAGATCGCGGGCTTGCCGAGCGCGCGGCCCATTTCATGGCCGATGATGACGCCCCCCATCGCGGGCGAGACCACGATGTCGATCGCCTGCTTGAGGTCGCGCGGCAGTTTCGCGGCGAGGGCGATCGCGAGGCGGCCGGCGCGCTCGGTGTCCATCAGCACGCGCGCGCACTGGAGATAATATTCGCTGTGCCGCCCCGAAGAGAGCAGGAAATGCCCCTGGAGCAGGGCGTCCGCGGCGCGGAATTCGGCGAGGATTTCGTCGTCGGTCATGGGAGAATGGGTCTTTTGCAGAAGGAGCCGTCCGTACGGAACGGTCGCGTTTGGGGCGGGCAGATTTGCCAGCCGCAAAATAGTGTTAGAGATGCTTGAGGCAAGCGGCAAGCGGGTCTATAGCGCCCGCGAGATTCAGCCCGCCGAAGGGCTGCCGCGACGCATGTCCGGCACTTCGGAGCGGCGGGTTGAGGCATCGAGATAACAACAGGCAACGGGCGGCACTATCCTTATGAAGAGCTTGAAAACCCTTGTAATCGCGGCGGCTTTGTCGCTCGGCGCGGTCGGCGCCGTTCAGGCGCAGGCACCCGCGGCGGCGCCCGCCGCGACGGCCCCGGCGAATCCGGCTCCGGCTGCCGCCGATGCGGCTGTTCCGGCGGCGGCCCCGGCGGCTCCGGCAACCGCGGCCGCCGATGCGGCCGCTCCGGCGGTTCCCGCGGGCGACGCGACCTATGTGCCGATGAAGCCGACGCCGGGCATCGGCCAGCCGGTCGACGCAGGGGTCAACTTCCAGCCGCAGGTCAGCCCGATCGGCGAGCAGGCTTACAGCTTCAACCACTATATCCTGCTGCCGATCATCACGGTGATCTCCCTCTTCGTGCTCGGCCTGCTGCTCTGGGTCGTCGTCCGCTACCGGGCCAAGGCGAACCCGGTGCCCTCGAAGACGACGCACAACACCTTTATCGAAATCATCTGGACCGCGATCCCGGTGCTGATCCTCGCGGTCGTCGCGGTGCCGTCGATCCGCCTGCTCGCCGCGCAGTACGAGCCGCCGAAGGCCGACGCGCTGACGATCAAGGTCACCGGATACCAGTGGTACTGGGGCTATGCCTATCCCGACCAGGGCATCGGCGAATATGTCTCGAAGATTCTGACCGAAGAACAGGCGAAGGCCGCGGGCGAGCCTTATCACCTCGCCGTCGACAACCGCATGGTCGTCCCGGTCGGCCGTCAGGTGAAGCTGATCATCACCGGTGCCGACGTGATCCACAGCTTTGCGGTTCCCGCCTTCTGGACCAAGATGGACGCGGTCCCCGGCCGCGCCAACGAAACGACCTTCACCGCCAACAAGGTCGGCGTCTATTACGGCCAGTGCTCGGAGCTTTGCGGCGTCGATCACGGCTATATGCCGATCGCGGTCGAAGTGCTGCCGGTCGACAAGTGGGAAGCCTGGGTCCGCTCGAAGGGCGGCAACCCCGCGGGCACCGGCAAGGCGGACGCCGCCGCGCCGGCTCCCGCCGCCGCACCCGCTCCCGCGACGGCTGCTCCGGCTGCCGCCACGACCGAAGCCGCTCCGGCGGCGGCGCCTGCCGCCGCGCCGGCCGCCAAGAATTAACAAGGGGTCCGATAGATGACCGATATCGCAGCGACTGCACCCGCGCACGGCCACGGCCATGTGCACGATGATCACGATCATGACACGCCGGGCTTCTTTGTCCGCTGGTTCATGTCGACGAACCACAAGGACATCGGGACCCTCTACCTGATCTTCGCGATCATCGCGGGGATCGTCGGTGGTATCCTGTCGGGCATGATGCGTCTCGAGCTCGCCGAGCCGGGCGTGCAATATCTGACCGGCTGGGCACAGATTCTCGACCCCGCCGCGGGCGAGGTCCAGGGCAAGCATTTCTGGAACGTCATGATCACCGCGCACGGCCTGATCATGGTCTTCTTCATGGTCATGCCCGCGATGATCGGCGGTTTCGGCAACTGGTTCGTGCCGCTGATGATCGGCGCGCCCGACATGGCCTTCCCGCGTCTGAACAACATCAGCCTGTGGCTCACGACGGTTGCGTTCGTGCTGCTCGTGAGCTCGATGTTCGTTCCGGGCGGCAGCGGCCTCGGCGCCGGCACCGGCTGGACGGTCTACGCGCCGCTGTCGACCAGCGGGTCGGCGGGTCCGGCGGTCGATCTCGCGATCTTCTCGCTCCACCTTGCGGGTGCAGCGTCGATTCTCGGTGCGATCAACTTCATCACCACCATCTTCAACATGCGCGCTCCGGGCATGACGCTGCACAAGATGCCGCTGTTCGTGTGGTCGGTGCTCGTGACCGCCTTCCTGCTGCTGCTCGCGCTGCCGGTTCTCGCCGCCGCGATCACCATGCTCATCACCGACCGCAACTTCGGCACCACCTTCTATGATGCGACGGGCGGCGGCGATCCTGTGCTTTACCAGCACCTCTTCTGGTTCTTCGGCCACCCCGAAGTGTACATCATGATTCTGCCGGGCTTCGGCATCGTCAGCCAGATCATCTCGACCTTCAGCAAGAAGCCGGTCTTCGGCTACCTCGGCATGGCCTATGCCATGGTCGCGATCGGCGTCGTCGGCTTCATCGTGTGGGCGCACCACATGTTCACCGTCGGCATGAGCGTGAACCTCAAGATGTACTTCACCGCCGCGACGATGGTCATCGCGGTTCCGACCGGCATCAAGATTTTCAGCTGGATCGCCACCATGTGGGGCGGCTCGATGACCTTCAAGACCCCGATGGTCTGGGCGCTCGGCTTCATCTTCATGTTCACCGTCGGCGGCGTGACGGGCGTCGTGCTCGCCAACGGCGGCGTCGATACCGCGCTGCACGACACCTATTACGTCGTTGCACACTTCCACTATGTGCTGTCGCTGGGCGCGGTCTTCTCGCTCTTCGCCGGCTTCTATTACTGGTTCCCGAAGATGTCGGGCCGGATGTACAGCGAGTTCCTTGGCCAGCTGCACTTCTGGATCTTCTTCATCGGCGTCAACATCCTGTTCTTCCCCCAGCACTTCCTGGGCCAGCAGGGCATGCCGCGCCGTTATCCCGACTATCCGGAAGCCTATGCCTTCTGGCACCTGATCTCCTCCTATGGCTATGTCATCATGGCGGTTGGCGTGCTGGTGTTCTTCGTGAACATCCTGTGGTCGCTCGTCGCCGGCAAGAAGGCCGCCGACAATCCGTGGGGCGAAGGCGCGACGACGCTCGAATGGACGCTGTCGAGCCCGCCGCCGTTCCACCAGTTCAACGAACTGCCGCGTATCGCCTGACCGGATTCCGCCCCTCGCTGATCGTCAGCGGGGGGCGCTTCCCGTACGGCCGGAGTTATCATGGCGCAGAGCCTGACCCATGGCGAAACGTCGCTTCCCGCCGACTGGCGCGACCTGTTCGCGCTGACCAAGCCGCGCGTCATGTCGCTCGTCGTGTTCACGGCGCTTTGCGGCCTGCTCGCGGCGCCGGGTGCGGTGAACCCGATCCTCGCTTTTTCCTCGATTCTCGCGATCACCCTGGGGGCAGGGGCGTCGGGCGCTCTCAACCAATGGTATGAGGCTGGCCTCGACGCCAAGATGAAGCGCACCGCCGGGCGTCCGCTGCCCGCCGGTCGCCTCGACCCGCAGACCGCGTTGCAGTTCGGCGTCGGACTCGCCGCCTTCTCGGTCTTCCTCATGCTGTTCGCGTCGAACTGGCAGGCGGCGCTGCTGCTGCTCGTCTCGATCCTCTTCTACGTCTTCGTTTACACGATGTGGCTCAAGCCGCGCACGCCGCAGAATATCGTCATCGGCGGCGCCGCCGGCGCCTTTCCGCCGCTGATCGGCTGGGTCGCCGCGACGGGCAGTGTCGCGCCGCTGCCGGTGCTGCTGTTCCTCCTCATCTTCCTTTGGACGCCGCCGCATTTTTGGGCGCTCGCGCTGTTCGTGCGCTCGGATTACGCCGCCGCGGGCATTCCGATGATGCCCGTCGTCGCGGGCGAAACCTCGACGCGGCGCCAGATCCTCTTCTACGCGCTGATCATGGCGGTCGCGGCGATCGCGCCCTGGCCGCTCGGCTACACCGGCGCGCTCTACGGCTGGACGGCGACGATCCTGTCGGCGGTCTTCGTGCTGCTGTCGGCACAGGTCGGCACGCGCCGCGCGGGCGAGGGCGACCGGATGCAGCCCGAAAAGCGGCTCTTCGCCTTCTCGATCGCCTATCTCTTCATTCTGTTCGGCGCGGTCGTCGCCGACCATTGGTGGCCCCTATGACTGACGAATCGCCGCAGGAACCGTTCGACGAGGCGGAATATCGCCGCCGCCAGCGCAGCCGCGCCAACATGATGGCGTGGATGCTCGGCGGGCTCGCCATTCTCTTTTTCCTGATCACTATCGCGAAGATGCAGATCTACCAATGATGTCGCGCATGTCTCCCAACGCGAAGACCGCCACCATGGCAGGTCTGCTCGCGCTTTCGATGGTTGGCCTCGGCTTTGCCGCGGTGCCGCTCTACGATCTCTTCTGCCGCGTGACCGGGTTCGGCGGCACGACGCAGCGCTACGATCCGGTCGCCGCGGCGGCCGAGCCGCAGGTGCTGAGCAACACGATGTCGATCCGCTTCGACGCCAACGTCTCGCCGAAGCTGCCGTGGAAATTCTATCCCGAACATCTGCGCGACACGGTCAGCGTCGGTGCGCGCGACATGGCGATCTTCATCGCCGAGAACAACTCGCCCAATGCGGTGGTCGGGACGGCGAGCTTCAACGTCACCCCCGACGCCGCGGGCAAATATTTTACCAAGATCCAGTGCTTCTGCTTCACCGAACAACGGCTGGAGCCGGGGCAGCAAATGCGCATGCCGGTGCTCTTCTTCGTCGATCCCAAGATCATGGACGACCCCGACGCGCGCGACATCCAGGAAATCACGCTCAGCTACACCTTCCACCCTGTAGACGAGGGTAAAAAGGCGAGCTAAGGCCGCGATCAAGAGTCTAATCAAGGACCGGCTGGCGATGGGGAATCGCGATGCTGGGGCTGCAAAACGGGAATAGCGATATGGCTGGTGCCAAAAATCATGATTATCACCTCGTAAATCCCAGTATCTGGCCGATGGTCGGATCGATCGCGGCGATGGTGATGTTCTTTGGCCTCGTCATGTGGATGCACGACGATTATTTCGGCGCATCGGGCAAGTGGGTCTTCGGCCTCGGCGTCGCGGGCGTCATCGCCACCTTCTTCAGCTGGTGGTCGGACGTGATCGCGGAGGCGCATGCCGGCGATCACACCCCGGTGGTGCAACTGCACATGCGTTACGGCATGATCCTGTTCATCGCGTCCGAAGTCATGTTCTTCGTCGGCTGGTTCTGGGCGTGGTTCGACTTCTCGCTGTTCCCGGTGCCGATCGAAATCACGCCCGAGGGCGTGACGTCGCTCTTCGGACAGGACGGCGCCAACGCGATCACCATGTGGCCGCCGAAGGGGCTCGAAGTGATCGACGCCTTTTCGCTGCCGCTGCTCAACACGCTGATCCTGCTCTGCTCGGGCACCACGATCACCTGGGCGCACCACGCGCTGATCCACGGCGACCGCGAAGGCCTCAAAAAGGGTCTGTGGGCGACCATCATCCTCGGCGTGGTCTTCTCGACGATCCAGGCCTATGAATATGGCGTCGCGCCGTTCCCCTTCGGCCAGAGCAACTATAGCTCGGCCTTCTACATGGCGACGGGCTTCCACGGTTTCCACGTCCTTGTCGGCACGATCTTCCTGATCGTCTGCCTCGTCCGCACCTACAAGGGTCACTTCACCCCGAAGCAGCATTTCGGCTTCGAAGCGGCCGCCTGGTACTGGCACTTCGTCGACGTGGTGTGGCTGTTCCTCTTCGCCGTCGTCTACGTCTGGGGCGGCTGGGGCGCACCTGTCGCCGCGCACTGAGTTGGCCGCGACCAACCCGAATCAAAAAGGGCAGCCGCCAATCTGGCGTGCTGCCCTTTTTGCACTCTGTCCCGAATGCGGGGCACCGGGGCTGTTCGAGGGCGCAGCGCGGTTTCGCGACCGGTGCCCTGCGTGCGGGCTCGATACCGGGCGCTACAATGTCGGCGACGGCCCCGCGGCTTTTCTGACGATGATCATCGGCGCGCTGCTGATCGTCGCGGCGCTGCTGCTCGACTTCGCGCTCAACCCGCCCCTCTGGGTGCATGTGATCCTGTGGGTGCCGCTCACCGTCGCGGCGGTGATCTACGGTCTCAGGCTCGCCAAGGCAGCGCTGCTGGCGAGCGAGCATCAGCGGCAGGCGGCCGAGGGACGAGAGACGGAGACGGGCGATGAATGATGCAGCAACGCCGGCGGCGCGCCGCTGGCCGGTGATCCCGACGATCCTCGTCCTCGCCGCGGTCGCGACGATGGTTGCACTCGGCGTCTGGCAGCTCCAGCGCAAGGCGGAGAAAGAGGCGCTCATTGCGCTCTTTCAGCGCAACATGGCGATGTCGGCCACGGTCGCCTATCCCGAACTGCCGCCGGTGCCCGACGCGATGCTCTATCGCAAGAGCAGCGTCACCTGCCTCGAACCCGTGCGCTGGGACCCGCGCAGCGGCAGCGACCGGAAGGGGCAGCCGGGCTTTCGCATGATAGCCGACTGCCGCACCGGTGCCGAAGGCCCGGGAGTGCTGGTCGACGTCGGTTCGTCGGACGACTTCAAGCCGCCGGTGTGGAAGGGCGGCATCGTGCAGGGGACGATCGTACCCGGCCCCGAACAGCCGACGCTGGTCGAGCGGCTGACCGGGAGGGCGATGCCCGCGCGCGCGATGCTGGTCGCCGACGTGCCCGTTCCCGGGCTGCGCCCCAGCGCGGTGCCGTCGGCCGCCGACACGCCGAACAACCATCTCGCCTATGCCGGGCAATGGTTCCTCTTCGCCGCGGCGGCGCTGATTATCTATATCCTCGCGGTCCGCCGCCGCTTGCAGCGATGACGGCGCGCCGCTAGGCGCTTTTCCGTCATGCAATATATCAGCACCCGCGGCTCCGCGCCGACCCTCGACTTTCGTGCCGCGACGCTCGCCGGGCTCGCCGGCGACGGCGGGCTCTATGTCCCCGCGGCCTGGCCGCAGATGGCCGAGGGCGAGATTCGCGCGCTCGCGGCGCTGGACTATGTCGAGACCGCGGTACGGGTGATGGCCCCGTTCGTCGCGGGCGTGCTGACCGAGGATGAATTGCGCGGCCTGTGCAAGGCCGCCTATGGCCGTTTCGGCCACGACGCGGTGACGCCGCTGGTCCAGCTCGACCATCGCCACTGGCTGCTCGAACTGTTCCACGGCCCGACACTGGCGTTCAAGGACGTTGCGTTGCAACTGCTCGGCCAGCTGTTCGAGAAATTCCTGAGCGGCGGCGACACCGACATCACGATCGTCGGCGCGACGTCGGGCGACACCGGATCGGCGGCGATCGAGGCGGTCGCCGGGCGCGAACATATCCAGATCTTCATGCTCCACCCCGAAGGCCGGGTCAGCGACGTCCAGCGCCGCCAGATGACGACGGTGCTGGCGCCCAACGTTCACAATATCGCGATCGACGGCAGCTTCGACGACGCGCAGGCGATGGTGAAGCGGCTGTTCGGCGACGCGGAAGCGCGCAGCCAGATCACGCTGTCGGCGGTGAACAGCATCAACTGGGCGCGGCTGATGGCGCAGGTCGTCTATTATTTCTATGCCGCGGTCCGCCTCGGGGCGCCCGATCGCCCGGTTGCGTTCAGCGTGCCCACGGGCAATTTCGGCGACGTCTTCGCGGGCTATGTCGCGGCGCGCATGGGGCTGCCGATCGCCCGCCTCGTCGTCGCGACCAACGTCAACGACATCCTCCACCGCGCGCTGACCAGCGGCGATTACAGCGCGGGCAGCGTCACCCCCACGGCGACGCCGAGCATGGACATCCAGGTCAGCAGCAATTTCGAACGGCTGCTCTTCGACCTGTCGGGCCGCGACGGCGCGGCGATCACCGCGATGATGGGCGAATTCGACGCGAAGCGCGCGATGACGATCCCCGTCGACATGCTCGCGGGTGCGCGCGACCTGTTCTCCAGCGCCAGCATCGACGGCGACTCGATGGCGCTCGCGCTGCGCTGGGCGCAGGAAAGGGGCGGGCAGGTCATCGATCCGCACAGCGCGGTCGGGCTTGCCGCCGCGCGCGCGCTCGAGATCGACGCCGACATTCCCGTCGTGACGCTCGCCACCGCGCACCCCGCAAAGTTCCGCGAAGCGGTCGAGCGCGCCACCGGCGTGCGCCCGGCGCTGCCCGCGCGCCTCGGCAATCTCTTCGAGCGCGAAGAGCGCTACACCAAGCTGCCCGGCGACTATGATGCGGTGAAGGCGTTCATCCTCGCGGAAGCGGCGCGTGGCTGAGCTCCAGCCCCTCGTTACGCTCGTCGGCGAGGCATGGGACGATTACGGGCTGGTCGACAGCGGGAGCGGGCGCAAGCTCGAACGCTATGGGCCGTACCGCTTCATCCGCCCCGAACCGCAGGCGATGTGGGCACCCGCGCTGCCGCAGGACGAGTGGGACAAGGCCGACGGCGAGTTCATTCCGGCATCGGACGACGACGGCGGCGGGCGCTGGTATTATAGCAAGCCCGTGCCGCAGGATGGCTGGCCGCTCGGCTGGCGCGAGACGCGCTTCACCGCAAGCTGCACGCCCTTTCGCCATCTCGGTTTCTTCCCCGACATGGCGCCGGTGTGGGACTGGCTGCGCGGGCAGGTCGCCGACAAGCCCGACCCCGCCTTCCTCAACCTCTTCGGCTACACCGGGGTTGGCAGTCAGGCGCTTGCCGCCGCGGGGGCGGCGGTGACGCATGTTGACGCCTCGAAGAAATCGGTGGCGCAGGCACGCGAGAACGCCGCGCTGGCGGGCATGGGCGACAAGCCCGTGCGCTGGATCGTCGACGATGCGGGCAAATTCACCGCGCGCGAGGTGCGGCGCGAGAAACGCTATGATGCGATCCTGCTCGATCCGCCCAAGTTCGGGCGCGGGCCGGGGGGCGAGCGCTGGCAGATCGAGGAAGGGCTCGCGCCGCTGCTCGCCGATTGCCGCCGGCTGCTCGATGCCGACAGCCGCGCCTTGTTCCTCACCGTCTATGCGGTGCGCATGTCGGCGCTGGCGATCGGCGAACTGCTCGCGCAGCTTTTTGCCGACCTGCCGGGCAAGGTCGAATGCGGCGAGCTTGCGGTGCGCGAAGAGGCGCGGGGGCTGTTGCTCCCGACCGCGATCTTCGCCCGCTGGAGCCGCTAGCGTCCGTCCGGGTCAAATTACACCGCAACCGTTCTTTCAAGCCCGCCGGACGATCCCCTGCGGTGAGCGGAGCAACCCCGCGCTGCGTCTTCCGTTGTCCTGGCATGGGGGCGGCGCGGCCGGCTCCTCCGGCTCTGCGGTCCGCCTCCGACTTACAGGAGCGACTGTCATGGCCGATACCCTCGAAAGAACCGAAACCCACCGCCTGATCGCATCGGACAAGGTGGAAGGCACCGCGGTCTACAACCCGCAGGACGAAAAGCTCGGATCGATCGCCAATGTCATGATCGACAAATATTCGGGCAAGGCGGATTATGCCGTGCTCCAGTTCGGTGGCCTGTTCGGCCTCGGCAGCGATCATTATCCGATCCCGTGGGATATGCTGACCTATGACACCGACAAGGGTGGCTATGTCGTCAATCTGACCAAAGAGCAGGTCGAAGGTGCGCCGCGCCATGCGCGCGACGACAGCCCGGAATATACCGACGAATATGGCCGTACCATCTATGGCTATTACGGGTTGAGCTATCCGATGCTCTGATCGGTCGGGTATCGGGGACGCGCGGGAGGCCGCCGTCCCCGATCCTCAGCCCCCGATCCTCAGCCTTGAGCCGCGTTCCACCGCGTGAACAGCCACGCGGCGAGGATCAGCTCGGCGGCACCCACCGCCAGTGTGATGTGAAAGGGCAGGGCGCCCTCCTTGATCGCGAAGCCCGTACCGATGGCGAACAGCAGCGCGCCGAGCAGCCAGTAGAGCCGCTCGCGATAGAGCGTCGCGAAGGCGAAATAGCGCGCGCCGACCACGACCGCGAGCGCCGCAAAGCCGAAGGTTTCGGAAAAGGGCAGCAGCGCGAAGGCGATCAGCAGTCCGGCAAAGAGCGGGACGGTGGTCTCGAAGCCGAGCGCGTTCAGCGGATTGCCCCTGGTCGCCTTCGGCGCGCGGAAGGCGCGCGCGATCGCGAAAGCCAGCGGAACGATCAGCACGCCGCCGATGACCAGTGCAGCAAAGGCATAGAGCGGTCCGCCGACATACCAGGCGGCGTCGGCCGCGAGCCACGCGAGCCCCGACACGAAGACCCCCGGTGCGCCGCCTTGCCATGCTGCGCGCAATTCATCCTGTGCCTGCCCGATGTCGATGACGGCCTCCCGTTGCGTGAACGTCCCGTCCCGGCCATGGGCGAGCATGCCGGGGTCCGGCACGGCATCTTGTGCGCGGGGAGCGGTCGGCTGTCCAGCCGGAATCAGGCGATGCGTTCGATCACCATCGCCGCGCCGACTCCCATCGCCCCGGTCAGGACGACGAGGCCGAAGCGGCCGCCGCAGGCGTCGAGCGCATCGAGCAGCGACGAGGTCAGGATCGCGCCGCTTGCCCCCATCGGGTGCCCCTTGGCGAGATGCCCCCCGCTCACATTGACCCGCGCCGGGTCGGCGTCACGGTCGCGGAGGAATTTGGCGATGGTGACGGCGAACGCCTCCATAAACTCGATGCGGTCGATATCGGTGAGCGCCAGCCCGGCACGCGCGAGCACCTTGTCCATCGCCGCGAATCCCGCGGTCAGCGATGCTGCCGGATCGCCGCCGCTTTCGGCAAAGGCAATGACGCGCGCGCGCGGCGCAATGCCGAGCCCTTCGCCGCCGACGAGCGCGAGCCCCGCGCCGTCGCATATCGGCGGGGCATGCGCGATGCTGTGGAGCGCCTCGAAGGTCGCCCCTTCGAGCGCGCCCGCATATTGCGCCTGCAATTCGCCGAACGCGGCCGGCGCGGCGGCGAGCGATTCCGCCGTGGTTTGCGGACGGATGCATTCCTCGCCGCTCAGCGTGCCGGTGGCGATCCGCGAGCGCTGGAGCGCAGGGTCGGCTTCCGCTGCGGCAGCCTTTTGCTGCGAGGCGAGGGCGACCGCGTCGAGTTCGGCGCGCGCGATCCCTTCGCCGTGTGCCAGCCGATCGGCGGCGAGCACCGGCGGCACGAAACGCGTGCGCGGCGGCAGGTCGTCGCTGGTATAAAAGCCCGCGCGGTCGCCGAGGAAGGGCGCGCTGCTCATCGACTCGACCCCGCCCGCGAGTGCGACCGCAATCTCGCCGCTTGCGACTTTCGCGACCGCCTGGCCGATCGCCGACAGGCCGGAGGCGCAATAATTGTTGAGGCTGTGCGCGGCGCAGGCGTCGGGCAGGCCGGCGTGGAGTTTCGACACCAGCGCGACATGGCCGCCCTGCGTACCGCTTTGCGTCACGCAGCCGAGGATCAGTGCTTCGGGGGCGAAGGCGCCGCAGCGTTCCGCGAGCGCCGCCGCCTGTCCGCGCACCAGTTCCTGCGGGCTCAGGGCCGCGAGCCCGCCGTCGGGCCGCGCCTTGCCGCGCGGAGTGCGCACGGCGTCGTACAGATAGACCGGATGCGGCAAATCAGGTGCCGATCACGAAGCTGACGGCCGTCGTTGCGCTGCCTCCGACATTGAAGGTCGCGAAATTCTTCGCACCCTCGACCTGATAGTCTCCGGCATTGCCCGTCACCTGCCGCCAGCTGTCGAGCAGCATGCGCACGCCGGTGGCCCCCACGGGGTGCCCGAGCCCGATCAGCCCGCCCGACGGATTGACCGGTAGCCTGCCGCCGAGCGCAATCGTCCCGTCCTCGACCGCACGCCAGCTTTCGCCCGGCTTGGTGATCCCGAAATGATCGATCGCCATATATTCGGTGATCGAGAAGCAATCATGCACCTCGACCCCGTCGCAGGCGTAAATGTCGGGCATGTCGGCGCGGCGCAGCGCGTCCATCATCGCCTTGCGAACGCTGGGGAAGACATAGTCGCCGCCGCGGCTGTCCGCGACCTTGGTCGAATAGAGCAGGGGGGCGGTGGCATGGCCCCAGCCCTTGATGCGCGGGATGCTGTCGAGCGGGATGCCGCGGCGCTTTGCATAGGCTTCGGCGACCTCGCGCGAGGCGAGGAAGATCGCCGCGGCACCGTCGGTAACCTGCCCGCAATCGGACTTGCGCAGGCTACCCTCGATCAGCGGATTGACCTCGTCATTCTCGCCCAGATGGTCGTCGGTGACCGCCCAGCCGCGCGTCTGCGAATTGGGGTTCTTCTTCGCATTGGCGAAGTTGTTCGCCGAAATCCCGCGCAGATGTGCGCGGTCGAGCCCGAAGCGCTCGTCATATTCCTCGGCGACGCGCGCGAACATGTACGGCCAGAGGTAACGCGCCTCCTGCGCCTCGCGCCCGGCCCATGCCGCGGCGCCGAGATATTCGGCGGCGCGCTGGCCGGGGACGTTGCGCATCAGCTCGATCCCGAGCACGAGCGCGAGGCCGTAGCGCTCGGCCTCGATCTCCGCCGCCGCGGCCAGGATCGCGATGCTGCCCGACGCGCAGGCGGCTTCGTGGCGCGAGGCGGGGACGCCTGCGAGGTCGGGATGGACATGGCCGAAGAAGCCGCCGAGCTGGCCTTGTCCGGCAAAGAGTTCGCCGACGAAATTGCCGACATGCGCGGTCTCGACTTCCTTCGGTTCGATCCCGGTCGCGGCGAATGCCGCTTCGGCGACGTCGCGGAACAGTTCGAAGAGCCCGCCACCTTCGCGCTCGAGGTTGCGTGCAAAGTCGGTCTGCGCGCCGCCGAGGATGAAGACGTCTTTCGCCATGTCAGGCTTCCTTTTCGAGGGTTGCGAGCGCCATGTCGCGCACTTCGCTGCGCATCACCTTGTTGGTGACGTTGCGCGGCAGCGCGTCGAAGCGGAACAGGCGTTCGGGCAGTTTGAACACCGCGAGGTCGTGGCCGCGCAGATAGTCGGCGACCTCGCCGATCCCGACTTCTTCCGCCCCGCGCGGGACATAGGCGAGGCCGATACGCTCGCCCATCGTCGGATCGGGAAGCGAGAAGACGCACGCCTCGGCGAGCAGCGGGTGGCCGCCGAGCAACTGGTCGATCTCCTCGGGCGAAATATTGACCCCGCCGCGGATGATCAGATCCTTGCAGCGCCCGACGAAGCGATAGAAATCGCCGCCCTCGGCAATCTCGAACAGATCGCCGGTACGGAACCAGCCGTCGTCGGTGAAGGCCTCGGCGGTGCGTTCGGGGGCATTATGATAGCCTTCGAACAGCGTCGGCCCGCGGATCTGCAATTCGCCCGATATGCCGTCTTCCTCGATCGCATCGCCACCGCCGGGCGGGACGAGGCGGCTTTCGATATTCGGCGCGCGGCCCTCGCCATAAGGGCGCTGATAGGTGCCGCGGCGCGGGAACAGGCTCGCGCGCCTGTCGGGGTCGGGCATGTCGCCCTCGCCGGTGATGAAGCTCATCCCCTCGTTCGACCCGAAGACATTGACGATGATGATGCCGAGCTTTTCCTGGAAGCCGCGGACCATTGCGGGTGCGAGCGGTGCCGAGCCCGAGGCAATGACGCGCAGGCTGGAAAGATCGACCGAGGCGAGCAACGCCTCGTTCTGGAGCAGCATGTTGAGCACCGCGGGCGGCGCGATTGTCAGGCTCGGCCGTTCGGTTGCGATCTGTTTCAGGTAGATGCCGGGATCGAAAGGATGGTGCAGCACCATCGTGCCTGCGCTGGTCAACCAGCACATGGTGATGCCGCCGATGCTCGCCATGTTGATGAGGGGGAAGGGGTTGAGCAGCACATCGCCCGGCCCGACCTTCATCGCCTCATAGCCCGCGCCCGCGACCGCGATCCAGTGATTGTGGCTGCGCGGCACGCCCTTGGGGACGCCGGTGGTGCCCGACGTCCAGCAGATGGTGAAGATGTCGTCGGCATCGACCGGGTTCGCCGCGACGTGCGCGGCCAGCGCTGCGGCGTCGCCTTCGGTGGTCGAGAGGTCGAGCGCTCCGGCCGGGGCGTCGGGGCCGAAGGTCATCAACTGGATGCCACCCAGCAACGGCGCTGCGACCCCGATATGGTCGCAGCCCTTCACCCGCGTTGCGCAGACGAAGGCCTTGGGTTCGACGACGCCGATCATGCCCTTCAGTTCATGGCTGCGATATTGCACCGCCGCCGGGCTGACGATCGCGCCGATCTTTGCCGCCGCGAAATAGAGCGCGACGAACTCGCTGATATTGGGGAGCTGAACGAGCAGCACATCGTCCTTGGCGATTCCCGCCGCGATCAGGGCTCCGGCGAGGCGATCGATCTCGGCTGCGAGCGCCGCATAGCTCAGTCGCCGCGGTTCCCCGAAAGCGAAATCGCCGCGGTTCGGCGCGTCGACGAGCGCGAGCCGCTCGGGATGCGCCGCTGCATTGGCCGTGAACAGATCGGCAAAGCTCTTGTCGCCCCACCAGCCGCTGTCCCGGTATCGCTGCCGCTTGTCCTCTCCCGCAACGATCATCTCAGGCGGCCAGTACGCTGTTCGGACCCATGCCGATCTCGTCGCCGCTCGCCCAGGCGGTGTGCGTGCCCGAACAGATGCGCTCGGGCAGGATGATCCGGCAGACTGGCCCCGCCGCGATATTCTTCGCGTCGATCAGCACGCATTCGCTCGTATCGGCTTCAAGGTCGGCGATGAAGGAAACGAGATAGCCGTCGTCTTCGTCCTTCGCATCGATGCGCGGCGCGAAGGGCGCTTCGCTGCCGAAGCGGCCGGGGCCGAACTGATATTCCTCGCTCGTCCGCGCGTTCAAATCATGCTTCACCAGCCCGCGGAACAGGAACCAGCCGGGCTCGGGGATCGCGCTATAGGCGTAGCGATACGGCTTGCCCGCATAGCGCTGGTTGAACATGCCGAATTCGAGGTCGCGCTCGTCGAGCCGCTCTTCGACCGTCTCGCCGGTCTTCAGGTTGAAACGCCAGCGATGGAGGCGCGGCTTGAGCAGTCCCTGGTCGAGATACGCCATCATCCGTTCGAGCCCTTCGGGCGCGTTCGGGTAGGATTTGGGCATCGGCTCTTCCTGATAATAGCCGTCGAGGATGATCTCGTCGCCTTCCTCCCACGCGTTGAGCCAGTGGAGCGTGTAGGTGGGCTCGGCCTCGAACCAGCGGATATCCTCGGGCTGGCCATGCCGCGGGATGATCGCGAAGCGCGTCTTTTCGTCCGGGTGGAACTGGACGACGTGGAGCCGCTTTTCGAGCAGTTCCGGATTCCAGTAGAGCGGCATGTCGTTGAGGATCGCGTAATTTTCGGTGAACGCCATGTCGTGCGGCAGTCGCGGCCCCGGCAGCGGGACCGGGACATAATGTTTCAGCCGGTTGTCGGCGCCGACGACGCCATAGTGCATGTAGGGCGCGTGCTTCGAATAGTTGAAGAACATCAGCTCGCCGGTCGCGAGGTCGACCTTGCAATGCGCCGAAATCCCGTCGAGCGGCACCCAGCTTTCGGTGCCGAACTGTTCAAGCGTGAAGGGATCGAGCCGATAGGCTTCGCCGCACTGGTAGAAGGTCGAGATGATCTTGCCGGCATGGATCGCGACGTCGGTCGAGCTGCTGTCTTTCAGCCATTCCTGCGCGCCCCAGCCGTGGCGCGTCGATTTGTGCGGCGGTTCCATCAGTCCGGCCCAGAGCGAATGGCCGGCTTCCTTCTCGGCCTCGAACCCCTTGGTGCGCACGAAGCGGCTGCGGTAGCTCGCGCGGCCGTCCTTGAAGCTGAT
This sequence comes from Sphingopyxis sp. YF1, assembly GCF_022701295.1. NCBI lineage: Bacteria > Pseudomonadati > Pseudomonadota > Alphaproteobacteria > Sphingomonadales > Sphingopyxidaceae > Sphingopyxis > Sphingopyxis sp. YF1. The sequence continues at coordinate 959,217 of NZ_CP033204.1, forward strand.
CGAATGGATGAAACCGTCTCCATCGAACGGATGATAGCGGCCGATCGGTTCGTGGATCTGGTTTTCGCCGGTGCGCACGTAAACGCCATCGATGTCGGCCGGGATCGTCCCGATCACCTCGGCATCGCCGTTGGCGAAAATCGCGTTCCATTCATTGTACGTCGGCCGCCACGCGTCCTTCATATAGGGATGGTCGTTCGGCTGGATCGTGGTTCGGATCGTGTCGACGAGTTCGGCGGTCATGCGGGGACTCCTTCGGCGGCTGCAAAGCGCGGCCTCGCGGCGGCGGCATCATATTCGACAATCAGGCGGTCGACGATCGCGGCGACGGGTTCGACCCCGCGCACCGCACCGACGCCTTGCCCGGCGGACCAGACATTCTTCCAGGCCTTGGCGTCGTCCTGCGCGTCCGAGAAATTCGGGCGCTTGTCCTCGGGCATGTTCGCGGGGTCATAGCCCGCCGCGACCAGACTCGATTTCAGCCAGTTGGCGGTGACCCCGGTGATGCCCTTCGACGGCACGATATCCTCGGCGCCCGCGGCGACGACCATCTCCTTGTAGCCGGGAACCGCCATGCTTTCGCTGCAGGCGATCAGCGAAGTGCCAAGATAGGCAAGGTCGGCGCCGAGGATTTCGGCCGCGCGCACCGCATGGCCGGTCGAGATTGCGCCGCCGAGTACGAGCGGGCCGTCCCAGAATTGCCGTACCTCCTCGACGAAGGCGAAGCCGGCGGTTGCGCCGGTGTGGCCGCCCGCGCCGGCAGCGACGAGCACCAGCCCGTCGACCCCGGCCGCGGCGGCCTTGCGCGCAAAGCCGACCGAATTGACGTCGGCGAAGACAAGGCCGCCATAGCTGTGGATTGCCTCGACCACCCGCGCCGGGCTGCCGAGCGCGGTGATCACCAGCGGTACCTTGTGCCGCACGACGCAGGCGAGGTCTTCGGCAAGGCGGCTGTTCGACGGATGGACGACCAGATTGACCGCCCAGGGCGCGGCTTCGGCATCGTTCGACAGCGCGGCGTCGATCCGGCTCACCCAATCCTCGAGGTCCGCCGACGTGCGGGCGTTGGGAGCGGGGAAGCTGCCGATCACGCCCGAGCGCGACGCTGCGATCACCATCTCCGGACCCGACACGAGGAACATCGGCGCGGCGATTGCGGGCAGCCGCAAATTGCGCGTCAGCGCGGGTGGAAGGCCGTTTTTCGGCACCTTTGATCCTCTCCAAATTATCTGACTTGCATAACGATACTTAAAGACGATAAGAGTCGCAAGGCCAGAAAAACATCGCGGGGCGAACCCGACGATGGTGGGAGGGAGAGAGATTATGAAGACCGGCTTTGCCATGCTGTTCGCCGCGACCGCGCTCACCGCGCCCGGACTCGCATTCGCGCAGGACGCCGCCGCACCGCAGGATCAGGGCGGACTCGAGGAGATCATCGTCACGGCGCAGAAGCGCGCCGAGGGGCTGTCGGACGTGCCGATCTCGATCTCGGCGGTGAGCGGCAAACAGATCGAGAATTACGGCCAGACCAACCTCGAACAGATCAGTTCGTCGGTTCCGAACCTGAAGATCACCCAGACCGCGATCGCCAACCGCATCGCGATCCGCGGCATCGCCTCGGGCGACAACAAGGGGTTCGAACAGTCGGTCGCGATGTTCGTCGACGGCGTCTATTACGGCCGCGACCAGCTGTCGCGCTTGCCGCTGATCGACATGGAGCGCGTCGAGGTGCTGCGCGGGCCGCAGCCGACCCTGTTCGGCAAGAATGCGATCGCCGGCGCGGTCAACATCACGACGCGCAGCCCGACCGACGAATTCGAAGGATCGGTGAGCGGCCTCTATGAGTTCAACCACAAGGAATTGCAGCTGACCGGCGTATTGTCGGGGCCGCTGAGCGAGGGCGTCGAAGCGCGTGTCGTCGGCTATTATCGCAAGATGGACGGCTATTTCTACAACGCGAAGCTCGACCGCGACGAGCCGAACGTCGACGAGAAATATGTCCGCGGCAAGCTGGAGTTCGATCAGGGCGGGCCGTTCGCGGCCGAACTCAAGCTCGAATATGCCGACTTCGAGGCGAAGGGGCAGCCGCGCGACGTGTTCGGTGCGGTCGGCAATTACAACACGGTCTTTCAGGGGCCCTTTTTCGTCAGCACCGACCCCGATTATGTCCGCGAGGATAATGGCTATGAAAGCCGCAACAAGGTGTTCGGGGCGACGCTCAACATGGACCTCGAACTCGGCGACCATACGCTGACGTCGACCTCGTCGCTGCTCGATTACAAGACGCGCGAGATCGTCGACGTCGACTTTTCGGGCATCAGCTTCCTCGACGGCACCAATTTGCGCGAAGATTATCGCCAGTTCAGCCAGGAGTTGCGGCTCGCGTCGCCGGGCGGCGAGGCGTTCAACTATATCGCGGGCGTCTATTACCAGCATGCCAAGCTCGACGTGCAGGACTTCACCCGCTTCAATGCGACCTTCCTGGCGCTGGGGGCGCCGTTCAACGCGCTCGGCGACACCCGCAACGATCGCGACTATGCGCAAAAATCGGACCTGATCTCGGCCTTCGCGCAGGGCGAAGTGTCGCTGACCGACCAGTTGCGCGTCACCGCGGGCGCGCGCTTCAATCACGAGAAGAAAAGCGGCAGCCGTACCCTCGCGATCGTCCAGGGGCCGCTCAACAGTTTCAATCCGCTGGTGGTCGCGGCCACATTTCGCGCGCTCAACATCGAGGCGCACAGCATCTCGGGCAAGCTCAGCGAGGACAGCTTCAACCCGATGGTGAACGTCCAGTACGACGCGACCGACGACCTGATGCTTTACGCCTCCTATGCCAAGGGGACGAAGGCGGGGGGCTTCGACATCCGCTCGAACTCGCTGCCGACCTCCAAGACCGTCGCGAAACCCGGTGCCTTCATGTTCGAGGATGAAAGCGCCGACAATTTCGAGGCGGGGCTGAAATACAAGGGGCGCAACGTCGCGTTCAACCTGTCGCTCTATCGCACCAAATATCACGATCTTCAGGTCAACATCTTCGACGGCACGCTGAACTTCAACGTCCGCAACGCCGCGGGCGCAAAGACGCAGGGAGTCGAAGCCGACTTCCGCGCCGCGGTCGCCGACGGGCTGACGATCAGCGGCGCGGTCGCCTATCTCGACTTCAAGTTCACCAACTTTACCGATGGCCAATGCTATTATCTGCAGACACCGGGGGCAGGGGGCTTCTGCGACTATACGGGCAAGCGCAACGCGCTCAGCCCCAAATGGTCGGGCAACCTCAATCTCGACTACACGACGCCGGTCTCGTCGGACATGAAGGTGGCGGTCAATCTGAATGCCGACTTCTCCTCATCCTATATCGCCTCGGCGAACCTTGATCCGCGCACGCGACAGGACAGCTATGCCAAGCTGGGTGCGCGCCTTGCGCTGGCACAGGTCGATGATCGCTGGGAAGTCGCGCTGATCGGTCGCAATCTGACCAACCAGCGCATCCTGCAGACGGCGAGTTCGATGCCGCTCGCGACGACCATCACCCGCAACGCCGGCAATGCCTATAATGGCATCGTCGACCGGCCGCGGACGATCGCGGTGCAGCTGACCGGCCGCTTTTGAGGGGATCCTCCGAGAAGGGGAGGCGCAGGCACCGCGCTTCCTCGCTCTCCGACCCGATCGCCCGGCTTCGCCTGTCTTGTCGCCGCCGCGCCGCCGGGTTAGGGGCGAGGTGAAGCAAGGAATGGCGGAGCTTTGAAACACGACCGCACGATAAGGGCCTGTTCGATCTGGCGCGCGCTCGACGTCGTTGGCGACGTGCCGGTGCTGCTGATCATGGAGCAGGCCTTTCTCGGCACCCACAGCTTCGATGAATTCGTCGCTCGCACCGGCCTTGCGCGCTCGGTGGTCAACGGGCGACTCAAGAAGCTGGTCGAGGAGGATTGCCTCGCGAAAAAGCCCAAACAGGGCGGGCGCGGTTTCCATTATGTCCTGACCCAGAAGGGGCGCGACCAGTTCCCCAACGCGCTGATGATGCTGCGCTGGCAGCATCGGTGGGAAGCGGCGGAGCGCGATTTCCAGGTCCGGCTACGCCATGCGACCTGCGGTCATGCCACCGAACCCGTGCCCGCCTGCGGCCATTGCGGGGCGGAGATCGACCCGCGCGACGTCGCCTGGCGCGAGGGGCCGGGGCTCGCGCAGGTGATCCCGCATTACGAGCGCCGCCGCTTCAACGGCGATGTCCGGCGCCCCGGCGGCCGCCCGCTCGTCGACACGATGATCGAGCTGTTCGGCGATCGCTGGGCGACGCTCGTCGTCCGCGCGATGTTCACACAGATCAACCGCTTCGACGACATCCAGCGCGACACGTTGATGGCGACGAATATCCTGACCGGCCGGCTCGAGCGGCTGGTGCGGCAGGGCATATTGAAAACCGTTCCCTATTCGGCGCACGCCGATCGCGTCGAATATCGGCTCACGGCCAAGGGGCGCGATCTCTACCCGGTGCTGCTCGCGCTGCTGCAATGGGGCGACCGCTGGTTTGCCGACGAGCGCGGCCCGCCGTTGCTTCTCACCCACAGTCCATGCGGTCACGATCTTCATATGATCGCCGCGTGCAGCCATTGCGGGGACGAACTGCTGCTTTCGAACAGCGGGTTCACGGTCGAAATGGCGGGTGAGGGCGACACCTGAAACCGTGCCCTCGAGCCTGTCGAAGGTTGAGGTCACGGCGATTGGTCAATTCGTCCAGTAGATATAATCCTGTCCGTCCTGCCAAGGCGTGTTGAGCGGTACGTCGATCCGAACCGGCCCTTCGACCAGCCCTGGCCAGATCGGTTTCGCCATATCCCTGTTCTGCGCTTCGAGCATCGCCTTCAGCTGCGCGACGCGCTGCGGTTCTCTGGCCGCCAGATCGTGGCGCTCGGTGGGATCCGCCGAGAGATTGTAGAGACGCGCCTTTTCGGGGCGTTTCGTCACCTGCAGTTTCCAGTCGCCCGCGCGCACCGCGCGATAGTCGCCCGAGCGCCAGAAGAGCGCCTGTCGTTTCGCGGGCCCTGCCAATATGTCCTCGCTGTCGATGATCCGCCCCGCCGGCAGCTTCGCGCCCGCCACCGCCGCGATGGTCGAAAAGATGTCGATATGTCCGGTCATGTCGGCGCGCGTCGACCCCGCCGCGATCTTTGCAGGCCAGCGCATGAAGAAGGGCGTGCGGATGCCCCCCTCGAAGAAGGTTGCCTTCCATCCGCGGTACGGCTTGTTGAGATCGGCCATGCCATTGTACCAGGCGCCGCCATTGTCGCTGGTGAAGATGACGAGCGTGTTGTCGTCGATCCCCGCTTCCTTCAGCTTTGCCATCACGTCGCCGATCCGCCGGTCGAGCTGCGCGATCATCGCGCCATAGACGCGCGTCTTGTGATCCTTGATCTGCGGGTATCGCGCGTAATCCTCCTTCGTCGCCTGCAACGGCGTGTGCGGCGCGTTGAACGCAAGATACATGAAGAAGGGGCGGTTCTTGTTCGCCTCGATCGCCGCGATCGCCTGATCGGCGAAATAGTCGGTCATATGGCCCTTGGGGTGAAAGCGCTTGCTGCCGTTGAAAGTCACCGCATGGCGCAAATTCGCCCACAGGAAGCGATCAATCGGATCCCACGGCAGTTTGGCGTTGACCGTGTCGGGATCATCCTCGGGCAGGAACATGGCGGCGCCGCCGAGCACTGCGAGGCTCTCGTCGAAACCCTGCGCATGCGGTTGCAGTTTCGGCGCCTCGCCCAGGTGCCATTTGCCGATATGCAGCGTGTGATAGCCGGCGGTCTTCACTGCCTCCGCGATCGTCACCTCGCTCGCGGGCACGCCCATGTCGGGATAATCCGGGATGTCGGGGGTGATCAGTTCCTTGTGGAACACCGCCTTCAGCGGGCCGACCCCGTCGCCGTGCGCGAGGTTTTCGGAGAATTGCACCGGCACCGCCGTATATTCGAAGCCGAAACGCGTCGCGTAGCGCCCCGTCATCATTGCTGCGCGCGAGGGCGAGCAGGTCGCGTTGGCGGCATAGGCAGTGGTGAAGTTCATACCTTCGCGCGCCAATGCGTCGATGTTGGGTGTCTTCACCGTGCCGTCCGCGACGCCGCCGCCGTTCAGGCTGATATCGTTCCATCCCAGGTCGTCGGCGACGATCAGGATGATGTTGGGCGGCCGGTTGCCCGCGGGAGCCACCGCGGGTCCCGTCTGCCATGCGACGGGGTGGTTGGGCTGCACCGGATCGTTCCAGTCCTGCATCAGGCCTGGCACGCGATATTTGTTCGCTTCCCAGCCCCAATATCCCGCGGCTCCCATCAGCGCGACGACGCCCAGTGCGATCCAGCGCTTCTTCATTCCGCCCCCGATTCCATATTATGTAGTGACACTATGTGTGTCATTATAATCGGGCCGGCGCAAGATCGTTCGGTGCGGCATTGACCCCGGCGCGAAGCTGGGCCAGCGGAGTGGCCATGGTACCGAAAGCGAAAGCAAAGTCCGAAGGCGCAACGTCCGCACGCGTCGACGGCCGGCGCGAGCGCAGCCGGTCGAGCCGGGCGCGGATCGTCGCGGCGATGCTCGAACTGATCGAGCGCGGCGACCTGACGCCCAGCGCGGCACGCGTCGCCGAGGAGGCGGGCGTCGGCCTGCGGACGGTGTTTCGCCAGTTCGACGACATGGATACGCTGTACCGGAAAATGTCCGAAACCATCGCCGAGCGGGTCATGCCGATCATCGCGGCTCCTTACGCCGGATCGGACTGGCGCGCCGACGTTCGCGATCTTGTGGGGCGGCGCGTGCGCGTGTTCGAGACGATGCTGCCCTTTCGGCTCGCCGCGAACATCAAGCGTTACCAGTCGCCCTTCCTGATGGGGCAATATGGCCAGGTGGTCGCGCTCGAACGCGATTTTCTGATGCGGTTGCTTCCCGAGGCGGTGCGCGCCGATCGCGTCGGAGTCGAGGCGTTGTGCGTCGCGTTGAGTTTCCAGACGTGGCGCGCGCTGCGTCACGACCAAGGGCTCGATTCCGGCGAGGCCGGCGCTGCGGTCGCGCACATGGTTGAAACGTTGCTCGCCGTCGCGCCCGGCTGATCGACGCAAATCTTGCGTCAGCCGGGCGGTGCCGCCGCCCTGGTTCGGCGCTTGCGGCGCCAACCCCAGATGAGCAGCGCCAGGGCCGCGACGATCGCACCGGCCCACAGTCCGGCCTGGATCGCCCGCTTCCGACCCTGCTGTTTCCACGCATAGGCGTTGATTTGCGCATCGGCGGTGTAGCCAGGGGGCATGTCGAGCACGCCGTTCGCCTTGGCGTAGGCGCGGTAGTCGGCCATCATCGCGGCGAAACGGTCGGGCATCGCCGCCGCGAGGTCGCGCGTTTCGCCCGGGTCGGATTTCAGGTCATGGAGCCGCCATCGGCCGTCGCCCGTCGGGGGCAGGTTGCGCACCAGCTTGTAGTCGCCGCGGAACAGCGCCGCGTTGCCCGACAGTTCGTAACCGAGCGGCGCGTCGCCGTGGACGCTGCCGCTTCCGCCTTCGAGCATCGGGACGAGGCTGCGGCCGGTCACGGGCTCGGAGGGGCGTTCCTGCCAGCGTCCGCCGTGGATCGAAACGCCCGCCAGTTCGGCCAGGGTCGGAACGATGTCGGTGACATGTGCGAAGCCATGGCTGATGGACCCCGCGCGGATCGCCCGGTTGCCCGGCCAGGCGACGATCAGCGGCACGCGCAGCCCGCCCTCGGTGGCGCTGAACTTGTACCCCGACAACGGCGAGGCCGCGGCGCTCGCCCAGCCGGGGCCGATCGCGCTGAAGCTGCCGCGCTGGCCGATGTTCGCCGTCGACGTGTCGTACTGCATGTTCAGAAACAGGCGGTTGCGGCGGATGCTGTAAGGATTGGTCGGCTCGGCGCCATTGTCCGACAGAAAGACGAAGATCGTATTGTCATAGTCGCCGGTGGCCTTGAGATGCGCGACGAGGCGGCCGACCTCGCGGTCCATCGCGGTCGCCATGCCGGCATAGGCCTGCATCACCCGCACCTGCGCCGCGCGTTCCTCGGCATCGAGGCGCAGCCAGTCGGGAGTCGTCTTCATCGTGACCATCGGCGCGCCGGCGGGCATGATGCCGAGCGCCGCCGCTCGCTTTGCGCGCGCCTCGCGCAATTTTGTCCAGCCATCCTTGTACATCGCCGAATAGCGCGCGATGTCGCTGTCGGGCGCCTGCACCGGAATGTGATTGGCCAGGAAGTTGATCGACGCGAAAAAGGGTTTGCCGCTCGGCCGGTCCCTTTCGATATAGTCGATCATCTTCCCGACGACGAAGGTCGAGGAATAATAATCCTTCGGCAGTGTTGCCGGTTTGCCGTTCTCGGTCCACGCCGCGGTGTCGTACATGCCCTCGATCGGACGTTGCTCGAAATTGTCGGCGCCCGCATCGGCCAGGCTGAAGGCGCGATCGTAACCGCGCGCTTCGGGGAGGCGCTTCGCGTCGCTGCCGAGATGCCATTTGCCCGTCAGATAGGTGCGATAGCCCGCGGCGCCGAGCCGTTCGGCGATCGTCACGACGCGGAAGTTCATCACCGTGTCATAGCCCGGCTTGCCGCGATGGGCGTCGGGGATGGTTTCGGGCATGTTGCCCAGCCCCGCGCGGTGGTTCATCACGCCCGTCTGCAACATCGCGCGCGTGGGCGAACAGGATCCTGCGACATGGAAATTGGCGAAGCGCACCCCCGCGTGCGCGAGCGCGTCGATATGGGGCGTCGCGAATTCGGCCCCGAAGGCGCCGACATCGGAAAAGCCCCAGTCGTCGGCGAGCAGGATGACGATATTGGGCTGGCGCGGCGCTGCCGGCGCAGGCGCCGCATGGAGCGGCGTCGCGACCGAGAGGGCGAGGAGGGCCGCAATCCGCCGCGCGATGCGGGGACGCGCGCCCATGCTTTCAGCCGATATCGTCATAGCCCCTCCGCCGGATATAGTGGCATATGCTATGTCAATATATCCGGTAGCGCAATGGGGCGCGTCGGCCGGAGCGCGTGCCGTCGCCGTGCCGGTCCGAGGTTAGCGTTCCTCGCGGAACCGGACGGCGAGCGGCATCGCGGCGATCTTTTCGCGGATGATCGACACGGCCGCGGCGTCGATGTCGCCCGGATCGATCGCAAGATCGTAGCCGCCGCCACCAAGCTTGAGGGCAACCGATTGGGGTGCCAGTCCGCGCTGCGCAAAGAGGTTGAGGATGCGCAGCGCGCTGGCGAGATCGCCGTCGCCCGACAGCGAAAAGCGGCCGCTCATGCCGCGCGGCGCCGCGACCAGCCATCGGCGACCCGCGTCCGCGCGAGATGGTCGGCCAACCGGGCGGGTGTTTCGCCTTTCGCTTCGGCATCGCGGATCAGCGCCGCCAGCCCCGGCCCGATCGCCTCGACCGCGCGTTCGACCGACGCGAGGTCGCCGTCGCCATATTCGGCGCAGACCGCGATGATGCCGCCGGCATTGACCAGATAGTCGGGCGCATAGAGAATCCCGCGCCGTGCCAGTTCGGCCGCGAGCCCGGGGTGTTCGAGCTGGTTGTTTGCGGCGCCGCAGACAAGGCGCGCCTGCAGCTTGTGGACGGTTGCCGGATTGATCGCGCCGCCGAGCGCGCAGGGGGCCAATATGTCCATCGGCGCGGTGACGATCGCGTCTGCGGCGACCGGCTCGGCATCGAAGCGCCGCACCGCCTCCGCCACCCTGCCGTTGTCGACGTCGGCGACGAGCAGCCTTGCGCCGGTGCGGTGGAGCAGGGCCGCAAGTGCCATGCCGACGTGGCCGAGGCCCTGCACGCCGACCGTCATGCCGGCGAGGGCTCTATCGTCGCGCTCCGCCACGGCGGCCTGCATTGCGGCGAACACGCCGCGGGCGGTCCAGGGGGACGGATCGCCGCCGACACCGTCGGCGCGGCGTGGCAGCCCGGCGACGTGGGATGTGGATCGCGCCGCCGCCTGCATGTCGGCGACGCCGCTTCCCGCATCCTCGGCGGTGACGAAACGCCCGCCGAGCGAGTGGACGCAGCGGCCGAAGGCTTCGAACAGCCGGGTGCGGTCGGCCACGCCGTGTTCGGGCCACAGGATGACCGCTTTGCCGCCGCCGAAGGGGAGGCCGGCGAGTGCGTTCTTCCAGGTCATTGCTTCCGACAGACGTAGCGCGTCCTGCGTGGCCGCGGTCTCGCTCGCATAGCGCTGGACGCGGCACCCGCCGATCGCCGGACCCAGCGCGGTCGAATGAATCGCGATGACCGCGCGCAGTCCCGTTTCGTCGTCGTGGAACAGGTGCACGGCTTCGTGCGGCAATTCGGGCAGCGGGCGAGAGGACATCGATCGGCTCCGGCAAGGGACAGGGACCGCATCAATGCCGGAAATTTCGCGGAAGATATGGTCGCATTTCCGCGCGATCCATGTATTTATCGAGAAAATTTTTCTGCCTTTCGTGATTTTGGGGATGTTTTATGCAACTCGACCGCCATGAGAAGGCGATCCTGACCGTTCTGCAGGACGATGCCGACATCTCGATCGCCGAACTGGCGGAGCGCGTCGGATTGTCGCAATCGCCGTGCTGGCGCCGCGTCGCGGCGCTCGAACAGGCGGGGATCATCCGCAAGCGCGTCGCCTTGGTCGATCGCCGCAAGGTCGGACTCAGCGCGCAGATCTTTGCGCAGGTCCGGCTGTCGGCACACGGCCGTGCGCACCTTGCCGATTTCGAAACCGCAATAGCCGATATTCCGGAAGTCATCGAATGCCATGTGCTGATGGGCACGGTCGATTTCCTGCTGCGTATCGTCGCGGCCAATGTCGAAGCCTATGAGAAGCTCTTCTTCGAAAAATTGTCGCGGCTCCCGGGGGTGCAGGAGATCAACTCGGCAATCGCGCTGTCCGAAATCAAGAGCACGACCGCGCTGCCTATCGCCTGACCGCGCGGCTTGGCGCCGCTGTCCGGGTGGAAGTCGAGGGCCCGCGGCGACGCCGGTCGTCTTGGCCTTTCCGATCTGCATCGGCGGGGGCTATGGTAGGCGCGGGGCGCATCGACGCCTTACCGACCGATAACAGGATGCGCCGTGAAACTTCGCCAGATTGAAATTTTCCACGCCGTCTATGTCACGGGCTCGGTGAGCGCGGCCGCGCGTCTCCTCAACATCTCGCAGCCGTCGGTGACGAAGATCTTGCGCTATGCCGAATCGAGCCTCGGCCTGTCGCTGTTCGAGCGGACCAAGGGGCGGCTGGTGCCGACCGAGGATGCGCACGAGCTGTTCGTCGAGGTGGAAGAGGTCCAGAAGCGCGTCGAGCAGCTGCGACGGGCCAGCCGCAATCTGCGGTTTGGACAGGGGCGGACCTTGCGCGTCTCGGTCCTTCCGTCGCTGGGGCTCGGCGCGATCCCGGAGGCGGTGTCGGCGTTTCTGGCCAAGCACGAAGGCGTGTCGCTCGAACTTCACACCGCGCATCACGAGGATATGGTGCGCAAGCTGTACGAGCGCGAAACCGACATCGTGATCAGCTACGACGTGCCGTCGACCGCGCCGGTCGGTTTCAGCTGGCTGGGCAAGGGCGAACTCGTCGCGATGTACGCCAGGGGCGCGATCGAATGCGAAGCACCGCGCCTGCCGCTGGCGGCGCTGGAGGGGCATCGCTTCATCACGACCGTCAAGAGCGGGCCGATGGGGCGGCTCCTTTCCGAAGAACTCGACAAGTCGGGCGTCATGCTGAACGACATCGTGTCGTCGCAGACCTTTTTCGTCGCGGCGGCGCTTGTCCGGTCGGGTGTCGGGGTGTCGATCGTCGACAATTTCACGGCGCAGGCGACCGCCGCGCCCGACATCGCCTTCAAGCCGCTGCAGCCCGCGATCCCGTTCAACGTCCATGCCGTCTATTTGCAGAACCGTCCGCTTTCCAAGCTCGCGACGGTCTTTCTCAAGCATCTCAAGACCGCTTTCGAGGCGTATAGACTTTCTCTATAGACGAATCTCCGATCTATATTGTTCGATCGGCCCGGGGGGAGCTAATCGAATGGCCATGTCGGATATCGAAAGCGGTTCGTTGCGCCCGTCGTCCATTTCCCTTGATAGATCCATCGCTGGTGACCCGGTCGGACGCGGCAAGGCGCGCCGAATGCCGCCGCTTGCTGCTGCGGTGCTGGTGGCGCTGGCCGTCGCCGGGGGAGCGGGAAGTGCGGGCGATCTGGCGGCACAGGTTGCCGAGCCGCCCCGCGTCCACGCCCGCGATCTCGGCATCGCCCCCGGCATCTTCCGGCCCGGCCCGCTCAACGCGATTACCGATGTCGGCGATGTCCGTGTCGGACAGGTCACGCGGATCGAGGGCGCCGATGTTCGGACCGGGGTGACCGTCATTCTGCCGCACGGCGGTAACCTGTTTCAGGACAAGGTGCCTGCGGGCGTGGTCGTCGCCAACGGCTTCGGCAAATTCGCGGGCACCACGCAGGTCGCCGAACTCGGCGAGGTCGAAACGCCGATCGTCCTGACCAACACGCTGAGCGTCGCGCCGGCGATCGACGGTATCCTCGACTGGACCTTGGCGCAGCCGGGCAATCCCGAAGTGCGGTCGGTCAATGCGGTCGTGGGCGAGACCAATGATTCGGTGCTCAACAACATCCGCAAGCGTGTGATCGGTCGCCAGGACATTCTCGCCGCTCTCGCGAATGCAACCGGCGGCCCGGTGGCCGAGGGCAGCGTGGGCGCGGGGACGGGCACCATGGCCTTTGGCTGGAAGGGCGGCATCGGCACCAGTTCGCGCGTGCTGCCGCAGGCGCTGGGCGGTTATCGGGTCGGGGTGCTTGTCCAGTCGAACTACGGCGGCGTGCTGACGATGGACGGCGTCCCGGTCGGCCAGGCGCTGGGTCGATATTATCTGCGCGAGCACAGCGATCGCGGATCGGCCGATGGCTCGATCATATTGGTCGTGGCGACCGATGCGCCGCTGAGCGACCGGAACCTCACGCGGCTGGCGCATCGCGCGATTGCCGGACTGGCGCGGACAGGCGCTGCCTTTTCCAACGGATCGGGCGATTATGCGATCGCCTTTTCAACCGCCGACGATGTGCGGCGTACGGCCGAACGGCGCGGCGCGGTGACCACCTATCCCGAGATAGCCAATGATGCGATGTCGCCGCTGTTCGTGGCTGTCGCCGAAGCCGCCGAGGAGGCGATCTACAATTCGCTGCTGATGGCGACGACCATCGAGCGGCAGGCGACCCCGGACGCGGGAGCTGCGCGCGGCGACGCGCTCGACATCGCAGCGGTCAAAGGCGTGATCGCGCGCCATCGGCCGCAACCGTCGTCGCCCCGGCAGGCGCCCAAAAAGGGGACGCAGCGTTGAAACAGGTCGACATTCTGGTGATCGGCGGCGGCATTGCCGGCGTTTCGGCGGCGGCGCGGTTCGCGCAGCGCGCGAGTACGGTGCTGCTCGAACGCGAAAGCGCGCTCGGCTATCATTCGTCGGGGCGCAGCGCGACCTTCTATCATTTCGGGATCGGCGACGATGCCGTGCGCGGCCTGACCGCCGCCAGTCGCTTCTTTTTCGCCAATCCGCCGGGCGAGGAGGCAGGGTCGCCCCTGTGGCAGGAAAAATCCGCCCTATTCTTTGCCACCTCCGAAACGATGGATCAGCTGGAAGCGCTCGAAACCGAGATGCGCCGCTTTTCGGACAATATCTCGCGGGTCGGTCCGGCCGAGATGCAGGCGATCGTGCCCGTCATGAAAGTCGGGGACGGCGGTGCGGTGGCGGGGCTGGTCGACACCGGCGGGCGCAAGCTCGACGCCGACCTGCTGCTCCAGAAGAACATGCGCCTGCTCCGTGCGGCGGGCGGCGAGGTCATGTTCAACGCCTGCGTGACAGGCATCGTGCGCGAAGGCGATCGCTGGATCGTCGATACCCCCGATCAGCGCTACGCGGCGCGGACCGTCGTCAATGCCGCCGGGGCCTGGGCCGACGAACTGGCGGTGATGGCGGGTGTTCGGCCGTTGGGGCTGACGCCGCTTCGCCGGACCATTATCGGCTTCGATCCGCCGCAGGGGCTGGACGTGTCCGGCTGGCCCTTCCTCAAGACCGTCTTCGACGACGGTTTCTACATGCTTCCCGACGCCGGACTGCTGCTGGCGTCGCCGATGGACGTCACGCCCTCGCCGCCGTGCGATGTCCAGCCGGACGACTATGAAATGGCGCTGGCCGCCTGGCGGGTCGAGGAGGCGACGACGCTGTCGGTGCAACGGATCGCGGCTCGCTGGGCGGGACTGCGGACGTTCGTCGCCGACAAGGTCCCGACGGCCGGTTTCGCGCCCGATGCGCCGGGTTTCTTCTGGCTCGCGGGGCAGGGGGGCTATGGCCTCCAGACGTCGCCCGCGATGGCGCTGGCGGCCGAGGCGCTGCTGTTCGGCCTGCCCTGGCCCGAACTGCTTTCGGAGCATGGCGTCGAGCCGCACCAGATTCGCCCCGAGCGACTGTTCGGTTGAAGTCCGGGAGGCGAAGGGCGGTGCTTCGTACCGCCGCCGCATGCCCGAACTTCCGGCGAACGGATGGACTGGCCGATGCCGCGCGGTGGCGGCTGTTTGAATCCCTTGAGTCAGGAGGTTTCTGATGCGTTTCCTGTCATTGTTCGGCGCGCTTTGTCTCGCCGCCATTCCCGTCGCTCATGCCGAGCCGACGTGGACCATCGTGATCCACGGCGGCGCCGGCGGCATGGAGCGCGATCGCCTTACGCCCGAGCAAGACAAGGCCTTTCGAGACGGTTTGAACGCGGCGCTCGATGCCGGGTCCGGGGTTCTCGCCGCGAACGGCAGCGCGCTCGACGCGGTCGAGGCGGCGGTGCGGGTGCTCGAGGATAATCCGCGCTTCAACGCCGGTCGCGGCGCGGTGTTCACCTGGGAAGGGCGCAACGAACTCGACGCCGCGATCATGGACGGGCGGACGCGTGCGGCGGGAGCGGTCGCGGGGGTGACGCGGACACGCAATCCGGTCGGCCTCGCGCGTGCGGTCATGGAGGACAGCCCGCATGTGTTCCTGGCGGGTGAAGGCGCCGACCGCTTTTCGCTGGAAAAAGGCCTGCCCCAGGTCGATCCGAGCTGGTTCGCGACCCCCGAACGGTTGCAGCAACTCGAGCGGATGAAGGCGGAAAAGCTGAGCTTCTATGACGTCGACCAGAAATATGGCACCGTGGGTGCGGTCGCGATCGACGCGGCCGGTCATGTCGCTGCGGCAACCTCGACCGGCGGCCGGACGGGAAAGCGCTGGGGGCGTATCGGCGACGCGCCGGTCATCGGTGCCGGCACCTATGCCGACGACCGGGCCTGCGCGGTTTCCGCCACGGGCGCCGGCGAATATTTCATCCGCGTCGCCGCCGCGCACGAGATTTGCGTCCGCATCCGCCTGAAAGGCGAAACTCCGAAACAGGCGGCGGACGGCGTGATGGCCGAAATCGGACAGCTGGGCGGCACCGGCGGAGTGATCGTGACCGGACCGGGCGGCACCGCCGACTGGTCGTTCAACACGCCGGGTATGCATCGTGGTAAGGCCTCCAGCACGGGCGAACGAGAAGTCGCGATCTACAAGGACGAGGACTGACCGCTGGCGGGGCGCCCCGCCGAACGAGGGCGGTCGCACCGGTTCCCGCATGACAGGCGATCGCTGTGCGCGGCCGTCGGACTATGTCCGGCGGCCGTCTGCGTTTGGATCGCGGGCGGCGTGAAGCGAATGGAGCGTGGCAGGCGGCGATAGGGTTTGGGTCAGGCCCGACGCCGCGACGTTCGGGTGCCGGAGAAGCATGGTCGACAGGATCTTGTATAGAAGTCTTCTATATGTTGGGGAAGCCTTGATATTGGCCTTGCCCTGCTTCCGCGGGTCAAACTCCTGTGATCGGTCGCCCTGTTCTGCTCGGTCGACCAGCAGCTGTTTCACGCTCCGACTGTCGCGGACGGATTGGCGGGTTGCCCGCTCCATTCGCGATACATCCGGAGCCGACCAGAAAGGAGCGCGGAGCAACGCGGTCGCTGCCTGTTTCCAGGATTCTTGCCGGTTCGCGAGTTGCGGGCGCCAAAAAGCGCCGGTTCCGGCCGTCAATGAATCAGGCGGAGCTTCGCGGGCATTTCGCATGGCAGCCGAGAATGGGATTTTGTTGCCGGAACGAACGAATTTTCGTGTGAAATATCCGAATATTCTTTGGTTCTGGACGGTTTTGTCTGGAGGAACGGGATGATTCAAAGGGCGGGATAACGTCTGTTTCATCCCATAATTGATGCGCAACGTCGCCCGTAGGACGGGGAATAGGGGGTTAAGGTGGTAAGTCTCAGGAAATCTTTTGCGGTCGCGCTGATGACGATGGTGTCGAGCACGGCGATGGCGCAGGATCTCGCGTCGGGTACCGGCGCTGACGCGGTAGACGAAGGCGAGAGCATCGTCGTCACCGGCACGCGCATCAAGCAGGACGGTTTTTCGGCAACGGTGCCGATCAGCGTGCTCGGCGGCGAGGAACTGGAAGCGTCGGGCAAGACCGACCTCGGCCAGATCCTGGCCGAAATGCCGGGCGTCAACCTGGTCGACACGACCGTCGGCCAGCCGAACGGGACGATCCAGAACGCGGGCACCAGCACGGTCGCGCTGCGCGGGCTGTCGAGTTCGCGCACGCTGACCCTGATCAACGGCCGCCGCACGGTCGCCAACGCCGCCAACCGCAGCGTGGTCAGCCTCAACACCATCCCCGTCGACTTCATCGAACGCGTTGACGTGATCACCGGCGCCGCGTCGGCGGTCTATGGGTCGGACGCGATCGCGGGCGTGGTCAACGTCATCACCGAATCGAAGCTCGAAGGGCTGCGCCTGCGCGGCCGTATCGGTTCGGCGCTGACCGGCGGCGGTGGCGCCGAAGAGGCGATGGTCGCGGCGACCTTCGGCACCAAATTCGGCGACGGACGCGGCTATTTCGCGATCAGCGGCAGCTGGGATGACGATGGCGGCCTGCTGGCGCGCGACCGCCTGGCCCGCGCGACGAAGAACTGGACCTTCGCAGCGGGGACCAACACGATCACCGATCCCGCACTCAGCACCGATACGCCCGGTGGTCGCTTCCGCGGCGGTGCTTTCTTCTACGACGATGCCGGCACGCTGCAGCGCAACTTCGTCACCAACCGCGACGGCTATAATGACCGGTTTGACGACACGCTGCGCCTGCCGCGGACCGTCACCGCGGTCGCGGCCAAGGCCAGCTTCGAATTTTCGGATGCCTTCGTTCCCTATGTCGAGGTCCAGTTTTCGGACCTCGACACCTTCTACACCCGCGCGCCCTATGGCTATCGCGATTCGAGCACGGTCTTCCTGCGCGATGAGATCGGGGTGCCGCTTCCCGGCCTGCCGACCTTCGCCATTGGCCGCATCTCACGCGATAACCCCTTCGTTCCCGCCGAAATCCGTGCGGGTGCGCCTGCCAGCGGCATCGACTGGCGCCGCCGGTTCGACGAACTGGGCAACCGCGACACGATCAGCGACCGCGACACGCTGCGCGTCTGGGGCGGTGTTCGCGGCAAGCTCGGCGGCGACTGGACCTATGACGCCACCTATACCTACGGCACCTTCGATCAGGTCCAGCAGCGGCTCAACAACATCAACCTGCAGAATCTGAAATACGCCCTCGATGCCGAGCGTCTGCCGAGCGGTGCGATCCAGTGCCGCGATGCGACCGCGCGCGCGGCAGGCTGCGTTCCGATCAACCTGTTCGGGGTCGGTACGATCACGTCGGATGCCGCGAATTATATCCGGCTCGATTCGACCTTTACGACCAAATTGCGCCAGGACGTGTTCCAGGCCTTTGCCACCGGTTCGATCTTCGAGCTCCCCGCGGGCAAGGTGCAGCTCGCGGTCGGCGGCGAATATCGCCGCGAAAAAGGCACGTCGGGCAGCGATGCGCTGACGCTGTCGAGCATCTCGAACGTCGCAGCGGTGCCAAGCTTCAGCGGCAGCTTCAACGTCAAGGAAGCCTTTGCCGAACTGTCGGTTCCGGTGCTCAGCGGCAAACCCTTCTTCGAAGAGTTGAAGGTCGATTTCGCGGGCCGCATCTCCGACTATAGCCAGAAGAATGTCGGCACCGTGTACAGCTATCACGCGGGGGCCGACTGGATGCCGGTCGAGGGGCTGCGCATTCGCACCCAATATGGCACGGCGCAGCGCGCGCCGAGCCTTCCCGAACTCTATTCGCCGCCGCGCGACGATACCGACACCGTCGTCGACATCTGTTCGGGCATCACCGCTGCGACGACCGGGACGGTCGCGGTCAACTGCCGCAGCAACGCGGGCATCGCCGCGGCGATCGCCTCGAACGGTGTGTTCACCCAGTCGACGACGTCGATCCAGTCGCCGAACATGGGCAGCCTCGCGCTGCGCGAGGAAAAGGGCACGACCTTCACGCTCGGTGCGGTGCTGTCGCCGCGCGCGCTGCCGGGTCTCAACTTGTCGGTCGACTATTATAACATCAAGGTCACGAACGCGATCTCGGCGCTCGATAACGAAATCCTGCTGCGGCAATGCTATTCGGACGCTTCGAATTTCGCGGGCAACGAATTCTGCCAGTCGGTCATCCGCGGCGCCGACGGCCAGATCTTGCAGATCAACCAGGTCCCGCAGAACCTCGATCGGATCTCGACCTCGGGTATCGACACCTCGCTCGCCTATCGCCTGCCGCTCACGGGCGTTGGCGTGACGGGTGACCTGCGCTTCGATGTCAACTGGACGCATGTCATCAAGAAGGAAACCCAGTATCAGGGGATCAACGGCACCGAGATTTCGGACAACAACGGCCAGATCTCCTCGCCGGCCGACGTTGTCCGCGCGCGCGTCGGTTATACGAACAAGCTGTGGAACATCGACTGGCGCGTTCGCTACATCGGCCCGATGGTGTCGTCGAACGATCGCGTCGCGGCGGCCAAGGCGGCGGGTTTCGCCAATCCGCTCTACCTCAACTACAAGGCCTATTGGCGCCACGACATCGGTGCCAGCATCCGTCCGGAGTTCGGCGGTGGCAAATGGCGCCTGTCGGTGGGCATCACCAACCTGTTCAACAAGACGGGGCCGAACGTGCCCGAAGGCGCTACCCCCTATGACGACAACGGCTATATCCTCGATTATGGCGTCGTCGGACGGTCGGGTTTCGCCTCGATCGAGGTGAAGTTCTGATGCGCGCGCGGCAAGCCATCGCACGCACGCTCGGTCTTGCGACGCTTGCTCTGACGGTGGCGGGGGGCGTTTTTCTGCCCGCCGCCCCGGCCGGGGCGGCACCTGCAGCGGCGAAGGGCAGCAAGGCGCCGGCCTCGCCTGACCTAAAGTCCGGGACAGGAAGCTTTCTCTTCACGGGCTGGGCCGGCAAGCCGCTGCGCGTCCATTACTATCGGCCCGACAAGGTGACCGAGACGACGCGCATCCTGTTCGTCATCCACGGCGCCGGTCGCAACGCCGACGGCTATCGCGACGCCTGGGTCCCCTATGCCACCGAAGGGCAATATATCGTCCTGACCCCCGAATATTCGATGGCCGATTTCCCGACCTCGCTGACCTACAATGTCGGCCATATCGTCGACGAAACGGGGCATCCGCGGCCGCGCGAGCAATGGTCGTTCGCGTCGATCGAGCCGATGTTCGACCTCGTTCGCAAGGCGACGGGAACCAAGGTTCCGCAATATGCGATCTACGGCCACTCGGCGGGCGGGCAGTTCGTGCACCGCTTCGTCGAACTCTGGCCCGATGCCCGCTACAGCCGGGCGGTCGCAGCGAATGCCGGCTGGTACACGATGCCCGATCTGGCGATCAAATATCCCTATGGCCTGAAGGACGCGCCGACCGATGCGGCGGGGCTGAAGGCGACGCTGGAACGGCCGCTGACGATTCTGCTCGGAACGGCGGATACCGATCCCAACCATCACCAGTTGTCGCGCACCCCCGAAGCGATGACACAAGGCGCCCACCGGTTGGCGCGCGGCGAGTTCTTCCATGCCTATGGCCGCAAGGTCGCGCACGAACTGGGCGCCAAATTCGCGTGGAAGCTCGATTATGCGCTTGGCATTGCGCACAGCAATACGGGGATGAGCCAATACGCCCAGAAGCTCGTCTGGGAATAGCGGCGGGGCCGGGGCGGTGCCGGGGCCGGTGACCGTCCGCAGTTCGCGGAGGCGCGCGCGTTCGCGTGGTGATCGTGCGCGCTGATCCGGTGTTTGCGCCGCCGTTGGCGGGGCAAGCCGTATTCCGTCAGGAGGACGCACCATGGCAAAGCGCTTGACGCTCTACATCTTCGTCGGCCTTGCGCTCGGCCTGCTTGTCGGCTGGGCGATCAACGCCGCGCTCGCCGACGGTACCGCCGCCGGACAGGCCGAGCTCGCGACGATCGCCAGCTATTTTTCGGTCGTCAGCAACCTGTTCTTGCGGTTGATCAAGATGATCATCGCGCCGCTGGTGTTCGCCACCTTGGTGTCGGGCATCGTCCATATGGCGGATACCTCGGCGCTTGGGCGGATCGGCGGGCGGGCGCTCGGCTGGTTCGTCGGCGCCAGCTTCGTCTCGCTTCTGCTCGGCCTGTTGCTGGTCAATGTCTTCAAACCCGGCGTCGGTCTCGATCTCGACCTGCCGGTGGCGACCGCGTCGGCCGATATCGCGACCGCCGATTTCAGTATCGCCAAATTCGTTACTCACCTTGTCCCTACATCGATGTTCGATGCGATGGCGAACAACGAAATTCTGCAGATCGTGGTGCTGTCGCTGTTCGTTGGCGTCGGCATCACCAGCTTGGGTAGCGGCGGCCGGCGGCTTGCCGGCCTGGTCGAGGAAATGGTCGCGGTGATGCTGAAGATCACCGAATATGTGATGCGCGTCGCGCCGATCGCGGTGTTCGCGGCCGTCGCCGCCGCTGTGATCGAGCGCGGCGTCGGGATCGTCGTCACCTTCGGCTATTTCATCGGGGTCTTCTATCTTGGGCTTGCCGCGCTGTGGTTGGTGCTGCTCGCGGCTGCATGGGCGCTTCTGCGTGCCAACCCGGTCGCGCTGCTGCGGCATATCCGAGAACCGATCCTGCTCGCCTTTTCGACCGCCTCGTCCGAAGCCGCCTTTCCGCGCACGCTCGAGGCACTCGACCGCAGCGGTGTGCCGCGCCGGATTTCCAGCTTCGTGCTGCCGCTCGGCTATTCGTTCAACCTCGACGGATCGATGATGTACATGGCCTTTGCGATCATGTTCATCGCGCAGGCCTATGGCGTCGAAATGGATTTGTGGCAGCAATTCTCCGTGCTGCTGATCCTGATGGTGACGTCGAAGGGGGTGGCGGGTGTGCCGCGCGCGAGCTTGGTGGTGGTCGCGGCGACGCTGTCGTTCGTCAACCTGCCCGAGGCCGGGCTGTTGCTCGTGCTCGCGATCGACCATTTCCTCGACATGGGGCGCACGGCGACCAACGTCGTCGGCAACGCGGTCGCCTGTACCGCGGTCGCGCGCTGGGAGGGTGTGCTGGGGATCGAAGAGGGGGACGGACGCGCCGCAATGCCTGTACCTTCGCCCATGACACTTGAAATCGAAACTCCGCCGGTCTCCAAGACCTGAATGGCATTCTCCCCTTTTTGCGAAAGGAATATTCATGCGTAACACGGCGTTGCTGACCCTTGCCGCGCTCCTGCTGGCGGCTTCGCCCGCGCAGGCGGCGCCGAAGGTGAAACCCGAAGCGGTGCTCAAGACCAAGGGTTATGGCACGGCGATCAAGATTCTCGATCGCGACCACGACCGGCTGATCGACGAGATCGTCAAGCTGACCGAAATTCCGGCGCCGCCGTTCAAGGAAGCCGCGCGCGCTGCCGCCTACGCCGAAATGCTGAAGGATGCGGGGCTTCAGGACGTCGAGATCGACGCCGAGGGCAATGCGATGGGCGTCTATCGTGGCACCGGTCCGGCCGGCGGTCCCGCGGTGATGATCGCCGCGCACCTCGACACCGTCTTCCCCGAAGGCACGCCGATCAAGGTCCGCCGCGACGGTACGCGCCTCTATGCTCCCGGCATCGGTGACGACACGCGCAGCCTGGCCGTGCTGCTCGCCTATGCACGCGCGATGAAGGAGGCCGGCATCAAGGTGAAGCAGGACATCATCTTCGTCGGCAATGTCGGGGAAGAGGGACCGGGCGACCTTCGCGGCGTCCGTTACCTGCTCACCAAGGGCAAGTACAAGGACCGGGTGAAGGCCTTTTTCTCAATGGACGGAACCGACGCGTCGCGCATCGTCACCGGCGGCGTCGGCTCGAAACGCTATCGTATCACCTACAAGGGGCCCGGCGGTCACAGCTATGGCGCCTTCGGGCTGGTCAACCCGATGGCGGCGATGAGCCAGACGGTCGTCGATTTCTACAAGATCCCCGTCCCCGCCAAGCCCAAGACGACCTATGCCGCCAGCGTCACCGGCGGCGGGACTTCGGTCAATTCGATCCCGAACGAAGTGTATATGGAATTCGACATGCGCTCGGAAAACCCCGCGGAACTCGCCAAGGTCGAGCAGGCGTTTCTCGCAATCGTCCAAAAGAGCGTCGAGGGTGAGAATGCCGCACGCTCGACCAGGGAAGGGCCGATCACCGCCGACGTCAAGATGATCGGCGATCGTCCGGCGGGCCAGACTGCGGCGACCGAACAGATCGTCCGCAACGCCGACGCGATCATCC
The DNA here is from genome assembly GCF_022701295.1 of Sphingopyxis sp. YF1. Classification (NCBI taxonomy): domain Bacteria; kingdom Pseudomonadati; phylum Pseudomonadota; class Alphaproteobacteria; order Sphingomonadales; family Sphingopyxidaceae; genus Sphingopyxis; species Sphingopyxis sp. YF1. Next base: position 981,911 of record NZ_CP033204.1, read on the forward strand.
GCGCCAACGGGCTCGAGCCGCGGCCGTCCTTCTCGTCGACCGATTCGAACATGCCGATGAGCCTCGGGATTCCCGCAGTGACGATCGGCTCGGGCGGGCAAGGCGCACGCGCGCACTCGCTCGACGAATGGATTGACGTCGAAAAGACGAAGAGCCTGCACGGCGCCACCGTCGGTCTCGGCATCCTCCTCGCGACCGCAGGCGCCCAGTGACCCGGGGCCGGTCGCGCCGCTTCCGTGTCCTGCGGGTCGCCGGCAGCGGGGTGGCCGGCCTCGCTGCTGCACTCGCGCTGTCGCTGGCGGCGCAGGAAAAGCTCGAAACGCCCCCCGTGCCGACGGTGCCGGTCGCCGACGGCTTCACCATCGCCGGCGCGGGTGACCTCATCTATCTGCGCCCGATGCTCGCGACGATCGAGGCGCGCAGCCCCGACCTGCTGCGGCTGCTTCGCGGCGCCGACGTGACCTTCGGCAATTTCGAGACGAGCGTGATCGACCTTGCCGAAACGCAGGCGGTGCCGCAGGCGGAATCGGGCGGCACCTGGATGCACGCCGACCCCGGCGTGCCCGCCGACGTGCGCGCGATGGGCTTCACCATCGTCAGCCACGCGAACAATCATGCGACCGACTGGGGCGTCGAGGGGATGGCGGAAACGGGCCGCGCGCTGACAGCGGCAAAACTCGTCTGGGCGGGCACCGGCAAGACCATGGCCGCCGCCCGCGCGCCGCGCTATCTCGATACCGCCAAGGGGCGCGTGGCGATCGTCGCCGCCACATCCACCTTCACACCGATGTCGGTCGCGGCCGATCCGGTCGGCAGTGTACCGGGGCGCCCGGGGGTCAACAGCCTGCGCACCCGGCGCTCGGCGATCGTGTCGCCGGCTGCGATCGATGCGCTCGCCGATCTCGCCGCGCGCTCGCCGCTGCGCAGCGATGGCCGCAAGGCCGACGGCGTCACCCTGATGGGCAGCCACTACATGCCCGGGACTGCGGGCGAAGGAAAACTCGCCTTCAGCTATCGCCCGAACCAGCGCGACGTGGACCAGAATCTGATGTCGGTCCGGCAAGCGAAGCAGAACGGCAATTTTGTCATCTTCTCGGTCCACAATCACGAACCGTCGAACGCGTCGCAGGAACCCGCCGGCTTCGCGATCAAGCTGGCGCACGACGTGATCGACGCGGGCGCCGACGTCTATATGGGCCACGGTCCGCACCAGCTGCGCGGGATCGAGATCTACAAGGGGCGGCCGATCTTCTATTCGCTCGGCAACTTCGCGATGATGAACAATTCGCTCGACGAAATTCCCGACGACATGTTCCAGCAATATGGCGTCGAACCGGGCGCCGCCACCGTTCCCGAGCTGTTGCAGGCGCGCAACGCGCGATCATTTTCGGATCCCAACCTGTATGAATCGGTGATCGCGACCAGCCGCTATGTCGGCGGGCAGGTGGTCGAGATCAGGCTGTATCCGATCGATCTTGGCGTCGATGCGCAGGGGGCGGGTAAGGGCGTTCCCGCGATGGCCTCGCCTGCGCGCGGGCAAACCATCCTCGAACGACTGCAACGGCTCTCGGCGCCGTTCGGAACGACGATCGTCATCGAAAGGGGCATCGGGATCATCCGGGTAGGCGAAGGTGGAAGCGGGCGCCGGTAATCCCTTGCCCGTCGGGTTGCCGTCGCATGAAGTGGCATGAGCGCGCTTGCTGCCGCGACGGCGTTCGGCGACAAGGACGACCCCAAAGGTAGGATGGCATGAAATTACCGGAACTGCAGACGCCCTGCCTGCTTCTTGACGAGGCGAAGCTGCGGCACAACATCGAAGCGATGCATCGCCGCCTTGCGCGGCCCGGCGTCGCCTTTCGTCCGCATCTGAAAACCGCGAAATCACTTGACGTCGCACAGATCGCGATGACCGCGCCGGGCGGCCCGGCGATGGTTTCGACGCTGCGCGAGGCCGAATATTTCGCCGACGGCGGCGTCCGAGACATGATCTACGGCGTCGGGATTGCCCCCGCCAAGCTTCAACGGGTGTCGGCGATCCGCCGCCGCGGGGTCGATCTGGCGATCATTCTCGACAGCGTCGCGCAGGCGGAGGCCGTCGCGCGCCATGCCAGCGCCGGCGGCGACAGCGTCCCGGCGCTGATCGAGATCGACGGCGATGGCCACCGCTCGGGGGCCGCACCCGGCGATGGTGCGACGCTCGTCGCGATCGGCCGGGCGCTGGAGACCGGTGGCGCCGAACTGCGCGGCGTGCTCATCCATGCCGGGGGCAGCTATGCGCTCAGCGACCCCGAGGCTCTGGCAGCGGCGGCCGAGGCCGAGCGGCTGGCGGCGGTGACCGCCGCCGGCACGCTTCGCGCCGCCGGCCTAGCGTGCCCGGTGGTCAGCATCGGCTCGACCCCGACCGCATGTTTCGCTCGAAATCTTGACGGCGTGACCGAAGTGCGCGCCGGGGTGTTCATGTTCGGCGACCTCTATCAGGCCGGGGTAGGCGCCGTCGCGCTCGACGACATCGCCCTGTCGGTGCTGTGCAGCGTTATCGGGCATCAGCGCGCCAAGGGCTGGATCCTCGTCGACGCGGGCTGGATGGCGATGTCGCGCGATCGCGGCACCGCGAACCAGGCGGTCGATCAGGGCTACGGGCTTGTCTGCGATGCGACGGGGCGGATTTTTGGCGATCTGGTTCTGGTCGAAGCCAATCAGGAACATGGCATCGTCGCCCTGCGGCCCGGATCGGCGGCCGTATTGCCAGACCTTCCCGTTGGCACGCAGTTGCGCATCCTGCCGAACCATGCGTGCGCGACGGCCGCGCAATATGATCGCTATCATGTACTGAACGGCGGGGATGATGTGACCGCGGTTTGGTCGCGCATCAACGGCTGGTAGGAGCAGGCATGACAACATCGATCGATCGCATCGCCACCGAGGCGGTTCCGGCGCCTGCGGGGCATTATTCGCAGGCCACCGCGTGGCGTGACCTCATCTTCGTGTCGGGCCAGCTCGGACCGCGAAGCGACGGGAGGCATACCGCAGATCAGTCCTTCGAGGTGCAGGTCCGCCAGACGCTCGCGAACCTGCTCGCGATCCTCGACCGGGCAGGGGCGGGCCCCGGCCAGGTGCTGCGCGTGACCGCCTATATCGTCGGGGTCGACAACTGGCCCGAATTCAACCGCATCTACGCCGAGGTTTTCGGCGCAGCAAAACCTGCGCGGACGGTGGTGCCCGTCCCTGAGCTCCACCACGGCTATCTCGTGGAGATCGACGCTATCGCCGTCCGGGCGGAAGTGGACGGGATGAACGACCGGCCTGTTCCGGTGATCGATCCGAAGTGAGGTTTAGGTGATTGAAAAATGGTGGACGCACTAGGGCTCGAACCTAGGACCCGCTGATTAAGAGGCCGCTAATTCATTTAAATAAATCAGGTACTTAGCTGCATTCGTGTACGGTTTGAATGACAACGAAAGATAAGGAATGACGTCGAGCAACAACTAGCGACGTCACGAAATCACCTACATTCTGTCCCGGTTCGATTGGCGACTTTGCGCCTGATGTCGGTCATTGCGGTCGTCTGTGGAAGGAGCCCGAAAGCAGACGGTAGATTCGTAGGCGATCGCGAGCCGCTACACAGCTAATTATAGCCCTTCACTCAACGTCGAAAGCTGCCGATGCCCGGGCTCAGTTCTTCACGCGAGCAGAATCCGATTGGCATCGAGACCGCGATAGGCGCTAGTGCGGCAACTCAGAACGATAACCTGCATCCGCTGGGCGGCTTCGGCCAGAATCTCGAGCATAACCTCGAAGCGGTCGTCGTCCGCAAAGACCAGCGCGTCGTCGAGCATGAGCGATGCGGGCTTACCCTTCTCGATCAGCAGGTCGGCGAAAGCTATGCGCGTCAGGACAGCGAGTTGTTCCTGGGTTCCCTTGCTGAGATCGTCGGTGGCTTCTTCCCGGCCGCGCCGCGTGAGCAGGGTGGGCCGCAAGTCCTCTCCGAAGACGATGCCGGCATTGGGCAGCAAGCGCTCGATGAAGGGGGCCACGCGCTGGGTGATCGGAGCGAGGAATCGTCGGGCAGTCTCGCGCTGGGCATCCCGGATCGTCTCGGCAAGGAGCGTGAGCATCTCCGCCTCTTCCTTGAGCCGGTCATGGGCTGCGGCCGCAGCCTCCGCGAGCTCGGCGGCCGCGGCGGCCCGGGTGGCGGGGCCGGCGCCGCCGAGCGTCTTGGCGCGTTCCTCAAGCTGGGCGATCTCACCGACGAGCCCGAGCCGGTCGTTGACCAGCCGCTCCCGTCGTTTGCGAAGGGTGTCCCGGCGCTGGAGCAAGGCGGTCTCGTCCAGCCCTTCAACGGCGCGCTGCGACTCGTCGCGGGCCAGGATCGCGCGGGATTCCTCCGTTTTCGCTGCATCGAGCGCGGCGGTGAGCGCGTCGTCGTCCATCGCATCGAGATCGGCGGTCAGTTGCTCGCCGAGCCGCGACACGTCGCCCGCCGTGCGTTCGACCTGGCCGGTTAGCTTGACGCTGGCGATCTGGACTTCCTGCAAGGTATCGAGCGCGGCCTGGCGACGACCTTCGGCCTCGCGTTCGGCCGTGCGCGCTGTCTGCCACGCGCCATCGACATCCTCGGCCCCAGCAGCGCCTATGCCGGGCGACGCGCTCGCGCCCGGCCGCGTTTCCGACGCGAGGGCTCCGCGCAGGATTTCCAAGCCGGCGCCTATGTCGAGCGCCGCATCTTCGGGACAGGCGGCTTCAAGCTGGGCCGCGAGCAGCACGACGGCCTGCGTGTCGTCGCGATGCGCCTGGGCCGCTTCCTTGGCCGCGAGCGGCGTGGCGCAGCCGACGTTGGCGAGAAAGGCGGCGAGATCCTGTTCGGCTGCGCGCAGCCTGGCCTGCGCCGGTTCGCCCGAAGCCGGCGGCATGACCGACACGGAGCCAATTCCGTCCAACTCGAGACTCTGCGGTTCACTGATAGGAACGCGCAGACTGCCTTCGATCAGCGCGCCGTTGAGCTTCACAGCGGGCGCGGAGGGTAGCAGCTCGACCAAGAGGACCGCTGCTCCGGCGGAAGCGGCGGCGTGGGTCTCGGCGACCGTTTGTTCGAGGTTTAGCAATTCGCTATGCGCGTCCGGCGTCATCCAGTTGGCATCCAGTGCCTCGCGGCGTGTCTGCAATTGGACCGCGATGTCCTCGGCCGCATCGAGCCGGAGAAAGGCGGTCGCCAGCGCGCGCTGCCGTGCCTGAGCGGCTTGGCTACGCTGCACCTCCAACCGTCGTTCTTCGGCCGTCCGGAGGGCGGTGCGTGCCGTTTCGAGCGCGGCATTTGCATCTTTTTCACTCTGGCGTGCGGTTTCCAGGATTGGCTCGTGATCATTGGCGGCGGCGCGTGCCGTCGCCGCAGCCTGCTCGGCCTGCTCAACCTGCGCGCGCAGATCGCGGCGGGCGGTTTGGCGCGCTTCTAGACGCGCGCGTTCGCCAGCTGCTTCGCGGAGCAACGCTTCAGCGGTGCGCAGCGCCTGGCCTGCGGTTCTGGCGCGATCGAGGTCGGCCTCAAGCTGGGCTAGTTTCTGGTGCTGCTCCGGATCGTCGAGTTCGGCAACGAGCCGCCGTAGTTCATTGCGTTTCGCCTCTAGGCGCTCAAGTACGCTGTCGAATTGCTCCAACTCGGCTTGTGCGGCGCGGGCGTCCTCAGCGGCCGATGCGGCGGCCTCCTGCGAATCGAGAAGGCGGCGGGCAGGCCGGCCAGTCGGAGTCTGATATTCGGCGAGGCTGCGTTCGATGGCCTGCAGAACGGTAGTGGTGCGCTGGCCGCCGGTCACGGCGCCGACTTCGCCAGCGAGGACTTCTTCCAGCGTCCGGCGGGCGCCTTGGCCTGGCGTTCCGAGCACGAAGGATTGACCCTGCTCGACCCAGAGCAGGCCCAAGGCGCCACGGCTGTCGTCGTCGGCGCCGCGATTTCCAGCACGTGCAAAGCCAAGCAAAGTCTGCAAGCGTTCCTCCGCCTCATCGCCGGTGGCTCGCCCGGTCGGACCTTCGAGTTCGACCAAGGGGTTCTGGAGGAAGCGCTTGCGCAGTTTCCATCTCGCGTCGCCGAGATCGAAACCGAGCTCGATGGTCGGCGCGACCTCATCGCCATGCGGCCGAAACGAGCGGATGCGATCGCTCCGGGAGCCGTGCCGCTCGAACAGCACGGCGCGCAGGGCCTCGAGGACGGTCGATTTTCCGGCCTCATTCTGCTCGCATACGAGGTTCAGCCCGTCCTCGAACCCGGTCAGAAGCAGCGGCTGGCGGAATTTGCGGAAATTCTCGATGCGAAGCTCGCGAATTCTCATCAACGCGCCTCCAGCCGGTCGGCGCGGCGCTGCTCGACATAGAGGCGTTCGAGCGCCGCCGCCGCGCGCTTACCGGCGGCATCGTCGGTTGCCGACAGCGCTTGCAGCCGCTCGGCGGCGACGCGCAGCACGCCGTTGGCGTCGATGTCGGCAAGATCGGCGTCGGTCGGACGAGCGTAGAGATCGTCGAGATTGAGATCGAGCCAGCGGACCTCGTGGGCCAACTCGCTTTCGAGACGATCACGAAGCGCGACGCGCTCGGCGAGCGTGAGCAGGCCAGACAGCCGGAGCCGGAGCACGAGATGCTGTCGCTCAATGCCGGGCGCGAGATTGACGAGGAGTCTGTCGAGCTCAGCCGCGCTGCCAAGCGACCAGTTTTCTGACATCCAATGATAGCGGCCGATTTTCACCTGCGCGACGTCCGGCGCTTCGCCGGCCAGATCGACGCGGAGCGCCACGCCGCTCACCTCGCGATCGAAATCGTCGGGTTCGGGTGTTCCGGAATAGTGGGTCAGAGGATCAATCTCGCGGCGGCCATGCCAGTCGCCGAGCGCTAAATAGGCAAGACCGGCGCGGCGGGCGCGGTCGGGTGCTATCAGGTTCGCCGCGGGCGTGCTCGACCCGAAATCGCGGATCGGGCCGTGGGCGAGGCCGATCCGTTTGGCGCCATCCGGCGTTTCGGCATGGTCAAACCAGGCCGTCGGATCATCCTGCGTCCGCTTATACTGGAGCGGCGCGGGCAGCAGCCAAAATCCTTCGGCGAGTTCGATCGGCTGCGGTTCGACACAGACGACCACCGTTTCCGGCGCCTCGCCGGCCAGACGGCTCCACAGACCGTCCGCGCGCGCCGGATCATGGTTCCCGGGCAATAAAACCCAGCGGATGTCGGCGGCAGCCTTCATGCGCGTCAGCGCTTGGCGATAGATCCGGTCGCCGGGCTCAGGGCTGTCGAATACGTCACCGGCCACCAGCACGAGGCCGGCACCTTCGCGTCGCGCCGCGGCCGCCAGCGCATCGATCGCGTCCAGCCGCGCTTCGAGCAGAGCAGCGCGCGCTTGTTCCGATGCGCGTCCGAACGGCTTGCCGAGCTGCCAGTCAGACGTGTGAATGAAACGCATTGGTTTCTCCGATTCGGACGGGCTTCATTTGACGAGCACCAGCAAGTCCCCGCGATCTTCCAGATCGCCTGACTCGAGCGTGCGGTCGATCGCAGCTTCGATGACCGCCCGAAGCTGCGCGCTCGTAGAGAGGAAGCCGAAGCTTCGCGATACCGCGAGTACGAGATCGTGGCGACCAGCGCCATAGTTGGCGTTGACGATATCGAGGACCGCCTGCCGGATTTCGGCGGGCGGCAGCATTTCGGGTTTGCGCAGCGTCGGTGAGGTCACGCCCGAGCGATCGCGCACGACGAGCGGCTTGCCCGGCCAGACGTAAAAGGGTCCGCCCACGATCATCCCTTTGCGAATCGCGACGCCGAGCGCCCGGTCGACATGGCCGCGGATACGGCTTCCGGCGCGCGCGAGGCCCCAGAGCATCCGGATGCGCGCGGCGACTTCGTCGCCATGGATCGGCGACTCGATCTCGACGATCTTCGCGACATAATCGGCCATCAGCGCGAGCGAGGTCTCATGCGGCTCGGAGGCGCGCATGACGGGGAAGTCGGCCTCGACATAGGCCGAAGGTCGCACCTCGTGCCGCGGCCTGTCACCGACGATCGCGGTCACGATATCGGTGTCGCCGACCGTCTCGGTCTCGAAGCTGACGGGCACGGCTGGTGGTGCGCGATAGCCTTCCTCGTCGCGCGCCGCCCATTCCGCCTTCGCGCCGGCGACCGCCGCCTCGATCTTCGCGAGTTCGGCTTGCGGCCGCAGATACCAATCGGCACTCCAGACGCGGTGGATGATCCAGTTATGCGCCTCGAGCACCTGCTGGCGCAGCCGGTCGCGGTCGCGCGCCGAACGTGAGGAATGATATTGGGCGCCGTCGCATTCGATCCCGAGAAGGAAGCGTCCGGGTTTTTCGGGATCCGATATCGCGAGATCGACCCGGAAGCCCGACGCCCCGATCTGGCGCTTCACGTCATAGCCGAGGGCCTGCAACCGCTCGCAGACCTGGATTTCGAACTCGCTGTCGAAATCCTCGCCCGACACTTCGCCCATCCCGAAATGACCGGTCTCGGCGAAGGTCAGGAAGAGCTTGAGCGCCGCGACGCCGCGCGCTTTCGTCCGCTCGAGATCGATATCGGCGCCGGTGAAGTTGCAGAAAATCTCGCAGCGCAGCTTGGCGCGCGAGATGAGCACATTGAGACGGCGCTCGCCGCCCTCGCCGCTCAGCGGACCGAAGGCATGAGCGAGATAGCCCTGCTCGGTTTTGCCGTAACCGACCGAAATGAAGATGATGTCACGCTCGTCGCCCTGGATATTCTCCAGATTCTTGACGAAGAAGGGCTCGGCGCCGCCGCCCAGGAAAAACTCCTCGACGTCCGGATTCTCGCGGCGCAGCAGTTCGAGCTCTTTCAGGATCGCCTGACGCTGCGCGACCGAGAAGGTCGCGACCCCGAGCGACTGCCCGCGATGTTCGCGCGCGTGGCGGATCACCGCCTCGGCGACGTGCCGCGCCTCGCGGATGTTGGTCCGCGTGCCACCGCGGTCGTAGTGCGCATCTTTGAGGAGATTGAACTTCAGCCCCATGCCCGCGACCGCGTCGTAGGGGCTCGGCACGATGAAGAGCTTGTTCTCGTAGAATTCGCGGTTCGACACCGCGATCAGCGACTGGTGCTTCGAGCGATAATGCCAGCTCAGCATGCGCGAGGGCACGCCCTTGGCGAGGCAGAGCTCGAGGATACTCTCGGCGTCCTTGGCCTCGATCGGGATCCCCTCGTCGATCTCCTCGCCATCGTCCTCGCCGGTGAGCTTCTTGAAGAAGGCGGTCGGCGGCAGCTGCTTTTCATCGCCGACGACGACGAGCTGGCCGGCGCGCGCGATGGCACCGAGCGCATCGACGGGCTCGATTTGGCTCGCCTCGTCCATGACCAGAATATCGAACTCTATCGCGCCGGGCTTGAGGAACTGCGCGACCGAGAGCGGGCTCATCATGAAGACGGGCTTGAGCTGCTGGATCGCCGGACCCGCCTTGTCGAGCAGGATGCGGATGGGCGCGTGGCGGCGCTTCTTCGCGATCTCGGCGTTGAGGATACCGAGCGGGCCGATGCCCGCGGCGCCCGACGGGCGGCCGGCGGCATGCGTCGCGACGATTTGTTCCTGCGCGAGCGCGATCCGCGCCCGGTCCAGCTGGCGGAAGTCGCCAACCATGGCATTATGATGATCGCCGTCGAACCCGCGAAGCTCGGGCCAGGCCTCGAACAGGGCCACCCGCAGCACTTCGGCATAGGCGTGCGCATAGGCGCCGGGCAGCTCGCCAGGCGCAACCGCTCCATCGAGGAGCGCCGCGACGAGGCTCGCGCCGCCCGCATCGGCAAGCGCGCGGGCCCGCGCATGGAAGGCGGTCCAGCGGCTCAGCCCCTCAAGATTGACGGACCAGCCTTCGAGCCGCGCGGCGAGGCGATCAAGCCCGGTTCCCGACAATGCCTCCGCCCCGAACGAGCGCTTCAGATCCAGATGGAGATGCCCGAACAGATCGCGCAGCGATGCATCGAGATTGGGAAGCTGGACCGCGAGGTCGGTACGCGCATCTTCGATCGAGTCGATGTCGGCGCCCGCGGCGAGGCGTGACCAGATACTGCCCGGCTGTCCCTCGTGGCGAACGCGCCAGGCGTGGACCGCCTCGAGCCGGTCCCAGTCGGACCGCTCGCCTTTCCACGCGCTGCCGAACATCGCGCCCGTAGCGCTCGCCTTCTCGAACGCGGTTCGCGCCGCCTGCGCCTCGACCGCTTCGTCGATGAGCGCGATCCGCTCGTCCTGCGAGCCGGGCAGTTCGGTCTTCAGATAGGAGCGGAGCAGCGCGAGCTGCGCCCGGTAATTGCTGTCCAGGATGCGGAAGAGACTGGCGCCCTTGGTCACGACCGCGAGGCGGATCGCCGACCAGTCCGCGCCAAGACCCGCGGCATTGACCTTGGCTTCGGCGTCGCCCCAGAGCGCGGCGAGCCGCCGGCCCGCCGCGATCAACTCGGCGGCGCGCTCCGCATCGGACGACCAGAGCGGATCGCTCATCGCCGCAAGATCGGTGCCCGCGGGGATCGGGGTCACGGACAGCTCGCCGAGTGCGACGGTGAGATCCGAGAAGAGCGAAGCCTCGTCGGTGCCAAGTTCGCGCGCCGCGACGCCCGCGACCGATCGCACGCGCGCGAGCGCCTCCGCGGCGATCCGGATCCGCGCGCCGAGCGCTTCGCGTTCGACGGGATCGAGCGGCCCGCAGTGAACGCCGATCCAGGGATCCGCGGCCGGCTCGCCCAGCGCCTTCGCGCGCTCGGCGACTTCCGCCGCAAGCGCCTGAACCTCGGCGGCGCGCTGCCGCGACCAGCTTTCGGCCTTATCCAGCGGATAGGCTGCCATGCCCACACGGTCCCCCACGGACGCGAGACGTCCTAGGATCGCGTGAGGCGAGAGCTCGGAGGGTGCGAGCGGCGTGTGGAGACGGGCGGCGAAGCGATTGAGATCGTCGCCCGTCGCCCCGAGCTTGTCGACAACGGTGAGGTCGCCGCGCGCGCCGCGATGCTGGGCATCGCGGGTGCGCTTGAGCTCTTCGAGGAGCGAGCGCTTGTTCGCCTTGTTGGAGTGAAGCTCGAGCGTCAGCGGCCCGAGCCCGACCTGCTGGAGCCGGCGGTGGACGACTTCGAGCGCCGCCATCTTCTCGGCGACGAACAGCACTTTCTTGCCGCGCGCGACGGCGGCGGCGATGATGTTGGTGATGGTCTGCGACTTGCCGGTTCCGGGCGGCCCCTTGACGACGAGCGACCGCCCGCCGGCGGCCTCGGCGATGACCACGGTCTGCGAACTGTCGGCATCGACGACATGATGAAGTTCGATCGGACGAATGGCGTCGTCGATCCGGACGTCGTCGGCGACGATCGGCTCGGTCGCGGGAAAGCCGTCGCGCAGCAGTGCGGCGATGGTCGCCTTCGCGTCGATTGCGCCGTCCGCCGGCCAATTGTCGGGATCGAGATCGCGGTACATCAGGAATTTGGAGAAGGAAAAGAAGCCGAGGACCATGGCGTCGGGCAGCACTTCCCAGCGCGCCTGGCTCGACACTGTAGCAGCGACCCGCGCGCAGTAGGCGGCGAGATCGACTTCGTCCTCGTCCTTGAAATCCTCGATGGCGAGCCCGAACTCGACCCTCATCTTCGCCTGCAGCGTGAGGTTCGGCGACGGGGGTTCGTCGCGCCCCTTGAGCTTGAACCGGTCGGCCGCGCTGCTGCGATCGAGGCGGACGGGCAGCAGCACGAGCGGGGCGTGGCGCGCGATGTCCGAGGTGTCGCTGTCGTACCAGCGCAGCAACCCGATCGCGAGGTAGAGTATATTGACTCCCTGCTCCTGTTCGAGAGTCTGGGCGTCGTACCAGATGTCGAAGAGCCGCTTCTGCAGCCCTTCGGAGGTGAGGCGCGTCTGGAGGCGGAGATCGCTGTGCCGCCCCGCGACGCCGCGCGCATCGACGACATCCTCGTCGGGCTGCGGGATGCCGCCGGTGACATCGTCGTCGGGATCGAGTTCGGCGCGCTCTTCCTCACTGAGCTTGACGCCGGGGAGAAAGCTCAGGGCCTTGCCGTCATCGAGGAGCCTGAACACCTCGGTCGATTTCTCGTCGACGATTTCAATCGCGCGATTGTTTCGCGTTCGAAGCGGAGTGTTAAGCAGACGATTGCGCGTCGACAGATCGAGAAGCGCGTGACGCTCCTTGAGCAGGCGGTCGCGGATCGACGCGAGCGGTTCCATATCGGCCATTGATTCTCTTCCCCCTATACAAGGGCTACACCGTCAGCGACGGTCACGCCAAGCGCCGAAAGTCAAACTTTGTCTCGGTTAGACAAGTAAATCAGACATTTTCTTAGATTCTGCCTGAGCTATCAGCCACATCGGATCATTTTTTCGTTCTAGAGTTTGCGCAACGGCCTCGCCAGCGTGGTGACAGCGGAAACGATACCGAGATGAGCGACGAAGGGCTGGGGCAGAAAGGAGAGTTATGACTACGCCTCCGAACCGTACCCGGCTCGACTACTGTTGCTGCCCGCCGTCGCCGCTTCTGCATGGCATCGAGCTCAGCGAAATTCCCCGCAACAAGGAAATCACGGTCCAAGCGGGAATGACTTTCATTCGATCAACGGCAGTCGCGCTTTGTCGCCACGAGCAAGTCGTCCGCCGGAGCCACAGTCAGGACATCCCTTGCCACGCCGAGGATCAACGAAACGTAGGGTCCGCTTAAGCGGTCGGCCCTGGATCGTTCCACCGAATGCATCGTCGTTCACCAGCCCGGTGATGTAGAACAGGAAGTCATTTGCCGCTTGTGAGGCGCTCAGAGCATTTAGGGTAATGACGCTCGGGGCGGGCGATTCATCCTCATCGACGTAGCGCTGGCCCGCGCGCATTTCCTGCGTAATGCTCTCATCGCGAAGGCGCGCCTGGCTGACGGCCTGGTTGCACAGCATGCAACCCTTGGCGGGGGTGACCGGCCTCGTCGTCGTGTGGACATCGATCACGGCACCGGTCTCGGGATCGACCTGGATGCGCGTCCCCATCTGAACGCCCGGGATCAGATACTGATGAACCAGCGCATTAAACAACCGGCGCGCCCTGTGCCCATCGGCAGCGAGGAAGATGTAGTCACAGTCCTTGATCGCCTCGGCGACTTCAGGCTTCTCCATGACCGAGAAGTGACGCTCGACACGCGCCTTGCGGTTGGCGCGGCGGATCACGCGCCGCGAAAGGTCGACCTTCTTGGTGGCGAGGCGCCTGCCGAGCTTGCGAAGCCATTCCGGACGACGTTTGTCGACCAGCCAGGCCATCGCATCCCATGATGTCGCATCGACGAGGCGCGGCACGTTTGTGGGATCGACGCGGTCGGGGTCGACGAGGACGAAATGTCCGACACCGAGCCGTGCGAGCAGCTCGGCCAGCAGCGAACCAACGCCGCCCAGACCGATGATCGCCACACGGCTGCCTGCCAGTATCGCCTGCCCTTTGACGCCGAACAACCGGACCTGCCGGTCGAAACGGCCGTCATCCCCCACAGCCATGTGCTCCGGTCGGGGTCGCAAGATCTTTCGCTTTGCGCCGACCACAACAAGGCGATCGAGGGTCAACCGCTCTCCGCCGGGAAACCAGATATCGCCTGCGACTGCATTGGGCGCGAAGACAAGCGAACCGACGGGCATGCCTTCGACGAGATCCAGCAGCGCCGGAAAGCCGCGTTCGTGGGATTCGATGTCCACGCTCGAAAAGGCGACGCTGTCGTTGCCGCCGTGGTTGTGCACGGCGAGATAGACGAGCTTCTCGTCGCGGCAGAGGCGCGCCTGCTTCGCGATGAAGGGCGCAAGCAACATTCGGTACCCGCGGTTTCCAGGCACCCAGTCCTTGCCTTCTTCGGCGAGAACGAGCGACCGCGCGGTGAGCACCGGCCCGGACCGGGTCTGCAGCAGCCCGGCCTGGATGACCGCACCATGCTCGTCCCCGTCACCGGGAAAAAGGTGGGCGGCGAGTTCTTCATACATCGATCGCGGCATCCGCAGTTCGCAGCGTGTTTTCATCGTTCGGTCATCCACTTCATGACGGAGAGGAGTTTCAGCAGCGGAGATTCCTGGATCCAGACCGACTGGTTCCGCTGTCGGCGGGAGATCATCACGGCTGGCCGCTGGGGAAGGCCGGGCGTGTCGGCTGCCGGAAAGTGATTGCCACCGTGGATCGGCGGCGAGAGAGCCCGGCCATCGGCAAAGCTCAGGTCCGGGCGGACCCAGAAGGGATAGGTGTCGTCTTCCGGACATGCGTTGGACAGGAAGAAGCCGACCCACGTGGTTTCCTGTGCGAACGGCTCGCCAAGGGGGATATCCTCGATCAGCACATGCGCGCCGCCGCAGGGAGACGGATAAATGTGGAGCGGGAGCTGCGCGAATTGCTCGCGCAGCTCCGCGATGGCAGCCGTGACTCGCCGTGCGAAACATCAAAGGCTTTCGCCCGAAACCGCGCGCAATTCTGCTTTTCGCGCAACGAGTGGCTAAACGCTTCGTTAAGCCGGGAAGCACTATCGTCTCTGACCACTATTTGCGGGATTGCAGTAAAAATGGTCCTCGGCGCCAGCGGTAATTTGTCCGTTCAAACGGACGCTGTCCTACGCGAGCAATATGCGAGCTTGGCGCGGCAAGTTCCGCTCATGTACGCGCTCATGTTCCTCAACGTCTTGTTTCTCGCGCTCGTAACCGCCGACGTCGAATCCTGGGCCATCAGCTTCGTGGCGCCGCTGGCCTTGACAGCGATCATCGGGGTGCGCGGAGCAGCGTGGTATGTTCGAAGAGGCACCGTCGCCACCGATGATCATATTCGCCGATATCTGCGCGGCACGGTCCTTCGAGCCGGTGCCTTCAGTCTCATGTTCGGAGGCTGGGGCCTGTATCTTTTCCTGGTGGCCGACCCGTTTCACACGACCGCTATCGCGCTGTTCATATTCGTTGGTTCGATCAGCTGTTGCTATTGCCTGCAGGCCCTCCCCGCCGCGGCCCGGCTTGTTCTCCTGTTCGGAGCTTTGCCGGTCACCATCGGCCTCCTCGTCTCGCGTGACTGGTATTTCACGGGGATGGGCCTGACGTTCCTGCTCGGAGCCGGGGTCATCCTGCGAACAATCGCGACCACGCGGTCGGCGGTGTATGAATCGCTTCGGTCGCGGTCGGAAATGTCTGCGCTGATCGAAGCTCTTCGGCGAAGCGAGGAACATTATCGGTTTTCGGTCGAACTCAACCCCCAGATACCATGGATCGGTGATCCCGAAGGACAGATCGTCGAAGTGGGGCCGCGCTGGACCGAGCTCACCGGCGTGCCTGCTGAGGGGGCGCTCGGGGGGGGCTGGACCAATTATCTCCATCCCGACGACCTGCCCTGCGTTCTCGCGCACTGGAGCGAGGCGCTGACATCGGTCGACAATGCTGTTGCCGACGTGCGGTACAGAGTTCGTAACACGGACGGCAGTTACCGATGGTGCCGCGCGCGAGCCAATCCCCGTCGCGACTCCGACGGGCGGATCGTCAGCTGGTATGGAACGCTGGAAGATATTCACGACCAGGTGACTGCGGAACTGGCCCTGCGGGAGAGCGAGGAGCGCTACCGCTTGGCTTCCCACGCCACGAACGATGTGATCTGGGACTGGTCGCACCGCACCGATCGCATCGAATGGGGCAACGGCGCGGTAGACGTGCTGGGTTATCCGGAAGCGTCGAAAGGCACGCCGGCCAGCTGGTGGAAGGAGCGGGTACATCCAGATGACTTGCCCGGTGTGGACGCGACGTATGACGCGGTGCTGCGCAACCTCCAGGATAGCTGGAGTCATGAATATCGGTTCCGCGCTGCGCATGGCAATTTCATCAACCTCTTTTCGCGGGGCTACGTCGTGCGCGATGACGAAGGGCATGCAGTACGGTCGATCGGCGCGCTTCTTGACGTCACCGCCGCGCGCCGGTCCGAGGAGGAGCTGCGATGGGCTGCGAACCATGATCCCCTCACGGGACTGCCCAACCGCAAGCTCTTTAGCGAAGTACTGGAACAGGCGCTCGCCGCGGCCGCCGCAGACACCTCGTGCGTTTGCGTCATCGTTATAGATGTCGATGGGTTCAAGCTCCTCAACGACAGCATGGGGCATGCGGCGGGCGATGAGCTTCTTAAAACCATAGCGCGACGCCTGCAGGGAAACCTTCCTGCCGAAGCGACGGTGGCTCGGCTCGGCGGCGATGAATTCGCGGTGATTGTGCCGGGGCTGGCTCCTGACTCCGCGCGCGCCTCGGCTGTTGAAGCAATCCTCAAGGGAGTCGCGGATACACTGACCATCGACGAGAGTGTCTTGCCCGTCAGCATTAGCGCGGGCGCCGCAGTGTGGCCGGCCGACAGCGACGACGCCGAAGGGATTCTGAAGAGCGCAGACCTTGCGCTTTACGCGGCGAAGGCAGAAGGTGCGGGGGTCGTACGCGAATTTCGCTCCGAGATGCGCGAGGCCGCTGAGAGCCGTAAGGCCATGTTGCGCGAGGCGCGCGAGGCTCTTCGCGACGACCGGATCATCCCTTTCTATCAAGCAAAAGTCGACCTTCGCAGCGGCGACGTCATCGGTTTCGAAGCGCTGCTACGCTGGCACCATCATCGGCGTGGCCTTCTGCCTCCCAATAGCATCCAGGCTGCATTCGACGACAGTCTGCTCGCGAGCGAACTGACCGACCGGATGATCGACCGCGTACTTGCTGACGTAGCGGACTTTAGCGATAAGGGCGTCGCCTTCGGCCGTATCGCAATCAACGGTTCGCTCGCGGATTTCCGGCGCGACGACTTCGCGGACCGTATTCTCGGCAAGTTTCACCGCGCCGGCATTCCGCCAACGCTGCTCGAACTGGAAGTTACCGAAAGCGTCTTCGTCGATCATCTTGCCCTCAATGTAGAGCGTGCGTTGCAAGCCTTGGTAGCCGAGGGCGTGTCGATCGCTCTCGACGACTTTGGTACCGGTTATGCATCCTTGACGCACCTACAGCAGTTTCCGGTCGACGTTCTGAAGATCGACAGATCGTTCATTTCACGGCTCGACAGCGCAGACAGCGCGGATTTCGCAATCGTTCACGGCGTGATAGACATCGCGCATCGTATGAACATCGTCACGGTCGCGGAGGGCGTGGAAAACGATAACCAGCTAGTTCAGCTGCGCAATCTCGGCTGCGATATCGCGCAAGGCTATCTGTTCAGCCGCGCGATCAGCTTCGAGCGAGTGCCGGCTTGGCTGCGGAAGTGGGGACAGAACCGTCCTGTGTGGTCAGAGGCGGCGGCTGATCGAGCGACCGCCGAACCGCCGTAACCGTGGTGTGAAGGCCGCCTTGCGGGAAGTCGCTCTGGGGTGCTGTTAGCCGCTCTTTGCGAGGAGCGGTGATGAACGAGGATGTTGGAGCGTCGGGAGCGAGTGCTCTTACGACCGGTTATATGAGTGATCGTATGAGCAGTCGGATCGCGGTCGTCGGTGGCCGCCGTCGCTGGTCGGTGGATCAGAAGCTGTCGATCTTGCGCGAGGCGTTCGGCCCCGACGGTTCGGTCTCGGCGACGTGCCAGCGGCACGCGGTCGGCAGCGGGATGCTCTATACGTGGCGCCGTCAGGCCCTGTCGGGCGACCTGACGGGAGCGAAGCGCACGCAGCCGCCCTCGTTCGCCGAGGTCGAGGTGTCGGTGCCGACCGCGGCGACGGCAGGCAGCGGCCAGATCGGGATTGAGCTGCCGTCGGGCGTGCGGCTCACGGTCGACGCGACGGTGGATGCCGATGCGCTGGCACGGGTGATGTCCGTCCTTGCCCGATGATCCCGTTACCGCCGACGACACGCATCTATCTGGCCTGCGGCGCCACCGATATGCGCAAGGGGTTCGACGGCCTCGCGGTGCTGGTGCAGCAGGTGCTGGAGCAGAGTCCGCACTCAGGCGCGCTGTTCGCGTTCCGCGGCAAGCGGGGCGATCTGGTCAAGCTGCTCTGGTACGACGGCCAGGGCCTGTGTCTATTCTCGAAGCGCATGGATCGGGGCCGGTTCATCTGGCCCATCACCAAAGCGGGCAAGGTCAGCCTCACCGCAGCGCAGCTTTCGATGCTACTCGAAGGCATCGACTGGCGGCGTCCCGAACGCACTGCGGCGCCCGTGCTTGCGGGGTAAAAATCGGCGGATTATTGAGGGTTTTACTGGCATCGAGATGCCCGTTTTGCTAAGTGTTCCGGGTGTCGGAACCAGCCTCTTCCAGCATCGACAAGGACGCCCGGATCGCCGAGCTCGAAGCCGCTCTCGCGGCCCGCGATACGCTGATCGATACCCTCCGCCACCAGCTCGCTCAGCTTCGCCGCATGACCTTCGGCCAGTCGTCGGAGAAGCTCGCGCTGCAGATCGAACAGCTCGAGCTTGCCCTGGAAGAGCTCGAAGGCGAAGCCGAAGTCGCCGACAGCCGGACGACCGAACGGGCATCCGCAGAGCGACCCTCACCGGTGCGCGCCTTGCCCGATCATCTACCGCGCGCTGAACGGCGGATCGAGCCCGAGGCCGGCAGTTGCACCTGTCCCGATTGCGGCGGCGCGCTGCGCCCGCTCGGGCAGGACAGCGACGAGCAGCTCGACGTCGCACCGGTCCAGTGGCGCGTTATCCGCACCGTGCGGCCCAAGTATAGCTGCCGCGCCTGCGACAGGATCGTCCAGGCACCGGCGCCGGTGAAGGCCATAGCACGCGGCAAGGCGAGCTTCGCGACGCTCGCCCATGTCGTCGTGAACAAGTTCGATCACCATCTGCCCCTCTATCGCCAGGCAGAGATGATGGCGGCGCAGGGCATCGACATCGATCGTTCGACCCTCGCCGGATGGGCGGGCCAGGCCGCGCATCTGCTCGATCCCATCGTGAGCCGCATCCGCGAGGAAGGACTGAAGGCCGCCAAGCTCCACACCGACGACACGCCGGTGCCGATGCTCGTGCCCGGCAAGGGCCGTACCGCGCAGGCGCGGCTCTGGGCCTATGTCGTCGATGATCGTGCATCGGGCGCCGCCACCCCGGCGCTCGCCTGGTATCGGTTCACTCCCGATCGCAGCGGCATCCATCCGCAGAGCGAGCTGGGGCCGTTCACCGGCCTCCTCCAGGCCGACGGCTATGCCGGATATGAGAAGCTGTACGAGGGAGGTCGCATCCAGGAGGTCGCCTGCTGGGCGCACTTTCGTCGCAAGATCTTCGAGTGCCACCAGACGAGTCCGACGCCACTCACCACCGACCTGCTCGATCGTATCGCCGGCCTCTACCGGATCGAAGAGGACGTCCGCGGCCAGCCACCCGATGTCCGGCGCCGGCACCGACAAGAGCAGGCAAGGTCCCAGATCGACGCGCTTCGCGGCGCGATCGACGACGCCCTGCGCCGCCTGTCGCCCAAGTCGGCGATGGCCAAGGCGCTCGCCTATGGCCGTAAGCGCTGGGATGCGCTGACCCGCTACACGGGCGAGGGCAGACCACGCTTACGAACCGCCTACACGCTTGGCATGATCGAAAGAGGCGGCCGCCAAGGCGTCGCAGCAGCATTGAAAACACGGTGGGGTACCTCGGAGTTCATTTGGAAGATGCGCTGACGTTGGCGGAAGGCATCGAAGTCTGACGTGTCGATTTGAACACCCTGAGGCGGAGCGCTCTGACGTGTAGCTGAACGTCCGCTCTGCTTGTTTGGACGCCAAAAGCGGCCAGTCAGCAAACGGCCATGAGGAGTTGGACGAGTCCTCCATTTAGCACAGTCTTTCGGCCTGGGTTGCTGCAAGCGCAGAATTGCCGCATGATCGCGGTGGGAGGGGCCTATGATACTCGCAGCGCTTGCAGCCACTGTCGCGACCTTCCAATCGGCGCCCTGCCGCCTCGAGAACGTGCCGGCGGGGTATGAGAAGAAGCACGGGATCGAATGCGGATGGATCTCTGTTCCGCGTGATCACGGTAAAACTGACGGTAAGTCGATCCGTCTCTGGGTCGCCCGCGTACGAGGTACGGGAACGGCGCGACTTGCCGACCCGGTTCTCTATATAAACGGCGGCCCGGGTATTGCCACCGTCGACAGTATGCTGCCTCATCTTGAAGAGAGCCAGTCGGCGGCGCTCCTGCGCGAGGGCCGCGATTTGATTCTGTTCGATCAGCGCGGTTCAGGCCGGTCGGAAGAACGGCTTTGCCCCGACCTTGCTGGTCGCCTCAATGAAATCGCGTCGCAGGGACTGGCGCCAGCCGGCCAAAGTGAGCGCGAGCTGGCCGCATTCGCCGACTGTAAGGCGAGCCTGGAAACCGAGGGGATCAATCTCGGCGCGTACAGCACGCGCACGACGGTCAGGGACATGGACGTGATTCGGCGCGCCATGGGGGTGGAGCAATGGAATCTTGCTGCCATCTCCTATGGTACGCTGGTGGCGCTGGATGCCATGCGCGTTTCGCCGGGCTCGATACGATCGGTCATACTGAATTCGCCTTATCCGCCCAATAGTGCATCGTGGGCCGAGCAGATAACTGCGGTGGGTGCCGGATTCGCGGCGATTGATCGCGAGTGCGCGGCGCAACCTTCGTGTCGCGCGCGGTTCGGCGCGCTGGGTATGAAGCTTGAGGAAACATTGGCGCGGCTGGAAAACACTCCCCTTCAAGACGGTGACAAGCGTATCACCGGGCGCCAGTTCATGAAGGCCCTCTGGCCTTTGGCGGTCCGCTCTGCGACGGTGAAATATGTTCCATTGGCCATAGACCGTGCGCATTCGGGGGATACCGAGCTCGTCAAAAAGATCGTTGCTGCATTCGGAGGCGGAGGCAGCTTCGGAGACTATTCCCCTGCGCAAGCGCACGCGATCATGTGCCCGGAAAGCGGACGAACGGCAGAGTGGTTCGCCCGTGCGCGCGAGCGCTATCCCGTGATCGCTGGGCAAGACCCTGATGACCGATGGGATCGCTTGTGTGCGACTTTCCGTCCCGGGTTCGTTGAGGCATCGTTTCTGGCGCCCGTAGAGAGCGACATCCCGACCCTGATATATTTCGGATCTTTCGATCCGGCCACCCCTGAGATCGACGCTTATCAGACCGCGCGCCTTCTCTCTCGCGCGA
Organism: Sphingopyxis sp. YF1; assembly: GCF_022701295.1. NCBI lineage: Bacteria > Pseudomonadati > Pseudomonadota > Alphaproteobacteria > Sphingomonadales > Sphingopyxidaceae > Sphingopyxis > Sphingopyxis sp. YF1. The sequence continues at coordinate 1,002,980 of NZ_CP033204.1, forward strand.
CCCTAATCGGCGTAAGCGGGGCATCGCATGGGCCGATGGTGGTGGATGCCTGTACCTCGGATATCGCAAGGTCATTCCTCGCTACGCCGCGCGCCAACATTGATCGGACCTGTATCGCTCGACGGTCCGCCATTGCATTCGCAACTGACGGTCTGGATGAGTTGTTGTCGCCGAATAAAGAGTAGCGTCACCTCTGCGGAGCTACCGCAGATGATGCCGCGGCGATCTCGACTCCCTGAGGTCTGCTTAAGAACGCGTCTCGGATGTCAGCGATCTTAGGCTCTCGACTGAAAGCTTCCGACCGTTAATGGCCAGTCGTGGCTCTCCGTCATCGCTCGGTACGATCAGCACTCACCTTTCCGTCCAGAATTTCGATGCGCCGGTCGCACTGCGCTGCGATACGCTCGTCATGCGTTGAAATCAGAAAGCTGGTGCCGGTTTCCGAATTGATGCGTCGTAGCAATTCCATCACGAGGTCGGAGGATTCGCGGTCGAGATTTCCCGTGGGTTCATCGGCGAGCACAAGCGCCGGTTCGTTGATCAGCGCACGCGCCACCGCGACGCGCTGGCGCTGGCCACCCGAGAGTGCGGCAGGCCGGTAATCGCGGCGATGAGCGAGGCCGACCGCGTCGAGCAGTTCGGCCGCCCTTTGGCGCATCGCCCGGGTCTCGCGGCCAGCGGCGGCGGCCGCAGGCATCATGACATTTTCGAGCGCTGACAGGTCCGGGAGCAGGTGATGGAACTGGAACACGAAGCCGAGGCGCGTGCTCCTGAATACGGTGCGCTCGGCGTCGGAGGCCACGGACAGGTCGACGCCGAGCATCGCATGCTTGCCGCCCGTCGCGCGCATCAAGGTGCCAAGGATGTTGAGCAAGGTGCTTTTGCCCGACCCCGACGGACCGAGCAGAGCCACCATTTCACCCGGCGATATCGCGAGATCGACGCCCTTGAGAACCTGCACCTCATTCTCGCCGCTGCCGAAGCTCTTGGTAAGTGCTTCGACGATCAGGATCGAGGCCGCGGTCATGCGCCGATCGCTTCCACCGGGTCGATCCGCGCGGCGCGGCGGGCAGGAAGCAGCGACGCCAGCATTGCGGCGAGCGAGGTCAGCAGGATTGCCAGCAGGAAATCTCCCTGGTTGCGGTCGATGGGGAGGGCGCCGCTCTCGATTTCGCTGACCGGGGGAAAGGGGAGCAGCGCGAGCCACGCGATCGAGGCGCCGACCACACCGCCAACGAGCCCGAGCAGCGTGCCCTCGATGACATAGATGGAGACAACGAGGCGCTTGGTGGCACCCATTGCGCGCATGATCCCGATCTCCGCCTGGCGCCGCGCGATCGACAGCAGCATCGCGCTGGCGATGCCGACGATGATCGTGACGAGCGCAAAGCTCTTGATGATCAGCCCCGTTCGCGCCTGGGCGTCGAGACCTTCGAAGAGCTGGCTGTTTTCGCTCGTCCACGGGATCGCATCGAGCCCCGTCGAGCGGCGGAGGCGCGCGGCGATCGCATCGGCGTCGGTCGCAGGGTTTACCTTGACCTCGATCCGCGTGACGCCGGTCGGGAGGTCGAACAGGGCGCGGGCCGCGGTAAAGTTCATATAGACCGCCTGCCGGTCAGCGCTGCCGATGCCGAGCGTGAAAATCCCCTGGACCCGGAGCGAGCGCGAGCGGCCACGGTCCGACGCGATCCGAATGACCTGTCCGGCGCGCAGGTCGAGATGGCGGGCAAGGCGGCTGCCGATCAGGATGCCGTCGGGCGGCAGATCGGCGGTGCCGCTGACGACGGCGCCGGCGATGTCTGCTATGGCCGACAGCTTGTCGGGCGTCACGCCGACCACGCCGACCGGCGCGACCGCTTGGCCGCGCTCGATGAAGGCGCCGCCGGTGATTTGCGGGGACACGGCGGTGACCTTCCCCGTTCCTTCGATGACCGCGATCAGCGGTTCCCACACCGGAATCTGGTCGCGGCGTCCAAGGTCCTTCTGGCGCACGCGCTGGACGGCGTCGCCCGCCGCGATGGGAAGCGGGCCGCGCTCGGGCGCTTCGAGCACGATGTGCGGGATGCTGCCGACCGTCCGGGCGGTCAGCAGCTCTGCGAGGCCCCCGATCAGCGCGCTCATGAAGACGAACACGCTCACGCCCAGCGCAACGCCGGTCACGAGCAGCGCGGTCTGGCCACGATGCGACAGGAGATGCCTGACCGCCAGTTTGAATGCATAGGGCGACACGTCAGTCGGCCGCGCGCACTTTGTCGCCGGGAGCTGCGGCGGAAGGGTCGAGCAGGATGCGCTCGCCGGCGGAGAGGCCCGCCGTCACGATCACCTTTTCGGACGGCCAGTCGATAAAGCGGACGCTGCGTTCGGCGACGACGCCGTCGCGGCCGAGCAGGCGCACCCGCGCGCCGTCGGCGGCTTGGACGATGGCACTGCGCGGAATACTGATTGCGCGCTCGCGCCGCTCGATCGTCAGATCGACCGACACCGTCAGGCCCGAGGGGACGACGACATCGGCGGCGTCGAGCCTGAGCCGGACTTCCCGCGCGCCCGTCTCGGGATCGATGCGCGGTTCGACATGCGCGACCCGCGCCGTCCGCATGCCCAGTTCGGGGATCATGACCTTGGCGGCCATGCCGGGCCGGATCGTTGTCGAATAAAGCTCGTCAACCTCTATCCGGATTTCCGGGTTCGCAAGGTCGGCGAGCCGGTAGATCACCGATTCTGCTCCAACGGCCTGTCCCGGATCAACCGGGCGCTCGAGGATTACGCCGCTGAACGGCGCCCTCAAAGTGCGGCGATCGCGCAACTCGCGGGCTTGGACGACGCTCGCCTCGCGCCGCTTTAGCTCGCGGTCGCCTTCGGTCACAGCGAGCCGCCGCTGTTCGACCTCGCGACGGGTGGTGAACTGACCCAGCGCCTCGAACCGAGCGAGGTCGCGCCGTGCTTGCGCGACGACCGCTCGCTGGGTCTGGACGGACGCTTCGGCTTCGGTAATCGCAGCGGTTTCGGGGCCATCGTCGATGCGGGCCAGTATCTGTCCCTGGCTGACGCGGTCGCCGACGTCAAAGGGCAGCGCCACAAGTTCGCCCCCCGCAGTAGGCCGGATGTCGATTTCGAGCCGTGGACGAACCCGCCCGTTGAGTGCGAGCACCCGCTCGGCAGGGGCGACGGTGACGGTGAGGACCGGAACGTCCTCGTCGCGTGGAGCCAGAAGCCAGACTGCCGTCAGCGCAAGCAGCAAACCGGCCAGGGCGCCGACGAACCATTTGGTTTTGCTAGCCATCGCCGTTCCATGTCATGTCGAGGAGGTCCCGCCAAGTCTCGCGACGAATGCGGAAGCGTCGGTCAAAAACTATATGCGATGCCGCCAGCCGCAAAGAACTGGTTCGGGGTGCCCGTATCGACGACGATCGGGCTGGCCGCGATATCGCCCTGCAATCTTTTATAGCTGGCGATGCCGAACAGCGACCAGCGGCTTCCCGGACGCCCGATCGAACGGGTAACAAGCATATTGGCGCCGATGCTCGCCAGTCCGCCCTTCGCTCGATAGGCGGCGAGGCCGCTCGCGGCCGCGCCGCCCAAGGTCACACCGAAATTATAGTCGGCATAGCCGCCACCGACGAACTCGCTGGTCAGGGCTGCTCGCACAAAGGCGCGCTTGCTCGCCAGTCGGCTGTATTCCACGGAGGGGCTGACGATGTGACTGCTGTGGGCGCCTGCGACATCCCACGCAGCGGTGACGGCCAGCGCGAGGCGATCGGTGCGGTCGAACACCCCGCGCAGACCGATCGATCCGCGTAAGCCGAGTTCGACTGCGGTGTCGAGTTTTCCGAGCGCAGCGACGCGCGCGTCATCGACCCGGCTGGTCCGGTTGAGCCGGAGCCCGACTACAGGACCCAGTTCAAGGTCGATCTTGCGGGCGTCACGGTTCGGGATCGCATCGACAAAGAGCTGCGGACCGTTCAACTGGAAATCATGGCCCGCGACGGTGCCGCTCAAAACCCCTCCCGGAATAATCTTATAATCTCCCGAGCCATCGTAAGTTGGCGTGATACCGGCGCCGAGACCGAAGAGAATCCTGTCGCCCGCGGGTCGGGCGGACGCGGCGCTCTCGGGTCGTTCCTGCGCGGCGGCGGCGGTGGCCAACATTGTGGTCAGGATGCTGCCGATTATCCGGATGGCGCGTAACATGAAATTCTCCGTGACAGGGGAAGGGGGAAGGGAGTTCTGCCGGTCATTGGTGCTGAGCGGGACAGGGGTGCCGCCGCAACATGTCCCTTTGGGCAGTTCGTCATCCTCGCTCGTGTCAAAAGATGCGCTCCGGCGTCATGCGCTCATCGCGCTTTCGCGTCGGCCGAGATGAGCGCGGCGGTCGCCTTGGCGCTGGCGACGACGCCCGGAATACCAGCCCCGGGGTGGGTGCCGGCGCCGACGAAGTAGAGATTGTCGATGACATCGTCGCGATTGTGCGTCCGGAAAAAGGCGCTTTGCGTCAGTGTCGGCGACAGGCTGAACGCGCTCCCCTGATGGGCGGCAAGGTCAGCGGCGAAGTCGTTGGGGGCATAGTGGTGACAGGTGACGATGCGGTCGGCGAGTCCTGGGAGCAGCCGCTTTTCGAGCATGTCGAGGATGCGAAGGGCAAGCCTGTCGCCTTCGACCGTCCAGTCGACCGGCGCGTGGCCGAGGTGCGGGACCGGAACAAGTGCATAAAGCGTGCTGTGGCCGGGCGGGGCAACCGATGGGTCGGTGGCGCTCGGATGATGCAGATAAAGTGCGAAATCGTCGGCGATTACGCCGCGCTTGTAGATGTCATCGAGCAGCGCGCGATAGCGCTCGCCGAAAAGGATCATATGGTGGGGCAAATCGGAAAACCGGCCACGAACTCCAAGGTGAAGCACGAAAAGGCTCGGTGTCCAGGACTTGCGTACGAGACGGCGCGCCGATCGAGCCCCACGGGGGTGATCGAGCAGGTCGCGGTAGCTATGCATGACGTCGGAATTGCAGGCGATCGCGCTCGCTTTGAGGCGCAGGCCGCTGGCAAGCGTGACTGCCGTACAGCGGTTGTCGTGCGTGTGTATCCGGGTAACGGCATCGCCCAGGATCGTGGTACCGCCCAGCCGTTCGAAACGGGTTGCCATGGCCGCGACGAGCCGGTTGGTGCCGCCGCGGGCATACCAGACGCCGCCGTCCTTCTCGAGCTTGTGGATCAGCGCGTAGATGGCGCTGGTCTCCAGCGGGTTGCCACCGACCAGCAGCGTATGGAAGGAGAAAGCTTCACGAAGCTTGTCGTTCGCAATGAAGTCGCTCACCCGCGCATATACCGACTTCCATGCCCGTTGCCGCGCCAGCGCGGGCGCGGCCCTGAGCATCGACTTGAAATCGAGAAAGGCGACGGCGCCGAGCTTGACATATCCTTCGGCGTGGACGGCAGCCGAATAATCCAGAAAGCGCTGGTATCCGGCGACATCCGCCGGGTTCAGCGCGGCAATTTCGCGCTCCAACGCGTTCTCGTCATTGCTGTAGTCGAAGGTCGTGCCATCGAGCCATTGCAGCCGATAGAAGGGCATGACGGGAAGCAGGTCGACATCGTCGGACAGGCGATGACCGGACAGATCCCATAATTCCGCCAGGCACGACGGATCGGTGATGACGGTCGGTCCAGCATCGAATGTGAAACCCTCGCGCTGCCAGACATAGGCTCGGCCGCCGGGACGGTCGCGCGCTTCGACGACCGTCGTGGAGATTCCGGCCGCCTGGAGCCGGATGGCAAGTGCCAGGCCGCCGATCCCGGCGCCGATGACGACGGCGTCTTTCAATATTCGATCCTCGATGTCTGGAGTGGCTGGGGCGATGTTCAGGATTGCGCCGGAACTATTGGGGTGCCGACCGCCTCTGACGCGATCGCCACGCCGAGGGCATTGCCGCTTTGCCATGCATATTCGACGAATCCGTGCGAGAGCCAATCACCGCATGCGCCGATGCCGATGGCGCCGTTCCACAGATGACCGAGATCGCTTCCCGACGGGTGGGCGAAACGCCATCGCTGGGCGTCGGCGAGCAGCGGTTCGGGCAAAGGCTCGCCGGCGACATCTTGGAAAATCGCAAACAAGGCAGAAGATACCGCCGAAGGCTCCTGTGCAATATTGGCGTCGCTCCAGTTCCAGTCTGCTTGAACCACCCAATGTTCGGCATCGCCCCGTCCCGGCCGCGCATTGCTGCGCACGGCATGGACGAGCGGCGCCGGTCCGCGCAGGAAGTCGGGCAGGACGGCGATGCGCTCGGGAAACAGAAACGTCGCGCTCCACACCGGCCGCGAGGTAACGCCCATGGCCGCGCGCGCCATGTCGAAATCGTGGAGCGACAACAGCGGCGCCGCCTGCTCGGCCGGGATTGCGAGGACCGCGGCGTCGAAATCATCGAAGCGCTGCTTCTCGCTATGAATCGTCCAGCGCGGCCCTTGGCGCGTAACGGCGGTAATCGCGGTATCGAAGCGAATATCGTGATGGCGCGCCATATCCATGAGCGGAGCGTCCATCGTCGGGGTTCCAACCCAGGCGTGAAGACCCGCCGCTGGCCAAGGTGCCGCGAGATCGCGCGCGTGCCAGTCGTCGACGAGCGCCTTGAATGCATTCGAACGGACGGTGAAGTGGGTCGCGCCATGGTCAAAACTGATGTCGGCGTAACCGCTCGCGGCTTTACGCGTCGACATGCGGCCGCCGACTGCGCACGACCTTTCGAATATCGCGGGGACGTGTCCGGCCGCGCGCAGTGCGTTCGCGCAGGCGAGGCCGGCAATCCCGGCACCGATCACCGCGACGCGCATCATTCCCGGCCTTCGCGCCGTTGGCGCGCGAGGACGCGGGGGGCGCGGTGCTCCGCTGCGCAAGAATGGGACCCGGAGGGGCAACAGGGAAGCGCGTGCCGAGACATGCGCCAGGATTTCGCTCGCGTCCGGTCTTGCCGCAACATGTCCGTTCGGGCAGGTTGAACGTCAAAAAGAGTAAGGATAGGGTCTCATGTCTTTGAGCGCGATGATCGCCACGAGCCCGATCGCGGCGGTGATCAGTAATCCGCGGTTGCCGGATAATCCGATCGTCGAATGCAATGAAGCCTTTGTGGCCCTGACCGGCTATGCGGCGTCGGAAGTTATCGGCCGCAACTGTCGCTTTCTCGCGGGACCGGGGACGGAGGCCTCGCTGACCGCCGAACTGCGCGCGGCTATACGCGAACATCGCCCGGCGCTGGTGGAGATACTCAACTACCGGAAGGGCGGACATGCCTTTCGCAATGCCGTGCTTGTCGCACCGATCTTTGGGAGCGACGGGTCGCTCGAATATTTCCTCGGGTCACAGATGGAGGTCGAGGCGCCATCTTCGTTCGCCGACCGGCAAGGCGAAGCGCGCCGTAGGATCGAGCGCCTCTCCCCTCGCCAGCGCGAGGTGTTACTTTTGATGGCGGCTGGCCAGCTCAACAAGCAGATGGGTTTTCAACTCGGCCTCTCCGAGCGGACGATCAAGATGCATCGCGCTGCGATGCTCCGCGCCCTTGACGTCGAAACCAATGCCGATGCGATCCGGCTTGCCGTAGAAGCCGGCTTTTGATTCACCGAGCGATCCGCCAAGGTGCACAGCCTGCGCTCGAAATGTCCGCTTTTTCTGTTCGATCGCCAAAAGCCGTCAGGCCGAAAACGGCCAAGCGGCGCCGCGAGAAGCGCAGTTCGTTCGATGACGGCGAAATGCCGTCGCGCTCATCGTCCGCTGTAAGGCTCATCTCTTCGGGTTCGCGCGCCGATCAGCACCCGGGGCATGTTTCCTCGTTCACGAACTGTGAGAAAGACGAGGTAGGGAAGCAGGAAACCCGCGCCTCCGAAAAAGGCGATGAGCGCGAGGAGCAGGGCGATCGCACTGAATCCATTCCGCCAAGCCGTCCAAAGAGCAGAGAGGATGAGAAAGCAGAGAAAATCGAGGTTGAACTGCCCGGGCCATCCCAGCTTCGCCACGTCTCCGAAAAAGATCGGTAACAATCCAAGGCCATGGCGGGAAATGACTACAGCGGTGTAGGCGGCCAGCGCCAGCCAAAGGATGATCAAAAAAGTACGAAACGACCCCATCGACGACAATCTGCCACGAGAATGCTGCGGCTGCAATCGCGGCTTTGAGTCCGCGACTGGATCATGCCAAATTTCTACTTTCATGTGACGATGGCTTACGCGCCGCGCGCAACGCAGGTGTTGCCATAGGCAAGATGGATTTCATGCCGCACATGGCCCGTCACCAAGTTGCGCCCGAATAACGACCGTCGAGCAGGCTCCGGCCTGTGACCGCGGGCTACCCCGTTATAGCGGCGATTGCCCGTTCGAGCTCGGCAATCCTGAAAGGTTTGCGAAGAACTGGCCGGCCATCAAATTCAGCCGCCATGATCGTCGCATCTCCGCTCGTCGCTATGAACGCCTTCCCGGCATCGCTCAACGCGGCAGCGACCGCCTCGCTCGTTTTGCCATCGGCAAGGTGAACATCCAATATTGCGAGGTCGAAATCTTGCTTCGAGACGAGATCCAGTGCCTCCGCGACGGTCGCTGCGGTTACTACGATCTCGTGTCCAAGCACGTCGAGATACCCCTCAAGCATCATCGCCACCAGCGGATCGTCTTCTACAAGAAACACCCTTATCATCATCCGTCCCTCATAGATCCGAAATCTGTTGCGCCAGTGTCTTCGATCACATGTCCCGTGCCCCTACCTTTCGTCGCGCTCAAAGTTCCACGCCGAGATGCTGGGCCACCGAGAATATGTCCTTGTCCCCTCGTCCGCACATGTTGACGATGATGATGCTATCTTTCGGCATCGTCGGCGCGATCCTGGCAACCGCGGCGACGGCGTGACTGGGCTCAAGCGCCGGGATGATACCCTCTGTTCTGCAAAGCAGCTGGAACGCTTCGAGCGCTTCGGCGTCGGTCGCGGAGGTATAGTCCACCCGCCCGATGTCCTTGAGCCATGCATGCTCGGGGCCGATGCCCGGATAATCGAGACCTGCGCTGATCGAATGGCCTTCGACGATCTGCCCGTCGTCATCCTGCAGCAGATAGGTCTTGTTGCCGTGAAGAATGCCGGGACGCCCGCCGGCCAGTGAGGCGGCATGTTCCTTGTCGAGGCCATGGCCGGCCGCCTCGACGCCAAGCATCTTCACCATCGAGTCGTCAAGGAACGGGTGAAAGAGACCGATCGCATTCGATCCGCCGCCGATCGCGGCGACCAGGAGATCGGGTAGGCGGCCGGCACGGGCCAGCATCTGGGCCCGCGCTTCCCTTCCGATCACGCTCTGGAAATCACGCACAAGCTCCGGATAGGGGTGGGGACCGGCTGCGGTGCCGATGATGTAGAAGGTGTCCTCGACATGGGTGACCCAGTCGCGCAGCGCCTCGTTCATCGCGTCCTTGAGGGTCGCGGCGCCGGCCGTGACGGGCACGACCTCGGCGCCCAGCAGCTTCATGCGGAAGACATTGGGCGCCTGGCGCGCGATATCGGCGGCGCCCATATAGACGACGCAGGGCAGGCCAAAGCGCGCGCAGACGGTTGCAGTAGCCACCCCGTGCTGGCCCGCGCCCGTTTCCGCGATGATGCGGGTCTTGCCCATCCGGATCGCCAGCAGGATCTGGCCGACGCAATTGTTGATCTTGTGGGCGCCGGTGTGATTGAGTTCGTCGCGCTTGAACCAGATCTGAGCGCCGCCGAGCGCGGACGTCAAGCGCGGCGCGAAGTATAGCGGACTGGGACGGCCGACATAATGTTCGAGCAGGTCGTCGAACTCGGCCTGGAAGGCCGGGTCGCGCTTTGCGGCTCGATATTCGCGCTCCAGATCGAGGATGAGGGGCATGAGCGTTTCGGGGACGAAGCGGCCCCCGAATTTCCCGAAATGACCCGCTTCGTCCGGCTGCCCACGCAAGCTGTTCGGAAGATGACCAAGATCGTCGGATGGTTGTGGAGACCGCGTCATGTCGGTGCAATCCCGGCAGGAGACCCGCGCGAGGCGGCGCCGCACAGAATTCCGGCGAGCGCCTCATGGGGGCGGGTAACGCTCGCGAGACCGGTCCGGATTCTCGACCGGCGCATCAATAGCCCATCAGTGCGAGCACTTCCTTGCGGCTCCGCTGGTCGTCGAGGAAGCAGCCGAGGAGCCGGCTCGTGACCATGCCGACGCCGGGCGTGCGCACGCCGCGCCCGGTCATGCAGCCATGCTGGGCGTCGATCACCACGGCGACGCCGTGCGGACGGAGATTGTCCCAGATGCATCGGGCGACCTCGGCGGTCAGCCGCTCCTGCACCTGCAGCCGGCGCGCATAGCCGTTCAGCACGCGCGCGAGCTTGGAGATGCCGACGACGCGGTCGCGGGGGAGGTAGGCGATCGACGCCTTTCCGGTGATCGGCGCCATATGATGCTCGCAATGCGACTGGAAAGGGATGTCGCGCAGCAAGACGATCTCGTCATAGCCGCCGACCTCTTCGAAGGTGCGCGAGAGATGCACCGCCGGATCCTCGTCATACCCCTGGCAATAATCCTTCCAGGCACGCGCGACGCGCTTCGGTGTGTCGAGCAGGCCTTCGCGATGAGGATCCTCGCCGACCCAGCGCAGCAGCGTCTCCACCGACGCGAGAACCTCGGGGGGTATCGCGCCGTCAACGGTGGGGCTGGAAGGGGGCACGTGAAGCATGGTCTTGGCCTCCTGACGGCGAAGTGTTGGCGGTCCGGGAGGGGAGGAGAGGGAGGTGGACCGCCGGATCGGCGCATGCCCGAGCGCAGCATGGCGTCGCAACATGTCCCTTGGGGCAGATCGCCGGTTGGAAGCCCGTTTCGTGCACGGACCTGGGGTGAACCCCCGAACGCAGAAATGCCCTTCGCTCGCTTGACGAGGCGCGGTGCGCGGTGGTTGGGTGAATAGGGCGGTATGGAAATGCGGGGGCGGCGGTGGCCCGCCGCCCCCGGTCTGTCAGAAGTCCATCGCCGGCATCGGTGCGGCCTTCTCTTCCTTCGGCAGCTCGGCGACGAGCGCCTCGGTGGTGATCAGCAGCGAGGCGACCGACGCGGCATCCTGCAGCGCGGTGCGTACGACCTTCGCAGGATCGATCACGCCGGCCTTGACGAGGTCCTGATACTCGCCGGTCGCGGCGTTGAAACCCCAGCTATAGTCGTCGCTCTCGAGCAGCTTGCCGACGATCCAGGCACCATCCTCGCCGGCATTGTCGGCGATCTGGCGCGCCGGCGCGCGGAGCGCGCGGCGGACGATGTCGATGCCCGACTGTTGGTCGTCGTTCGCGGCCTTGACGCCTTCGAGCGCCTTCAGCGAGCGGAGCAGTGCGATACCGCCGCCGGGAAGAATGCCTTCTTCCACGGCCGCGCGGGTTGCGTGGAGTGCGTCGTCGACGCGATCCTTCTTCTCCTTGACCTCGACCTCGGTCGCGCCGCCGACACGGATCACCGCGACGCCGCCCGCGAGCTTGGCAAGCCGCTCCTGCAGCTTCTCGCGGTCGTAATCGCTTGTGGTCGTTTCGATCTGCTGGCGGATCTGCGCGACCCGGCCATCGATGTCGGACTTGGAACCGACGCCGTCGACGATCGTCGTATTATCCTTGTCGATGACGACCTTCTTGGCGCGTCCGAGCATGTTGATCGTCACGCTCTCGAGCTTGATGCCAAGCTCCTCGCTGACGACATTACCGCCGGTGAGTACCGCGATATCCTCAAGCATCGCCTTGCGGCGATCGCCAAAGCCCGGCGCCTTGACCGCCGCGACCTTGAGCCCGCCGCGGAGGCGATTGACGACGAGCGTCGCGAGCGCGTCGCCCTCGACATCCTCGGCGATGATGAGCAGCGGACGTCCCGACTGCACGACGCTTTCGAGCAGCGGCAGCATCGCCTGCAGGTTCGAGAGTTTCTTCTCGTGGATGAGGATATACGGATCGTCGAGCTCGACCTTGAGCTTTTCGGCGTTGGTGATGAAATAGGGGCTCAGATAGCCGCGATCGAACTGCATGCCCTCGACCGTTTCGAGTTCGGTCGCGAGGCTCTTCGCTTCCTCGACGGTGATCACGCCTTCGTTGCCGACCGTCTCCATCGCTTCCGCGAGGATGCGGCCGACCTCTTCGTCGCCGTTCGCCGAAATGGTCGCGACCTGCGCGATCTCGCTGTTCGCCTCGACCGACTTGGCATGGGCCTTGAGGTCCTCGACGACGGTGGTCACGGCAAGGTCGATGCCGCGCTTGACGTCCATCGGGTTCATGCCCGCGGCGACCGCCTTAGAGCCTTCGCGGACGATCGCCTGCGCGAGCACGGTCGCGGTCGTGGTGCCGTCGCCGGCCTTGTCGTTCTGCTTGCTGGCGACTTCGCGCAGCATCTGCGCGCCCATATTCTCGAACTTGTCGGCAAGCTCGATTTCTTTGGCGACGGTCACGCCGTCCTTGGTGATGCGCGGCGCGCCGAAGCTTTTATCGATCACGACGTTGCGGCCCTTGGGGCCCAGCGTGACCTTCACTGCATTCGCAAGCGTATCCACGCCGCGCAGCATGCGATCACGCGCGTCCGACGCAAATTTCACTTCCTTGGCAGCCATTTGTACCTCCTTCTTGATGTCCTTTCAGTTGCTGGATGGATGCGGCGTCAGGCCGCCTGTTTGAGCGCCGCGGCCTGTTCGATGACCCCGAGAATGTCGCTCTCCTTCATGATGAGCAACTCTTCGCCGTCGATGCGCACCTCGGTGCCCGACCATTTGCCGAACAGGATGCGGTCGCCGGTCTGGACGTCGAGCGCGGTGACGGTGCCGTCCTCGGCGCGGGCGCCCGGACCGACGGCGACGACTTCGCCCTCCTGCGGCTTTTCCTTGGCGGTGTCGGGGATGATGATGCCGCCCGAGGTCTTCTCCTCGGCTTCGATGCGGCGGACGACCACACGGTCGTGCAAGGGACGGAAATGCATGCATAACCTCCATGTTGCATAACGATATGACAAGCCGGCGCGCCTGTCCGGGACGCGCGGCGCCGATGAGCTAGGAAGCGGAATTTTTTGCTTCAAGAGGGTCGACGAAAATTTTTTCGCATTCGCGCCAGCGCAAAACAAATGCCCCTTATCAAGGGGCTGACACATCTTGACTCGACTCGCTTCCTTTCCAAAATCTCTGGTCGCGGCAGCCTGCCGCACAACAGGAAAGGAAAGGCTATAAGGAAGGAGGCACGATCATGTCCGAGCCATTTTCCCGTTTTCTTCACCCCTTCGACGTGGCGCGTCACCCGAGCCTCGAGCCGGAGGTCAAGCGCGCACTTCTGGCATCCTGGGCATCGGACCACTCGGCGGTCCGCAACAAGCCCGCGCTCCGAAAGCCGCCCGGCGCGCGCCGCGCCGTGCCGGTCGAAGATGTGCTCGCCGCGCTCCGGTCGCTCGACGGCGGCGAGGCGCGCGCGCCATGACCGACCGGGCGCTGATCGCGCAGCTGGACGGCTATGGGCTGACAACCGCCGAGATCCATTATTACCGGCCCGATCATCCCTCGCTGCTCCAGCTCTTCGTCTGGCAGGACTATGATCTGCCGCCGGACTTCCCGGTGCTGTTCGATTTTCTTGCCATGTGGAGGCGCCAGATCGAAGCCGCGCTCCACTCGGTCCGCATCGCGCACGACGCCCTGATCGGGCCCGCCGAGTGGCGCGCGGCGGACATCATTCACTCGCTTGATTAGCCTGGCGGTTCCAGGGACACGCGGCGCGCCGGAGCAGGTCTGAGGCGATCGCGCTTCAGCAAGAGAGGGAGACACGCCGTTGGCGTGCCTCCCTTGTCGAACTCAGGCGCTTTCGAGCGCCTTATCCATCGGCGCTTCGATCCGCTGCGGCTTGCCGGCACTGCTGCCGATCTCGATCTTGCGCGGCTTCATCGCCTCTGGGACGACGCGGCTCAGTTCGATCGTGAGCAGCCCGTCGGCGAAGCTCGCGCGCCCGACCTCGATATAGTCGGCAAGCTGGAAGCGGCGCTCGAACGCGCGGCGGGCGATGCCGCGGTGGAGATAGGCGCGTGTCGCATCCTCCTCGGCCGGCTTGCCCGTGACGCTGAGCTGGTTCTGCTGCGCGACGATCTCGATCTCGTCGGCCTTGAAACCGGGCACCGCCAGCGTGACGCGGAAACGGTCGTCGGCGTCGCGCACGATGTCGAAAGCAGGAAAGCCGTCCGACGTCTCGCCGCGCTGGCCCTTCTCGAGCAGGTCGAAGAGATGATCGAAGCCCACCGTCGAGCGGCGGTAGGGGGTGAAGTCAAAATCGGTTCTCATTTCCAAATCCTCCTGATTGAAGCAATTCGGGCATGAGATGCGCCGGGACTTAGAGCCGGCGCTCTCTCTGTCCTAGGACGCGGAAAATCCCGCGTCCGGGAATGAGTTAGGAAAGCCGTTTTGCCGTTTCAAGAGCGAGGGTGCCGCTCGGAACGTCGGCTGACGTGTCGCGGCAGCCAGGGCGGTGCCGGGATCCCGGGGGCCTGCCGGGAGGCGGGAAATGGCATCCCGTCTGCCCCTTGGTGCAGCTTGGCGGCGCGGGGCAAGTCGGAGACATGCGATCCACATCGCGCGGCATGGTCGCCGCGAGGCGTCTTGTCCGCGGGAGATTGCAATGACTGTCGAAGGGCCTCTGGTAACGGCCAGAATCGGGGAACGTTACGAAGAAGCGGATCCCGCCCGATTGCCGACGGGTCACCCCGCCGTGCCGGTCGACCGCATCGGCGTGCTTCTCGTAAATCTCGGGACGCCCGACGCGCCGACGAGCCGTGCGGTTCGGCGCTATCTCGCGGAATTTCTTTCCGACCGGCGCGTTGTCGAACTGCCTTCGCTGATCTGGCAACCGATCCTGCGCGGGATCGTCCTTGCGGTTCGGCCGCGGAAATCCGCGCATGCCTACCGCGAAATCTGGACTTCAGAAGGCTCGCCGCTCGCCGCGATCACCCGCCGCCAGGCAAGGGCGCTTGAGGCTTCGCTCGGACGTGGTGCGGTGGTTGCGCATGCGATGCGCTATGGCAGCAGCTCGATCGCGGACGGCATCGACGCGCTTCTTGCGGCAGGATGTCGCCGCATTCTCGTTGCGCCTCTTTATCCCCAATATTGCGCCGCAACGACCGCGAGCGTTGGCGATGCCGTCCAGGCGCATATGGCGCGCCTGCGCTGGCAGCCGGCGCTGCGTGTCCTTCCGCCCTATTATGATGACGATCGCCATGTCGAGGCGCTGGCGTCGTCGCTCGGACGTGCGATCGGCGGCCTCGACTTTATGCCCGATACGATCGTCGCGAGCTTCCACGGCATGCCCGAGCGCACCCTTCGTCTCGGCGATCCCTATCACTGCATGTGCCTCAAGACCGCGCGTCGGTTGGGCGAAGTTTTGGGGAAGAATGTTATTCCGAGCTTTCAGTCGCGCTTCGGCCAGGCCAAATGGCTGACGCCGGCAACCGACATGATGCTCGAAACGCTAGGGCGCGAAGGCCGGTCGGTGGCCGTGATCGCGCCGGGATTCGCCGCGGATTGCCTCGAAACCCTCGAGGAAATCGCCATCCGCGGACGCGAGCAGTTCCTTGCCGCCGGCGGACGCCATTTCGCTTATGTGCCCTGTCTCAACGATAGCGATGTCGGGATGGATATGCTCGCCGCCCTGATAAGGAGCGAGCTTTCGGGCTGGCTTTGAGGGCTTTTGATTGTCGGGGCCGCGCTGCGCTAACAAGCGTCGCGCAGCCCCGACAGGTCATTAGGCGGGAAGCAGCACGCCGTCGATGACGTGGATCACGCCGTTCGACTGAAGAACGTCGGCAGGGCCGATCTTCGCCGTGCCGCCCTTGGCGTCGCTCACATACCAGCTGCCATCCTTCTCCCAGACGGTGAGCATGGCGCCCTGCACCGTGGTGAGCACCGCCTTGCCGCCATTGGCCTTGGCCTGCGCGGCAATATCGGTCGCGGTCAGGCGGCCCGGCACGACATGATAGGTCAATATGCCCGTCAGCATCGCCTTGTTCTCGGGCTTGAGCAGCGTATCGACGGTGCCGGCGGGAAGCTTGGCAAAGGCAGCGTTGGTAGGCGCAAAGACCGTGAACGGGCCGGCTCCCGAAAGGGTCTCGGCGAGGCCAGCGGCCTTGACCGCCGCGACCAGCGTCGTGTGATCTTTCGAATTGGCGGCATTTTCGACGATGGTCTTGGTCTCATACATCGCGGCGCCGCCGACCATCGGGTTCTTGGCGGCTGCAATGCCGCCGGCGAGCGCGAGCGCTGCTGCGGCGAGCGAAAGAGAGATACGGGAAATAGCCATTGGTCATTCCTTTTCGAATGTTCGTCCCGGGGGGATAGGACGGGCATGAAATTAGGCGCGCCGCCCCGCCGGGGCGACCTGTCCTTTGGGGCGGGTTATCCGGCCCGCCCTCCGCGGCCCATCGCCGCTAGCGATAACGGCAGTTCTCCCTCCCATCGGCTGCAGGCAAACCGGCGGCAGGCTGGACCATCGACGCAGCCGGGCGAAAAGGGGGCTTCCATGCCGTTTGAGGGGTCGTTCGAAGACCGGCTGGCGCTTCGCGACCTGCTCGACGCCTATGCCGATGCGGTCAACCGGGCCGACAGCGAGGCCTGGGCCGCGACTTGGGACGAAGGCGGCCGATGGTCGCTTCCGGGTTTCGGGATATTCGAGGGCAAGGCGAAGATCGTCGACACCTGGCGCGCGGCGATGCGCGCTTTTCCCGACATCGTCTTTCGCGCCTGGCCGGGTTCGATCGAGGTCCATGGCGAGACCGCGGCCATGCGGTCCTACACCGAGGAAGTCTTCCTGCGCGACGGCACCCTTCACCGGACCCTTGGCATCTATGACGACGTCTGCCGCCGAATCGATGGCCGGTGGCTGTTTACAGAGCGGCGGTTTCGGCCTTTGCCGCAGCTTTCAAGAAGTGAGGTGCAGTCATGAAGATCCTGATCCAGGCGGTCATCGATATCGATCCCGAGACGCGCGGGGACGCGCTAGCGGGTGCGCGCGGCTGGATCGAAGGCGCGCTCGCCCAGCCGGGTTGTCTCGCTTACGCCTGGACCCTTGATCCGCATGTGGCGACGCGCATCCACGTGTTCGAGGAATGGGACGGCGAAGCGGCGCTCGCAGCGCATCTGGCCGGGCCGCAGTACAGGGGAATGCTGGGGCATATCGGCGCGTTTGGTGTACGTTCCTCCTCAAGCCGCAAGTTCGGTGTGTCGCGCGAAGGCCCTGTTTACAACAGCCACGGCGTGGCAAGCGCCGCCTTCGACTAGCTTGGTGGTCCTCGTTCGCTAGCTGCGCAGCGCTTCCCAGGCAGTCAGGGCGCGCGCCCGCGCCGCCTCATGGCCGATAAGCGGCGCGGGATAGGCGGGCACCCCGGCCTCCTGTCCATGGGCGGCGGTGATCTCGGCATCCGACAGATGTGCAAGCTCCGGAACATAGGTGCGGACATAATCGCCCATCGCGAACCGCTCGCTCTGGAGCAGCGGCGACATGATGCGCGAGAAGACCGGCGCGTCGACGCCGGTGCCCGCGACATATTGCCAGTTCATTGCATTCGACCCGAGATCGGCGTCGAGCAGCGTGTCCCAGAACCAGCGTTCACCGCGGCGCCAGTCGATCAGCAGATGTTTGACGAGGAAGGAGGCGGTGACCATCCGCACGCGGTTGTGCATCCAGCCCGTGTGCCAGAGCTCGCGCATGCCCGCGTCGACCACCGGGTAGCCGGTCCGTCCCCGGGTCCAGGCAGCAAAGTCCCGGTCGGCTTCGGGGCCGCTCCGCCAGCCGAAATTATCGAAGGTGGGGCGCCCGTTTCGATCGCCATAATCGGACATCTGGTCGACGAGATTGATGCCATGCTCGCGCCAGCCGAGCTCCGACCGAAAGGTTTCGGCACCCGCATCGTCGCGCTCGCCGAGCGCATGCCAGATCGACCGGGGGCTTATTTCGCCGAAATGAAGATGCGGCGACAGCCGCGATGTCGCGGGGAGCGAGGGAAAATCGCGACGGGACTTATAGTCGCCGGCGAGCGGCAGCCAGTCGCGCAGCGCCCGCCAGGCGCCCTTCTCGCCCGGGCTCCAGTCGCCAAATCCTGTGGTCCAGTCGGGGCTGGTCGGGGTCAGCCCCCAATCGGCAAGATTGTCCGACGCCGGCCAGACGCCAGGCGCCGGAATATGGTCGGGCGCCGCATAGGGAAGGGCGGGCGGCATGCGCCCCAGAAGCGCGCGATACCAAGGCGTGAAGACGCGGTAGCGGGCGCCTTGCGCATTGGTGATACTCTCGGGCGGCGCGAGATAATTGCCGTCATGGAGCCGCAGCGCAAGCCTGGCGTCCAGCGCGTCTTCGCAGCGCGGCCACCAAGGCTCGTAGCAGCGGGTCGCGTGAACCCTTGTGCTCTCGGCTTCCGCCGCGACGCGTTCGAGTATTTCGGCGGCAGGGCCGCGGCGCAGGACGAGCCGGCTGCCGCGTTTGCGAAGGCTCGCATCGAGCGCGGTGAGGCTGTGATGGAGCCACCAGCGCTGCGCGCCGCCGATCGCGCGCGTTCCGGGGCTCCCGTCGTCCAATATGTAGAGCGGAATGACCGGACCTTCGGCGATCGCCGCGAGGAGCGCCGGATGGTCGGTGATGCGGAGGTCCTGACGGAGCCACAATATGGCGGGCGGCATGGCGACGGTTCCCTTTTTGGCGGGCTGGGGTGCGGGCGATCGCGGATTTCCTCATCTGGCAGGCTCCGACCTCCGCAAAAGATGACCTTTCGGGCAGTTCAGGCAATGAAGAGCCGCTTTGCGAGCGCGAGCAAGGGGAAGGTTGGGCGGTGAGCAATCACCGCCCCCCGCCGCGGCCAGACGCGGGTCGCAAGGCGCTGGCCGCCGGCAGAACCGGAATGTCCTTGCGATCAGCCGGGCATGACATCTCCTGCCGTGTCATCACGCCCGGAGAATATTCGGTCGCGAGCGCCCGGATCGCGGGCTGCCGCAGTTCTGATGCCGAAGTCGCCGAGAATGAGGCTCGCCGTCGCCTTCGCGCTCGCGACGACCCCCGGAATACCCGCGCCGGGATGCGTGCCCGCGCCGGTAAAATAGAGGTTCTCGATGCGCGCGTCGCGGTTGTGCCCCCGAAAATAGGCGCTCTGCAACAGTGTTGGCGTAAGGCTGAAGGCGCTCCCGAGATGCGCGGCGAGATCCTGTTCGAAGTCCGGCGGGGCATATTGGATTTGCGTGACGATCCGCTCGCCAAGGTCCGGGATCAGGCGCCGCTCGATCTCGGCGATGATGCGCTTCGCCAATTTGGGCCCTTCGACCTCCCAGTCGAGCGAGGCGTGGCCGCGATGGGGAACCGGCGCAAGCGCGTAAAAGCTGCTGTGGCCCGCGGGGGCCACGCCCGGATCGCTTGCGCTCGGGTGATGAAGGTAAAGCGAGAAATCCTCGGCGAGGGTGCCGTTCCGATAGATGTCGTCGAGAAGCCCGCGGTAGCGCGGACCGAACAATATCATATGATGGGGTATTTCGGGGAAGGTACCGCGAACCCCCAGATGGAGGACGAAGAGGCTCGGCGACCAGCTCTTGCGCGCAAGGCGCTTCGCCTCGCGCTTGCCGCGCGGATGCGCGAGCAGGTCGCGGTAGCTGTGCATGAGATCGGCGTTCGAGGCGACAAGATCGGCGCGTGCGGTAAACCCGCTCCGCGTCACGATGCCCGTCACCCGGTCGCCCTTAGTTTCGATGCGGGCGACGGGATCGCCAAGCCTCAGCGTACCGCCGAGACGCGCGAACAGCGCGGCCATGCCGGCGACGAGCTGATTGGTGCCGCCGCGCGCATACCAGACGCCGCCATCTTGCTCGAGTTTGTGGATGAGCGCATAGATGCTGCTCGTCGCCATCGGGTTGCCGCCAACAAGCAAGGTGTGGAAGGATAGAGCCTCGCGCAGCTTCTCGCTCCGAACATAGCTCGCGACGGTTTTATAGACCGAGCGCCAGGCCCGGTGCCGCAGGAGCGCGGGTGCCGCCTTCAGCATCGAGCGGAAATCGAGGAAGGGCACGGCGCCGAGCTTCACATAGCCTTCCTCGTAAACCGACGCGGAATAGCGAAGAAATCGCTCATATCCCGCCACATCGGCGGGATCGAGCGCGGCGATCTGACGGGCGAGCGCCTCCTTGTCATTGCCATAATCGAAGGTCGATCCGTCGGGCCAGCTCAGCCGATAAAAGGGCGACACCGGGACGAGGTCGACATCGCGCTCGAGCCGCTGGCCGCTCAGCTCCCAGAGCTCGGCGAGGCAGGCCGGGTCGGTGATCACCGTCGGCCCGGCATCGAAGGTGAAACCATCCTTCTCGAAGACATAGGCGCGGCCGCCCGGGCGGTCGCGCGCTTCTACGAGCAGCGTATCGAGGCCCGCCGACTGGAGCCGGATGGCGAGGGCGAGGCCGCCGATGCCGGCTCCGATTACGATCGCGCGCATCATCGCGGCGCCTCTGCCGCAATCGCCGCGCCGAGTACATGGCCCGACAGCCACGCATATTCGGCAAAGCCGTGATAGAGCCAGTCGCCGCAGGCGCCGAGACCAATGGCAGGGTTCCAGAGCAGCTTCAGATCCTGTCCCGAGGGCTGCGAGAATAGCCAGCGATGGGCCGCGATATGGCTTGGGGTGGGCATGTCGCGTCCGGCGATCTTGCCAAGTTCGGCGAGAAGCGCTGGCGCCACGCTCGCGCCGTCGCAGGCGAGATGTGCCTCCGACCAAGTCCAGTCGGCTTGCACGACCCACCGCTCGCCCGGCGCGCGGCCGGGCTTCGCGCTGTCGCGCGCAGCGGTCACAAGCGAGCCGGCGCCGCGGAGGAAATCGGGAAGCTCCTCGATCCGCTCATCGAAGGCGAACATCGCGGTCCAGCAGGGATTGTAGCGCACCGCCATGGCCGCGCGCGCCATCTCGAAATCATGAAGCGACAGAAGCGGCGCTGCCTGCTCGGCGGGGATGGCGATCACCGCCGCATCATATTTGCCGAGCCGTTTTGCCTCGCTGTGGAGCGTCCAGCCCGCGGGCGATTTGGTCAGGGCTGTGACCGGTCGCGACAGGCGGACATCGAGATCGTCCGCGAGAGCTTTGAGCGGCGTGGTCATGGTCGGCGTGCCGACCCAGCTGTCCGCGCCGGCGGCCGGCCAACGCGCGGCGAGGCCTGCCTTCTCCCACGCTGCTACGAGCCTGGTAAAGCCTTCCGAGCGTGCCGTGAAATGGGTTGCGCCATGATCGAATGCGACCTCGGGAACGCCCGGCTCCGCGCGACGGGTCGCGAGGCGGCCGCCGACGCTGCGGGATTTGTCGAAGAGCGTTGCCTCCAGCCCCGCATCGCGCAGCCGCCGCGCACAGGCGAGCCCGGCAATGCCGGCTCCAATGATCGCGACCCGCATCAGACCATGGCCTCGCGATCACCGATGTGGCACGGACAATGTCCGACCTCCGCCTGCAGGGATGTCCGCGCTGTCGACGTGCAAGGCGTCATGCGCGATTTTTTCCGGTTCGTCGCAATTGTCATCGACGCAGGCTTGCATGAGCGAGGGGAAGTGTCGCAACATGTCCCTTGGGGCACCCAGGGGAGAGCAGGCAGATACTATGTCATTGAAGACAATGATCGCGGCCAGCCCGATCGCCGCGGTGATCAGCGACCCGCGCCTACCTGACAATCCGATCGTTGAGTGCAACGCTGCCTTCTCGGCGCTCACCGGCTATGGGCCGGACGAAATCCTTGGGCGCAATTGCCGCTTTCTCTCCGGGCCGGATACCGAACCTGAACTGACCGAGACCTTGCGGGCCTCCATCCGGGAGCAGAGGCCGGCGCTCGTCGAGATCCTCAATTACCGGAAAGACGGGACGCCCTTCCGCAATGCCGTGCTGGTGGCGCCAATCTTTGGCCCCGGCGGCAATCTCGAATATTTTCTCGGCTCGCAGATCGAAGTCGACGAGGCTGGCGAGGCCGTTGGAGGACGGAGCACGCGAGCGCGCGCCCAAATTGAGGCGCTCTCGCCGAGGCAGCGCGAGGTGTTGAAGCTGATGGCGAGCGGACAGCTCAACAAGCAGATTGCCTTCACGCTGTCGCTGTCGGAGCGGACGATCAAGATGCACCGCGCTGCGCTGCTGCGCGCGCTCGGCGTCGAAACCACGGCCGATGCGATCCGGCTCGCGGTCGAGGCCGGTTTCTAGCCACCGCTCCATCTTCCCTTTGAGGCATATGGGATATCGCGCTGCTGCCGATTAAGAGCGTCGGGATGCCGGACTGACGTCATGGCCCGAGGAGCAGCATGTGAGCGTCAAGCGCGCCTTGGTGATCGGAAGCAGCGGCGGTATCGGTGCCGCGCTTGTGAATCAACTCGTGGCGTCGGGGCGATTTGACCGCATCTATGCCGGGAACAGGCGGCCCCATGCGGCGCACCATTCCAATGTAACTAGGCTGACGATCGACATATTGGACGACGACACGCTTGCCGAGGCAGGTCGCCAGATTGCCCAAGATGGCGCTCTCGACCTGTTGATCGTGGCGACGGGGCTGCTGCATCGCAGGACTGACATCCGTCCTGAAAAAAGCCTCCGGCAGCTTGAAGCATCGGTGATGGCCGAGGTCTTCGCTGTGAACAGCATCGGGCCCGCGCTCGTCGCAAAGCATTTTCTTCCCTTGCTTGCCCGGCGGCAACGAGCGGTCGCGATATTTCTCTCTGCTCGCGTTGGTTCGATTGCGGATAACAGACTTGGCGGATGGCACAGCTACCGCGCTTCCAAGGCGGCGCTCAATGCTCTGGTGCGATGCTTCGCGATAGAGCTCGGCCGCAGCAATCCGGAAGCGATAGTCGCGGCACTGCACCCCGGAACAGTCGACACGCCGCTCTCGGAGCCGTTTCAGGCGCGAGTAGCTGAATCATCGCTCTTTAGTGCGGATAATAGCGCGATGCACATCCTGGCCGTCATCGACCAGCTATCGCCGATGGATAGCGGCGGGTTCTTCGGCTGGGATGGAAGGCCTATCCCGTATTAACGAGCCAGCAGGCGCTTCAAGAGTCTCCGCCTCTTTGCCTGTCCGCTTTAGCGAACATTGTGCCAGAAGCAGACTGACGGCAATCGGCCAGCAATAGCTACCGATCGATAGTCTGCAGAGGTCGGTCTATTGTAACGTGGGTTTGGGAGAGTGGCCGTTGATATGATTGGTCTTCTCGGGAATGTGGCGCGCGGGATCAGGATGAGGCGGCACTTCTTCTGAAGGTTGCACGGGGGTTTTTCTGGCTCGATCCTTCTTCTCGCCGGCAGCTATCGTCTCTCGCATATAATTCTCCCGTGCGCTTCATTGGCGGCGATCAGGCTGCAACCGATCCTTCCGCAACACTGTAGCCAAGGAAATTGGGTGCAAGGCCGCGACCTTCGCGGAAACGGTTGATGCGCTTCGCATAGTGGCGCGCGAGGTCGAAATTGGTGGTGGCGAGTCCAGTCTGGCGTGCGCGGCCGGCTTCCATCAGCGCAATCTGATGGTGGTAGAAAAGCTGGTTCATATCCATGGCTTTGTCCTTAATCGGTCCGGGAATGGGTGGCCCTGCTCAGGCGAGGCATTGGGCCCGCAGAGCCTTGGCAATCCGGTCCTTTTCGGCGCGTGCTGCCTCGGACTTCTGTTGCCTGCTCGCCATGGCATGCCAGGCGGCGGCCGAACGAAGGTTGCGGTCCCGCACCTCCATCAGATCGGACGCGGCGGCATCGGCTTCGCAGCGTTCGGCCTGCTCACGATAATGTTCACTCGTCGATGTTGCTGCCATGCTGCTATCCTTTCGATCAATCGATCATGTGAGCGATGAGGCGTCTGAGTTCGCGCCGCGAGAGCGTCGAGGAGGGCAGCGCTCGTTGGCTCGGCTGCATCGGCTTTCCTGCTAGCGGAAGGCCAGAAAGGCTCGGGATAATACTGCTATTCTGAAACATATTGGTCTTCTTGGGTTAGATGTCAGCGCCGCTTGCTCGCGGCGCCCGGACTGCCCGGACCACGATCGCGATAAACGATGCGGCCCTTGGTCAGATCATAGGGTGTCATTTCGACGCGCACGGCGTCGCTGACAACGGACCGGATGCGGAAACGCCGCATCCGGCGGCTGTGTAGGCAATGAGTCGATGGCCGTTTTCGAGTTCGACGTGGAATCGCCCGTCGGGCAGAATCTCGTCGATCATGCCCTCAAAGGTGAGGACCTCTTCCTTGGCCATCTAAAGCGTCAGGCCGCTTCGAGATTGACGGCCGAAACCTTGCCATCGCGACCGGTCTCGAGCTCGTAACTTACGCGCTGATCTTTATTGAGAGTCGCCATGCCGGCGCGCTCGACCGCGGAGATGTGAACGAAGCTGTCGCCCGAACCATCCGCGTTCGCGATGAAGCCATAGCCCTTATCGGAATTGAAGAATTTGACGTTGCCGATCGGCATGATTGTTTCCTTTCACGAAAACAGGGTATCCGCCGGCAAAAGCACCGACAGAGCTGGAAGCGTGAGAAGGGAAGAAATAGACCCGGTAAAGGGCATCAAAATTCCGTCGCAGGCGACGTTAGCCAGATGCGTATGGATCGAGATTATATAAAAGTCAAGAAATTCCTTGATTTCATGCGTCGCCGACGAGTTTTGTTCTAGAAGGCGCTGGCAAATTTATTCACCGGTTTGCTGAATTTTTCGGAAGGAAATATGCCGCGTTATCGAAGATTCTTCCCGCCTTTTTTATTGCATAGGCTTGTTCAGGTCCGGCGGGCGATAGAGGAGATGGCGCATCACTTCGTCGTCTATCACAGGGACGTGGAGCCCGAGGTCTATTTCCGCCGCGTCGGCGCCCGTAGAGCAAATTTGCCGAATGTAGTCTGATCAGAGCGGCTCGATCGCGCTCATACTGAGGCTTTGAAGAAGGCAGAGACGTGAACCTGCCTCTCGGGCAGCGCGATGCTCAGCGCGCGGCTCAATCGAACTCCGGGTCGCGGGCCAAGGACCGGATCGCTGTGGCGACGCGCTCATAGCCTTCCGGGCTCTCGGTCGCGATCGCGATCGGACGACCACCAAGCTCTGTGTTTTCGCTGTTAAGAAACGCGATTGCGGGATCGCGGCCGCCCATGGTCAGGAAGGCGAGCTGGCTGATGTCGCCTTGGCGGCGGGCATCGGCGGGTGCCAGCGGCGTGCGGCTCTTTTGGAAGAAGCGGCCTGACCGGGCTTTGGTGCCCGTCGAAGTCTCCGGAGTTGGATCGGTTTGCGAAGTCATGGCGCTAAGCCCCTGCGTGTAAGCGGGAGCACTATGTCTCTCAGTCGCGGCGGCCTACGGGAACGAGAGCGGCGATAACTATGATATGGGGGTTGTCGACGGGATTGTAAGGTGTCCGGCAGCGTCTCGAGCGGCATTTGGCAGTCTGTTCGACCTGCGTGTACAAAAAAAGACGCCCGCACGATCGGAACCGGGCGGGCGTCAGATGAAGAACTCGGATTTCCTGAAAGGAAGAGCTCTCTGGGTCGCCCGGCGCGGATAGGCGCGCGGGCGGAAAGGCAATTGTACGGAAGCGCCAAAAGACTCCCGTCGACGACGGTAATCGCTCGGAATCTCTCGCCACGGACGTCGGGTCGAAGAGGGGCTGAACGAATGTCGGCTACGCAATATCGGGGTCCGGACGCTGCCAGTCCACTTTCGGCCAACCGGTTTGACTCGAGCGTTTCCCTTTTTGGCCATTTTGGCCACAGGAGAACGATCATGGGTAGATCAGAATTCGACTATTTACCTCCACGACCGGCGTGGAATGCCGGTCGAAAGGTAGGTGCAAAGCGGCCGCTAAAACCACGGCAGATATGGGCAATTCGCTTCCACTTGGATCGAGAGCACCGGCTTCGAGACCGGGCGCTGTTCGATCTCGCAATCGACAGCAAGTTGCGAGGCTGCGATCTTGTAAAGATCAAGATCGGCGATCTCGTCGCCGGCGGTGAGTTGAGAACGCGGGCAATGGTGATCCAGCAAAAGACCAATCGACCAGTTCAATTCGAAATCATGTCGGATGCTCGTGGAAGCCTCTTGGCATGGCTTGAGCGGCGCGGTGGATCAATCGAGGATTTTGCGTTCCCCAGCCGGGTCGACCACTCTGCTCATATGAGCACGCGTCAATATGCGCGTCTCGTCGATGAATGGGTCACGGCTGTTGGCCTCCGAAGCGAAGATTACGGGACGCATTCGTTACGCAGAACAAAGGCGTCGATCATTTACAAGGCGACCGGCAATTTGCGTGCCGTGCAGATTCTGTTGGGTCACACCAAGATTGAGAATACCGTGCGATACCTCGGCGTCGATGTTGAAGATGCGCTAACATTGGCGGAAGGCATCGAAGTCTGACCGTCAAATCTCGATAACCTAGAGAGCGAGCGATCTTGATTTTCTCGGAACGTCCGCTCTCTCTATTTGCCTACCGAAAGCCGACTGTCTCCAACCGGCCAACTTATCAATATTTTGTGCAAATGCGACTGGCGCCCTTGGCCGCGGCGGCGCAATTCTCCTGATACTGGCGCTGGCTGAGTGCGCGCGCATTCTCGAAGGCCTTCTCCCATGACGGAACGAAGCTCGACCCGGAAGAAGACGAGGGCGCGGCAGCGCTGCTGCAGACGACCGACTGGCGCTGCCAGCAGATCTCGCGCCGGATGTCGTCGCTGAGCGTCATGCCCGCGCTTTCATATTCTCCCTCAAGCCCTGCCGTCATCACATCGCGCTGCAGGAGGATAAGCGGGAGGCCGGTCAGCCGCCCCGCCTTAGCCTCGCGGATGCGGCCACGCACCTGCTCGCGATAGGCCTGCGCCGCGGCGGCCTGCGCCGCTTTCGCATCGACCTCAGCGCGTGCCTGCGCGGCGAAGCGGGCATTCTCCTCGGCCCTAACTGCGGCTACGAACTCCCTGGTTTCGGCCTTGCGCGCCGCGAGCACGGCTTCGGCGGTCGGAAAGGGCTTGCGGTGGAACGGATCGATCCAGCCTGCCGCCGTGCGCACCGCGACATCGCCATCCTTGTCGACATAGAGATCGAGATAGGCTTCGCCGACGGGCGGCGCCGCGAGGATCGGCTTTCCGCCGACATGCTGATAGAAGCGGACACCTTTCGGGGTGCGCCGGATGATCCACATCCAGGATCCGGCCTGAACCATACCGATGACATCGGCAGGATGCGTCTGCGGACGTAAGTCGCTGCCGATCGGGGTCAGGAGCGGCCCCGCACCCGGGCCCTTCACCTCGGCGGGCGGCGGGCCGCGCTTGACGAAATAGCCGAACCCGCTCGCGACCTTCACCATCTCCATGCCCGCGAACGGATCCTCGCCGCGCTCGTTGACGATCGCGCCGCCGATTTCGAGAAGATTATAAGGCACGGTGAGAACCTTGGTGCCACCGGAGAAGGGATTGAAATTGTCGACCCTGAGGCTGGTGTCGGTGCCGATCGGCGTGAGGATCGCGACATCATAGGGATGAGTGCGCGTGTGCGGGAGCACGCCCATCAGCCAGGGCGGTCCGTCGGCATTATATGTCAAGGTCGTGATGATGCGCCGCCAAGGCGTTGGACGATATTCGCCCGTGCGGAGATCGATCAGAAAGGCGCGCTGCGATTCTGCGGTATCCTTCGGGTTCAGCGGGGCCTCTCCGACTGCGAGATTGCGGCCAACGGCATAGACGCGCTCGAAGCGCGGCGGTACGATCTCTCGCCCGCTCATGTCGGCGATCCCGACCAGCGGCAAATCCTTCTTCTTCGCGCCGGGCACCACCACCGCTCGGTAGAGCGGCTTCCCCTTTTCGTCGTTAAGGATCACTTGGCCATTGGACTGGGGCCTGTAGAGATAGTTGACCGCCGTCGGACAGCCATAGGGTACGAGCCCGGCCGCATCGAAGCAGGGCTGGGCAGTGGCTGCGACAGGCAAGCCGGTAGCAAGGGCCAAGGCAAGGAAAAAGCGCTGCACGGTCATGACATCCCCAATTTGCACGACCCTTTGCCATCGTAGCGATAGCTTCAGGTGAGCGGAAGACATGGAAGTCTTTCGGTCAAATCTCGATAGCGTCGATAGCGAGCGCTTTGGGACGTTGCAGCATGTCCGTTCTCTTTCTTTGGTCCCCAAAAGCGGCTGTCTCCAATTGCGCGCGCCGACGCCCTGGGATCCTGGGGCAGTGCCGGTTGCGGCAGCTGTTGCAGGCGATCCTCCATGCCCGCTGTCGGGACACGCCTCCATGTGGCCGCCGGAGCGCGGCGGTGCGGCCCCAGAAATTACATCAGGAGAACTTTGGACATCGAGCGAGCCTCATTGTCGGTGCCAATAAAATCAGCCAGGCAAGCCGATGCGCCAAAAGCCGGATCAGTCGGCATATCTTCGATTGGCCTCATATGCCTCGAGTTCGAGCGGAGATTTTTCATGCCCATATTGAAGCAGTTCTGATACATATTGGCGCGCATAGGCGGCGAAGCCGGTGCTTCGCTCGATCTGCATCACATGCACAAGCTCGTGCGCGAGGCGCGGTCGATCGAGCGAGAAGCCATTGCGTATCCAGACCGAGTATCCAAAAGCCTGCGCATTGTTGGTAATCCCGGGACCGATGAAGCCGAATTTCTCGCCTGCAAGCTTGATTTCGGGATTGTCCGTTGGGAAGGGAACTTCATCGACAAAGACCAGGCGCACTCTTTCGGGATGCTTTATGCCGATTTCCAGGGCAAGGCGCGTCTGCTCCGGATCCAGAGGCGTTCCTGTCGATTGACCGCGCTCCTCTATTTTTCCCGCCCATCCTACATAATAGTCTAGAAATCTGCCCAGGAACTCATCTCGACCAGGCGAGATCGTGCTGTCGCGACGTACCTGTTCTTCGGCCGCCAGCAGTCTGCCCGATGGGTTCAGGACGCAAACAATCAGTGCCGCCCCAACCATGGCTCGCCTGTGCATGGCGTAACGCCTCGACTGGCCTGCTGAACCGAGTCCGTACCTGATATGCTTCACTTCTTACATCCCTCGCTGTTCAATTTTCTGCGGCCGTCGCGCTGGCAAAATTGAGGTGCCGACGTTCACCGGTGAGGCGGCTGCTAAATGTTCTTCTTCGCTTCGTCGACGACTCAATCCGGTCGTAATGACAATCTTCAGATAGCCCAGGGTCAAAATATGGCCGGCGGACAGGGCTGGAACAGTTCGGCTTTGGACGTCTGGCGCCATCAATAACCCCGTTCGGGGGATGGCGCGTTGCCGTTTAACGGTACAAAGCCGATCATGACGCGACATGGACTTGGGGACAGGGATTGCTTGGCATGACGATACGCTTTCCACCGGCGGCGATCCTGATCGGGACCGTATTGATGGGCGTCGTGGCCGTCGTCGCCTTGCTGTATCTCACGATCCATCAGCCATGGCTGGGCGTCGCTATCACCGGCACGCCAGCCGGAGAAATCCGGATAGCCCACGTTCGCGCGGACGGACCCGCGCAGGGCATCACCGCGCCCCAGCGCCTCATTGCTGTCGAAGGAGCCGGTGAGGAGAGTGTGACGATCGAAGCGAACGACCTTGTCGACGAGCCCGACATAGCCGCCACCTATGATGAAATGGCGCGCTTCTTCGCCCGCCAGACGGAGATCGACCGGACGCTGCGACAAGCGACGGTGACGCTTCGCGGCACGGACAATAAGAGCGCCACCGTCACACCCTCGACACTGCGGCCGCTGGGAGACTTGCCGGGCGAGTTCTGGGTTCAGCTTTGCGTAGGGCTGGCGGCGTGGCTGGTGGGTGCATGGGTGTGGTCCTTGCGCCGCAGCGACCCCGCAACCGCATTGTTCGCGCTCGCCAGCTTTGCAATTCTCCTCGCCACCTTTCCCGCCGCACTCTATAGCACGCGCGAACTGGCGATCGACGGTGGCCTGTTTCGGTTCCTGTCGATCCTGAACCACGGCGGCGCGCTGATGTTCGCCGCTGCGATGATCGCGCTCCTCCTCAGCTATCCGGGACCGCTCGTTTCGGGGGGGTGGCGATATGCCCCCTTCTTCATCCTCGGTCCGTGGTGGATCGCCGATTCCCTGGAAATATTGGGCGGACCGCCGGTGGGGGTTCATCTGCCGATCCTGTTGTCGATGGCAGCCATCATAGCGTGCGCCGCCCTGCAATATTTGCGGGCATCGGGCGATCCGGGCGCAAGGGCCATCATACGCTGGTTCGGCCTTTCGATCACGGTCGGTGCAGGCAGTTTTGCTCTGACCGTCATCGCGCCGAGCCTGATCGGGCTGCCGCCGCTGCTGCCGCAATCCTACGCCTTCATCTTTTTCCTGCTCATTCATGTCGGGCTGGCACTTGGCGTGGCTCGCTATCGATTGTTCGACCTTGATCGCTGGGCGTTTCGCATCCTGTTCTACATGACGGCGGCGGCGCTGCTGCTGCTGGTCGACGCCATGCTGATCTCGTGGATCGCGATCGGCCGTGCCCCCGCGTTCGGCTTGGCACTGCTCCTGGTCGCCCTTTTTTATCTGCCGCTGCGTGACACGCTGGCACGCCGGCTTTCTGGGCGCAGCGAACCGCGACAGGAGGCATGGTTTCCCGACATGATCGAAGTGGCGCTCGCCCCGTCCGACAAGGATCGCGATTTGCGCTGGCAAGCCCTGTTGAATACGGTGTTTCGCCCGCTACGGATTTCGCCGGGGCCGGATCGCGGCGCGCCGACCTTGCTGGAGGAAGGGACGGCACTGGTTATCCCGGCTATCGGGGCGCTCCCCGCGCGGCGACTCGACCATGCCATGCACGGCCGCCGACTCTTTTCACCGCGCGATGTATCGCGCGCCGCCGAGCTCTGTGCAATGCTGGCCCACGCGTTGGACAGCCGCATCGCCTATGAACAGGGGGTGGCGGCGGAGCGGGGTCGCATCACGCGCGATATGCACGACAATATCGGCGTCCAATTGCTCGGTGCCTTGCACAGCCGCGACGCTACACGCAAGGACGCACTCATCCGCGACACGCTCGTCGACCTGCGCGAGATCATCAACAATAGCGCCGGGCAGGGCCTTACGCCGGACGAACTCATGGCCGAACTTCGCGCGGACATGGCAGACCTTCTGTCGAGCGCCGGACTGACGCTGGTCTGGAACATGGAGATGGTGCCCGACTTTCCGGCCCGCGCCGTTCCGGCGATGCGGTCGATCCTGCGAGAGGCGGTAGGCAACGCGCTCCGCCATGCCGACGCTGCGACGATCCGCGTTACGCTGGTGCGTGCGGGTGATGGCCTGGTGCTGACCGTCGAGGACGACGGCCGCGGCTTTGTTCCCGACGCCGTCGTGCCGGGGCATGGACTGGAGAATATGCGTGCGCGCGTCGCGGCGCTGAAAGGTCGACTGGCGATCGAGCCCGCAGCGCCGGGAACGCGGATCACGGTCCATGTTCCGGTGGAAGCATGACAATGCAGCGCATTCTGATCGTCGAGGACATCTCTGAAACCCGCTGCTGGCTGGCCGATGTCGCCGCAGAGGCGTTCGCCGACTGCGATATCACCGTCGCGGCCAATATGCGTGAGGGTATCGCGGCGGTTGCGCGCGGCGACTTCGACGTCGCGCTGATCGACCTCGGTCTGCCGGATGGTTCAGGCCTGGAAGTCATGCGGAACATCCGGTTGCTACGGCCTGAAACCATCTGCGTCGTCACGACGGTGATGGCCGACGATGCCAATATCGTCGCCGCCCTGTCTGCCGGGGCCGACGGCTATCTGCTTAAGGAGCAAATGTCCGCGAGCGTCGTGCGCCAACTCCGCCAGATTTCGGAGGGCGTGCCCGCGCTGTCGCCCGCTGTCGCGCGCCGGATCATGGCGCATTTCCGCCTGACCGGACCAAGTGCGGAACCCGATGAAAGGCTGACAGCACGTGAAAAGGACGTGCTGGCGCTGATCGGCCGGGGCATGCGTAATGTCGACGTCGCCGCGGCGCTCGGCCTCGCTGAAAGCACGGTCGCGAGCTATATCAAGACCATCTATCGCAAGCTCGGCATATCCAGCAGGGCGGAGGCGTCCTGGCACGCGACCAAGCTGGGCCTCGGCGTGCCATCCAGCGAGTGAATACCCCTGTTCAGGGGAGAGATCGCGCCCTGCCAAAGCTGTAAGCGGCCGTTGTCCCGGCACCGCATCTGCGACCCGTGCGGTGCCGGAACATCGTGGCGGTAGGAGTGGGGCAGGGACGGATCATGACGAAAACCGGACAGAATCTGGGATATTCGGCGTTGTTTGCCGGAGCGGTGCTTTCGGGCGCAGCGCCTGTGCAGGCGCAACTCCCAGCCCCGGTCGCAAGCAAGCTGGCGGACGCCATCGACCTGTGCGGCATCGGCATAAGGCTCGCGATGGCCAACCTCCCTGAGCGCGCCGCGAAGGAAAGGGGCTTTGCCTACGACTCTGCTCAAAGCACCTGGAAATGGGGACAGGGCAGCGACATGGTGGTGGTAAAGGCGCGGGGCCCCGATTGCGACATCCTCCTCATCGGGCCGGGCGCGAGGGCCGAGGTGGTCAGCGATCATGTCGCGGCCTGGGGCCAGGCGAACGGATTCGATCTGGATCGGTACAACCCCATATTGGGGATGGATCTCCTGTTGGATGGATCAAAGAGCGGAACCTCGCTGGAACTGAAAAGGGCGCCGAACGGCATATTGATCCTGACTCTGTCCCGTGAGGGCGTTTAGCTGTTCGTGGAACGACTTTGGGGGATGGGCGATGTTTGTGACGACGATCGCGCTACTGCTGGCAAGCCATATCGACTTGCTCGGCAACAAGGACGACGTCCGTATCTGCGCTGCGGGTTTCGACCTGCTGGCCGACCGGGCGGCGGCGAAGGGCGCTGATGACATCAATGTCCGGGTACTGCGCGAATTTTCCGCGATGTTCGCCGAGCGGCTCGATGAACTCGGCGGGCGCGACGATGCGGCCGTGGCGGAGGTGAAGAGCCGCTTGCCGGGCGGAGATGCGGAACAGGCCATGATGTCGAAATGCGGTGCGATCATCGGCGCGTTGCGCGGCAACGACACATTGCTGGATGCCGCACGCAAACTGGACGCGGGATCGACCGTCTCGCATCCCGATACCGCCAATCACTGATAGTCTGTCTTAAAGGGTCACATGGATGGCATCATATGGGTTGAAATTCTGCACCGCCGTCGCGGCATTCTGCGCCCTGGCCGGCACGGCCCGCGCCGAAGAGCAACCGATGACCCCGGAGGAGCGTAGCTTGCTATCCTGCGCCATGCAGGCCGTCACGAAAGCTCGCGAAGCCGTTAGAACCTCGGGCAAGCTGCTTGCCGGGGTGCCGCATATGAAGATCTACGACCGGATCGAACGCCGCATTTATGAAGTACTGACGGCAAAAGGCTGGACTGAAGACGAGGTATCGGAACTGCTGGATGAATGGTATGATGTCGCGGATTACGGCAATGCCGCCGCGTCGATGGCCGACGTATGCAAAGGCATCGACCCCGCGTTGTGGCAATGAAACTCTTTCCAGGTCTCCTGGGCGCCGCGGGCGCGGGATTGCCGGTAGGGGATCGTCCCTAAACCGGCACGGAAGCGAGCCTTCGGTCCAGACGCGGACGGGCGGTAGGCATGCCGCACGAAACGGGACGATTGCTGCGGGCGAGCGTGTTCGATGAGTGAACAAGGCCGCACCCCTGTTCAGGGGGGCGCGGGCCGCAAGACTCCGTCTTAGATCAAGGTGACTCTGTTCCAAACTGGAGGTCGTCTTCATGCGTCACACCATTCCTATCCTGCTGGCCACCTCCATCTGCGTGGGTGCCAGTGCCCAGGCGCTTGAACAGTCTGAACAGGCCGGGCAGATGGTCGGTGCCCTGAGGACCCCGATCGAACTTCCGTCTGCCCCACCGCAGAAATTTACACGCAATGTCTTCGCAGGCGACAAGGTGCGTCAGCGCATATTCATTCCATCCTATCGCGTGTCGTTCCTGATCAGTGCCAGCGCATCCGCGCGCACGACCGATACGCGCGCCAACGTGGAAACGGTCCTGTCGGGAGCGGAGCCTGCCTTGATCCAGGCGATCACCGACCGCGCCTATGCAGATCTCGTCGAGCGGTTGACCGCAGCAGGCTTTTCAGTCGTGCCCCAGGGGGAATGGAGCAGCACGTCCGGCGCGACTTCGCTGAAGGCGAAGCCCGGCGAGATTGAAATCCAGAAGATGTCATCCAATGGCGCGCGGCAATCCTATGCGCTGGTGCATCCCACGGGCCTCGCCGCCTGGCCGGAAAGCGCGATGCCGGTCAATCTTGGCGCGGTCCGCACCATGACGCGGGAACTCGACGCGACGATGGTCGCCCCGCGCTTCACTGTGAACTATGCCTATGTGCAGGCCAAAGGCGGCGGATCGATGGCGATCCTGTCGCGCGGTGCGCAGGCTTCGTTCCGGCCGATGATCCACGGCGGACCGGTTATCGGCGGCTTCTCGATGGAGCCGTGGCGCGTGCGCGTCGGCCAGCATGGCGGCTTCATGGAATATAAGGTTGACGGCTCGTTGGAGGCGCCTGGTGATTTCGGTCTTGTATCCGGCCGGGGCGGCGATGCGCGTGCGACGAGTACAGGCGGTGCCGGCGTCGATACCTGGGAGGGGCGTCTCGGCTATAACAGCCAGCTCACGGCGACCGGCCGTTTCGAGGTCGATCCGGAAGCTTATGCGCGACTGGCGCTTCAGGCGCTGGCCTTGCAGAATCAGGTTGCGGTCGACGAACTGAGAAAGGCTCGGAGGTGAAGCAGGCGGCCGTCGTCCTCGCGGGTGCAGCGGTGCTCGGCGGCACATGGCGGGCGTCAAAACCTTGCATTTTCAACTGTTCGCCGGCGGCCTCCAGCGAAGTCGCTGCGCAGGTTCACTGGCCGGTCGCCGAAGCGGCGCCCGGCGCCATGCGCGGCAGCATGTCCCGCGAAGCTAAGCGTTACATGGAGGGGGGCCAAGAAATGAAAAGGCGTTCGATAATCGTGGTCGGCGCATTGATCGGAACGATCCTGACGGCGGGTTTGGCGGGGGCCGCCGAAGCCCTGGCGCGCTACTGGATCGACAAGGCCGCAGGCGTTTCGATCGCCTTTCCCACAGGCGATGATCCAATGCGTAGCTTTACGGCCAATGACAGGCCGCTGACCGGCGACCAGCTCTTTGTGCTGACCCGGCCCATGCTGATGAATAACGACTCGGCATTTCCTGTATTGGCAGGGGTCACGACCTGCGTGATGCGGCGCCGCTATGAAAACCAGGGCGATCGGCTAAGGGGGCTTCTCACCGCCAGCCGCGCGAGTGCTGATGGCGGCAAGGTCGATGGACGAGCACGCTGCGAGGCGGCAATCTATCCGTCATCGGCCACTGACATGACCTTTTATGGCGCCTTGCTGGAGAATGCGCCGCTCGGTCCGCGGGAGGTCTGCGTCGCGGCCTACACCTTGCCCAGCATGGAAAAATTCCCGCGCATCATATCCCAGATGACAACATTCGCGGCGGGAAAGCATGGATATGAGATGCAGTGCACGATGGCGGTAAAAAGCCAGTCGGCGGCGAACGTCTATTGGCCGGGGCAGGCGCGCGATTTCAAGGCGATCAATGACAGCATCGCAATCGCTCCCGCAACGCGCTGAACCTCTGAGGGGAGATTTATGATCGAAAAGGAAAAGCTGTCTTTGAACCGCAGCCGTGGAAAGGGGGCGGGGAGGTTCATCGCCGTGCTGTCGGCGACACTGTCAGGGATCGGCCTGGCCGCCGCGCCCACTCATGCCCAAGCGCTGGGTCCCACCGAAAGGGCCGTCCTTTCCAGTTTCAATGTCTGCTGGTCAGCGGAGGAGGGAGGCAATCTCGCGCGGCTGGCGACGGATGCGGGGTTTTCCCCTTCACCACAGCAGACAGGCGCGAATTTCTATCGCGACGTGATGGGCTCGGTGCTCTTCCTCGCCGCCGATTTCGGGCCGGGCTCGGACGGCAGGCCCGAACCCGCCTGCCGCATCACCATACTCAAGCCGCAACTCGACACGCCCTATGCCCCACGTCAGGCGATCCTGCCCGCAGCCGGAGACTTGATCGATGTCATTGTCCGGGAAGCACAGGCCATGGGGTTCGGCTATCGCGTCGTGATCCTGCGCCAGCCGCATCCCGGCCGCCCCGGCCGCAAGCGTACGCTGCTGCGGGCGGAGCAGGGACAGCGCGCGCGCATGATCTATGTCGAGGAAGGCGCGCGGGATTATGAATTCCTCTATGCCCATGGCGCTCGTGTCGTGATCAACGATCCAGCGACAGCCGACCTTGGAACCGAACCATCGGGGCGAAGGGACATACAGGCATTTGTCAACGGCCGCTGGGAAGCCGCCTTCTGCGACCTCAATCCCCATGCCTGTCTGACGCCGCAGCAGCAGCGGCAACTGGATCAGGCCGCAGCGGCACGGGCGCGGGATTCGACGAACTGGACCCTGCCCTTTTCCGGCATCGGCGCGGCCGCCCGGAATGGCGATAATCGCAGCAACGAACAAAGATTGAAGGACAAGGCATGGTGGGACAATTATCATCGCTGCGGCAGCGGCAAATGCTGAGTTCCGCGCTTAATCTGGTCGTCGGTGGCTGCGCGCTGCTGCTTTGCGCGGCAGCGCCGGCGCGGGCTCAGGACGATGCGCCCAGCCTTGGCACCTTCGTGCTTGCCGGGTTGGGTGATGTCTGCGTTCCCGTGATCGAACGCGGGGAATCGCTGGCCGAAACCGCAAGCGCAGCTGGCTTCCTGGAAGTCACGGGCGACAACCGCGCCGCGCTGGGGGGAGGCGCAGGAATGTCCTGGTGGCTGTTCGAGTTTGCCGAGGCCGTGCTGGTTGTCGGCCGTGACCTTGGTGAGCCGGGTTCGGCCTGCCGGGTAGCGGCGAGCGTCCCGATCGCACGCATCGGGGAGCTGGAGAAACAAGTCGGCGCATGGGCGGCGAAGGCTTCGCCCGCGTTCCAGCAGATCGCGGCTCCCTCTTCCGCCAAGACGCGCGACGCCCAGTGGGTGTGGGAACGGGCGGCGGGCGGAGCCGTCCAGCGGCTGCGGCTGTCACTGACGCAGCACAAGGATGGCACGGCGACATCCACCCTCCAATTTGGCCTGCTGCCTCGGCAAGACCGCTGACACTCCGGGTGAATGGCAGGTCTTCGGTCTGGTGGAGCCTTGCCCGGACGGCGGCGATCATCGTGCCGTCGGGTATGGCGCTCTATCTGCTCATAGCATGGCTGGCAGAACAGCCGCGCGTTCAATATTGGTGGGCGATCCTTCTCGCCGGGCCGCTGAGCATCTTTCTGGGATATTATCTGCTGGACGCTTTGGGCGACGGGCTGATCGCGGTCGGACGCCGACCCATCGAGCGTGCACGGCAGCCCGCCGCCTATTGGACGTCGATAGCGTGGTTCGCCATCATGGCCGCGTTATTGGTCGCCGTTTGCCTTTATGCGGGGGTTCGCCTGGTCGCGGATTGACCGGTACGTCAATCAACCGCCACAGGGCAGCGATAATGGCGGATCGCCCGTGCCCAGTCTGCGCGGCCAACCTGCGTCGGCGCAAGGTCGAAGCTGTCGGCATCCACTTTGCGCGCGACGGGACCGGGGCCGCCCTCGACCGGCCACCATGGATGATTGCCTGCGAACTGCATCACCCGAAAACGCGCTGTCGATTTCGTCCCATCGCCCCGCGTTACGGAGCGAACGACTTCATTGCTGGGGCCTGCCTCGATCCGAACCGCGCGCGCGCAGTCCGGCGTTCGCGTGGACAGCGTCTCAAACCTGTCCGCAGGCGCCGGACCGGTCGCCCATCGCCCGGCAAAGAACGCCATGTCTGCCGCCGAGGCGGGGGCGGGTGCGGCCTGAACGGGGGTTGCAGCCCACAGGCAAGCTAAGCAGGCAGTAGTGGCCGTCATCCTCGTCACGGGCTCTCATCCTCCAACCACCCGGCCGCATCGCCCTCGATGTCATCGCCGGACCGCTCGAAATGCGCCTCGCGCTGGCGCTGAAAAGCCGTCGTGAGTCGCTTGCGCAAGCGCTCGCGGTCCGTGGCGTTGACCATGCGCCCCGCGGTCATGCGCACGAAACGGGCTTCCAGAATCGTCGAACCGGACTCTTCCTTATCCCCGCCCGCCTCGACATAGCGGGTGATCGCAAGGTCGCAGCCTGCCCGATATGAAGGCGCTGCGACGATGGAGGACGGCCCCCAGTCCTGCACGTCCGGATAGAGGCCGATCTCGTCCCACAACTGCGAAAAGACCCTTATCGTCCAGTGGTTTATGCCCAGTCCATTCCCCTGCGCATTCCAGGTCGCGACGATATGTTCCATGGTTCCGTCGCCGTCGAGATCGGCGGTCGCCACATGATAGGCATCATATCGGCCCGCCATGACGCTGTCTTGCCAGGCACGTGTCCATTCGCCGTCGCGCACCAGCAGCAGCGCGTCGGTCCACTTGTCCCACATCGGCTCCTGCCCGTCGGGCGTTTCCACGGCGCATCGCCAAAGAGTCGCGCCCTGCTCTACCGTCAAGGGCACGCCCGCCACGCAGTCGGCCGCATTAGGTGGCGCGGGCCGCATCGCCCGGGCCTCGCCGCCCTGTGACGGGCGCTCAATTCGGACAGACCTACATGGCTCGGCTGCTGATAAAGCCGGGCCGGCGAGACACAAGCCAAGCGCCGGCAGGATGGAGAGAATCTTCCCATTGCTCAATTGACCGGCCCCCGGACTGTCGATCGAATGTGGTCATATTGCGGAACCTTCTCACGCGGAACCCCCGGAACAGGGGAGGCGCAGTCGAGCATGCTATTGCCGATCGGGCTCGCCGGCTTGCCGGGGCCGCAGACCACGCGTCGAGCCTGACTGCACTGCATCGATTTCACTGAGCGCTATGATACGCAGCCACAAGCTCTTCTCTGTGCGGGATCAATGCGGCATCGATGTGTCGGGGACCGGGGGGGGCAATTCGAAGGGGCCTACTTCGTTTCCGATGACCTCTCCCGTGGGAGTGTCCGTGCCGGGACTCGCTCATCTCCCTGCTGCATCCCGACAGGAGTGGATGGATGAAAGCTCCTTTGAGGTGAAACGGCCAAAGTGGTCCAGACGTAATGTTAGTATTTCCGGCGGATTTTCCTTGAAGAGGAGGTTCGTCGATGAAGAAGCAGCGATTTTCCACGGAGCAGATCGTGTCTGTTTTGAAGCAGGCGGAGATGGGGCTGCCGGTGAAGGATTTGATCCGGCAGATCGGGATAGCAACGAGCAGCAAGACTGGGAGAGAAAAGCGCTTCAAACAAACCTCCTCATCCCCGCGTAGCAGAGATCAAAAGGCAACGCTTGAGCGCACGCTGCGCTTGTCCGGGAGGTTGCTTCGCCCCGGTTCGAAGACGCGTATGTCGGCCAAGATGAATTAGCAAGGCGGTTCAGTTTGATCGGCCTAAACGGCAGCTATTCGCGATCGAGTGCCAAGAGCGGACGGTCTGCAACCGGCCAAGACCGCAGTGGCAGGGCATCTCGTTTGCACCGAGAGGCTCTACCAACGGCCAGCGGTCAACATTCAAAGATGGCTATGCGTTGCTCTCCGGTCCGGAAGTTTTCCCGACTTAGGAAAGGAGGACGAGCCATGCCCGTCGGAAATGTAACTACTATCGAAGTGGATCATCTCGCTCCCCGGAGCGGCAACATTTTCCTTTGGGATAAGGTGCTTCCTGGATTTGGCGTCCGCGTGACGCAAGGCGGCACAAAGTCCTACATCTATCAATATCGGTTGGGAGGTAGGGGCTCGATCTCGCGGCGCTTTACTATTGGCCGCCATCGCGCGCCGTGGACAGCCCAAAGCGCGCGAAACAAGGCGCTTGATCTCGCGAAGCAGGTCGCAAAGGGTAAAGATCCGCTAGAAAGGCGTCGCGAACGCCGTCGGAAGCAGGTTGAGCTTCGATTTGATCGGTACGTCGAACTTTTCACCGAAGAGTATCTCAAGCGTCGTTGGAAGGACTGGTCGCGCATCCGCTCGATGCTGGTCCACTATGCGGTGCCGACGATCGGAACTAAGCGGATTTCAGAAGTCCGGCGGTCAGACCTTACCGCAATCTATCGAAGGCTGGACAACCGACCTTCGGTCGCGCGGGCGATGCACGCGACCCTGCGTAAAATGTTCAAATGGGCTATGAGCCGGGACGATCTCAAGCATTCGCCGGTTCAAGGAGTGGATGCCCCTCCGCCGCCGAAACCCCGTAATCGCTACCTCTCAACAGAAGAATTGCGCTGCGCTTGGGAAACCAGCTTCCAGCTTGCGGGGCAATATGGTCCGGCATTTCGGTTGATGATTTTGACCGGACAGCGGCGCGGCGAAGTGATCGGGTTGGACTGGTCGGAATTGCGACGTGAAAGCAGTCGATGGGACTTGTCGGCCGAAAGGTCAAAGAACGGCCGTTCGCATCTTATCCCGCTTAGCAAGCAGGCAATTGCGCTGCTTGATGCGGTAGCCTGCGGGAAAGATTGGCCGTCAAATGGCTTGGTGTTTCAGTCGAGCTACGGGACGCGCCTGAGTGCATTCTCGAAAGCTAAAGAGAAATGGGACGCCATGATCGTTAGAAAAATGAGGTCAGCGGGGGAGGAGGGCGCCGCTTTGGCGCCTTGGCGCATTCACGATATCCGCCGAACGGTGGCGACGGGAATGCAAGCCTTGCAGATCAGGACGGAAATCATCGAGTCCGTTCTCAATCATCTCTCCGGGACGATGAGCGGTATTGTTGGTGTGTACCAATGCTACCCGTATCAGGAGGAGAAGCGCCAAGCGATGAAGCGATGGGGAAGACACATCAAAAAGCTGACCGCGTCGTGACATTTCGGCACGCAATTAGGCGGCGAGAATTGGCATAAGCCACTGATAATGTTTGATAAGATTTGACGGTTACTGCCCATTGCGTGCTTACCCGGTGCTTACACGGCATCTGGAGTATTTGATATTTATCTGAAGATTGGTCGCTAAGTCTTTGAAATAAATGGTGGACGCACTAGGGCTCGAACCTAGGACCCGCTGATTAAGAGTCAGCTGCTCTACCAACTGAGCTATGCGTCCACTGCCGGTTTTCGGCTATCTTTGCGGCGGCGGGCGGAGCCCTTTGCTGCGAAGAGAGCGGCCCGCTATCATGCTGTTCTGGGCTTGGCAATGGCCTTGCCGAATTTTTTTCCTATTGCAGCCCCCCGACGCGTTTTTTGCCGTCATTTTCGATCGCCAGGACGATGCCGACGCAGGTCATGATCGTCAGCATCGACGAGCCGCCGTAGGAGAAGAGCGGCAAGGGGATGCCGACGACCGGGGCCATGCCCATCACCATCGCGAGGTTGATCGCGATGTAGAAGAAGATCGTCATGGTCAGCCCCGCGGCGGTCAGCTGGCCGAAGCGCGTGCGCGATTTGAGCGCGACGCGCGTCGACCAGCGCAGCAGCAGGAAGAAACCGAAGAGCAGGGCCAGCCCGCCGATCAGCCCCCATTCCTCCGCCATCGTCGCGAAGATGAAGTCGGTGTGGCCTTCGGGAAGATAGTCGAGATGGCTCTGCGAGCCGTTGAGGAAGCCCTTGCCGCCGATCCCGCCCGAACCGATCGCGATCTTTGACTGGCTGATATGGTAGCCCGCGCCGAGCGGATCGCTTTCGGGGTCGAGAAAGATCAGCACGCGCTTCTGCTGATAGTCGTGGAGGAAGGAGAAGAGGATGGGCAGCGCCGCGATTCCCGCGACCGCGACGCTGCCGAACCACCAGAAGGGCAGGCCGGCGACGAACATCACGATCACGCCGCCCGCGCAGATGGCGAGCGCGGTGCCGAGGTCGGGCTGGAGCATCACCAGCGCGGCCGGAAAGCCGATCAGGATCAGCGCGGGC
This sequence comes from Sphingopyxis sp. YF1, assembly GCF_022701295.1. Classification (NCBI taxonomy): domain Bacteria; kingdom Pseudomonadati; phylum Pseudomonadota; class Alphaproteobacteria; order Sphingomonadales; family Sphingopyxidaceae; genus Sphingopyxis; species Sphingopyxis sp. YF1. Next base: position 1,044,847 of record NZ_CP033204.1, read on the forward strand.
CACAGCGCGGTCCACGTCCGCGTATTGCCCGGCGGCAACTGCGCATAGAAGCGCGCGAGCGCGAGAACGATCGCGACCTTCATCAGTTCGGAGGGCTGGAGGTTCATGAAGCCGAGGTTGAGCCATCGCTGGCTGCCCCCGCCGACGAAGCCGAGAAATTCGACCGCCATCAGCAGGACCAGGATCCCGATATAGCCGAGATAGGCGAAATCCTCGAAGATGCGGATCGGAAAGCGGCCGATGACGAGTGCGACGCCGAGGAAGACGAGGAAGCGCACCCCCTGTTGCCACGCCCAGGGCGACCAGTTGCCTCCCGCTGCCGAATAGAGGACGAGCAGGCCGAAGCCGGTGATACCGCCGAGGATGGCGATCAGCTTCCACGGGACGCGCTGGACGGCGGGAGGAATCGGGATCATTGCGGCACCCCCGGATCGGGGTCGCTCGACGCGCCCGACTTCCATGCCGCATAGTCGCGGTCCATGCGTTCCTTGATCGTGCCGCCCCAGCCCGCCTCGAAGCCTTCGAGCGCGGCCATCGCCTTTTCGCGATCGTAGAGATAGGTCATGAAATCCTTGGCGACCGGCGCGGCCGCGCGGCTGCCTCCCATGCCATGCTCGATCACCACCGCGGTGGCGTAGCGCGGATTGTCGACGGGCGCGAAGCCCACGAACAGGCCGTGGTCGCGATATTTCCACGCACCCCCCTGACCGCGCGAGCCCGACGCCAAGCCGCGCACCTGCGCGGTTCCGGTCTTGCCGGCCATCGTGATGCCGTCGAGCGGCAGGCGGCTGCGTACCGCGGTTCCGGCACCGTTGACGACGAGGTCCATGCCCTTGCGCGCGACGGCTAGCGCCGCGGGCGAAAAGGGCAGGGCCTCATTCTGGAACTGGCGGTTGATGAGGCGCGGATAGAGGCGCCGGCCCGATGCGATCCGCGCCGTCATCACCGCGAGCTGGAGCGGATTCACGCTGACATAGCCTTGGCCGATGACGGCATTCAGCGAGTCCGACGCCGACCATGGCTGGTCGTACTTGCGCATCTTCCAGGCGCTGTCGGGGATGGTGCCGTAGCGCTGGTTGCTGCCGGCGAGCTGAAATTCCTCGCCGAGACCCAGCAGCTTGGCGGTCGGCGCGATCGCGTCGTAGCCGAGGCGGTGCGCGAGCCAGTAGAAATAGCTGTTGCAGCTCTTCATGATCGCCGACGCCATGTCGAGGCTGCCGTGGGTGCCGAGGCAGCGGAAGAAGCGGCTGCCGAGCCGGTATCCGCCGACGCAGGTATGGCGTTCGCTGGGATCGACGCCATGCTCGACCGCGGCGATCGCGGCCATCGGCTTGAGCGTCGAGCCGGGCGGATACAGCCCGCGCGTCGCCTTGTTGATCAGCGGCTGGTGATCGTCCGCGCGCAACCAGCTATATTCGCTGTTGCTGATCCCGTCCGAAAAGCTGTTGGGATCGAAGCTCGGCATCGAGACAAAGGCGAGGATGTCGCCGTTCTGGCAGTCGATGACGATCGCCGCGCCCGATTCGCGCCCCATGCGCCGCGCGACATATTCCTGCAGGTCGGCGTCGATCGTCAGGTGGACGGTCTTGCCCTGCCGGTCCTCGGTCGTATCGAGCTCGCGTACCACCTTGCCGCGCGCGGTGACTTCGACGCGCTTGGCGCCCGGGTTGCCGCGCAGCATCGGCTGGAAATATTTTTCCAGCCCGTCCTTTCCGACCCGGAAGCCCGGCGTGATGTAGAGCGGGTCCTTGTTCGCTGCCTGATATTCCTCGGCGGTCGGGGCACCGACATAGCCGATCAGATGACCGACCGCGGCGCCGGTGGGATAGTTGCGGGCGAAGCCGCGCTGCGGCGCGACGCCGGGAAGGTCGGGCAGGCGGACGAGGATCGAGGCATAGTCGGCCTCCGACAGGTCCTCTGCGACCGCGACCGGCTGAAAGCCCGATGCCGCGTTGAGGTCGCGCTCGATGCGTTCCATCGCATCGCCGTCGAGCCGCAACAGCGTCTTGAGCTGGCCGAGCACCATCTCCTTTTTGTGCAGCCGGTCGGGAATGAGGTCGATGCGCAGCGATACGCGATTGTTGGCAAGCGCCTTGCCATGGCGGTCGACGATCCAGCCGCGACGCGGCGGGACCAGCGTCAGATTGACGCGGTTGCTTTCCGATTCAAGGACATAGCGATCGTTGTCGATCACCGAAATATAGGCCATGCGCGCGGCGAGCGCGGCACCGACGGCCATCTGGGCGCCGCCGACGACGAGGGCGCGGCGCGTGAAGGTCAGGCCCCTCCAGGCTTCGGTGATCGGCGGGCTCTTTTTGCGGGGCATCGGGTGAGGCAATCGGCGAAAAGGGGGAGAAGGATTATCGGCGTTTCAGGCGGAAATTGTCAAACTTGCCGGTCAGGCGGAGGAAGAGCGGTACGAGCAGCGCCGAGATGACCATCTGCGGCGCGACCAGGCCGAGCACGCGGCCCAAATGCGCGTCGGGGTGTGCGATCAGCGCCGCGAGCGCCTGCACCGTCGCGACGAGCAGTGCACCGATCGCCCAGTCGTGGAAGAAACCGCGCCAATAGATGCGCTGCGAGAAATAATGGATCGCGATGCTCGCGAGCGTCCACAGTCCGACCGCGGTACCGATCGATGCACCGCTGAACAGATCGTCCCACAGACCGAGCGGCAGCCCGATCCACACGGGCCACATTTCGGTGCGCAAAAGCTGCCAGCACAGGAACATGAGCAGGCCGAGTGGCGGCAGTACGGGCGAGCTCGCGACCATCGGCAGCATCAGCGGCAGCGCCGAGGCGAGCATCACGGTGACGACGGGGACCGTCTGCATGCGCCAGCGCGAGGCGGGCTCGCCCAGCCGGCGCGTGTCATATTTGGTCATTGGGCGGGCGCCGATGCCGCGGCCGCGGTCGACGCCGCTTCGATCGTGTCGGGGGTGTAGGGGCGGAGCACCGCGACGGTATCGACCTTGGCAGGGTCGGCGAGCGGGCGGGCGAGGGCGCCTTCGTTCGTCCGGCGCACGACGATCGCGACCGGGATATTGGGCGGGTAGAGGCCGCCGGTGCCCGAGGTGACGAGGATGTCGCCCGGCTTGAACGGGTTGTTCGCGATGTTGAGAGTGCGCACGTCGAGGTCGCCGTTGCCGCGCCCCGAAGACAGCGCGGGGAGCCCGTCGCGCGCGCGCCGCACGGGGACGATATTGTCGACGTCGGTCAGCAGCAGCACCTGCGAGACCGAGGGGCCGCTGGTCAGTACGCGCCCGATCAGCCCGTCGGCACCGCGCACCGGCTGTCCCGGGCCGACCCCGACGTTGCGTCCGATGCTCAGCAGCGCGATGCGTTTGCTGCTCGTCGAGGTCGAGGTGAGGAGGTAGCCGTTGGCGATCCCGCGCTTGTCGGCCTCCTGCAGCTGGAGCAGCGCCTTCAGCTGGCGATTCTCTTCCTGCAGCGCACTCGTCGCGACGATCTGGCGGCGTGCGTCGGCCAGTTCGGCGCGCAGGCGGCGATTCTGCGATCCCGCGCCGACATAGGCCGACACGGCATCGTCGATGCCCGAGATCGAGCCGATCACCGAGCGTGTGCCGCGCGCGATCGGTGCCGTCACCTCATGGCTCGCGACGCGCAGCGCTGCGAAACCCACGGGGTCGGCAACCGACAGGATCGCCAGCAACAGCCCCGCGACCGCCCCTGTCACCGCGATGACATAAGCGACGAACAGGCTGGTCTGGGCCTTTCGGGATTGCCCCGGACGCCGATGTGCCGGGCGGACCATGATGCGAGCCTAGACGATCAGGCCTGCTGGAGCACGCCGCGGAAGGCGGGGTCCTCCATCGCGCGGCCGGTCCCGATCGCGACGCAGGTCAGCGGATCCTCGGCCACGGTGACGGGCAGGCCCGTTGCGTCCTTGAGCAGTTCGTCGAGCTCGGCGATCAGCGCGCCGCCGCCCGTCAGGACGATGCCCTGGTCGACGATGTCGGCGGCGAGTTCGGGGGCGGTGTTTTCGAGCGCGATGCGCACGCCCTCGACGATCGTGCCGATCGGCTCCGACAGCGCTTCGGCGATCTGCGCCTGGTTGATCGAGATTTCCTTGGGCACGCCGTTGACGAGGTCGCGGCCCTTGATGTGGATCGTCATGCCGACGCCGTCGGCGGGGATGCGGGCGATGCCGAAATCCTTCTTGATCCGTTCGGCGGTGGCTTCGCCGATCAGCAGGTTATGGTGACGACGGACATAGGAGACGATCGCTTCGTCCATCTTGTCGCCGCCGGCGCGAACCGAGGTGGTGTAGGCGAGGCCGCGGAGCGAGAGCACCGCAACTTCGGTGGTGCCGCCGCCGATGTCGACGACCATCGACCCGATCGGTTCGGTCACCGGCATGTCGGCGCCGATCGCGGCGGCCATCGGCTCCTCGATCAGCCACACTTCGCTCGCGCCCGCGTTCGACGCGGCGTCGCGGATCGCGCGGCGTTCGACGCTGGTCGAGCCGCTGGGTACGCAGATCACGATTTCGGGGCTGCGGAACGCGTTGGGCTTGCCGCCGTGCACCTTGGTGATGAAGTGCTTGATCATCTGTTCGGCGACGTCGATGTCGGCGATGACGCCGTCGCGCAGCGGGCGGATCGCCTCGATGCTGTCGGGGGTCTTGCCCATCATCAGCTTGGCGTCGTCGCCGACCGCCTTGACGCGCTTGACCCCGTTCAGCGTCTCGACCGCAACCACCGAAGGCTCGTTCAGCACGATGCCCTTGCCGCGGACGTAAACCACCGTATTGGCGGTGCCGAGGTCGATTGCCATGTCTTGGGAATTGAACTTAAGCCAACGCGAAAAAAAGGACATCGATCGTCATTCCTGCATTCGTGCGAACGGGCCGCCCCGCCGCCATCATCGAAGGCGCATGCCCGTCCGTCAACAGGACCAAATCAGGGGGAGACTCCGGCCTGTCCATGGGGGGCTGGCTGGACAAAATGATGAGGCTGTGCGGGTGGGTCGCGATTTCCGTCCGACTGCGCTAGGAGACGCGTCATGTCAATACGCCGCCTGCCGGAAACGCTCGTAAATCGGATCGCAGCCGGTGAAGTGGTTGAAAGACCGGCTGCGGCGCTCAAGGAACTGGTTGAAAACGCCATCGACGCGGGTTCGCGCCGTATTTCGGTGCGAATCGCCGATGGCGGGATTGCGCGAATCGAGGTCGAGGATGACGGTTGTGGCATGACGCCCGCCGACATGGCGCTCGCGCTCGAGCGCCACGCCACTTCGAAGCTTCCCGACGACGCGATCGAAGATGTCACGACGCTCGGTTTCCGCGGCGAAGCGCTGCCTTCGATCGCCAGCGTCGCGCGGCTGACGCTCGAAAGCCGGCGGCCGGGGGCCGACGGCTGGCGGCGCGTCGTCGACAATGGCGCGGTCGTGAGCGAAGGACCGGCGGCATTGGCGCAGGGCACCCGCGTGCTCGTCGAGGATCTGTTTGCGCGCATCCCCGCGCGTCGCAAATTCCTGCGCAGCGGGCGCAGCGAATATGCCGCCTGCCTCGACATGGTGAAGCGCCTTGCGATGGCGCGACCCGACATCGGCTTCATGGTCGAGCATGACGGGCGTCGCGTGCTCGACGTGCAGGGCGGGCAGGATCGGCTCAGCCGCGTCGCGGCGCTCACCAGCCGCGATCTTGCGGGCAACAGCATCGGGGTCGATCTCGATCGCGGCGACGTGCATCTGGGCGGGGTGATCAGCCTGCCGACATACAACCGGGGGATCGCCGACCATCAATATCTGTTCGTCAACGGGCGTCCGGTGAAGGACCGGCTGCTGGTCGGCGCACTGCGCGGCGCCTATGCCGACCTGCTCGCGCGCGACCGCCATCCGGTCGTGGCCTTGTTCCTCGACGTGCCGACGAGCGAGGTCGACGTCAACGTCCATCCCGCGAAGACCGAGGTACGCTTCCGCGACCCGCAGCTGATCCGCGGCATGATCGTCGGCGGACTGCGCCGCGCGCTCGACGAACACGGGTTCCGCAGCGTCCAGCGTCCTGCCGAAGCGGCGCTTGGCGCCTGGCAGCAGGAGCCGGTCGCACCCGCGCCCGCGACGGGGTTTCTCTTCGGTCACCGGGCCGAGCCCGCAGTGCACCTGTTCGGGGCCGACGTCGCGCCGCCCGCCGAGGACGTCGCGCGCGTCTACGATCGCCTCGTGCCCTTTGCGGCGGCACCTGCGCCGCTTGCCGGGCGCGCCGAGGTTGCCGTCGTCCCGCCGCCGCAGGCCGAGGCGCATCCGCTCGGTATCGCGCGCGGCCAGATTGCCAACACCTATATCGTCGCCGAGGCCGAGGACGGGCTGGTCATCGTCGACCAGCATGCCGCGCACGAGCGGCTTGTGCTCGAACAATTGCGCGCCGGGATGGCGGGCCGGGCGGTGCCGTCGCAGGGGCTTCTGCTTCCCGAGGTGGTCGAACTCGACGAACCGGCATGCGACCGGCTCGAGGCCGCGGCGCTCCAGCTTGCGGCGCTCGGCGTCGAGATCGAACGCTTCGGCCCTGCGGCGGTGATGGTCCGCGCGACCCCCGCGATGCTCGGCGCGATCGACTGTCACAAGCTGATCACCGACATCGCCGACGATCTTGCGGGCTATGATGCCGCCTTGGGACTGTCGGAACGGCTCGAACTTGTCGCCGCGACGATGGCGTGCCACGGCTCGGTGCGCGCCGGCCGGACGCTGGCCGTCGCGGAGATGAATGCGCTGCTCCGCCAGATGGAGATCACCCCGCATTCGGGCCAGTGCAACCATGGCCGCCCGACGTGGGTGAAATTACAGATGGCTGACGTTGAGCGACTTTTTGGCCGTAAATGAATGGGTTAGGACGTTGATGTTTTAATCGACTATCGTCGATAGCTCGGACGACCATGATTGAGGACTGCAAACGACTGGTAGCGGGCAGATATCCTCCCTGTGGCGAAGCCATGGGGAGGTGGCAGCGCGGAGCGCTGACGGAGGGGCGAAAGACGCGACCTCGCGGCCCCTCCACCACCGCCTGCGGCGGCGGTCCCCCTCCCCATGGCTTCGCCACAGGGAGGATTTAGATATCCGCCAACGACCGTTAGTCACCGCTAGGGATGTGCGCCCCGGCAAAAGTCGGGGCCCAGAATGCCGACGCAAACCCAGCCTGTTGCTGCAATGGACCCCGGCTTTCGCCGGGGCGCACGGAGGGCTGACTTCGGTCATTTTACGTCATCCCGGCGAAGGCCGGGATCCCGCCCCGCAAGCCATGACGTACCGGTGAGATCCCGGCCTTCGCCGGGACGCCGGATGGGGTGGCATCGGTTTCCCAACTCACGCCGGCATTTGCGAACCCTCCGACGGGTTGACTTGGACGAAGCCGGCGACGAAGGGCGTCGGGCGGCTAATCGGCCGCAAAGAGAGAATATTTGTCCCGGCACGGAACGGAATCGCCCTGCGGATCGTTCGCCGGGAGCAAAGGAGATTCATCAATGAAGTTGACGATTGCGGCGTCGCTCGGCGCCGTGCTTTTTCTCGCTGCCTGTTCCGGCCCTTCCGAACCCGAGACGACGACCGCACCGGCGGTCACCGCGCCCGCAAAGACCGCCGAAAGCAAGCTTCCCGAAACCGGCGGCAAGGCGCCGATCGAATTGAGCGCGATCGGCAAGGGCGAACTGCTTGCGCTCGAAGGCGAGCGGGGCTGCAGCTTCACGATCGACGGGCAGGCCGCGCCGGCGCTCGTTGCCAAGGCCGGTGCCGGGGCCGACGCAATGACCCAGGGAGCCGTCAAGGTCGGCGCGCGCGTTCAGCGTGTCGCCGGTTCGGGCGATTTTGCCGCCCTTGAAAAGGGCATGATGCTGTCGGGCCCGGGCCTCAAGCTCGAGATCGAGCGCGCGTCGGGAAGTGCTGCGAAGCTTGTCGCGCACCGCACCTATGGCGGCGAGCGCAGCTTCGACGGCGTCTGGAAGTGCGACGCCTGACGCGTCGCGGCGTCAGGCCATTTTGATCCCGGCGACGCCATTCTCGACCACGCCGGTCGCACGCTTCGACAGCGTGTTGACCGGCGTCGTCACCTTGTCGACCACCATGAAGTGCGTCTGCCACGCCTCGCGGCCGACTTCGCACACCACATAGCCGCGCTGGTCGTTGGCGAATTTGAGCTCGGGGTTTAGCTTCAGCCAGTCGTCGGTGCCCTGGCGCTTGTCACTGCCGTCGCCGCCCGACGAAATCGAGGTCGCGACGAATTCGGCGCCGACGACCTTGTCTTTCAGCACCAGGTCGCCGCAGAAATTCTGGTGCTCGTCGCCGGTCAGCACCACGCAATTCTTCAGGCCCGCAAAGCGCGATAATATGCGTTCGCGCGGCGCCTCATAGCCCGCCCAGCTGTCGAGATTTAGGATTTTCGCGGGTTCGTCGGGCTTGCGGCGCCGGTCGAGCGACATCATCGTCACCTGCTGTGCGATCGCGTTCCACGTCGCGCCGCCCTTCGCAAGGTTGCGGTTCAGCCAATCCTCCTGCGCCTTGCCGAGGACCTGCGCATTCTTGTCGAAGACGCCCGGGCAGGCGGGCTTGAAGCCGTCTTCGCATGGCTGGTCGTCGCGATATTGCCGCGTGTCGAGCAGTTGCATCGCCATCAGGTCGCCATAGCGGAACTCGCGGTGCGCCGTGACCATGCCCGCGCGCGGCAGCAGCGCCTTGCGCACGGGCATATGCTCGTACCAGGCCTGCATCGCGGCCTGCTTCTTGAGCATGAAGACCTCGGGCGGCGCGGCGTCGGGATCGTTGCCGGGCAGCCCCATCTTCCAATTGTCGATGTCCGATACCCAGTCGTTGCGGATTTCGTGATCGTCGAAGCTCGACAGGAAGGCGTGGGTGGCCCGCACCGCCTGCTGGTCGATGTCGAGCAGCGTCTGGGCATAGGCGCCCCGGAAATCGGTGACGTCGAACAAGGCGCGCTGCGCATAGGCGCGCACCGGCCGGATCGGCAGGCCGCTGTCGAACAGATAGTCCTGCTGATATTCGTAGATGAAATCGCCATAATGATAGACGAAGGCGAGGTCTTCGCGCGCGAGGTGGCGATAGGCGCCGTAGAAGCCCGATTCAAAATGCTGGCATCCAGCGACGCCGAACTTCAGCGCGTCGATCCGCGCGCCGGGAGCGGGCAGGGTACGCGCGCGACCGCGCAGGCTGCGCTCGCCCGCGGCGGTGAAGCGGTAATAATAGGGGCGGTCGGGGAGCAGTCCCGCGACCTCGACATGGACGCTGTGCGCGAGTTCGGGACGCGCGAGCTCGGTACCCTTGGCAACGACGTCGCGGAACCCGGTATCGCTCGCGACCTCCCATTCGACCGGCACATTGGTCAGCGGCATGCCGCCGTGGCGTTCCATCGGCTCGGGCGCGAGGCGCGTCCAGATGACGAAGCCGTCGCTCGCCGGATCGCCCGCCGCGACGCCCAGCTTGAACGGGAAGTCGCGCAGTATGCCCTGCGCGCGGACGATCGCCGGCGCGGCAAGGCCGGTCAGTGCGGCGGTGGCGAGGAAATGGCGGCGGTCAAACATGGCTGGTTTCCTCTGGGAGGCGAATCATGCGACCCTCGATAAACCAGCCATGTGGGACTTCAATGACCGAAGCGAAGGCTTTGGCGCGTCACATCAACATCCACAGCATCCAGACCGCCATGCCGACCATCGCCAGATTCTCGGTGAGCGAGACGAAGCCCAGCGGCACCTTGCTGCTGCCGCCGACGCAGGCGCATTTGAGTTCGCGCTTTTCGACATAGACCGCATAGAAAACCGACACGGCGCCGATGCCGCCGATGAACAGCGCAACGGGGATCGACAGCCACGGCAGCGCATGCGCGGTCATCAGCACGCCCGCCAGCCCCTCGGCAAAGGGATAGATGGTGCCATAGGGTACCCAGCGTTTCGCCAGCAGGTCGTAATTCAGGAACATCGTCGAAAATTTGTCGATGTCCTGCAATTTGAGCAGCGCCAGCACGATCATGCTGAACGAGATGAACCATTCGGCGGCGCGCAGCGTGAGGGCGTCGCCATAGGCCGCGTGCGAGGTCGCGAGCGCCATCAGCGCGGTCATGACGAACAGCGCGATCACCGGGCGATAGCTGGTCGCGTCGGGATCGGCGACCTTCAGACCGAAATGGCGGCGCAGATCGTCGTAGCCGCCGATCCGCACGCCATCGATGAAGGCCTGCGGTGTCGTCTTGACGTCATGTTCGGCCTTGAACGCGTCGGTTTCCTCGCGCGTCGTCAGCCAGCGGTCGTCGACCGTGTAGCCTTTTCGTTCGAGCAAATATTTGGCTTTGAGGCCATAGGGGCAGGTGTGGCCGGGCATGACCATGCGATGGAGGGTTGCTTGCTTTGTCATGCCCCCCATATCGCATCCGTACTATGGTACGGAGTCAAGCGATGCAGTTCACGATCGGAAAACTGGCCGCCGCGGGCGGTGTCGGTGTCGAGACCGTCCGCTATTATCAGCGCCGCGGACTGCTCGCGACGCCGGTGCGCAGTGGCGGTGACGGCTGGGGCGGCGGCATCCGACGCTATGGCGAGGATGATCTGGGCCGTCTCAAATTCATCCGCGCGGCGCAGGGGGCCGGCTTCACCCTCGAAGAAATCGGCGAATTGCTCGCGCTCGAAGGCGGCGACGACCGGGCGCGGGTGCGCCGTCTTGCGCGGCTGCGGATCGACGCGCTGGATGCCAAGATCGCTCAGATGACAGAAACCCGCGCGGCGCTGGCGCGACTCGCCGACCAATGCGCGGCCAGCGATACGGGACCGTGCCCGATCCTGCGGGCGTTCGAGACGACGGCTGCGGTACGTCAAGCCTGAGCCGCGGCGCTGCGAGAGGCCATTGCGTTGGCCATCCGGGTCAGGGTTTCCATCATCGCGTCGCGAATTTCGGGATCGCCGGGACGCACTTCGTCCATCGCGCGGGCCATCGCGTCGATCCATTGCCGCGATACGTTGTGGGTCATGCCGGACAGCGCGGCATGGGCCGACATGACGCACACGCCGGGTCGTTGCTTGAACCACTGGCGTGGGCCGCCGGTCCACGCAATCAGGAAATCGGTCAGGGACTCGCGCGTCGGCCCCAGGTCGGGCGCGTGTATCGCCCGCAGTTCGGCATAGGCTTTCTCATTGTCCATCAGTTCGTAGAAGCGCGCGACGAGTTGCGCGATCGGAGCGCGGCCTCCGAGGCGATGAAAGGGCAGTCCATTCTGTGTCATCGCCGCCGCTATGGCCGATTGGCGGCCGGCGTCTTTGCGCTCGATCAACGATGAAGAGGCACTGTTTCCCGACATTGTCCTTCGGAAACAGGCGTTCGGCGCCTCGACGATCGGGGGCCGTTGGCCTATGGAGCCCGCCACGCGGACGGTTCCGCGCGGAGGTGTGTGTGACGGTCGACGAATATGCGGGGTTGCGTTTCTGGAAGGCGGTCGACGACGGGACGCGAACCAGAACCCGCGAGCGGCTGACGCATGTCGTCGACGCGCATGGTGACGATCTGGTCGCAACCTTTTACGGGGCGTTCCTGGGGCATGAGGAAGGCCGCGTCTTCCTGAAGCATTCGCTCGTCCAGCAGCGGCTGAGCCATTCGATGGCAGGATGGCTTCGCCGCCTGGCCGCTATCGACCCCCTGGGCGACCTGACCGAATTTGTCGCGGTCCAGATGCAGATCGGCGCGATCCACGCGCGGATGAAGGTGCCCGATCATCTGGTCCATCAGGGCGCGAGCCTGCTCAAGAGCCGAATGGCGTCGCACCTGTTGGCCGACCGCGGCGCCGGTGACGACATGGCCTCAACGCTGGTGATGATCGACGAACTGGTCGACTTTTCGATCTGTGCTATGAGCAAGGCCTATCTGTCCGATGCGCGCGAACGCGCGCAGGTCGACGAGGCGTTCCGGCATTTTTCGCTGGGCCAGGACATTAATCTGGAACGCGAGACGCAGCGCGCGGCGCTGATGGAATGGAGCCAGGAGGCGCTGTTCAATCTGTTCGGCGCCAGCGAGCATGACGAGCCCAAGAAGCTCGGCGCATCGGCGTTCGGACTGTGGATGCGTCACCGTGCTGGCGTTCTGTTCCAGGATTCTCCCTCCCTCGCGGGGATCGAGCGCGTCATGGCGGTGGTCGACGACGAATGCCTGCCGGCGGTCGCCGAAAATCGCGGCGGCGCGGACGCGCTCGGCCGCCTGAAGGAGCGGATCGACGAGATTGATTATCTGCTCAACGACATGTTCCAGGCGGCTGCGACGCTGGAGAATGGCCGCGACCCGCTGACGCGCACGCTCAACCGGCGCTTTCTGCCGTCGGTGCTGGGACGCGAGATCGCGCTTGCCAAGTCGCACGGCACGCCGCTGTCGGTCGCGCTGGTCGACGTCGATCATTTCAAGCGCATCAACGACGACTATGGCCACGCCGCCGGTGATGTCGCACTGGGACATGTCGCCGATGCGCTGATGAGCGCGGTTCGCACGAGCGATTTCGTCTTTCGTTACGGCGGCGAGGAGTTTCTGCTGGTTTTTGCCGAAACGGACCGCGACGCCGCGGCGCGGATGGCAGAACGGTTGCGGGTAACGCTGTCGCAGAAGCCGCTGCCTGTCAGCGACCGCGACGCGCTGCGCCTGACGGTATCGATCGGGGTGGCGGCCTTTGAAGGGCACCCCGACTATCAATATCTGGTCAACAATGCTGACAGCGCGCTGTACGAGGCCAAGCGTCTCGGCCGCGATCGCGTGCATGTGCACGAGGGTGCGGCACGGGAAGCGGCGCTGGTCCGCAATTTCGCATAGCCTTCCGTCCGGTTCGAGGCGAACCGGACCGGACCGACGTCAGCTGTGCAGGAAATGCATGACGTCGCCGTCGTGCACGACATAGGCCTTGCCCTCGGCGCGCAGCTTGCCCGCCTCGCGGGCCTTCGCTTCGCCGCCCAGCGTGACATAGTCATCGTAGGCGATCGTTTCGGCGCGGATGAAGCCCTTCTGGAAATCGCTGTGGATCTCGCCCGCCGCTTCGGGCGCGGTGGCGCCGGTGTGAACGGTCCACGCGCGCGCTTCCTGCGGCCCGACGGTGAAGAAGGTGATCAGGTGGAGCAGTTCGTAACCGGCGCGGATGACACGCGCGAGGCCGGTTTCGGTGAGGCCCATTTCGGACAGGAACTCCATCCGGTCGGGCATGTCCATCGTCACCAGTTCGCTTTCGATCGCGGCCGAAACGACCACAGCCTGCGCGCCCTCTGCGGTGGCCTTGGCGAAGACCTTTTCGGAGAAGGCGTTGCCGTTGGCGGCGCTGCCTTCGTCGACGTTGCAGACATAGAGGACGGGTTTCGAGGTCAGGAGCTGCGCGGTGCGCAGCACGCGGGCTTCCTCGTCGTCGCGGGGCTGGGTCAGCCGCGCGGGCTTGCCCTCGCGCAGCAGGTCGAGCGCCTGGCCGAGCACCGACGCCGCGATCTTGGCTTCCTTGTCGCCCTGCGCGGCCTTCTTGGCAAAGGCCGGGACGCGCTTTTCGAGGCTTTCGAGGTCGGCGAGCAGCAGCTCGGTCTCGACCGTCTCGGCGTCGGCGACCGGATCGACGCGATTTTCGACATGCTGGATGTCGTCATCCTCGAAGCAGCGCAGCACGTGGACGATCGCGTCGACTTCGCGGATGTTGCCGAGGAACTGGTTGCCGAGGCCTTCGCCCTTCGACGCGCCGCGCACGAGGCCGGCGATGTCGACGAAGGCGAGCTGGGTCGCGATGATCTTCTTGCTGCCCGCGATCGCGGCGAGCTTTTCGAGCCGCGCATCGGGGACCGCGACGTTCCCGATATTCGGTTCGATCGTGCAGAAGGGGTAGTTCGCCGCCTGTGCCGCCGCCGTTTCGGTCAGTGCATTGAAGAGGGTGGACTTGCCGACATTGGGAAGGCCGACGATCCCGCATTTGAAACCCATAAGAACTCCGTCGTTCCGGCAGCTGCCGGTATCGCCCGCGCCCCTAGCGCCCATTGCGCCGCGACGCCAGCCCCGACGCGGTCGTGGGTCGGATCGAGCGCGGTTGCGCGGTGTTCAGCCTTGCGCTCTTATCAGCCCCGTCATGACGCGATGCCTCCGATACGCCCTGCCGATCCTGACGCTGGCGCTCGTCGGCGGGGCCGCGGTGGCGACCCCGCGCTCCTTCGAAGCCGATGTGCTGGCCGAACTCAACCGCTTTCGCGGCGATCCGGCGGGCTATGCGCGGGTGCTGCGCGGCTATCGGCCGCGCTTCGCCGGCAAGCTGCTGCGGGGCGAGGATGAGGGGGAAATCGACATATTGACCCACGAAGGGGTGGCCGCGGTCGACGAAGCGATCCGCGACCTGCGTCCCGCCCGTCCGCTCGCGCGGCTCGAACGCGGCGAGGTGCTGGCGCGCGCGGCCGCCGATCATGTATCGGTGCAATCGCGGTCGGGCGCGGTCGGCCATTATACGAAGGGTCGCGGGCCGGGCGAACGCGTCCGGGCGCGGGGCGGCGGACCCTATGTCAGCGAGGTCATCACGTACGGCCATCACGGCCCCGCCTCGGTCGTCCACCAGCTGTTGATCGACGACGGCGTGCCCGACCGCGGCCATCGCCACAGCCTGTTGCGTGAGACGCATCGTTACGCCGGGGTGGCCTGCGGCCCGCACAAGGTTCACCGCACCATGTGTGTGATCCTGATGGCGCCGACCCCCGACGGATCGCCGCCGCCGCCGCCTGTGCGGCCGGCGGCGAAAGCGCAATGACGAGAAGGGAAAAGGCCAGCCCCTCGAAGAGAGACTGGCCCTTCCGGACATTCGCGACGATCAGTTGCCGACGGGCTGGCTGTCGGTGCGGCGCACGACGACGGTCGACGAACGCGGTTCCTGTCCGGATACCGGCCAGTTGCCGGTCGGATGCTGGATGTTGACGAAGAAGGTCTTGAGGTCGGGCGTGTAGGCGAGGCCGGTGATCTCGCAGCCCTCGGGGCCGACGAGGAAGCGCTTCGATTGCTTCGTCGCCTGGTCGAGGTAGAACATCGCATTGTGGCCGACGGTATCCTCGATGCTGACCCCCGACGCACCCGAAGTGCCGGGAACGCTGTGATCGGTCTGGACCCACAGGCGACCCTGCGGATCGATGCGAATGCCGTCGGGGCTGGAGAAGGTGTCGCCCTTGATGTCGCCGGTCAGGTTGGCACCGCCCGATGCCCAGGCCGGATCGCCCGCCAGCACGAATATTTCCCAGCTGAACTTGGTCGCGAGCGGTGAATCGCCCTCTTCGCGGAACTTCAGAATATGTCCGTGGCGGTTGGTGACGCGCGGATTGGCGGCGTCGGTGACGCGGCGGCCGCTGTTGTTGGTCAGCGTGACGAACACCGCCTTGTTGTCGGGGGCGACCGTGATCCATTCGGGGCGGTCCATCACCGTGCCGCCCGCAACGCGCGCCGCGGCCTTGCAGTTGATCAGCACGTCGGCCTGGTTGTTGAAGGCGACGGTCACCGGCGCGGGCGGCGTCGTGCTCTGGCTCACGTTGCCGGGGTCCTGCGCGGTGGTGGTCAGGCCGTTCTGGCCGACGACCAGCGCGCGCCATTCGCCCGTGCCGTCGCCGTTGAAGCGCGCGACATAGAGCGTGCCATAGTCGAGCAGGTCGGTGTTCGCGGCGCGGTTGGTCTTGCTGAACGCGCGGTCGGGCACGAATTTATAGATGCACCCCGGGGTCGAATCGTCGCCCATGTAGAATGCGACGCGGTTGTCGGCGTTCGCCATGAACGCGACATTTTCATGATCGAAGCGGCCCATTGCGGTGCGCTTGGTCGGCGGCGCCAGTTCGAGCTGCGGATCGATCTCGACCACCCAGCCATAATTGCTGGCGGGCTGGCTGGGGTCGAAATAATTGTCGGTGGTTTCCTCGCAGGTGAGGTAGGTGCCCCACGGCGTGCGGCCGCTGGCGCAATTGTTGAGCATGCCCTTGATCGAACCCGACAGCAGGCCCGCGGCAGGGCCGCCGGCGCGATAGCTCGAATTGCCGGTGTAGCGCTTGTTGTAGCGCGAGCCCGATTTCACGGCCCATTTGCCGTCGCTGCCCTTGGCGACCTCGATGACGCCGATCCCGACGGCCGACAGCGCGAGCGCCTTCTGCTCGGCGCTCGCGGTCGCGATGTTGGGAACGCTCGCCATCAGGATGTTGAAATCGGGATATTCGAAGTTGATCGCCAGCAGGCCGCCATTGTTGGGATCGACCCCGCTCAGCTCGAAATATTCCATGCCGTCATGGTTGCCGCCGGCCCATTTTTCGGCGACCGCGGCGGTGGGATAGCTACCCGAATAGGGCGTGCCCGCCTCGATCGAATCGCCGGCCTTCAGCAGCACTTCGGCGGTATAGCCTGCGGGCACCGTGACGATGTCGTTGCGGTTGGCGTTCACCGAGGTGAAATTGACCGCATAGCTGGTCGGCGTCGGGGTGGGGGTCGGCGTGGGAGTCGGCGTCGGGGTCGGCAGCGTCACCGTCGAATCGCCGTCCGAATCGCACGCGGCGATCACGGGCAGGGCCGACAGGCCGAACAGGCCGCCCACGAGCAGCGAGCGTCGCGACGGATTGCTGGCGACGATCGCCTCGAGGCTGTTCGGCCCGTCGAGATCGGCGGTCGCGCGGCGATAGGGCGCGCGGGCTTCGTCGGTAAGATGTGACATGCAATACCCCTGTAATCGGTTGGGCCCATCGGGGCGGGATCGCGCCGATGCGGTGGCTCCCGATGACAGGGGGAGGTGTCAGCCTTGTTGCTTCAGCATGTCATGTCGAAAGGACTTGCGTGACGCTCGTGTGACAGGGGCGCCCGCGTCAGTCGTGCACGGCGCGGACCAGCGGGCCCAATGCCCCGCCGCCGAGCCAGGCGAGCTGGACCTCGGCCGCGACCTTGTTGATCGCCTCCTGCGGCTTGTTGCCTGGGTGCACCGCGCGGCGCAGCGGGCGCGATCCGGCCGGCATCGCCATGATCTCGGCGATCGCGCGCGGCACGTCGGCGGGGTCGGCGCTGCGTCCGCTGCCGTCCTCGGTTCCCATGCCGCGCGTGAAGGGCTCATACGCCTTGAGCAGCGCGGGGGCGCTGCGGTCGCGCAGCACGCCGGTATAGATATTGCGGTTGACCCAGACCCTGGTCGGATAGCCGCCCGGCTGGATGATCGTCACCTCGATCCCGTGCGGGACGAGTTCATAGGCGAGTTGTTCGGACAGGGCCTCGACCGCGAATTTGGTCGCCGAATAATGGCCGCCGCCCGGCACGATCACCCGGCCGAGCTGCGACGAGATGTTGAAGACCTGTCCCGCTCTGGCCGCGCGCATCTGGGGCAGCAGCGCGCGCAGCATCCGCTGGATCCCCAGCACATTGGTCTCGAAGATCAGGCGCGTCGCTTCCATGTCCTGCACCTCGACCGGCCCGGTGATGCCGACCCCGGCGTTGTTGACGAGCGTGTCGATCCGGCCGTCTGCGATCTTCAGCGCCGCGGCGGTGCCGCTGGCGACCGACGCGTCGTCGGTCACGTCGATCTCGACGACATGCAGGTCGAGCCCGTCCTTCGCGGCCTCGGCGGCGAGCGTTTCGGCTTCGGGGCGCGGCAGGTTGCGCATCGTCGCGATGACCTTCGCGCCATGCCGTGCGTAGAGCAGCGCGCCGATGCGGCCGAAACCGCTCGACGCGCCGGTGATCAGCACGGTGCGGCCTTTCAGCGCGTCGGGCGCCAGCGGCTCGGCGGCGCGCAGCAGCGCAGGGGTGGCGGCGGTGAGCATGGCGGCGCCTGCGAGCAGTTGACGGCGGCCGGGGGAGGCAGGATCGGGCATGGACGGCTCCTTTCGAGGGTCATCATGCATGAAAGCGCGGGCGGTGCAAAATCGGCCGTGAAAAGACAGCGTCGGAGTGGCAAATCGCCATGGCCTTCTTTCGTCGTTCCGGGCTGAATCCGGCCGGCCAAGCGCCGCGCGGCCTTTCAAAGTTCAGCAAAGGTCAGCCTTGCGCGCGCCGTGATTGGGACCTTGCGCCGTGCTGAATGCGCCTGGCTCGGCGCGTCGCGATCGCATCGGGAAGCGACCGCCTTTATCCGCCAAATCAAAGCGCCGGACGAAGGCTGGCACAGCCGGATAATATGGGAAAGGCCTATTTGACGGCGATGTCGACTGGGGGGGGTATCACTAGCGCTCAGGGGGACCACCGCGGCAGGCGGTGGTGGAGGGGCCGCGAGGTCGCGTCCTTCGCCCCTCGGTCAGCGCTGCGCGCTGACACTTCCCCATGGCTTCGCCACAGGGGGAGCGACTGACCGCAACCGGGCGTTAGTCGTCATTTCGGTCGGATCGGCGCCGAATGGCTGATGTGGGGTGGCAAGCGGACCGCGTCCATTTTCCGTCGTCATCCCGGCGAAGGCCGGGATCTCACCGGCGCATCATGGCTTGCAGGGCGGGATCCCGGCCTTCGCCGGGATGACGGAAAATGAGCGAATCCAGGCCTCCGAGCGCCCCGGCGAAAGCCGGGGGCCATTGCAGCAACACGCCGGGTTCGCGTCGGCATTCTGGGCCCCGGCTTTCGCCGGGGTGCACATCTCCAGCAGCGACTAACGGTCGAAGCCGACCGGCAGGCTTGCGCGTTCGCTACGCCTGCAGGCGTAGCGCGATATCGCTCAGGAAGCGTGCGTCATTGCCGTCGGCCAGCGACGGCGCCTCGGCCGCGATCGCGCCGAGCAGGTCGATCAGCGGTTCCATCTCGCTTTTGTGGTAATTGCCCAGCACATGGCCGGTGACGCGGTCCTTGTGTCCCGGATGGCCGATGCCGATGCGCACCCGGCGGAAATCGTCGCCGATATGCTGGATCATGCTGCGGATGCCGTTATGCCCCGCGGCGCCGCCGCCCTGCTTGATCTTGACCTTCATCGGCGCGAGGTCGAGTTCGTCATAGAAGACGGTGACGTCCTGCGGGGTCAGTTTGTAGAAATCGAGCGCGGCGCGCACGCTGCGGCCGCTTTCGTTCATATAGGTGCCGGGTTTGAGCAGCAGGATGCGATGCCGCCCGATGCGGCCGTCCTGAAACCAGCCCTGGAATTTCTTGGCCGGGGCGGGGAAGCCGTGCATGTCGGCGATGACGTCGGCGGCCATGAAGCCGACATTGTGACGGTGCATCGCATATTGGGGCCCGGGATTGCCGAGGCCGACCCAGAGTTGCATTTCGTGCCTTTCTCGGGGTCCGGAAGGGGCCGCCTCCGCAAGCGAAGGCGGCCCGATCAGGTTCAGGCTTCTTCGGCGCCTTCGCCGTCATCCTTGGTCGTGTCGCCGTCGCTCGACTTGAGCGCCGACGGGGCGACGATCGTCGCGATGGTGAAATCGCGGTCGGTGATCGCGCTCTCGCTGCCCTTCGGCAGCTTGACGTGGCTGATGTGGATCGAATCGCCGACGTCGAAGCCGGTGACGTCGATCGCGATGTCGTCAGGGATGTTGGCCGCGTCGCAGACCAGTTCGAGCTCGTGGCGAACGATGTTCAGCACGCCGCCACGCTTCAGGCCCGGCGAGGCGTCTTCGTTCTGGAACACGACCGGCACCGCGACATGGACCTTGGCATCCTTGGTGATGCGCAGGAAGTCGGCGTGGATCGGGCGATCCTTGACCGGGTGGAAAGCGACGTCCTTCGGCAGCGTGCGGATGGTCTTGCCGCCGACTTCGATCATCACGACCGAGTTCATGAAGTGACCCGTCATCAGCTGCTTCATCAGCAGCTTTTCTTCGACGTGGATCATCAGGGGTTCTTCCTTGCCGCCATAGACAACGGCGGGGACACGACCTTCACGACGCAGTTCACGCGAGGCTCCCTTGCCTCCGCGTTCGCGCGTCTCGGCCGTCAGCGTCAGCTGATCGCTCATCATATTTCTCCGAGAAATAGTTACACAGTCCGCCACGCCTCCAGGGATGACCATGACGGAAGCGCGGGCGCATAGCGGGGAAGCGGCGGAAATGCAAGCGCCCGGCCGCAAAACCGGCGTATGCGTGCGAACGGTTGCGGAGGCTTTCTATCGGCGGGCCGGACATCTAGGGTCGCCGCATGCAGACAGGGCGAAGACTCCGGATGGCGGGCATCGTGGCGGTTTCGCTGACGCTCGCGGCGTGTGCCGGGACCAAATACCGGCCGGTGGCCGACGCGCCGGTGCGGATCGGGCCGGCCTATACGGTCCGCGGGACCACCTATGTGCCGGCCGCTGCGCCCGCCTATGACGTGGTCGGTTATGCCAGCTGGTACGGAAACGAGTCGGGCAACCGCACCGCCAATGGCGAACAATTCCGGCCGGGCTGGGTGACCGCGGCGCACACCACTCTGCCCCTGCCGACCTATGTCGAGGTGACGGCGCTCGATACCGGGCGGCGGATCGTCGTGCGGGTCAACGACCGGGGGCCGTTCGCGCCGGGCCGGATCATCGACCTGTCGCGCGGCGCGGCGGAGGAGCTCGGAATCAAGGCGCAGGGGCATGCCGCGGTCCGCGTGCGCCGCGTCGAGCCGTCGGAGAAGGATCGCAAGCGGCTCCGCGAGGGCAAGCCTGCGGCCGGGCTGGAGCGGGTCCCCGAGCGCAACTTGCAGCGGCTGCGCGCGCAGCTTCCGGTGCGTGGCCGCTAGCGGGGCCGGGGCGCCCCGCATCACTGGATGCGGATAACCTTCAATCCCTGTGCTTCGAGCAGCGCGGGCAGCCCGTCCGCCCCGACCAGATGCCCCGCGCCGACCGCGACCAGCAGCGTGCCCGGCCTGTCCATCCGCCGTACGACCCACGCGCTCCAGCGCCGGTTGCGGTCGGTGATGATCGCCGCGCGCGCCGCGGGCACCGCGACGACATCTTCGTTGATCATGCGTTCGAGCACCGCGACGTCGCCGCGCGACCAGGCATCGGTGAGCGTGGCGACCTCCTGCACGGCGTCGCCCGCGCCTTCGGCCGCACGGGCAAGCAGGGTTCGCTGGGTTGCCGGATCGAGCGTTTCGAACAGCATCAGCTGCTCCTGCGCGGTCTCGAGCCCGCCGACCGGCTTGCGATCGTCCCGGAAGCGTTCGGTCAGCCGCGTTTCGACGCCGTTGGCGGGCAGAAGCCGGGCATTCTGCGCGACGCGCTGGCCCATCGCGACCATCACCGCCCAGTCGTCGAGCGCGTCGCCGCCGAAGGGCTGGCCGGTGCCGCTGGCTTCGAGCTGGCGGTAGCGCGCGAGTGCGGGGCCGGCGAGGCGCTTGTCGATCGCCAGCGGCGCCTTGCGGGGGGCAAGGTTCCGGAAGACGCCGCCCGCCGCCGCCAGCTGCTCGGGCGACAGTTCGAGGATCAGTTCGTCGGCATCGGCGATCGCGCGCGCGATCTGGCCGCGGTCCCATTCCGTCCCGGCGGGCAGCGCGTGCATCGTGCCGAGCAGATAGATGCGCGTATCGTCGTCCTCGACCAGCCACATCGCCGGGCGCGCTTCGGTCACCGTCTGCGGCGCTCCGCATCCGGCCAGCAGACACGCCAGAAGGGCCGCCGCGGCGCGGCGACCCCATCGGGCGGACGGGCGTGGCGCACCGGTCAATATTTGACCCGCTTCGCCGACAGCCCGCGCTTCTTCAGATAGTCCTGCACGCTGTTCTTGCCGGCAAGATGGCCCGCCCCGACCGCGACGAAGACCGTCCCGGGCTGTGCCATGCGGGTCTTGATCTGATCGGCCCAGCGCTGGTTGCGATCCCACAACAGCACCTTGGCGATCTCGGGCGTTTCGGTCATGCTTTCGTTCATCGTCGTGGCGAGCGTCTTGGGGTCGCCCTTGGCCCATTGCGCGACGAGCGTGTCGAGCGTCGGCCCCAGCTTGTCCATGTCGCGCACGACGACGTTGAGATAGGCAACCTGCAGCGTTTCGGGAAGCGTGTCGAAATAGCCGAGCTGTTCCTCGAGCGTTTCGAATCCCGCGATCGGCTTCTTCGCTTCCTTGGCGAAGCGCGTCAGCAGCTTTTCGGCGCCCTGTTCGGGATCGTAGCCGAGCTTGGACAGCGGCAGCACCGACAGCGTGATCGCCGGGAACCAGGGCTCGAAGGCGTCGAAGGCGTTGGCGGGCAGCCCGACGCTGGTCAACGCGGCCTGATAGGCGGCGAGCTGTTCGGGAGTCAGGCGCTGCGGGATCGTCTTGCCGGTCTGGTCGATCGCCAACGGCATCATCCGCTTTGCGACGTCGGCCTGATCCTCGGGAAGGATCATTTCGAGCATCAGTTCGTCCGAGCGGTCGAAGGCGTCCTTCACCGCTTCATCGAACCAGCCGAGGCCGGGTTTCAGCACGTGCACCGTGCCGAAAAGATAGATGGTCGTGTCCTTGTCCTTGACCACCCACAGCGCGGGATCGGCGTCGACGGTCGGTACGGAAGCCGCCACGGCGGGCGCCGTGACCGGCTCGGCGGCGTGGAGTGCCGCGAAGGGCGCGAGGGGAAGCAGCGCGCAGCTCGCGGCGAGGGTCTTAATCCATTTTTTCACGGGAAATCTTTCGAAGCTTGGCCGTGCGGCCGGGAAAAAGGGAGAGGGCGGGACGCGCCCGGTCAGCGGAATTTCAGCCACAGCCAGACGACGGCGTTGACGATCAGCGACAGGCTGAACAACACCACCACATCGACGGGGGGCGTCAGACCCGCGCGATGCAGCATCCACCATGCCGGGGCCGGAAAGACGAAGGCATACCAGCCCGCGACGCAGGCCCACAGCCAGGCGCGTTCTTCATGATCGTCGATCGAGCGGTGGTAGGCGACCATGCCGATCGCCAGCCCGGCGACCCAGATGCCTGCGGCGCTGATCGCAAATCCGGGACTCAGCGGGCCGTTGCTCATCATGTCGATCGCCGCACCACTGCCGGACTTGTCTGAAACGAGCAGTCCCCCGATGATGCCGCCGATGATGCCGCAAAAGCCCAGCGCCAGCCAATAGCGGCGCTTGCGGGGCGACCAGCTGCGCCAGGACGGCGCATAGCGGCGGAAATAACCGCCAAAACCCAGGGCTGCGAAGCCCAGCGCCGCGAGCGGACCGGCCCACAGCGGCAGGGGCACGCCGCCCTTGTCGATCGTCGCCTGATTATATCCGGCGAAACCACCCAGCAGCATCGCCGAGCCGAGGATGATCACGATCGGCCAGCCGATCAACGCGACGGCGCTGGGCCGGGCTGCATCATTTGTCATCGTCATGTCCTTCGTTGCCATCGTCGAAAATCTCCTCGATCGGCATGTCGAACAGCCGCGCGAGCTTGAAGGCGAGCGGTAGCGACGGGTCGTATTTTCCCGTTTCGATCGCATTCACCGCCTGCCGCGAAACGTCGAGCCGATCGGCCAGTTCGGCCTGGCTCCAGTTTCGCATTGCGCGCAGCACTTTCAGTTTGTTGTTCATTGGCGCCTCGCCAGTCATAGCCTTCGCATCGACATGGCAAGGCTGCGCCATGTCCGCAAACGGCAAATTGGTTTCGGCCCTTCGGGCGGGTTCGGGTGTCGCGGAAATCATGTCTTCGCTTTCAAGGGAGCGGCAAGAGGCTGGAGCGCCGTCGCGGCGGATGACGCTCCAGCTCGAGTCACCTGCCGACACCGGGGAGCATCGGTCGAGGCAAAGCACGAAATTTGCGAGCGGGATCAGCGGGCGCTGTGCAGCATCAGCAATGCAAGCCGGGTGTCGTTCTGGCTGCCCTGCGCCCGGGCGATGGCGCGGTCGGTCTGCGGGCGCGCCGCGGCAAGCGTGTCGGCCATGCATTCGGACTGCTGCGCGCGCCCGGCGACGCCGCCGACACCATTGTCACAGATCCGGCGTGCCGCGCTTTTGATGCGGATTTCGAGGCGTCGCTGGTCGCGGGCGGAGGTCAGGTCGAGGTCGTCGATGCGGATTTCGTGGGTGCTGGTTTCGGCCAGCGGCGCGGCCATTGCGGGGGCGGCGGCGATGGTCAGCGAGAGGGCGAGGGCGATCGTGCGGGTCATCATGGGTCTTCTCCTGGGTTGCGTCTTCAAAGTGTCGGTCACGTCCACCTGTCTTTATGTCAGGTTTCCATGACTATATGTCGTGATTCGCTGACTATGTCAACAACGCCTGACAAAAAGTTTTGCAACCATGACAGGATGCCCGGTTTTCCCGACCTGCCGGGCGGCAGGGAGCCTTGACCCTCGCGCCGCGCTGCGCCAATGCGGCGGCGATTTTTGCACCTGCGAAGGAAGACCGGCCGTGGCCGAAGCGGACGCCAAGCATCCCTTGAGTTTTCAGGACATGATCCTGACGCTGCATGCCTATTGGGCGGCGCGCGGCTGCGCGATCCTGCAACCCTATGACATGCGCGTGGGGGCGGGGACGTTCCATCCCGCGACGACCTTGCGCAGCCTCGGTCCCGAGCCGTGGAACGTCGCCTATGTCCAGCCGAGCCGCCGCCCGACCGACGGCCGTTACGGCGAGAACCCGAACCGCCTCCAGCATTATTACCAGTATCAGGTGATATTGAAGCCGTCGCCCGCCGACCTGCAGGAGCAATATCTGGGCAGCCTCGCCGCGATCGGCATCGACCCGCTGCTCCACGACATCCGTTTCGTCGAGGACGACTGGGAATCGCCGACGCTCGGCGCGTGGGGGCTGGGCTGGGAAGTCTGGTGCGACGGGATGGAAGTCACCCAGTTCACTTACTTCCAGCAGATGGGTGGTTACGACTGCAAGCCGGTCGCGGGCGAGATCACCTACGGGCTCGAACGCCTCGCCATGTATATCCAGAATGTCGACAATGTGTACGACCTGCGCTTCTCCGACGCGGTCGGCGACGTCGCGGCGGTGAGCTATGGCGACGTGTTTCTGGAGAATGAGCGCCAGTTCTCGAAATGGAATTTCGAGGTCGCCGACACCGACACGCTCTTCGCGGGCTTCAGGTCGGCCGAGGCCGAGTGCCAGCGCGCGATCGCCGCGAATGTCCCGCTCGCCGCCTATGATCAGGCGATCGAGGCGAGCCATTTGTTCAACCTGCTCCAGGCGCGCGGCGTGATCAGCGTGCAGGAACGCGCCAATTATATGGCGCGCGTCCGCGACCTCGCAAAGGGCAGCTGCAAGGCGTGGATCGACAGCCAGTCCGAAAACTGGACCGCAAAATATCCGGGGTGGACGCTGTGACCGATTTGCTTCTCGAACTGCGCAGCGAGGAAATCCCGGCGCGGATGCAGGCCGGCGCGCGCGCCGAACTCGAAAAACTGTTCCGCGCGCAGCTGAGCGCGGCGGGGCTCGAAGCGGGCGAGCTTACCATCTGGTCGACGCCGCGGCGTCTGGCGCTGATCGCGAAGGGGCTTCCGCAAGCGACCGCTGCCGTCAGTGAGGAACTGAAAGGTCCGCGCAGCAGCGCGCCGCCGCAGGCGCTCGAAGGTTTCCTTCGCAAGACGGGCCTGACGCAGGACCAGCTCGAAGATCGCGACGGCGTGTATTTCGCCGTGATCGACAAGCCGGGCCGCGCAACCGCCGAGGTGCTCGCCGAGGCGATCCCCGCGATCGTCCGCGCCTTCGCCTGGCCCAAGTCGATGCGCTGGGGCAAGGAAAGCGCGAGCAGCGAGAGCCTGCGCTGGGTGCGCCCGCTTTCGGGCATCGTCGCGATCTTCGGCGAGGCGCTCGTTCCGTGTGAAGTCAGCGGGATTTCCGCGGGCTTCGCGACGCGCGGCCACCGCTTCCACTGCCCGGGCGAGATCACCATCGGGTCGGCTTCGGACTATGCCGAAAAGCTGCGCGCGTGCCATGTCATCGTCGACCATGAGGAGCGGCAGGCGATCATCCGCGACGGCGCCGCCAAGGCCGCGGCCGATGCGGGGCTGAGCCTCGTCGCGGACGAGGGGCTGGTGGTCGAGAATGCGGGCCTCACCGAATGGCCTGTGCCCTTGCTGGGCCGCTTCGACGAAGCGTTTCTGGAGGTGCCGCCCGAGGTCATCCAGCTGACCGCGCGCGTGAACCAGAAATATTTCGTCGTGAACGGCGCGGACGGCAAGCTGGCGAACGGCTTCGTCTGCACCGCGAACATCGACGCGAAGGATGGCGGCGCGGAGATCGTCGCGGGCAACCGCAAGGTCCTCGCGGCGCGGCTGTCCGACGCGCGCTTCTTCTGGGAACAGGATCAGAAGAAGACGCTCGCCGAGCACGCCGGGAAGCTCGCGAATATCACCTTCCACGAAAAGCTGGGCACCGTCGCCGACAAGGTCGAGCGCGTCGCGAAGCTCGCCGAATGGCTGGCGAGCGAAGGCATCGTCCCCAACTGCGACCCCGCCCTTGCACGGCAGGCGGCCGAACTGGCCAAGGCCGATCTCGTCACCGAAATGGTCGGCGAATTCCCCGAATTGCAGGGCCTGATGGGCGGCTATTACGCCCGCGCCGAAGGCCTGCCCGATGCAGTCGCCGACGCGATCCGCGATCATTACAAGCCGGTCGGGCAGGGCGATGACGTGCCAACGGCGCCGGTGACGGTGGCTGTGGCGCTGGCGGATAAGCTGGATACGCTTGTCGGCTTTTTCGCGATCGACGAGCGACCGACAGGCTCCAAAGACCCGTTCGCGCTCCGGCGCGCAGCATTGGGCGGGCTTAGCCTTTGGCAGGTGGCCGAACTGCGAGGCTCTTTGCTGGCGATCCTCATATCCGCTATGAGTGGAACTGCCGCATATTCGCCGGTTGCGGAATCTCTAGAGAGCAAGGGCGTTGCGGCGATCAAGTTTGGCGCCGCTGCTACAAACCCATTGGAATTTGCGGTTGAGCAAGAAGCGATAGGGGTTCTTGGCTTCCTTATCGACCGCCTCAAGGTCCAGCAGCGCGAAGCCGGGGTCCGGCACGACCTGATCGACGCGGTTTTTGCGCTCGGCGGCGAGGATGATCTCGTTCGGCTGCTCGCGCGCGTGAAGGCGCTGCAGGCGTTCATGGCGACCGAGGACGGCACCAATTTGCTCGCGGGCTACAAGCGCGCGGCGAATATCCTGAAGCAGGCGGGCAAAGATACCGTCATCCCAGCGAAAGCTGGGATCGCTGGCGATGGTGCGCCAACGATAGCGGCCCCAGCTTTCGCTGGGGCGACGGAGATGGACAAGGCGCTGCTCGCCGCCCTCGACGCTGCCGAACCCGCTGCCGCCGTGGCGGTCGCAGACGAACGTTTCACCGACGCGATGGCCGCGCTGGCGTCGCTCCGCGCGCCGATCGATGCCTTTTTCGAAGGCGTGATGGTCAACGATCCCGACGAAGCGGTCCGCGCCTATCGCCTCGGCCTGCTGGCGCGCTTTACCGGCGCGGTGCACGGGGTCGCCGATTTCTCGAAGATCGAGGTCTGAGACCGCGTTAGAAATCCCGTTCGTGTCGAGCGAAGACGAGACACCGTGAAGGCACGAACGACAGATGGGCATCTCGACTTCGCTCGATGCGAACGGATTTGAGAAGCCTTGAAAATGACAAAGCAAAACTGATTCGACCAACCGGGACTGCATAACTATTCCCCCGCCAACCTCCTCCCCGGGGCAGCAGGAGCATATGATGACGACGCCTACCCAGACCAACATGGTGCATTTGTTCGGCGGCGCGGCCACCACGGCCGAGCGTTCGAAGGAATTGCTGGGCGGCAAGGGCTCGAACCTTGCCGAAATGGCCTCGATCGGGCTGCCGGTTCCGCCGGGCTTTACGATCACCACCGACGTCTGCACCGCCTATTACGCTAATGGCGAACAGTTCCCGGCGGGGCTCGCCGAAGAGGTTGCGGCCGGTATCGCGCATATCGAGGGCATCACGGGGAAGGCGTTCGGCGACGCTGCCGACCCGCTGCTCGTCTCGGTCCGTTCGGGCGCGCGCGTCTCGATGCCCGGGATGATGGACACCGTGCTCAACCTCGGGCTCAACGACCTCACCGTCGTCGGTCTTTCCGAAGCCTCGGGCGACCCGCGCTTCGCGTGGGACAGCTATCGCCGCTTCGTCCAGATGTATGCCGACGTCGTCATGGGGCTCGACCATGCCGAGTTCGAGGAAGCGCTGGAAGTCGCCAAGGAAGACAAGGGCTTCTACCTCGACACCGAGATGTCGGCCGAGGACTGGCAGGCGCTGGTCAAGACCTATCAGGCGATCGTCGAGCGCGAGACCGGCGCGCCCTTCCCGCAGGAACCCAGGGACCAGCTGTGGGGCGCGGTCGGCGCGGTCTTCGCCAGTTGGGAAAGCGACCGCGCAAAAGTCTATCGCCGCATCAATGCGATCCCCGGCGAATGGGGCACCGCGGTCAATGTGCAGGCGATGGTGTTCGGCAATATGGGCGACACCTCGGCAACCGGCGTGGCTTTCACGCGCGACCCCGCGACCGGCGAGCGCGCCTGGTACGGCGAATGGCTGATCAACGCACAGGGCGAGGATGTCGTCGCGGGCATCCGCACCCCGCAATATCTGACCCTCGCCGCGCGCGAAAAGGCGGGTGCCAAGCCGCTGTCGATGGAAGAGGCGATGCCCGAGACCTTCGGCGAGCTCGGCCGGGTCTTCGACACGCTCGAAACCCATTATCGCGACATGCAGGACATCGAGTTCACCGTCGAACGCGGGACTTTGTGGATGCTCCAGACGCGTTCGGGCAAGCGCACCGCCAAGGCGGCGCTCAAGATCGCGGTCGACATGGCGGGCGAGGGGCTGATCACCGAAGAGGAAGCGGTGCAGCGCGTCGACCCCGGCGCGCTCGACCAGCTGCTCCACCCGACGCTCGACCCGAAAGCCCCGCGTGACGTGCTGACGAAGGGGTTGCCCGCCAGCCCCGGCGCGGCATCGGGCAAGATCATGTTCGACGCCGACAGCGCGGAGAAAGCTGCGGGCATGGGCGAAGCGGTGATCCTCGTCCGCGTCGAAACCAGCCCCGAGGACATTCACGGCATGCACGCCGCGAGGGGCATTCTCACCGCGCGCGGCGGGATGACCAGCCACGCGGCGGTCGTCGCGCGCGGCATGGGCCGTCCTTGCGTCTCGGGGGCCGGCGGCTTGTCGATCGACGGCAATGCGCGCGTGCTGCGCGTCGCCGGGCGCGAGCTTCGCGAGGGTGATATCCTGACCCTCGACGGCTCCACCGGCGAGGTGATGGCGGGCGAGGTTCCGACCCTGCTCCCCGAACTCGTCGGTGATTTCGGCACGCTGATGGGCTGGGCCGACAAGGTGCGCCGCATGAAGGTGCGCGCGAACGCTGAGACCCCGGCCGATGCGCAGGTCGCGCGCGATTTCGGCGCCGAGGGCATCGGGCTTTGCCGCACCGAGCATATGTTCTTCGACGCCGCGCGGATTACCGCGGTGCGCGAGATGATCCTCGCCGACAGTGAGGAAGGCCGCCGCGCCGCGCTCGCCAAGCTGCTGCCCGAGCAGCGCGGCGACTTTGCCGCGATCTTCGGCGTGATGGCCGGCTTGCCGGTCACGATCCGCCTGCTCGACCCGCCGCTTCACGAGTTTCTGCCGACGCGCGAGGAGGATTTCGCCGTCGTTGCCGAGGCCGCGGGTGTCGGGATCGAGGCGCTCAAGGGGCGCGCGAACGAACTCCATGAATTCAACCCGATGCTTGGCCATCGCGGCTGCCGCTTGGGCGTGACCTATCCCGAAATCTATGAGATGCAGGCGCGCGCGATCTTCGAGGCGGCGTGCGATATCGCCGCCGAAACCGGCGCCGCGCCGATCCCCGAGGTGATGATCCCCCTCGTCGCAACGCGCCGCGAGTTCGACCTGATGAAGACGGTCGTCGATGCACAGGCGAAGGCGGTGTTTGCCGAAAAGGGCCGCGAGATCGCCTATCTCGTCGGCACGATGATCGAACTGCCGCGCGCCGCACTGATGGCGGGCGAGATCGCCGAGAGCGCCGAATTCTTCAGCTTCGGTACCAACGACCTGACGCAGACGACGATCGGGATCAGCCGCGACGACGCGGGGCGGTTCCTGACGCAATATGTCGACAAGGGCATTTTCGTCACCGATCCGTTCGTCAGTCTGGACGTCGAGGGCGTCGGCCAGCTGATCGAGATCGCCGCCGATCGCGGTCGCGCCACGCGGACGGGCATCAAGCTCGGCATCTGTGGCGAGCATGGCGGTGATGCGCCGAGCATCCATTTCTGCGAAAAGACGGGTCTCGACTATGTCAGCGCCTCACCCTACCGTGTCCCCATTGCGCGCCTTGCGGCAGCGCAGGCGGCCCTGAAGAAGGCCAAATAACAGGGGGTAGGGCATGAAGAGCTGGCACCGCTATGCGATCACTTTGGTGGGAGGGCTGGCGGTGGGGCTCGGCGCTGCCTGGGCGATCACGGGCCGGGGGCTCGCCGACGGGCAGATCGGCAACGGCCCCTGGACCACGTCGCTCGGCTTCGGCACCAAGGCGACCGACCGGGTGACGCGCGCCATGGTCGCGCGCGCGGGCCTGCTCGCGCTTCCGGCCAGGGAAACCGTCTACTGGTCGGCCACCACCGACGCGGCGGGCGCGCCGCTCGACGGCAATTGCCGCTACCGCCTGTCGGGAAGGCCGCTCGACGCGCGCTGGTGGAGCGTCACCATTTATGACGAGGCGGGTTATCTCGTCGCCAATCCAGCCAACAGCTGGTCGGTGAACGGTGCCAACGTCGCGCTCGACGCCGAAGGCGAGTGGCGCGTCACGATCGCACCGGCGAAGCCGGCCGACGGAGCCTGGCTGCCGGCGGCGAAGGGGCAGCCCTTTCACCTGACCCTGCGCATGTACAACCCCGGCGACGGGTTTCGCGCTGCCCCCACCAAGGCGGTCCTGCCAAGCATCGTGAAGGAGGGCTGCTGATATGCGCACCTGGTTCGGCCCGCTCGTCTTCGGTTTCGTTCTTGCAGCCGCGACCGCCTGGGTCGCCGTCGGCGCGATTCCCTATGCCCTGATGAATGTTGCGATCGACCGGCTGGGGCAGGGCGGCGTCAACACGATGGCCTATGCCAACCTTGCCAATCCTGCGCGCCAGCCGGTCGTGCGACCGAGCCCGGACCTCGCCTATTCGAGTTGCCCCTATGACCTGTCAGGCGGGCCGATCGCGATCCATGTCGTGCCGGTGCCGGACCGTTACAGTTCGCTCAGCATCTTCGACGCCGCGACGGACGTCATCTTCGTCCGCAACGATGTCGAGGCGGCGGGCAAGCCGTATCGAATCATTCTCGCGCGCGAAGGGCAGCCGGTTCCGGCGGGCGCCGAAGTGGTTCGGACGAACCACGATCACGGCATTGCGCTGATCCGGTTGCTTTTGAAGGATCCGGCGGAAATCGGCCAGCTCGACGCGGTTCGGCGCCAGTCGTCCTGCGCGCCGGCCACAAATCCGAAATAGGGGGTTGCGCGCCCGGTCGCTGCCCCTTAAAGGCCCCTCACCACGCACCCGTAGCTCAGCTGGATAGAGCACCAGACTACGAATCTGGGGGTCGGACGTTCGAATCGTTCCGGGTGCGCCATTTCCCAAAATCGTTGAAAACAGCCCGGAATCGCGAAGCGTTCTGGTCGGCCGCGGTCCTGATTTTCGTTGTCGGGCGGGATCAGCTGCGAGGCCCGATGCAAGTGGATGAATACCCCGGGCAATACGTCCGAAACGTCTCGCATTGATCGCGGTGCCTGCGTTGCCCCCCAGGCAGAACGTCCGTGGTCGTTCCCTCCCCGTGATCATCCCTGTCATAGCGTGATTCGCGCGCGACGGACAGCACCGTCATCGCGCCGTTTGTCGCATTTTTCCGGGATCGGGACACCCTGCCGCGCGACCGCTCAGCGGTTGCGGGCGGTGACGATCCATGCGGCGCCTTCGAGCAGGATCGATGTCGCACCCGGCCGCTGTCCGAAAGCCGCCCGTACCGCATCTTCCGCCGCCGCGCGGAGGTCTTCGGACTGCCCTGCCAGCGCCCGCGACAATGGCCCGACCGCAAAAGCCAAGCCCAGTGCGTCTTCGATCGCCTCGGCGCGCGTTGCGCCATGGCCATAGGGGATATCGGCGTCGAACGGCGTGATCGCGACGTCGTCGAACCCCGCATCTGTCAGGATCTGTTCGATGCGCGCCGGATCGCCGAAGGCAAAGGGGCCGGGCGCTTCAGGATCGGACGGCGGTGGCGCCAAAAGATGCCGGATCGTGGTCATCGGCAAACGCACCCAGTCATTCTCTGCCGCGCTTCGCCAGCAGGCGAAGGCAAGCCGTCCGCCGGGCTTCAGGGCTTTCCGGATATGGGCGAAGGCGGGGGTGGGGGCGTCGAAGAACATCACGCCAAAGCGCGAAAAGAGCAGGTCGAAGGCGGCAGGCGGCAGCGGCGCGCTCGCGGCATCGGCGCGCTGGAACGCGACCGATGCGCCGTCCGGCGTATCGGCCTCGGCGCGCGCGATCAGTTGCGGCGATATGTCGACGCCCAGCACATGGCCGCTCGTGCCGACGCGCTCCGCGAGGGCAAAGCTGGTCGTTCCCGCGCCGCACCCGATGTCGAGGGCGTGCTCGGCTGGTCGAGGCCCCGCCACGGCGAGCGCCGCGTCGCCGAAAGTCTGGAGCATCCGGTCGAGCCTTTGTTGGTGCAGCACCCAATTGTCCCCGCTGGTGCCCGTCCATTCGTGGGTGCTTCCCGAGTTGATTGCCATTCTTTGCTCTTTCGAGATCTTGCTGCGACTGATTCGCAATAATCGTTCGGGGCCGGGATGCCAAGGCCAACGGACACAAGCGCAGAAGCGGGCGCGCGAACGCGCCCGCTTCCCCGGTAACAATTATGCGAGATCGCCGGACAGCGACCAGGTGTTCGATGCGACTTTGGTGCCGCGTTGCACCGAATAGCGGCCGTTGCTGGCGACCAGGCTACCGCGGCTCTGAAGCGTGGCGCCTGCGCCTGCCGTGTGGGTGATGGCGCCCGTATTCGCCGCTTCGACCTCGATCCAACTGCCGATCGGCACATCCAGCGTGGTGTCACTCGGCCAACTGAACGCAATTGCGCCGGCCGCGTTCATCCGCTTGCGACTGCCGATGTCGCTGGTGACCGGCGTGTAGGTGGTGCTGGTCGAGGATGTGCTGGGCACGCCTTCATATTCCCGAATCCAGATGGATGAGGTGCCCGATTTCACACAGCGATAGGCTTTGTGACTGGCAGTTCTGGAACCTGGGTTGATATCATAGCCAAACACTTCGAACCGATCGCCCTTGAACCAGGTTCCGTTCGGTTCGCCGTTGGTCCAACTGCGTTTGCCTGAAACGCTGAGGCGTACATCATAGACTTCGACCGTCTCGGTTGCGGTCGTCGGGTGAGACAAGGTAATGTTCGTGCCCGACATTGCCGTAATCCAGGCGCCTGCCGGGATGCCTTGCCCCCGGATCCGGTCCCCCACAGCGTAGCCCGCCGCTGCCGACAGCGTCGCGCTGGTGCTGCCATTGGTGATCGCGGCCATCATGCGCGGTCGGAAAAACCCGGAACGGGAGAGCGTGACACTATAAGTACCGACCCCGACGGGAAGAGCTTTTGGGACATTGCGTAACGTCACGACATTGCCGATCACCGAGACGACCTCGCCGATCGTCAAATGGCCTCCGCTTCCCGACGAAGGCATTGTTTCGCCGTTGACGAACGGCGTCAGTTGCAACGGTGTGTTCGTATGGACGAATTCGCCAATGATATAGGCTGCAGGATTGGTTGAGACGAAAGTTGCCGTGCCGTCGGTTGCCACGGTGATGGTAGCTGCGCTGTCAAGTGTGAGCGGAGGGTTGCCCTGGGATGTCCACTCGACATATTCGACACTGTCCGTTGAGCCGTTCTCGATCAGCTTCGAGCCGACAGGCATGTAGAGGCGGCGCTTGCCCGCTTCGACCGTCCTGCCGCGGGTTAGCATCGAGAGACCAAAAATCTCACCCTGTGCTGAATCTATGACGCTGCAATTGTCATAGTGAACATGTGCTCCGTTCGCGGCACCTTGATTTGCATAGGCGAATTCATCGTCGATGCTTACGCCATTCAGGGAGACACGCGAAGTCGTGTAGATGTTAAAAACGTTTCGGGCATCGTTGTTGATCCAGATGCGCCCTCCGAAGAACGCGACTGATCCTTCGGCGAACAGCCACGCATCGGGGGCGATCCCGGCAGCATCGACCGGATTAGCCATCTTAATCTGACACCCGACCAGATTGAGCGTGGATCCGCTTTTCCAACTACCAAGCCGCCAGATATTCTCGGTGGCGAGCCCGACAATGTTTCCCGAGTAACGCTGCCCCGATCCGATGAAGACTTGCTTGGCGATCGTCACCTGACCACCGCGGATTTCGGGCATCTGCCCGATGCCTTGGCCATAGCTGCGGCAGTCAACGAGTGTCGTACAGAAATTGGCAAACGGATTGACGAAGGAACACATTCGCGCCTGATCGCGCCCAATGGCCAGACAGGTGCGCGAGCGGAAGAAGCGGCTGTTGCTTAGCACGCAGCCGTCACCCTGGTTGGTAAAAGACAGTGACCAGCCAACACCTACGTCGAAGCCGGTGAAGGCACAATTGTCGATGTAGAGGCTGTTCGACCCGCTGCTGCTCACATAATAGGCAGCAAGTCCCGGATATTGGTCGTTGCTGGCGATGCCCGACGAAAAGGGGTCCGTCACAATCCCGGCGTGGGGGGCATAAGCGCGGTTTGAAACCAGGCCGCCCTGTCGCCACCATGCAGTTTCGACATTGTCGTCATGGAAAAGCGCCTGGAAGCTAGGAGCCGTCGCGATTCGACCGCCCAGGTTCATGCCTTCGACCTTGCATGCACGTGTGTACTGGAAGATCAGGCACGGCAGTTCGCCGCTGATTTGCCGGATATGAGCGCCCAAGTCGGAATTATAGCAGCCTGGTCCTTTGAAATGCACCGTCACCATCGAGGCGTAGGCGGATCCATTGAAATCCGCGACGATAATCGGGCCGTCGATATCGACCCGACCGGTCATTCCGAAAAAGGTAAGCGTGCGCGGAATCTTGTCGCTTTTGAAGGCTGCGATTGCGTCATCGATCGCCGATTGTGCTGCGGTGCGGTTCTGCGCCGGCGTGTTGCCGCTCGCGCCGAAGAAATAGGGGGCTTCGGTTACTTCGATCCAGTTTGCTGGCATGAAATTTCTTCCTTCCGATGATGTCACATTTCTGGTGTCGAACGTCCCTGTGCCGAGGACGCGCTGCGCCTCGGTGCGATGTTTCCGATATGGACGTTGAGATGAAGCATTTGAACCAAATTGGTTATTAAGTCAAGAGATTTGAACCGATTCCAAATTGCGCATAGCTATGTCTGTTGCTTTCCTTCGCGTCGGTGCAAAGGTCGGGGACAGGCTGCGGCGCCGGGGAGAGTCATGCGCGAACGGATCGTAACGGTGGATATCGGTGGAACTCACGCCCGCTTCGCGATCGCCGAGATCGATAGTGGCGGTGTCGTCGCGCTAGGCGAGGCGACGACTTTGCATGCCCGGGACCATGCGAGCCTCGAGACCGCCTGGGAGGATTTCGCGCGGCGTGCGGGCGGCGCGCTGCCGCGCGCTGTCGCGATCGCGATCGCCGGGCCGGCGCGCGGCGAGGTGATCCGTTTCACCAACAATCCCTGGATCATCCGCCCCGCGCTCGTCGGCGAGAAGCTGGGCGTCGACCATTGGGTGCTGGTCAATGATTTCGAGGCGGTGGGGCATGCGGTCGCGCAGGCCGACGCCGGCTATTTCGAGACTTTGTGCGGCCCCGACGTGGCGCTTCCCGACAGCGGCACGATCAGCGTGATCGGCCCGGGCACCGGGCTCGGCGTTGCGCATATCTGGCGCGACGGGGCGGAGTATCGGGTGCAGGCGACCGAAGGCGGGCACATCGACTTCGCGCCGCTCGACAGCATCGAGGACGCGATCCTCGCGCGCCTTCGCAAGCGCCACCGCCGCGTGTCGATCGAGCGGATCGTGTCGGGCCCCGGCATCGTCGACATCTACGAGACGCTGGCAGCGATGGAAGGGCGCGCGGTGACCCCGCTCGACGACCGGACGATCTGGACCAACGGCACCAGCGGCGCCGACAGCCTCGCCGCGGCGGCGGTCGACCGTTTCTGCCTGTCGCTCGGCAGCGTCGCGGGCGATCTCGCGCTGGCGCAGGGCGCAAGCGGGGTGGTGATCGCTGGCGGGCTGGGGCTGCGCATCAAGGACAGCCTGATCAAATCGAGCTTCCCCGAGCGCTTCGTTGAGAAGGGGCGCTTCGAGGGCTTCATGAGCGCGCTGCCGGTCAAGCTGATCACCCATCCGCAGCCGGGGCTGTTCGGTGCCGCAGCGGCCTTTGCGCGGCTTTATCCCTGAGGCGGCGCAACATCCTCTTTCGCATGGGAGTTTCGCTGGGTAGAGCGGGCGAAACGCACAAGGGGATCGAATACTCATGCCTTCAGGACTTTTCGCGCTGCTCGACGACGTCGCGACCATCGCCAAGGTCGCGGCGGCGAGCATCGACGATATCGGTGCGGCGGCATCGAAGGCGGGGGTGAAGGCGGCGGGGGTCGTGGTCGACGACACCGCGGTCACGCCGCGCTACCTGACGGGCTTCACACCTGACCGCGAACTGCCGATCATCTGGCGCATCGCCAAGGGCTCGATCTTCAACAAGATCGTGCTGATCCTGCCGGTGCTGCTGCTGTTGTCGTCGCTCGCGCAATGGGCGATCACGCCGCTGTTGATGGTGGGCGGCGCCTATCTCTGCTTCGAAGGCGCGGAGAAAGTGTGGCATTCGCTGCAGAAGGACAAGACGAGCCTGGCCGAGGATGCCGCGACCGTCGCCGACAAGAATCACGAAGAAACGATGGTGAAGGGGGCGATCCGCACCGACTTCATTCTTTCGGCCGAGATCATGGTGATTGCGCTCAACGAAGTGCTCGACGAGCCGCTCGGCATGCGGGCTGCGACGCTCGCCGTCGTCGCGCTTGCGATCACCATTGCCGTCTACGGCGTCGTCGGGCTGATCGTGAAGATGGACGATATCGGCCTCGCAATGAGCAAGGGGCGCACCGGTGGCGGCCGCGCGATCGGCCGCGGACTGGTGACGCTGATGCCCAAATTGCTCGCCGCGCTCGCGCTGATCGGCACCGCGGCGATGCTGTGGGTCGGCGGCCAGATATTCCTCCACGGCCTCGATGAATATCATATTGGCGGCATCGGCCATGCGCTCCATGATTTCGCACAGGCGGTGACAGGAAACCTGCCCGGTGCCGGGGTCTGGGAATGGCTGATCAACGCGGGAGGCGCCGGGCTTTTCGGTCTGGCGTTGGGCGGAGCGATCGTCGGGCTGCTTCATCTCGTGCCCGGCCGCAAGGCGGCACACTGACGGCAAGAACGGAGGAGCATCATGCAGGGCGAGAATGATCCGCTGGCGGCCTTCTGGATGCCCTTCACCGCGAACAAGGCCTACAAGGCCTCGCCCCGCCAACTCGTCTCGGCCAGCGGGATGTATTACCAAAGCGCTGATGGTCGCGCGATACTCGACGGCACGGCAGGCCTCTGGTGCTGCAACGCCGGTCATTGCCGCCCCGAGATCGCCGAGGCGATCGCCGAGACTGCGCGCAGCCTCGACTTCGCGCCGACCTTCCAGCTCGGCCACCCGCTGGCGTTCGAACTCGCCAGTCGTGTCGCGGCGATCATGCCCGCCGGGCTCGACCGCATCTTCTTCACCAACAGCGGTTCCGAATCGGTCGATACCGCGCTCAAGATCGCGCTCGCGGTGCAGCGCGCGCGCGGGCAGGGGAGCCGTACCCGCCTGATCGGGCGCGAGCGCGGTTATCACGGGACAGGGTTCGGCGGCGTCGGCGTCGGCGGTATCGTCAACAACCGCCGCGCCTTCGGTCCCGGGCTCGTGGGTACCGATCACATCCGGCATACGCACGGATTGCCCGGAAACGCTTTCGCACGCGGCTTTCCACCATGCGGCGCCGAACTGGCCGACGATCTTCAACGCCTCGTCGATCTGCACGGTGCCGAGACGATCGCGGCGGTGATCGTCGAACCGATGGCGGGTTCGACCGGCGTGCTGATTCCGCCCGTCGGCTATCTTCAGCGTTTGCGCGACATTTGCGACCGGCACGGCATATTGCTGATCTTCGACGAAGTGATCACCGCCTTCGGCCGCGTGGGGGGCGCGACGGCGGCCGAGGCCTGGGGTGTGACCCCCGACATCCTCACCATGGCGAAGGGGCTGACCAACGCCGCGGTGCCGATGGGCGCGGTCGCGGTCCGGCGTGACCATCATGACGCGGTGGTCGACGGCGTCGCGGCCGGGATCGAGCTTTTTCACGGCTATACCTATTCGGGGCACCCGCTCGCCAGCGCGGCGGGCCTTGCGACGCTCGATCTGTACGCGCGCGACGGGCTGTTCGAGCGCGCGAACGCGCTCGCGGCCTATTGGGAGGATGCCGCGCACAGCCTGCGGGGCTGCCGTCACGTCATCGATATCCGCACCATCGGCCTCGTCGCCGGGATCGAACTCGAACCGCGCCCCGGCGCCCCGACCGCCCGCGCCACCGAATTATTCCACGCCTGCTTCGACAACGGCCTGCTGGTCCGCGCCACCGGCGACATCATCGCGCTTTCGCCGCCGCTGATCGTCGAAACCGGACAGATCGACACGATGTTCGGCCTGCTGGCCGAGCTGCTGGGCAAAATCGATTAGCATATGCACCGGGGTGGGCGGCGGCGATGTCGTTGTCCCGAATCAAGACAGCAATTCGCCGCACCTGGCTACCCTTGACGGCGCTGACCGGTTAGGGAGCAACCTCTCTTCCCTCTGAAAACCGGAAATTTATCGTGGCTTTTGCTTTCCGTTCGCTTGCCCCCGTCGCGCTGGTCGCGACGCTTGCCGCTGCGCCCGTACTCGCCCAGTCGGCGTCGCTCGTGTCGGGCATGGATGCGCTGCGCGAATGGAATCTCGTCGTCCTCGGCAATCTCCAGTCCTCGTCGGAGGTGGAAGGGCGCACCTTCGTCGGCGGCAATCTTTCGGGCAATTCGTCGAATTATGCCATCCGTCCGCTCGGAACGTCGCCGACCGGCCAGCCCGGGCTGACGGTCGTCGGCAATGTCGACGGCGGGCACAAGAATCTCAACAACGGCGGCGGCGCGATCGTCGGCGGCAACGTCAACAGCGGCTTCAATCTCAACGGGGCGGCGCAGACGGTGAAGGTCGGCGGCACGATCAGTAACACCAACGTCAACCAGAATGTGGTGGTGTCGAACCTCGGCACGAGCAACCCGTCGTTCGTGTCGGGGCTGCAGAACCAGAAGAACCAGCTGAACAGCAGCCTGACCAGCCTGTCCTTTGACATGGGCACGCTGACGTCGAACAGCCAGTTCGTCGCGCAAGGCAATCGCGGCGTCTTCAACGCGCAACCCGACGCGCAGGGCATGGCCGTGTTCAACATCACCGCGGCCGATCTCGACAAGATCGGCGAGATCCAGTTCAACCTCAACGCCGCAACGACCGCGATCGTCAACGTCAGCGGGCGTTCGATCAATCTCAACGACAATTTCCTCGGCGGGACCAACAATCTCGGCGAGCATCTGATCTGGAACTTTCCCGAGGCGGAGGATCTGCGCCTGACCACGGCGTGGGGCGGGTCGGTTCTGGCGCCGCTCGCCGACGCCCAGACCGGAAATTATATCCAGGGGTCGGCGGTTTTCGGCAACCTGATCCAGAACGGCGAGATGCACATCGGCACCTACAAGGGGGGCGACATCGGTCCGCCCAGCGGCGGTTCGTCGTCGGGAGGCGGTTCGTCGGGTGGCGGGTCGAGCTCGGGCGGTGCGACGCCGGTTCCCGAACCGGGCATGTTCGGCCTTTTCGCGCTGAGCGCCGGCGGGTTGATCTATTGGCGGCGGCGGCGCGCGAAGCAGGAAGCCGACCGCGGCGACGCCTGACCTCGCCATATAGCTCGCCGTAGAAAGCCGGACCCGATCGGAGGGCTGTTAGCGGGCTTCGTCGGCGAGCGGGAAGGCTACCGAGACCCGCGTACCCTTGCCGACCTCGCTCTCGATGTCGAGCTGCCCCTGATGGCGCTCGCTGATGTGCTTGACGATCGCAAGACCCAGACCGGTGCCTCCGACCGAGCGGCTGCGCGCTTCGTCGACGCGATAGAAGCGTTCGGTCAGACGCGGGAGATGGTCGGGCGCGATGCCGTCGCCTTCGTCGGTGACCGAGAGGCGCGCGCGCGCGCCATCGCGTACCAGTTCGACCGTCACCGGCGTGCCGGGCCGGCCGTATTTCATCGCGTTCGAAATGACATTGTGGGCGAGTTGCCCCAGTTGCGCGGCGTCGCCGAGCATCGGCAGCGAGCCCTCGGCGATCCGCGCGTCGATATCGTGCGGTCGTTCGGCTTCGCTGTCCCTGAGCGACGCGATCGTCGTCCGGACGATCGCGGCCAGATCGACCGGCGTCGTCGGGCGGCGGAACCGGTCGGCCTCGACGCGCGAGATCGAGAGCAGGTCGATGACGAGTTGCTGCATCCGCCGCGCCTCGCGCTCGATGATGGCGAGGAAGCGATGGCGCGTGCCGGCATCGCCGTCGTCGTTCATGTCCTGAAGCGTTTCGACATAGCCGAGAATCGCCGCCAGCGGCGTGCGCAGTTCGTGGCTTGCGTTGGCGACGAAATCGGACCGCATGCGGTCGGCGGCGT
This sequence comes from Sphingopyxis sp. YF1, assembly GCF_022701295.1. NCBI lineage: Bacteria > Pseudomonadati > Pseudomonadota > Alphaproteobacteria > Sphingomonadales > Sphingopyxidaceae > Sphingopyxis > Sphingopyxis sp. YF1. The sequence continues at coordinate 1,085,438 of NZ_CP033204.1, forward strand.
CGAGCGCCGAGCGGTCGATCAGGAACAGGATGCGTTCATGCCCCGACAGCGCTGCGATGCGCATCGTCCAGCGCTGGCCGGGACGCGGGAAGTCGGCGAGATGAACCTCCTGGGCCCCGTCGGTCGCGTCCGCGCGCGTCAACGCGTCGATTGCGCCGGGGTGACGGATTGCCGTGCGAATGTCGGCGCCGACGATATGGCGGCCGAGCAGGCGTACCGCCGCGTCGTTGGCGATGGTGACGATATGGTCGTCGGTCCCGATCAGCGGGCCGCGTTCCTGATCGGCCCAGCGCGCGAAATCGGGGTGGCGGAGCAGCGATAAAGGCGGCGGGGGCGGGGCTTCGGCGATCGCTTCGCCGCGGCCCTCGGGCAGCGGATCGGGCGCGGCGCCATGCACGACGGCGACGGCCGCGGCGCCCGCCACGGCCAGAATGGCGATGGTCAGCGCGTCGCCGCCCGACAGCGCCGCCAGAATGACCGCGATGGCGACGAGCGTGAGGGCGACGACCAGGCTGGAGAGGCGATCGAACATCGTCGCTTCGCGTCGCACGAAGCCGGAGCGGTCGCAAGCCGCTTTACGGATGCGGGCAGAGGATTAACGCTTCGCGGGCGAATGTCCCGAAACGGGAAGCGGCCCGCGTCGGGCGGTCTTTTGCTTTTCCTTCGGCTTTCGCTGGTTTATGCGCCATTTATGGACAGCGACGATCAGCCGACCGGCGGGAATATCCCCGAACACAGCGAGCCCGGCGCCGCTATTCCCTCGCGCCGTCGCATGCTCGCGCTCGGTGCGGTCGGCGTATCGGCCGCGCTGACGATCCGGCCCGCCTTTGCCCAGACCGCAGTGTCGGTGATGAACTGCCAGATTCCGGTTCCCGACGCGTCGGGCGCGGGGAAATATATCGATAAGAACGGCAAGCTGGTCGCCCCCGGCACCAAGGGGGCGTTCCCGGGGGCGCCGCGCCCCTTTACCGGCGAAGAGGTCAAGCGCGCGTTCGGCGGCCAGTCGCTGCCCGGAACGAGCTACGACCAGTCGCAGGCCTATCTCCAATATATCCGGCGCTTGCGGGCAGGGCAGAGCGGCTTTACCTGTTACGCATCGATTCAGATGCCGCGCTGACCGTCCTTTGCGGCGGCGATGCGCCCATCGCCGCACGAAGGAACCCATGTGAAACTCGCCTCGCTCAAATCCGGTCGCGATGGCCGGCTCGTCGTCGTTTCGGACGATCTCGCCTGGTACGCCGACGCCGGACAGGTCGTCCCGACGATGCAGGCCGCGCTCGACAATTGGGCCTATGCGGCGCCGCGGCTCGCTGCGCTGGCCGAGGATCTCAACCATGACGCGATTCCCAAGGAGCGCTTCCACGAACGTGATGCCGCTTCGCCGTTGCCGCGCGCCTATCAATGGGCCGACGGCAGCGCCTATGTGAATCATGTCGCGCTGGTACGGCAGGCGCGCGGCGCCGAAATGCCCGACAGTTTCTGGCACGATCCGCTGATGTACCAAGGCGGCAGCGACGCCTTTCTGGCGCCGCGCGACCCGATCCCGCTCGGCGATCCCGCGTGGGGCTGCGACATGGAGGCCGAGGTGATCGTGGTGACCGGCGACGTTCCCGCCGGCATCGACGCGGTCGCGGCGCGCGAGAAAATCCTGCTCGTCGGCCTGACCAACGACGTGTCGCTGCGCGGGCTGATCCCGGCCGAACTGGCCAAGGGGTTCGGCTTTTTCCAGTCGAAGCCGTCGAGCGCGATGTCGCCGGTGTTCGTGACCCCCGACGCGCTCGGCGACCGGTGGAAGGACGGCAAGCTCCACGGGACGCTGTCGGTCGACCTCAACGGCGCGCCGCTGGGCCGCGCCGATGCGGGCGTCGACATGACCTTCGATTTCGGCCAACTGATCGCGCATGCCGCCAAGACGCGCGACCTGGGGGCGGGGACGATCATCGGATCGGGCACGGTGTCGAACCGCGACGCCGACGGCGGTCCGGGCAAGCCGATCGCAGAGGGCGGGCTTGGCTATTGCTGCCTCGCCGAAGTGCGCACGGTCGAGACGATCCTGACCGGCGAGGCGAAGACGCCCTTCATGCAGAAGGGCGATACCGTCCGCATCTGGATGGACGACGACCGCCACCACAGCATCTTCGGCGCGATCGAACAGATGGTCGGATGAACGCGAAAGGGCTCCCGCCACCGGCGGGAGCCCTTTCCCTTTCTGGCGTCCTGCCGTTGTTCAGGCGTCGACCAGCGCGTCCTTGAGCGAACAGGCGGCCGGACCGAGGATGACGATAAACAGGCACGGCAGGATGAAGAGGATCAGCGGCACGGTCATAATCGCCGGCAGGCGCGCGGCCTTTTCCTCGGCGCGCATCATGCGTTCGTTACGGAATTCGGCCGACAGGACGCGCAGCGCGCTGGCGAGCGGCGTGCCGTATTTTTCGGTCTGGATCATCGTGGTCACGACGCCCTTCACCGATTCCAGATCGACGCGATAGGCTAGGTTCTCGAACGCCTGACGGCGTTCGGTCAGGAAGCCGAGTTCGATCGAGGTGAGCGCGAATTCCTCGCCCAGTTCGGGGTAGGCGCGGCCCAGTTCCTTGGCGACGCGGCTGAAGGCGGCGTCGACGGTCAGGCCGGCTTCGGCGCAGATGACGAGCAGGTCGAGCGCGTCGGGAAGCCCCTTGCGGATCGCATCGGTGCGCTTGGTACGCTTGTTTTGCACGAAGAGGTCGGGCGCCTTGTAGCCCAGGATCAGCGCGAGCATCAGCGAGCCCGAGCGCTTCGTCGACGTCATGTCGGGCCACATGTCGAGGCCGTAGATCAGGAAGGCGGCGATCGCGCCGAGCACGATCGGGAGGATCATGCGGCCGAAGATCACCGCGACGGCGAGATCCTTCGAGCGAATGCCTGCCTGCGCGAGCTTTTGCTGGACGTCCTTGATCTGGTCGTCCTGCAGCACCTGCAAGCGGCCGAGGACGCTGCGCATCCGGTCGGCGGTCTGGTTCTTGCGCACCAGCTTGGCGCGACGCTTGGCGGTCGACGCGGTGATGCCGGCCTTCAACTGCTCGCGGCGTTCGTTGAGCGCCTTGACGCGCTTGGTCATCGGGTTGCGGACGGTCATCGCGCCGTAGATGGCGACGAGGACGGCCATGACGCCGACGGCGGCCATCATCGTGGCGACCCACACGACGTCGATCCCCATGATCGTCGGACCGGCCTGTGCGCCCGAAAAGGCGGTGAGGAGGAGATTGCTGTTCATCGTTCGGCTCCTCCTAGATTTCGAAGCTGATCATGCGGGCCATGATGAAGGCGCCGATGCTCATCCACAGAAGGCCGCCGAGCCCGGCGATGATCAGCCGCTCCTCGTAGAAGAAGCCCTCCAGATATGAGGGGTTCATCGTCCACACGAGGCCGAAGACAAAGAAGGGCAGCGCGCCGACGATATAGGCCGATGCCTTGGCTTCCGACGACATCGCCTTGATCTTCAGCTTCATCTGCGCGCGCTTGCGCAGCACGTCGGACAGGTTCGCGAGCGTTTCGGCGAGGTTGCCGCCGGTCTCGCGCTGGATCGCGATGGTGATGCAGAAGAACTGGAATTCGGGCGTGCCGAGCATTTCGGCCGATTCCTGGAGCGCGGCCTCCATCGTGTTGCCGATGCGGATGCGTTCGACCACGCCCTTGAACTCCTCGCCCACCGGGCCGGGGAGTTCCTGGCTGACGACCTGGAAGGTTTCGGTGACGGGAAGACCCGACCGCAGGCCGCGCACGAGCAGGTCGATCGCGTCGGGGAAGCGCGTGTTGAACGCTGCGACGCGTTTTTTGATCAGGCTGCCGACGACGGCATAGGGCAGGCCGAGCGCGGCCATCAGCCCCACCAGCCCGCCGAGCAGCAGCGGCGCGCGCAGCACCAGCAGCGCGCCGGTGGCGACGATGAAGATCAGCATCGATGCCAGCATATACTGGCTGACGGTCCAGCCCTTGCCGGTGCGCCGCAGCCGTTTTTCCATCTCTTCGCGGCGCGGCATCAGGTTCGACAGGCTGGTGTTGCCCTGACCGCCGGACGCCTGGATCGTCTTGCGCATCTGCGCCGCCACCACCGCCTCGGTCGAGGCGGCGTGGCGATCCTTGAAACCGGCGATGCGGCGCGATTTCGCCTTGCCCACCGACGGTCCGCCGAAGGCGATCACGAGCATCGTCAGCGCCAGGAAGATGCTCGCGATGATGAGGATGACTGACAGGTCCATGATGGGTGTTTATCCGCTTTTGGTTTCCGGCGCCGGCGGCGGCCGATAGGGTCGGGTCGGCGCGCTATTTCGCGCCTTTCTTGACCATCATGCCGCCGAGGCCGCCGAGCTTGCCGAGCAGCGAGGCGCCCGACTTGGCCTTTGCGGCGGGTGCCGGAGCTTCGTCTTCGGAATCGGCGCCGTCGAGGATTAGCCGCATCAATTGCGTCCAGACCTGGCTTGCCTTGGTTCCCTTGCAGATTTCCGCGTAGGATTTTCCGAGCTTCGCCGACTGGCTGACCAGCTTGGGGTCGAAGGGGATGACGACATCGATCGGGCGTTCGATCGAAGATTCAAACTCCTTGCGCGACAATTCGCCGACCGCACTCTGGAACTTGTTCGCGACCAGCACCACGCGCGCACCCGGCGTGTTCTGCTTGAACCACGACAGGAGGCGGATCGTGTCGCGCGCCGCGGCGAGTGTCACGTCGCTGACCAGCACGATCGTTCCCGCTTCCGACACGAGGTGCGGGAAGGGGACGAGCACGTGGCGCGGGATGTCGACGATCGTCATTTCGAAGGCGCCGCGCAATTCCTCCTCGAGCTGGAAGAAGGCCGAGCCGTCGGTCAGCACCGGCTGGTGGATCGGAGCTTCGGCCGACAGCAGGCTGAGCTTGTCCGACGCGCGCACCATAGCGCGTTCGATGAACAGCCCGTCGATGCGGCTCGGGTTGTCGATCGCGTCGATGAGGCCGCGGCCGGGCTCGAGGTCGAGCGTCAGCGCGCCCGTGCCGAAATGGACGTCGAGGTCGAGCAGCGCGGTCTGGCGGCTGGCCTGTTCGCTCATTGCCCAGGCGAGCGAGGTCGATACCAGCGACGCGCCGACGCCGCCGCGCACGCCGACGACCGCCATCATGTGGTGCGGCTTGTCGTCCAGCATCTCGGCATGTTTCGGCGCTGTCAGCATCGCCTGCGCCATGGTCAGCGATTCGCGGACCTGGTCGAGCGACAAGGGCTTGAGCAGATAGTCCTGGATGCCGCTCGACAGCAGGTCGCGGTACAGGCGGACGTCGTTGACCTGCCCCGCCGCGATCACCACCGTGCCGGGCTCGCAGACTTCGGCAAGCGCGTTGATGTCGTTGATCGGATCACCCGATTCGGACATGTCGACGAACAGGATGTTCGGGCTTGCCGAGACCGAGAGCGACTGGACGGCGTTGCGCAGGCCGCCCTTGTTGCACTTCTCGATCGGCCAGCCCATGTCGTTCGCGGCGACGCGGATCAGCTCCAGCGTGTCGTCGTCGCACACGAAGGCGTTGAAGGGTTCACGCAGCCCGGCTGCTTTGAAAGGCGCGTTCACTTGCTACCTCCGCTCGTTTGCGTTCCCTTGAGTTCGCCGGCGCCCGTCGGCGCCTTTTCACGATAGGTCTTGATCGCCCGCGTCGCGGTGAGCGGGTCCTGGTTCACTTCGCTGGCACCCTTGATCAGGTCGTTCGGGTCGGCGACCATCGCGGCGAGATTGCTGTTCGTCGCGCAGCCGTAGTTCGACGAGGTCGCGTTGTTGAAGTTGATCGACGACTTGCTCGACCAGTCGGGGCAGCCGGGAACGTGCGCCGAGGCGCGGGTCACGATGACGCGCACGCTGCCTTCGGGTACGAGACCGGTCGTGACCGGCACCGCGTCGCTGAGGAGCAGCCCGCGGCGGCCGACCATCGCCCGGATCGTCGCGGTCGCCGCACCCGAGCCATAGGGCGAGGGGTCTTCGATCGCGATGCGGTCGCCGTAGCGCACGCCCATCGCGTCGAGCCATCCCTGCAGGCGGCCCTGTTCGCTGGGGGGCAGTTCACCGCCGCTGGTCGCGACGTCGAACTGGTGGATGCTGTTGCGGACCACCGGCTGGTGCACCGAATCGAGGCTGCTGTTGGTGTGCGCGGTACCCGTGCATCCCGCGAGCGCCGTCGCCAGGCCCAGGATCGTCCAAGTTGCGATCTTCTTCATGCTCTTGCTCCTGAAAACGCGCGCTTCACTTGATGCTGAAACCGGGCGAGGCATCGGCCCCGCGCGGGCGGTCGGCATCGGGGGCGACCGCCTCGAGCCGTGGTTTCGGACGTTCGCCGCCGGTGACGCCGTTGCTCGTCTGGCCGAGCAGCAGGCGCGACAGGTCGTTCGCATCCTGGAATGCGTCGGTCGGCAGCTTGATCTCGTTCGCCGACACCGGCTGGACCAGATAGGGCGTCACGACGATCACGAGTTCGGTCTCGCCGCGGCGGAAGCTGTCCGATTTGAACAGCGTGCCCAGCAGCGGCACGTCGCCGAGTCCCGGGAGCTTGTCGATCGCACCGATCGAACGGTTGTTCATCAGCCCGGCGATCATGAAGCTTTCGCCCGACCCCAGTTCGACCGTCGTCTCGGCGCGCCGGATCGTCAGCGCCGGGATCTGGAACCCCTGCATTTCGATCGCGCCTTCGGTCGACAGTTCCGACACTTCGGGGCGGACGCGCAGGCTGATGCGGCCGTTCGACAGCACCGTCGGCGTGTAAGCGAGGCTGACGCCATATTTGCGATATTCGATCGTCGTGCCGGCAAAGTTGCCGGGGATCGGGATCGGGAATTCGCCGCCGGCGAGGAAATCGGCGGTTTCGCCAGAGATCGCCGTGAGGTTGGGCTGCGCCAGCGTGGCGACGAGTCCCGACCGCTCGCCGATGTCGAGCGAAGCCATCAGATCGAGCCCGAACAGGCGCCCGGCACCGGCAAGGCCGCGTGCGCCCGAGGGGTTGGTGAACTGATAGTTGGTGCCCATGATTGTCTGGTTGACGATCTGGCCGGTAACGGGGTCATAGGGCCGCGGAACCGGGCTGCCCGGAAAAACCGCGGTGGGATAGGGAACGTCGGTGATCGTACCCGGAGTGCGGCCGCTGAAGACCCCGCCGAGGAAACCGTTGCCGAGCGGGCCGTCCTTGTCGCGGGTCAGCAGGTTGCCGCTGATTTCCTTGACGAGCGTGCGGTTCACTTCGGCGATGCGGACCTGGAGGTTGACCTGCAGCGGCGTCGCCGTGCGCAGGCGCGAGAGAACCTTGGTGCCTTCGCCGACGAACGCCTGGACCAGCCGTTCGGCTTCGGCGGCGTCGTCGGGCGACTGGACGGTCCCCGTCAGCAGCACGAAACCGTTCATCGTGTTGGCCGCGATCGTCGCTTCGGGCATCGCTAGCGAGAGCATCTGGTCGATGGTCTCGATATTGTTGCCGACGCGGGCGACGGTCGAATAGACAACCCGGCCGCTGGCGTCGGTGGCATAGATGCTGGTTTCGCCGGGCGTCTTGCCGAAGATGTAGAGCTGGCGGCTCGAGCGGACCTGGACGTCGGCGACCTTGTCGTCGGCGACGAAGATGTCCGTCATCGGCGCGGGCAGGCTGATCAGGCGGCCGCGCCCGACCGACAGGTCGACGCTGCTGCTGGCATTCTGCACCGCCTGTGCCACCGCCTGCTGCGCGGGTGCGGACACCAAGGTCGCCGCGATCAGCCCGACGGCGAGGGTGCGGGCCACGGCCGTGATTCGGAAATTGGCTTTGCTTTTCATCTTACTTACCCCCCACCGGCACTTCGGTCATCTTGTCGCCGCGGGTGACGCGCACGACCGGACCGCTGGGGGCCGCCGGTGCGGCGCCTCCCATCGATGGCGCCGAGCGCCCCCCGTAGTAGTTGTTGTTCTGTTCCTGGCGCGGCGCCTGGACACGGCCGCTGACCGGAACCCAGAAGCGCGACACGTCGCCGCCGGTGGTCGCCGAGCCGCGGCCCGAGGAGGGGCGTCCGGCGGCTTCGGCCATCATCTTCTTTTCGGCGGCGGTGCCGCCCTTGATCGGAACGTTGACTTCGCCCGAGGCGATCGCGGCGTCGAGATCGCCGGCGCTTTCGGCCAGCGGGCGCAATGCGAGCGACAGGCGTCCCATATTCTGTGCGACCGCTATCTTCTCGGCGATTTCGGGCGTCGCTTCGAGCGTCACCGAACCGAAGGTGCGAACGGGGGTCTTGCCCGTCTCGTCCTCGGCGTCGTAGCGCTGGTCGGTGGCGAGCACGCGGACGTTGCGCACGATCGTCTCGGCGGTGAAGAGCTGGTCGTCGGGATAGCTGCTGCCTGCCCTGATCCGGATTTCCTGCGACAGCACGACGTCGACGCGGTCGCCGGGGAAGACGAAGCCGGCAACCCCCTGTTCCTGCGACACCTTGACCGTCACGGCGCGCATGCCGGGGCCGAGCGCCGCGGCGAGGAAGCCGCGATCGTCGGGATGGACGAGAGCTCCCTGCGTCAGCGGCTGGCCGGCGGTGATCGGATAACGCACGACCGTGCCGACAAGGCTGTTGGCGTCGGTCTTGTCCTTCAGGAAATAGGCCTTTTCGACCAGTTCCTTGGGCCAGGGCTGGAAACGGAAGCTGTCGGGACCGATGATCGTGCCGAGCGGCAGCTGCCGCGTGGCGACGAGGATCATCGGGCCGTTCGCATTGGGAGCCGCGGCGGCGCGCGCCTCTGGTGTCGATGCGCCCCGCATCATCTGATTGACCCCGAAAGCGGCGCCGATGGCAATCACCAGCGCGCCGACGATCAGCATTATCTTTCGCGTATCCATGACGATTTTTCGCCTCCTGCACCTGCCGGATGCGGCGGTGCTTACCCTCAGCTCGATGCGATAGACTGAAACTGGTTAAGATATTGTTGGTGAAGCGCCCACAGCCCGGCGGCGGCGATCGCGATCCCGTAAGGCACCTCCGGCTTGTGTTCGGGGCGCTTGACGATGAGCCAGACGAGCATCGCGCCCGAGACCGCCGCGCCGGTGAGCGCCATCACGGTCAGCGCCGGCATCACCAGCGGCAAGGGGACCCACAGCATCACCGCAAAGACGTTCTTCACATCGCCGCCGCCCATCGCGTTGAGGACGAACAGGAGCATGAAGAAGGCAAAGACGATCAGCGCGGCGCCCATCGTCCAGGTGACGTCGGGCCACAGCGACCAGCCGGCAGCGAGCCAGAAGGGGATCGCGAGAATGGCGATCAGCCCGTTGAGTCCGTTCGAAATCTCCCGCCACCGCAAGTCGCTGATCGCCGAGCAGACCATCAGGATCGCGGCGAGCAGCATGAGCGTGAACTGGAGAATATTGCCGGTCATCACCCGCGTCCCTAGCCATCATGGCTTACGAAATCGTAACCATGTCGAGGCCGGGCGAGCCTTGCATTCCGGGAGACAGCCGATATGCGGCACCCATGGTGGCCACGTTCCCGTCTGACATTGATGTCCTGATCATCGGCGCGGGGATCGCCGGCGCGAGCCTTGCCGCCGAACTGGCCCCCCATCGCCGTGTCCTGATGATCGAGAGCGAAGAGGTCGCGGGCTTTCATGCGACGGGGCGCTCGGCCGCCTTCTGGCAGGAGAGCTATGGCGGCGTCGGGGTTCAGCCGCTGACCGCGGCCTCGTTCGCGGCGCTCGCCGATCCCGATCCGGTCTTTTCGGATCGCGCGTTTCTGGCGCCGCGCACCGCGCTGGTGGTCGGACGAAGCGAGGAAGCCGGTGCGGTCGATGATTTCGTCGCGCGTTTCGGGGCGCAGGGGGTCGATGTATCGCGCCTGTCGCCACGCGATCTGGCGGGCCGCGTTGCCGGGCTGCGTCCCGACTGGAGCGAGGCGGCGTTTGAACCGTCGTGCCGGGACATCGATGTCGGCGGATTGCATGCCGCCTGCCTGCGTGCGGCGAAGCGCGCGGGGGCGTTGCTCGCCACGCGCGCACCGCTTGTCGCCGCGCGCCGATCGGGTGACGGGTGGGCGGTCGAAACCGGGCAAGGGTCGCTCCGCGCGGCGCTGATCGTCAATGCGGCAGGGGCCTGGGCCGACGGCGTCGCGACGGCTTGCGGGGTCGCTCCGCTGGCTATTCAGCCCTATCGCCGCACGGTCTTGCAGGTGCGGCTGGGCGTGCCGACGCCGGCTGCGCTCCCGCTGATCGCGCATGTCGGCGGGACATTTTATTTCAAAGGCGAAAGCGAGGGCCGGATCTGGCTCAGTCCGCACGACGAGACCGCGTGCGACCCGTGCGATGCGGCGCCGGACGAACTCGACGTCGCGCTGGCCATCGACCGGTTGCAGTCGGTGGTCGACTGGCCGGTCGCCGCGATCGAACGCAAATGGGCGGGGCTGCGGAGTTTCGCCCCCGACCGGCTGCCCGTCTTCGGGCCCGATACGTCCGAAGCCGGCTTCGTCTGGTGCGCGGGGCAGGGCGGTTTCGGGATCCAGACCGCGCCCGCGATCGCGGGCCTGCTCGCCTGGCAGCTCGGCGCGCCCGCGCCGCGCGGCGCGATCGCCGCGCTCGACCCCGCGCTATATGCGCCGGGCCGTTTTTCCTGATCCTTGCGTCCGCGGAACGGCGGGTTAACATGGATCAGCCGCGTCACCCGCGGCGCAATCTGTGGAGGACCCCGAATGGCCCATTATTTCGAGATCAAGAAGAACAAGGCCGGCGAATATGTCGCCTACTTCAAATATAACAGCGAAACGATGTTCTGGACCGAGGGCTATTCGAGCAAGGCCTCGGCGGTGAACGCCATCGAGTCGATCAAGAAGAACGGTCCGGGCGCCGAAACGCGCGAGGTCGAATAATCACGAGACCGCGCGGGCGCCTCAGCGCGCCCGCGCGATTTCGAGCGCCGCGTCGCTTGCCAGCCCGTCGGCGATTTCGTTGTCGCCATGTCCGGCGTGGCCCTTGACCCACAGCCATTCGATATCGTGCCGCGCGGCTTCCTTGACCAGCCGCTGCCACAGGTCGGCGTTCGCCACCGGCTTTTTCGCGGCGGTCTTCCAGCCGTTCTTCTGCCAGCCGAATATCCATTTGGTGATGCCGTCGCGCACATAGACGCTGTCGGTCGACAACTCGACCTTGCAGCGGCGCTTGAGTGCCGCGAGCGCCTCGATCGCCGCCATCAGTTCCATGCGGTTGTTCGTCGTGTCGCGTTCGCCGCCCGACAGCGTCTTCACGACATCGCCCCAGCGCAGCACGGCGCCCCAGCCGCCGGGGCCGGGGTTGCCCTTGCACGCGCCGTCGGTCGCGACGATCACGGTTTTCATGCCGGTGTCGCTCATACGGCGGTGAACAGGCTGTGGGCGTCGGCGGCCTGGTAACGGCGCAGCCGCTCGAGGAAGGGCGACGGGTCCTTGCGTGTGACCAGCGCGTCGGCGGGGGTGTGAATCCAGTCGTGCGCGCGGGTCAGCAGGAAGCGCAGCGACGCCCCGCGTGCCAGCAGCGGCAGCGCGGCGCGTTCGGCGTCGTCGAGGGCGACCTCGCCGAGATAGCCGCTCATCAGCGCCCCGGCACGATCGGCGTCGCAGCGCGTGCCATCGCCCGAAAAGGTCCAGCTCGCGTGCGTCACCGCGACGTCGTACGCGCGATAATCGGTAGCCGCGAAATAGAAGTCGATCAGGCCGGTGACCGTCTCTCCGAGCATCAGGACATTGTCGGGAAACAGGTCGGCGTGAATGACATGCGCGGGAAGGTCCTTTGGCCAGTGCGCGTCGAGATAGTCGAGTTCGTCGGCGACGATCGCCGCCAACCCCGGCCGGACGGCATCGAGATCGCCCGTCGCCTCGGCGATCGTGCGCCAGTGGCGATGCCCCATGCTGTTTTCCCGTTCGCCGGCATAGGTCGCGAGCGCGCGATGCATCGCGCCGAGCGCGGCGCCCGCCGCGGCGCATTGCCCCGGGGTCGGCCTGGTCAACGAAATTCCCGGCAGGAACTGGATGATGCACGCCGCGCGGCCCGAAATCTGCTGGATCGCGGTGCCATCGCGGTCGCTGATCATCGCGGGAACCGGCGAGCCGCTGGCCGAAAGATGCGCGAGCAGGTCGACGAAGAAGGGGAGGTCGCCGACGCTCACGCGCTTTTCGTAGAGTGTCAGGATGAAGCGCCCGCCGCTCGTTTCGAGCAGGAAATTGCTGTTTTCGACCCCTTCCGCGATGCCCTTGCACGACCGGACCGTGCCGATGTCGTAGCGCGCGACCAGCGCGGCGAGATCGTCGGGATCGACTTCGGTATAGACGGCCATGGAGCGTCAGGCCGCCGCCGGTTCGAGCCCGCGGGGGAGCTTGAAGACCATATTTTCTTCAGCGGTGACGACGACATCCTCGTCGATCATGCGGTGCGCCGCGACCGCGTCGATCACTTCGCGGACCAGCGTTTCGGGTGCGCTCGCGCCGGCGGTGATGCCCAGCGTCCCGATCTCCGCCAGCCATTCGGGGGCGACGTCGCTGCCGCGCTGGACCAGGTGCGCCGGCGTGCCGAGCCGTTCGGCGACCTCGACGAGGCGTAGGCTGTTCGAGCTGTTCGGGGCGCCGATCACGATCATCCGGTCGCACCGGCCGGCGATCGCCTTGACCGCCTCCTGGCGGTTCGAGGTGGCGTAGCAGATGTCTTCGCCGCGCGGACCCGCAATCGCCGGAAAGCGGTGGCGCAGCGCGGTGACGACGTCGCGGGTGTCGTCGACCGACAAGGTGGTCTGGGTCAGGAAGGACAGCCGGTCGGGATCGGCGGGCGCCAGCCTCGCGACATCGTCGACCGATTCGACGAGCGTCATCGCGCCCTCGGGCAATTGGCCGAGGGTTCCGATCACTTCGGGATGGCCGGCGTGGCCGATGAAGATGATGTGGCGCCCGCTCTCGTTCGCGCGTTCGGCCTGGCGGTGCACCTTCGACACCAGCGGGCAGGTCGCGTCGATATAGTCGAGCCCGCGCGCCTCGGCCTTGGCGGGCACCGCCTTGGGGACGCCGTGCGCGCTGAACACCACGGGGACGCCGTCGGGAACCTGGTCGAGCGATTCGACGAAAATCGCACCCTTGGCCTTCAGCGATTCCACCACATAGCGGTTGTGGACGATTTCGTGCCGGACATAGACCGGCGCCCCATAGCGTTCGAGCGCGAGTTCGACGATCCGGATCGCGCGATCAACGCCGGCGCAGAAACCGCGCGGCGCGGCGATCAGGACCTTGAGCAGGGCCGGTTCGCCACCGTCCGCAGGGTCGATAGAAAGGGGTGCGTTCATGGTGCGCGCGCTCTAGCCCAGCACGGCCATTGGGGTAAAGCGGCTTGTCCGGTTGCGCGCCGTTCATCGCACCGATAAGAAGCGGCGCGCATGGAGTTGGGATTGTCCGTCCCCGCTTCGCCCAAATTGGAAAGCCTGACCATCATGAACCCCATTTCGTTTCCGCCGCGCAAGTTTCTCGCCGTGCTTTGCGGCACTGCGGCCATGGCGACGGTGGCGGGCTGCGCGAAGGACAATGAAATCGACGTTTCGGGCGGCGTCGGCATCACCTCGACGCGGTCGGCATGCCCCGCCGTCGCGGTGCCGCTGCACACCGGCGACATCACGCTGTTCGACCCTGCGACCAGCCGCGACGCCGCGGCGATCGACGTGGTCGCGGCGATCACCAACCTGGTGCCGCAGTGCAACGACAGCGGCGAGAAAGTCTATCAGCTCGCCGATTTCGACGTGGTGGCGACGCGGCGCGACGCCGGTCCCGCGCGCCAGATCACCATCCCCTATTTCGCCACCGTCGTGCAGGGCGGCACCGCCGTCGTGTCGAAGCGGCTGGGCAGCGTGACCGTCAATTTTGCCGATGGCCAGACGCGCGGCACCGGCAAGGGACAGGCCTCGGCCTATGTCGACCGCTCCGCCGCGACGCTGCCCGCCGACATCATGGAACGCATCACGCGCAAGCGCAAAGCGGGCGACCAGGACGCCGCGGTCGATCCGCTGAGCATTCCGGAGGTCCGCACCGCGGTGCAGCGCGCGAGCTTCGAGCTGCTCGTCGGTTTCCAGCTGACGCAGGACCAGCTCGAATATAACGTCCGACGATAAGGTCCGGCGGCGGCGCCCCGCGCCGTGCGCTTCGTTTTTGCCCTGCGCGCCATCCGGGCGACGCAGGGCTTTTCGCGTTGCCCAAGCTGTTATAGGGCGCGCGGCAATCCCCCTCGTTCAAAGTTAGGCTAGACCCGTGACCCTGTTCAGCCGTTTTTCCGACCATATCGGCGCCGCGCTCGACGCGCTGGCCGCGCGCGGTGCGATCCCCGCCGGGCTCGATCGCCGCGCGATCAGCGTCGAACCGCCGCGCGATCCCGCGCACGGCGATGTCGCGACCAACGCGGCGATGGTGCTCGCCAAGCCGGCAGGCATGAACCCGCGCGCGCTTGCGGACCTGCTGGTTGCCGAACTCGGCGCGCTCGACGAAGTCGTCGAGGCGAGCGTCGCGGGTCCCGGCTTCATCAACCTGCGCCTCGTCGACGACAGCTGGCGCGACGAACTCGCTTCGATCCATGCCGATGCCGGCGAATATGGCCGCTCGACGACGGGACAGGGGCGCACCGTCAACGTCGAATATGTCTCGGCAAACCCGACCGGTCCGATGCACGTGGGTCATTGCCGCGGTGCGGTCGTCGGCGATGCGCTCGCGGCGTTGCTCGAATATGCGGGGCATCGCGTGATCCGCGAATATTATGTCAACGATGCGGGCGCGCAGGTCGACGTCCTCGCGCGGTCGGTGCACATGCGGTATCGCGAAGCGCTGGGCGAGGAGGTCGGCGCGATCCCCGAGGGTCTCTATCCCGGCGATTATCTGATCCCCGTCGCGCAGAAGCTCGCCACCGAATATGGTGACCGTTTCGTCGGCGCGCCCGACAGCGCCTGGCTCGGCCTGTTCCGTGCCGAAGCGGTGAGCGCGATGATGGATATGATCCGCGCCGATCTTGCCAAGCTCGGCATCCACCACGACCTCTTTTCGTCAGAAGCGGAACTGCAGGCGGCGGGGAAGCCAGCGGCTGCGGAAGCCTGGCTGCGCGAGCACGACCTAGTCTATGACGGCGTGCTCGAAGCGCCCAAGGGCGAGACGCCCGAGGATTGGGAGCCGGTCGAACTGCCGCTGTTCCGCTCGACGAAATTCGGCGATGATCAGGATCGCCCGATCAAGAAATCGGATGGAAGCTGGACCTATTTCGGCGCCGACCTCGCCTATCATTTCCAGAAGGCGCAGGACGCCGACGAGTTGATCGATATCTGGGGCGCCGACCACGCCGGCACCGTCAAGCGGATCAAGGCGGCGGTTGCCGCGCTGACCGGCGGCACGAAGAAGTTCGACGTCAAGCTGGTGCAGATGGTGCGGCTGCTTAAGAATGGTGAGCCGTTCAAGATGTCGAAGCGCGCGGGCAATTTCGTCACGCTCGCCGACGTCGTCGACGAGGTTGGCAAGGATGCGGTGCGCTTCACCATGCTTACCCGCAAGGCCGACGCGCAGATGGACTTCGATTTCGCCAAGGTGGTCGAGGCCTCGCGCGATAATCCCGTGTGGTACCTGCAATATGCCCATGCCCGTATTTCGCGGCTTCGCCAGAAGGCCGCCGATGCCGGCATCGTGCTTCCTGCGCCCGCGCCGGCCCGGCTGGGCGCGCACGAGCTCGGCCTGGTCAAACTGCTGGCGCAATTCCCGCGCACCGTCGAATCGGCGGCGTCGGCACGCGAGCCGCACCGGATCGCATTCTTCCTCGCCGAGGTCGCGGCTGCATTCCATTCGTGGTACAATCTCGGCAACGACGAGCCGGAGGCGCGGATCGTTCTGCCGAACGATCCCGAACTTACCGCGACGCGGCTTTATTTGGCCGATGGAATCGGGCAGGTTATCCGCAACGGGCTTCACTTGATGGGGGTGGAGGCGCTCGAGGAGTTGCATTGATGGCCGAGGACAAGGACGCCGGACTGGGGCTGGAGGACGAAGACCGGTTGCCGTGGCTCGAAGCGGCCGACGACTATGAGGATGACGGCGAGGTTTCGCCGACGCGCCTGCTCGTCATGGTGCTGGGCGGGCTGGTGTTGATCGGCGCGGTTCTGGGCGGGCTGTGGTGGATCCAGAACGGCGGCGCGCGCGGGCAGGGCGAACTGATCGTCGCGCAGAAGGGCGATTACAAGGTCGCGCCCAAGAATGACTCGGCGAAGACCTTCGAAGGCGAAGGCGACGCGAGCTTCGCCGCGACCGAGGGCGTCCTGCCGGCGGGCAAGGTCGACCCGAGCCGCATGCCCGAGGAACCCGCCGCGACCCCGGCCGAGCGCGAGGCCGCTGCAAAGGCGGCTCAGAAGGTCGAAGCCGACAAGGCCGCGGCAGCAAAGGCGCTGGCGGCAAAGGCCGTCGAAAAGGGCAAGGACAAGCCCGCGGCGACGTCGATCAAGACCGCCGCCGCCGAAAAGGCGCCGCCCCCTGCGTCGGGTGCGGCGATGATCCAGCTTGGTGCGTTTCGCAGCGAAGCGGCGGCAAACCAGGCCTGGACCAATTTGTCGAAGCGCTTCGCCTATCTCGCCGATCTCGGCAAATCGGTTTCGCCTGCGACGGTCGAAAGCGGACATGTCTATCGCCTGCGCGTGTCGGCCGGTTCGGTCGCCAACGCTCAGGCCCTTTGCGGGAAATTGCGCGTTGCCGGCGAAAATTGCGTCATCGTTCGCTGAATCGGCCCGGTCCGCCGCAGTAGTGATTGGATTGACAAGCTTGCCGTGCCATTTTTGTGCCGTGGGTCGCTGTCGGGGGCGGCGACCGATGGAGGCTGACGTATAATGATACCTGCCATTTTCGGCCTTTCGGGCCTGACCCTCACCGACGACGAGCGCGCTTTTTTTCGCGACAGCGATCCGGCTGGCTACATCCTCTTTGGCCGCAACATCGAAAACCGCAATCAGTTGCGAAGGCTCACCGACAGCCTTCGTGATCTCGACGGACGAGCGAACCTGCCGATCCTGATCGATCAGGAGGGCGGGCGCGTCGCGCGGATGAGGGCCCCCGAATGGCCCGCCTTTCCGAGCGGAGCGGCGTTCGATGCGCTCTACGACCGCGCACCCGCGAGCGCGATCGAGGCGGCGCGCCTGAACGCGATGGCGCTTGCGTCGATGCTGTCGGAGGTCGGGATCACGGTCGATTGCCTGCCGCTTCTCGACGTTCGCCAGCCGGGCGCCAGCGACGTGATCGGCGATCGCGCGCTCGGCAGCGAGCCGATGCGCGTGGCGGCGCTGGGCCGCGCGATCCTGTCGGGCCTGCAGGACGGCGGCGTTGTCGGCATCGTCAAGCATATTCCGGGGCACGGCCGCGCGATGCTCGATTCGCACAAGGAACTGCCCGTGGTCGCGGCGTCCGACCGCGACCTTCAGAGCGATCTCGCGCCCTTCGCCGCGCTGCGCGACGCGGCGATGGCGATGACGTGCCACGTCGTCTTCACAGCCTGGGATCCCGATCGGCCGGCGACGCTGTCGCCGCTGGTCATCGACAGCGTCATCCGCCAGCGCGTCGGTTTCCACGGCCTGTTGATGAGCGACGACCTCGACATGGAGGCGCTGTCCGGCGACGTCCCGTCGCGTGCCGCCGCTGCGGTCGCCGCGGGCTGCGACATCGCGCTCAACTGCTGGGGCAAGATGGACGACATGGTCGGCATCGCCAACAGCCTCGACCCGATCAGCACCGTGTCGCTGGCACGGCTGGAAGGCGCGATGGACCGCATTGCAGGAACGCACGACGAACGCCAGTTCGCGATGCTCGTCGACCAGCGCGACGCGTTGCTGGCGCTCGCATGACGGGAGCCTGAGCCGCCGATGGAGGAATTGCCGCTCGCTTTCGACGTGGCACCCGCGGCCGAGCGTGAGGACGCGCTCCAGCTCAGCCTCGAGAGCTGGGAAGGTCCGCTTGACCTTTTGTTGACGCTGGCGCGCAGCCAGAAGGTCGACCTCAGGCAGATTTCGATTCTCCAGCTGGTCGAGCAATATCTGGGCTTCATCGCCGAGATGCGCGCGAAGCTGGAGGTGGCGGCCGATTATCTGGTGATGGCGGCGTGGCTCGCCTATCTCAAATCGGCTCTGCTGCTGCCCAAGGATCCGCTCGAGGAGCCCTCGCCTGACGAACTCGCGCTGCGCCTGCAATTGCGGCTCCAGCGCCTCGCAGCGATGCGCGAGGCGGCGGCGCGCCTGCTCGCGCGCGACCGGGTCGGGCGCGATGTCTTCCTGCGCCCCGCGCCCGAGGGACTGCACGATGTCCGGATGCGGCGCTGGGACGCCAGCCTTTATGACTTGCTCGCCGCCTATGGCCAAGTGAAGGCCCGCAACGAGCCGGTCGTCCATATGGTCGCGCGGCGCCCCGTCGTCACGCTCGACGCTGCGCTCCAGCATCTCCAAAGGCTGATCGGGGTGAAGCTCGACTGGGCCGAACTCTCCGATTTCCTGCCCGCCGACTATCGGGGCCCCTTGCGCCGGTCGGCGATCGCGTCCAGCTTTGTCGCCGCACTCGAGCTCGCGCGGCAGGGGCGCGTCGACCTCCGGCAGGACGGCGCGTTCGAACCGCTCTACCTGAAAGCAGCGCAGGGATGATGGCAATCGACGACCGCGAACGGGCGATAGAGGCGATGCTCTTTGCCAGCGATGCCCCGCTCGACGCGCGCCAGATCGCGGCGCGGTTCGCCGAGGATATGCCGGTTTCCGAAGTCAGGGCGGTCATCCAGGTGATCGCCGCGCGCCATGCGGGCAGCGGTATCGAGCTGGTCGAGCGCGGCGGACATTGGCATTTCCAGACCCCGGCCGACCTTGCGCATTTGCTGCGCCGCGAGCGCGACGACCCGCGCAAACTGTCGCGTGCCGCGTCGGAGGTGCTGGCGATCGTCGCCTATCACGAACCCGTCAGTCGCGCGGAGATCGAGGCGATCCGCGGCGTCCAGACCTCGAAAGGTACGCTCGACGTGCTGATGGAGGCCGAATGGATAGCCCCGGCGGGGCGGCGCGAGGTGCCCGGGCGCCCGCTGATCTACAGGACCACCGACGCATTTTTGCAGCATTTCGGTCTTAGCAGCCGCAGGGATTTACCGGGAATCGAGGACCTGCGCGCCGCGGGGCTGCTCGACCCGGTCGATCTTGCTTTCGAAGAGGCGATGGGCGAGCTCGATCTGGTCAAGGACGGCGAAGAGGCCTGACGCTTTTTTCAATCGCAGACGTGCATTCGGCAGGGCTTGCTCCTATATGGGCGGCTCAAGGAGAATTTGAGATGGGTGGTTTGAGCATCTGGCACTGGCTGATCGTCGGGATTCTGGTCCTGTTGCTGTTCGGCAAGGGGCGCTTTTCGGACATGATGGGCGACGTTGCCAAGGGTATCAAAAGCTTCAAGAAGGGCATGGCCGACGACGATGTGCCGCCGCCGGCGCCCAAGCATCTCGAAGGCCAGCGTGCACCCGATGTGACCCCGTCGCCGACCGCGACGGCCGACCGCGACACGCTCTGATCGCGTTCCGCCTGCGGGGGAAATCACAGTAGATGTTCGACGTAGCGCCCACCGAGTTGCTGCTCGTGGTGGTGGTGGCCTTGGTCGTCATCGGCCCCAAGGACCTGCCTAAGGCGATGCGCTTTGTCGGGAAATGGGTCGGCAAGGCCCGCGGCATGGCGCGGCATTTCCGCTCGGGGCTCGACACGATGATGCGCGAAGCCGAGCTCGAGGAACTGGAGAAGCAGTGGCGCGCCCAGAATGACGCGATCATGCGCGAATTTCCGCGCCTCGACGGCCCGGACGCACCGTCGGTGAATCCGGCGACGAGCACGCCGTCCGACGCATCGGCGGACGAGGCGGCCGCGGCGACCAAGCCCGATCCGGCACCCGAAACCCACGCCGTCCCGCCGAAGGACGGACCGCTGCCATGAGTGCGGACGCAGAGGACGGCGCGGGCGGCAAGATGCCGCTGCTCGATCATCTGATCGAGCTTCGCTCGCGCATGCTGAAGTCGCTGTTCGCGATCGCGATCGCGTTCGGAGTCTGCTTCTATTTCGCCGAGGATATCTTCCGCGTTCTCGTCCGTCCGCTCGTCGATGCGGGGCAGGGCAAGATCATCTATACCCAGCTGTTCGAGGCCTTTTTCGTCCAGATCAAGGTGGCGCTGTTCGCGGCGATGATGATCGCCTTTCCGGTGATCGCCAACCAGCTTTGGAAATTCGTCGCGCCGGGGCTCTATCGCCAGGAAAAGCGCGCGCTGCTGCCCTTTCTTCTCGCGACGCCGCTGCTGTTCGCGGCGGGCGCCTGTCTCGCCTATTTCGTGACGGTACCGGTCGCGCTCAAATTCCTGCTCGGTTTCCAGGGCGACCTCGGCGGTATCCAGCAGGAAGCCTTGCCCTCGGTCGCCAACTATCTCAGCTTCATCATGCAGTTCATCATGGCGTTCGGCATCGCCTTCCTGCTGCCGATCCTGCTGATGCTCATCGAACGCGCCGGCATCGTCACGCGCGAGCAGCTGATCTCGGCGCGGCGCTACATGATCGTTGCGGCCTTTGCGATCGCCGCGGTGGCGACGCCGCCCGATATCCTCAGCCAGTTCCTGCTCGCGGTGCCGTTGATCCTGCTCTACGAACTGTCGATCTTTGCGATCTGGTTCACCCGGCGCCGACGCAAAACAGGCGCCGAAGCGGCGCCTGTCGAGCCTCTCGAAGAGGCCTAGGGGGCAAGTGCAGCCCGGGTCCTAGATGGCCCGGTCTGCCGCATCGCCGACCGATTCAATGTCGCGGCCGACGCCTTTCACCGTGTTGCAGCCAGAGACCAGAAGGCTGGCAAGCAGGGCCAAGAGGATTGCGCGAAAACTCGTCATGGGAACCTCGTTTGAAGCTGAGTGCAAAATGGCCCGGCACGCTTCGAGGGGGGGGAGGGAATGCGGGCCGGGCCAATGTTGCTGAGCAGCGCTGCGGGGGGGCGATGACCGCTGCTCGAATGGGAAACGGCCCAGCGTGCCGATAAGTTCCCGAAAAAAATGCGTGAGGCGAAATTTTTTCCGATTCATTTGAATTGTTTGCGATTCCAGCGCTTTGTCACGCGAACGAGGTGAGCCCGCTGGCCACGGCGAGCCCCAGAAAGGCTAGGAAGCCCATGGAATCGGTCGTCATCGTGACGAAGATCGAGCTGGCGACAGCGGGGTCCTGGTCGAGCCGGTCGAGCAGCAGCGGGATCGCGACCCCGGCAACCCCGGCGACGAAGATGTTGACGATCATCGCCGCGGCGATGACCCCGCCGAGCAGCGGGTTGCCGAACCATAGCGCGGTGGCGACGCCGGCGATCGCCGCGATCGTCCCGCCGTTGAGCAGCGCGATCTTCATCTCGCGAAAAATGGCGCGCCAACTGTTCGAATCGGTGAGCTGGTTCATCGCCAGCGCGCGCACCGTGACCGCCAGCGTCTGCGTGCCGGCGTTGCCGCCGACCCCGGCGACGATCGGCATCAGGGCGGCGAGCGCGACCATATGTTCGATCGCGCCGCCGAAAAACCCGACGATCGACGAGGCGACGAGCGCGGTGCCGAGATTGGCGACGAGCCAGCGCACGCGCGCGACATAGGTTTCGCGGATCGGTTCGTTGATGTCGCCGTCGCCGGCGCCCGACAGGCGCAGGATATCCTCGCCTGCTTCTTCCTGGATGATGTGGACGACGTCGTCGACGGTGATCATGCCGACCAGCCGGCCCGCCTTGTCGATGACCGCGGCCGAGATCAGCGCATATTTCTGGAACCGTAGCGCGACCTCTTCCTGGTCCATGTCGACCGGGATGAGCGTCTGTTCGCGCTTCATCACGTCGCTGATCGCGATGTCGCGCGGGGTGCGCAGGATCCAGCTGAGCTGGCAGGTGCCGACCGGCCTGTGCATCGGATCGACGACGAAGATTTCCCAGAAGTCGCTCGTCAGTTCGACATCTTCGCGCAGGCGGTCGATGACGTCGCCGACAGTGACATGTTCGGGCACCGCGACGAATTCGCGCTGCATCAGTCGGCCGGCGGTTTCCTCGGGGAAGGAGAGCGCATCCTCGATCGCCGCGCGATCCTCGGGCTCCATCGCCTCGAGCACCGCTTGCTGTTCGTCTTCTTCAAGATCCTCGATGATCGCGACGGCGTCGTCGGTATCCATCTCGGACGCCAGTTCGGCGACCTGTTCGGGCCCGAGGAGGTCGATCAGTTCCTCGCGCACATAGTCGTTCATCTCCGCGAGCACGTCGGCGGAGAGGAGGTCGCCGAGCACCGCGGCGAGCATCGGGCGTTCGTCGGCGCTCGCGAGTTCGAAAAGGTCGGCGATGTCGGCGGGATGGAGGCGGCCGACGCGTTCGCGGGCGGCTTCTTCCTCGCCCGATTCGGCAAGGTCGATGACGTCGCGGACGAATTCGGGTTTCAGCCGGTCGTCTTCGTCGAGCTCGGTCTCGGCGACGGGTGCCGTGTCGCGGCCGTCATCGATCCGCACATCCTCGGCGGGCAGGGAGTCTTCGCGTTTGTCCATCGCGCGGCCTTCCCTGTCAGATGCCGGCAGACCCGGCGGCGAAACGCTCTACCCCCTAGTCGCCGCCCGCCGCGATGGCAACGCCGTGCGGGCCGGCGTCCGCAAATTATACGTGGCTTTGGCGCGTCACGCGGCTATGGCACCGGCCATCCCGCTTACAGGAGCTTTTATGACCGACCAGACCCTCACCCTGTCGCTGTCGACCGGCGACGTCGTCATCCGCCTGCGTCCCGATCTCGCGCCCCAGCATGTCGAACGCATCACCGGTCTCGCCAGCGAAGGCTTTTACGACGGTGTCGTCTTTCACCGCGTGATCCCCGGCTTCATGGCGCAGGGCGGCGACCCGACGGGCACCGGCATGGGGGGCAGCAAGCTTCCCGATCTGCCGCAGGAATTCAGTGCCGAACCGCACGTTCGTGGGGTGTGCTCGATGGCGCGCGCGCAGAACCCGAACAGCGCGAACAGCCAGTTCTTCATCTGCTTCGACGATGCGCGCTTCCTCGACAACCAGTACACCGTCTGGGGCGAAGTGATCGAAGGCATGGACAATGTCGACGCGCTGCCCAAGGGCGAGCCGCCGCGCGAACCTGGCAAGATCGTCAAGGCGACCGTCGCGTAAGCGATCTAGCCAATCCTCCCCGTGCCGCAGGCATGGGGAGGGGGCCATGCGAAGCATGGTGGAGGGGCCGTGAGATAGCGAGCGCTTGTCGCTGCTCGGCCCCTCCGTCAGCCCTCCGGGCTGTCACCTCCCCATCGCTGCGCGACAGGGAGGATCGGAACGGTCAATCCCCGACGAACCCGTTCAGCCGTTCGCAGGCGGCGATCCAGTCTTCCTTGAAAGCCTGCACGACCTGCCCCGCGCTCATCGCCTCGTTCATCAGGCCGACGCCCTGCCCGACCCAGTAGGTCGCGAGCGTCCGGGCGCCCTCGTGGCCACCTTCCGACAATTTGTCGACCTTGCGCAGCGCGGGTTCGCTGACCAGCGACTGGAGCGGCATCGGCAGCGGCTTGGGTGCGCCCTCGGCTTCCCATGCGTCGGTCCACGGCGAGCGGAGCTGGCGTGAAGGCTTTCCGGTGCGGCTCTTCGAACGCACCGTGTCGCGCGACGAGGCGGCTAGCATCTTTTCCTTTACCACCGGATTGGTCTCGGCCTCGGCAGTGGTCAGCCACACCGACCCGGTCCAGGCGCCGTGCGCGCCCATCGCCATCGATGCCGCCATCTGGCGCCCGGTGACGATGCCGCCCGCGGCGAGGATCGGCGTCGTCGCGCCGACCGCGTCGAGCGCCGCCGCAACCTCGGGCACCAGCACCATCGTCGCCACCTCGCCACAATGGCCGCCGGCCTCGCCGCCGGCGACGACGAGAATGTCGACGCCAGCGCGGACCTGGGCGAGCGCATGGTCGCGGGTGCCGACGAGCGCGGCGACGGGGACGTTGTTGCGCTTGCCGAGTTCGAGCATCAGCGGCGGCGGCACGCCGAGCGCGTTGGCGATCAGGCCGATCGGATGGCGGAAGGCGACCTCGAGCAGCTTTGCCGCGCCGTCTTCGTGCATGTTGTCGCCGAAGCTCTGGCGTCCCGCCATCGCTTCGGTAAGGCCCGACGAATCGACGCCATGTTTCGCGAGCAGCCCGGCCGCGAAGGCGAGGTGCGTTTCGGGGATCTGCGGGATGGCGGCCGACGGTGCCTCGCCCTTGCCGACGAAGCTGTTGGGGACGATCAGGTCGACACCATAGGGACGCCCGCCGATATGGTCGTCGATCCATGCCAGCTCTTCCTCGAGCCGTTCGGGCGGAAGCGAGGCGGCGCCGAAGACGCCCATGCCGCCGGCCTTCGACACTGCGACGACGACGTCGCGGCAGTGCGAGAAGGCAAGGAGCGGGAATTCGATGCCGAGCATCGCGCAAATGGGGGACAGCATGGACCTCTCCGGATGTTATCTAAGTTGCCACGGAACGTGCATGTCAGCGCCAGTTGACGTAAACGTCAAGTTGATTTGCGCGAAGGGGCGTCTATCGCGGGCGGCATGACCGATTTCTCGCTCCCCGGCTTCGATCTCGACGCCTTCGTCCGCGCTACTTTTGTCGAAGATCTGGGCGAAGGTGGCGACGTCACCTCGCTGGCGGTGATCCCTGCCGACGCGCGGTTCGAGGGGGTGATGGACAGCCGCGACGCGATCACCGTCGCGGGCCTTCCGATCGCCGAAGCCTTCTTTCGCGCGCTCGATCCTGCCATGACCATCGAAATCCTGGTCGAAGAGGGCGCGCAGGTGTCCGCGGGTACCGATCTGATGCGGCTGTCGGGCAATGCCCGCGCGATGCTCACCGCCGAGCGCTCGGCGCTCAACACGGTGCAGCACCTGTCGGGCATCGCGACGCTGACGCGCGAATATGTCGACGCGCTCGGCGGCAAGGCGACGTTGCTCGACACCCGCAAGACGATCCCGGGCCTGCGCGTGCTCGAAAAATATGCGACGCGCATGGGCGGAGCGACCAACCACCGCATGGGCCTGTGGGACGCGGCGATGATCAAGGACAATCATGTCGCGGTCGCCGGATCGGTCGAGGAAGCGGTGCGCCGCGCGGTCGCAGCGGGGATCGCGAACATCATCGTCGAGGTCGACCGCGTCGACCAGGTCGAACCCGCGCTCAGCGCGGGCGCGACGCACCTGCTGCTCGACAATATGGGCCTCGATCAGCTGCGCGAATCGGTCGCGATCGTCGCGGGCCGCGTCCCGGTTGAGGCATCGGGCGGGGTGCGGCTCGACACGATCGGTGCGATCGGCGCGACCGGCGTCACCTATGTCTCGGTCGGGCGGCTGACCCAGTCGGCGCCGGCGGCCGACATCGGGCTCGATTTTGCGCTGGCCTGAGGTCGTCGCGGCGGCGCTGCTGGCGCTGACGCCCACCATCGCGCTTGCGCAGGCGCCGTCCTGCACCGCCCCCGATCGCGTGCCCGTCCCGCGGCTCGAACAGCCGCGCCGCGGCGAACCCGTGCGCGATCCGCCGATCGCGGGCTATCTGCTCAGCATGAGCTGGTCGCCGCAGCATTGCGCAGGGGTGCGTAATGTCAGGGACGCGCGCGACCGTTTCCAATGTTCGGGTGAGAACGGCCGCTTCGGCTGGGTACTGCACGGGCTGTGGCCCGAGGCGGCGACGCCCGGCTATCCGCAATGGTGCCGCCCGGCGAAGATCGTGCCGCAGCCGGTGCTCCGCCGCAACATGTGCATGACCCCCTCGGCGCAGCTGCTCCAGCACGAATGGGCCAAGCACGGCACCTGCATGAGTCCCCATCCCGACGCCTATTTCCGCGCCGCGGCGATCATGTTCGGGAGCGTGCGCTTTCCCGACATGCGGGCATTGGCGGCGAAGCCGCAGACTGCGGGGGCGGTCCGCCGCGCCTTCGTCACGGCGAACCCGACGCTGCGCCCCGACATGCTGGCGGTGGCGGCGGACAAACAGGGCTGGCTGACCGAAGTGCGCCTGTGCCTCGGTCCGCGGATGAAGCCGCAGGCGTGCCGGTCGTTCCAGCGCGGGCTGGCCGACAGGCGCAGTGTCCGCGTCCGTCCGGCGCCGCGTTAACCCCTGCGCCGCGCGGCGTCCCGCGGCGGGACGCGTGCGCGTTAACGCATTTTTAACCTTATCGACTCGTTAAGCGCGTCCTAGCCTGCGGGGCATGGACGCCTTCGACCCAGAAATCCGCATCGACATCCGCGACCGCGTCCGCGCCCATGGCGCGCGGCAGGTGGCGATCGCGCGGCTGAACGCGCCGGCGGACTGGGAAGGCGCGCTGCGCCACGCGATCGCCCAGCATCGCGAGCCGGTGACGATCTTTCACGGGTCCGACCTCCGGCTCTTCGTGCAGAGCTTCCTGATCTTCTTCACCGCGACGATGATGTTCCTGATCTAGGTGGCGGTCGGCCGGTGCAGGGTGGAGATCAGCCTTGCTTTCGTCGTGACTCCGGATTGGATCCGGCGGGCATTCTCGCAACGCCGACGGAATGTGTTCCGGATTTCAGTCCGGGGTAGCGAAGGTCTGAAAATGATCGGTTGCGGGCATGCCCACCAAGATGGCGTTGAACAAAATTCGCGCAGCGGTCGCAAGGCTCGCGGAGCAAAGAGAAGTCATTCAACGCCGCGATCTTTGCGGCCGCAGCGTACAATGTTCATGAGGCGGTATCCGACCGTTTCCGGACGTTCAAGTTCGAGCATGGCGCATCCGCAAGAGGAGCTTGTCTTTCAGAACATAGTGATGAAACAGCGATGCCGCGGCGTGGAAGCCGATCAGCCAATATCCGATCGTGCCGCCGAGGCCATGAAGGTCTTCGATCTCTTCCGCCAGTGCCTCGTTCGGACCGGTGAGCGGCGGGAGCTCGAAACCGAAGAAGGGAATGGGTTTCCCCTCGGCGCTGAGGATGAGCCAGCCGGCAATCGGCATTCCGATCATAAGAAGATAAAGAGCAACGTGAGTGACGTTTGCGGTCAGCTTCTGCCAGCCCGGCCCGTCCAGGGGCGCTGGTGCCGGCCATATGAGCCGCGCCGCGACCCTGAGCCAGACAAGCCCGAAGACGGACAATCCCAGCATGAAGTGCCAATTCTTGAGCGTGTCGCGTGGTACACTGCCTTTGGGCCAGAACTCCCTCAGCTCGATTGCCGCATACACCGCTGTGATGACCAGCAGCATAAGCCAGTGGAGAGTTATCGACGGCAGACTGTAAGAATCCGGTTTTCGCTCGCTCACCATGACGATCCTCCTGCGGCCAAGCTGCCCCGCATGAATCCGCACTGCATTGATCCGCATCAATCAGTACGGGATTGGTCACACGTCAACGTCAGCTTCACCCCGAAGCCGCTGTCTTCGCAAACGCTCGCAAAGGCTGGCGGACCGCGCTATGATGTGTCCGCCAGAGGGTCGGGCGATCGCCGCCGCGCAAGCGGGGGAGGAAAGTCCGGGCTCCACGGAAACCACGGTGCCGGATAACGTCCGGCGGCTCCGGGAAGCCGGAGTCAGGGAAAGTGCCACAGAGAGCAGACCGCCAAGGGCCTCGGTCCGGCGAAAGGTGAAAGGGTGCGGTAAGAGCGCACCGCGCGGACGGTAACGGACGCGGCACGGCAAACCCCACCGGGAGCAAGGTCGAATAGGGATGGCACGGAGCAATCCAGGACTGGTTCCGGTCCCGCCGTCCGGGTTGACTGCTTGAGCGTCCGGGCAACCGGCCGCCTAGAGGAATGATCGCCCATCCCCCGTCAAAAGGGGTGGACAGAACCCGGCTTACAGACCCTCTGGCATTCTCTCCCCATCGCAGGCGCGGAACCGCGCCCGGCCGTTCCGCGTATTAGGCGGACCAGAAAGGGAGACGAACCATGAAAGTCGTCGATGACCATGTCGAGGTGACCGAAACCGAGGCAAGCAGCGGGGTCAAGGGGCACAATGTCCGTTATGTTCTGGCCTTTTCGCTGATCGCGGTGATCGTCGTGCTGTCGGCGATCTGGATCGTGCCGGTGCTGCTCGAGCCCTGACGCGAACGTCCGATCGCCTCCGGCAAGCGCGGCGCGCGCGTCGGGTGCGGCCGTGCCCGTTGGGGCGACTGGCCCGCCGATGATCGGGCTTTCCTCTTTTTGCATCGCAGATCGATGGCGCGGCGCCCGACGCGCGCCCGGCGCGGGTGCGTCACCGATGTTTTTCGGGCTTTCGCGGACCGGGACGCGCGCCTAGCCTGCCTGTGCGATCACCGGTCGATGGCCGTGCAGGGGGCGAATCGGGGACAGGCGTCCATCGGTCGGACGGCGTTTCGCGCGGGGGAAGGGATGGGCGGCATGAAACGGACGCGATGGATGGGCGCGATGGCGGCGCTGTGGCTGGGACTGGGCGCGATCGCGCCGGACGCCGCCGCGCAGGAGCCGGCCTGCGGCACCGCGCCGCTGACGGGCGAGCGCGTCGCGCTGCTCATCGGCAACAGCGACTATAACGACTGGGAATGGCCCTCGCTGAAGAACGCCGGCAACGATATCGACCAGGTCTGCGGCGCGTTCGCGCGGGCCGGCATCGTGCCGCGGATCGTCCGCAACGCCGACAGGGAGGGGCTCGATGCGGCGCTGGCGGGTTTCGCCGCCGAGGCGAAGGGCGCGAAATCGGTCATCCTCTACTATGCCGGGCATGGATTCGAATATGGCGGTCGCAACTGGCTGGTCCCGATGGACGCGCCGCCCGCGACGCGCCGCGCCGACGTCGAACGACGCTATCTGTCGATCGAGGCGCTGGTGAAGCGCGTCGTACCGCCCGGCGCCTTCACCCTGTTGTTCGTCGATGCCTGCCGCACCGCCGATCCGGTGGTGCGCATCGAGGATGTCGATGCTGCGGCGGGGGAAGCGGGTTCGGCGCCGCTCGGGCTGCTCGACATCGGACAGGGGGCGGTCTTCTATTCGACCGCGAAGGGACGCCCCGCGCTCGACTATGCGCCCGCAGGGTCGCCGGTGAGCCCCTTTGCGGCCGCGGTAGTCAAGGAACTCGCGGTCCCCGGCCTCGAAATCGCCGATTATTTCAAGGTCGTCTCGCGCGACGTGTACAAGCGCACCTTCGGCATGGATCACGGCCCCCAGCAGCCCTTCCATTATGGCAGCTGGTTCGACGACTATTATCTGGTGGCGCCCGCCGACCTGCCGTCCGTTGCAGCGGCCCCGCCAGCGATGTCTGCCGTTCCTGCGGTCGCGGCGGGCGCGACGCGCGGCGCCGCCGCCGACCCGCTGGCCGACATTTCGCCCGACCGGCTGGCGGTCGAGGACGAGCCGCTGCTGCTGGCCGACGTGCTGACGCGCCATCCGGCGGCCGAGCTTGTCGGGCTGGCCGACGCGGGGTATCCGCTCGCGCAGCAGCTGGCGGGCTATATGTTCTCGCTCGGGGTCGGCGTGCGGAAGGACGCGGCGCGTGCGCGCGCCTATCTTGAGCAGTCGGCGGGGCAGGGCTTTGCCGCGGGCCAGACCGAGCTCGCCTACCTTCTGCTGTCCGGCGCCGGGCCCTCCGCGGATGAGCGGAACCGCGCGCGCGACCTGTACGAAGCGGCGTCCGGCGCCGGTTTTGCCAAGGCTAAGACGCATCTCGCCTATCATCTGTCGGCCGGGACGTTCGGCGCGCCCGACTATGCGCGCGCGCAGGCACTCTATGCCGAAGCGGCCGCGAAGGGACACCCGGCCGCGATCTTTGCGCTGACCGCCTTTTCGGACAGCCGGGCGGCGAATGTGGCGCGGCTGCGGGCGCTTGCCGACGCGGGCAATCCCGAAGGCAATCACTGGCTGTGCGAGGCCGATTTCACCGACCGGATGCTCCGCGATGCGATCGAGGATTGCGCCGTGGGCGCGCGCGCGGGTTTCGCGGGCTCGCGGGCGATCCTCGCCTATGCCTATGCGAAAGGGAGCGGGATTCCCGCCGACGCGGGGGAAGCCGCGCATTGGGCGAAGCTCGCGCGCGACCTTCCCGAACTGCGTGCGGACCAGCGCGAGCTGATCGCCGGGATCGGCGAGTGACGATCAGGGGTAGCTGATCGTCATCACCTCCCACTCCTTGGGACCGGCGGGAAGCTGCACGGTGCGCAGGTCGCCCACCGCGGCGCCGCGCAGCGCGCGGGCGAGGGGGCTGTTCCAGCCGATGCGCCCGTCCCCCGCCTCGGCCTCGTCGTCGCCAACCAGCGTGACGGTGCGCCGGGCATCATCGTCGTCGGCCAGTTCGACGGTGGCGCCGAACCAGATGCGGCTCTTGTCGGGTTGTTCGGACGGGTCGACGACGCGCGCTGCCTTCATGCGGCGCGCGAGGAAGCCGAGACGCCGGTCGATCTCGCGCAGCCGCTTGCGGCCATAGATATAGTCGCCATTCTCGCTGCGGTCGCCATTGCCCGCGGCCCAGCTGATCACCTCGACCAGCTTGGGCCGCTCGTCGCCGAGCAGTGCCTGATATTCGGCGCGCAGCGCGGCGAAGCCCGCCGGGCTGATGATATTCGTCTTGCCCCCTTGCATGGTCGTCAGCCGGGGGTGCGCTTGCCGAGATAGAAGCTCAGCGGCGCCTGCGGCATCGACGCATTGCCGTCGCGCAGCGTGTCGTAGACGACGGCGTTTTCGAGCACGCGCTGGACATAGTTGCGCGTCTCGAAGATCGGAATCGCCTCGATCCAGTCGACCATCTCGATCGTGCCCGAGCGCGGGTCGCCGTTGGCGCGCAGCCATTTGTTCACATTGCCAGGGCCCGCGTTGTACGCCGCGACCGCGAGCGGATAGCTGCCGCCGAAATAGCGGAGCATTTGCTGGAAATAGGTCGAGCCCAGCGTCATGTTGTAGTTGGTATCGGTGGTGAGCGACCCCGCGTCGTAACCGAGCCCGAGCTTACCGGCGACCTCGCGCGCGGTGCCCGGCATCAGCTGCATCATGCCGCGCGCGCCGGCATGGCTGACCGCGGCGCGGTCGAACTGGCTTTCCTGCCGGGTGATCGCGTGGATGAAGGTCCAGTTGCCCTCGTGTCCCGCGGGAACGCGGACGGTCGGGAAACCCGACACTTCGACCGCGTCGAGGCTGTTCGCCTGTGCGCTGCGCCCGATCATCACGCCAAGGTCGGGGCGGCCGATTTGCGATGCGAGCTGTCCCGCGAGCACATGGTCGCCGGGCGAGGTCGCCTTTTGCGCGATCGCGCGCAGGAAAAGCGACTGTTCGCGCCAGGCGCCGATCTCGCCGAGCGCCCGCGCCGCGCGGACGAGGCGGTCGTCGTTGAAGCTGGTACGTTCGGTGGCGCCGACCTGGATGCGGGGTTCGGGGATCGGCTTGGGCTGCGCACGGCCGAGCCGTTCGAGCGAAAGCTGGCCGTAGAACTGGTCATAATGCTGGGCGGCGTCGAGGAAATGCGCGTCGGCGGTCGCGCGGTCGCCCGCCGCGAGCGCGGCACGGCCCGCCCAGTAGAAGCCTTTGGTGCGCGTCTGCGCCGAGCGTGCCGCCTCGCCATAGGTGCGGAACAGGCGGACCGCCTCGCCGGGGCGGCGGAGATCCTTGAAGGCAAGCTGTCCCGCGAGCCACGCGAGCGACGTATAATCGTCGCGCACCCCGAGCGGGGTTTCGCGCACCACCGTGCCCGGCGGCAGCGCGTCGTCGAGTTGCCTGGCGATATTATAGGCCGCGACCTTGTCGCCGCCGGCATCGGCTTGCCGCGCGTTGGTGAGAAGGGTTTCGAGCCATTCCTCGGCGTCGGTCGGCGCTTTGGCGAGCGAGCGCGGTGCAGAGAGCAGCGCGCGCGCCTCGCCGACACGGCCCGACTTGCGCAGCCAGGTCGCCTTGTCGGTGATATAGCCCGCATCGGTGCGGGTGAGCCCGGGGTTGGCGGCCTCGACCGCCGAAGCCTGCAGGGCGGCGTCGACGGCGCTGCTGCGCATCGCGAGCCGCGCGGCGAAGATCGCGCGCTTGTCGGGCGAGGTATAGGCGAGCTGGCGCGATGCGGCGCCGGTCGCATTCGACCACAGGAGGCGATCCATGCGCGCATCGTGATCGGCAGGGCTGAGCGCCCCCGGAAACATCGAGAGCGCGCGGCTCGTCTCGAAATCGTCGAGCGCCCCGCCGGTCCAGGCGCGGCGGAGCGCCGCATTGGCTTCGTCACGGCGTCCGCTCGCGTTGAGCGCGAGCGCGTGGCGGAGGTGGCCGCTCGCGGTTTGCGGCGGATAGGCCTTGAAATAGGCGAGCGTGCGCGCGGGGTCATAGCTGTCGAGCGAGATCGCCTTTTCGGCGCGGGACCGCATCTTGTCGGCGTCGGGCCAGCCGGGGTTCGACATCAGGAAGCGCGAGAGCTGGTCGAACGAGGCGCCGCTGTTCGCGGTCAGGCGGCGCCATTCGAGCACCGCATCGCCGACCGAATTGCTGCTCGTCGGCGGCGACGCCGATGCCGAGGCGAGCCCCATCTGCGCGCGATACCACGCCATTTGCTCCGGAGTCAGCTCGCTCGCATGGGCAAGGGTGGGGAAGAGGAGGGCGGCGGCGAGCGCCAGGCGGGAAATGCGGGGCAACGAAATCATGCCGGACATGTTAGTGCCAAACTCCTTGCGGGGCGCTGAATAGGCGTCCATTAGGCGGCGCGCCGTCCATTCGTATCGATTGCGGCACGGTCTTTGTAAAGGAGCGGAGCATGTTTTCGGGGTCGATTCCCGCCTTGGTGACGCCATTTCGCGACGGTGCGTTCGACGCCCCGGCATTCGCACGCCTTGTGGACTGGCAGATCAAAGAGGGCACGAGCGCGCTCGTCCCGTGCGGCACGACCGGTGAGAGCCCGACGCTCGGCTTCGACGAACATTATCAGGTCATCGACACCTGCCTCGAGGCGGCGGCGGGGCGCGTGCCGGTGATCGCGGGTTGCGGATCGAACGATACCGCCACCGCGATCCGCCATATGCGCCATGCCCAGGCGGCCGGCGCAGCCGCCGCGCTGGTGGTCGCGCCTTATTACAACAAGCCGACGCAGGCGGGCATGCTCGCCCATTTTGCCGCGCTCGCCGACGCGTGCGACCTGCCCATCGTGGTCTACAATGTTCCCGGCCGCACCGTCGCCGACATCAGCGCCGAGACGATGTGCCGGCTTGCCGAAATGCCGACGGTCGTCGCGATCAAGGATGCGAGCGGCGATCTGGCGCGCGTGACCGTGCATCGCGCCGGTGCCGGAACGGATTTCTGCCAGCTCAGCGGCAATGACGATCTGTGGCTCCCGCACGCGGTGATGGGCGGTGCCGGCTGCATCTCGGTCACCGCGAATGTCGCGCCGCGGCTGTGTGCCGATTTCGCCGCCGCCTGCGCCGCGGATGAGTGGACGCGCGCGCGGAGCCTGCACGACCGCCTCTTTGCGCTGCACCAGGCGATGTTCTCCGACGCGTCGCCCGCACCGGTGAAATATGCGCTGTCGCGAGTTCATGACTGGTTTTCGCCCGAAGTGCGCCTACCTATCATTCCGGCGTCCGAGGCATCGCGCGCGGCCGTCGACGCCGCGCTGTCCGCGGCCGGAGTAATCTAGGTTTCATAATGGCCCGTCCGCAGTCCGCCGCCGAATTCGACAAGAAAAAGGTCGTCGCCGAGAACCGGCGCGCGCGCTACGACTATGCCATCGAACAGGTGTTCGAGGCGGGAATCGCGCTCCAGGGCACCGAGGTGAAGTCGCTGCGCTTCGGAGAGGGAACGATCGCCGAAAGCTATGCGGAGGTGACCGGCGGCGAGGTCTGGCTGATCAACGCCAACATCCCCGAATTCAGCCACGGCAACCGTTTCAACCATGAACCCAAGCGCCCGCGCAAGCTGCTGCTCAACTGGCGCGAGATCAACAAGCTGCACGCCGGTGTCGCGCGGCAGGGGATGACGCTGGTCCCGCTCACCGTCTATTTCAACAGCCGCGGCCGCGCGAAGGTCGAGCTCGCGCTCGCCAGGGGCAAGAAGGCGCACGACAAGCGCGAGTCGATCAAGGAGCGCGACTGGAAGCGCGACAAGCAGCGGTTGATGAAGGATCGCGGATGAGCGATCGGGGCAAGAAGCCGCGCGACAAGGCGATGGTGATGAACTGGATCCGTCGCAACTCGCCGACGCGCGAGGAGCTGCTGGAAAGCCGGTTCATCAAGCCTTTCGCGCATCGCGTCGCGCACAGCCATTTGTGGCGCTTCACGCGCACCTCGGTACGGCGCGGAACTGCGCTCGGGCTGTTCGTCGGCATCTTTTTCCTGATCCCCGGGGTCCAGATATTGGGCGTCGCGCTGCTCGCCTTGCCCTTTCGCGCGAACATCCCGATCGGGGCGGCGATGACCTTCCTGTCGAACCCGGTCACGACGCCGCTGATCCTCGCCGCGTCGGTGTGGCTGGGGAGCACGCTGTTCGGCCTGCACACCAATGTGTCGAACCTCTATATCCTCTACGACGAAGGCGCGTCGCTCCTCGAATGGTGGCACTGGTTCACCGCCAATGCGGGGTCGACGCTGCTCGGCGGCCTCGCGGGGCTGTTCGTCATATCGGTGGTCTCCTCGGTTGTCGGCTATATCCTTGCGTCGATCTTCTGGGACAACTGGATCCGGCTGCGCTGGCGCCGCAAACTGCACCGCGCGCGCGACCAACGACTTGAGGCATCGACGAGCGACACGGGCGCCGGTTGAAGGGCTCCACCACGGGCGGTTATAGCCCTCCCCATCGCACGACCCGCCGCATGGGCGACGGGTTCGTTCCGTTCGATTACCGGGGAATATCATGATCCGTCTGACACAACATCATCGCCTGCTGGCGACCGCGGCGCTTGGCGCCATGCTCATCGCCGCCGTTCCGGCCGTCGCCAAGGACAAGGCGGTGACAACCGAAGCTGCACCCGCCGCCGCCGTTGCCAAGCCCGAAATCGGCGATTTCGGTTTCGACATGAAGGGCATGGAGACGAGCGTTCAGCCGGGCGACGATTTCTATGCCTTCGCCAACGGCAGCTGGGCGAAGAACACGCCGATCCCGGCCGACAAGTCGAACTACGGCATGTTCACGGCGCTCGGCGACCTGTCGCAGCAGCGCACGCGCGACATCCTCGATGCCGCGAAGAGCGACAAGAAGAGCATCATTGGTCGCGCGTACAGCTCCTATCTCGATAGCGCGCGCATCGAAAAGCTCGGTCTGAAACCGATCCAGCCCTGGTTGAAGCAGGTCAAGGCGGTCGACAAGGCGGGCCTCGCGACATTGCTGGCCACCGCCGACCGCAGCGGGATTCCGCATTTCTTCGGCGGCTATGTCAATCAGGACGACAAGAACCCCGATGTCTATATCTATCAGATGGGGCAAGGCGGCATCGGCATGCCCGATCGCGATTTCTACCTGAAGGATGGCGAGCGTAATGCGACGACGCAGGCCGCCTACCTCAAGCATCTCGAAAATGTCCTGACGCTGGCGGGCGAGAGCAATGCCGCGGCGCGCGCGCAGGCGATCTATGACTTCGAAAAGGCGATCGCGACCGTCCATTGGGACAAGAACGACAGCAGCGATGCGACCAAGGCCTACAACAAGCTGACCATTGCCGAGCTGACGCAGGCGGCGCCGGGATTCGACTGGACGACCTTCATTCGCGGCATTGGCGTCAAGGAGGATGCGATCCTCGTCGCCCAGCCCAGCGCTTTCACCGGCGAAGCGAAATTGATCGCCGACGCGCCGATCGAGGTCATTCGCGACCTGCTGATCGTGCGCAGCCTCGACAGCTTCTCGAACGTCCTGCCCGACGCGATCGCCAATGAAACCTTCTCTTTCTATGAAGGGGTGCTTTCGGGGACTCCGGAGCGCGAGGAACGCTGGAAGCGTGCGGTCGATTTCACCGCCGACACATTGGGCGACGCGGTCGGCAAGGATTATGTCGCGAAATATTATCCGCCCGAAACCAAGGCGGTGATGGACGAGCTTGTTCGCAATGTCGTCGCCGCGATGGGGCGCCGGATCGACGGTCTGGCCTGGATGCAGCCCGCGACGAAGGTCAAGGCGCGCCAGAAGCTCGCCAATTTCACCACGAAGATTGGCTACCCCGACCAGTGGAAGGATTATAGCAAGCTGGTGATCCGCACCGACGATCTGTTCGGCAATGCGCTGCGCGCCAACCAGTTCGCGCACGACGACAATATCGGCCATCTGGGCGGTCCGATCCGCCGCTGGGAATGGTTCATGACGCCGATGACGATCAACGCCTATGCCAACCCCGTCATGAACGAGATCGTTTTCCCGGCCGCGATCCTGCAGCCGCCCTTTTTCGACCCGCACGCCGACCCGGCGATCAACTATGGCGGTATCGGCGCGGTGATCGGGCACGAAGTCAGCCATCATTTCGACGATCAGGGCGCGAAATATGACGAGACGGGCAAGCTCGCCGACTGGTGGACGCCCGAGGACGTCAAGGCGTTCGAGGCGGCCGGGCAGGCGCTGATCGACCAGTATGGCGCCTATGAGGTCCTGCCCGGCGAGCATCTCGACGGCAAGTTCACGCTGGGCGAGAATATCGGCGATCTTGCGGGCCTGACCATCGCCTATGACGCGTACAAGGCTTCGCTGAACGGCAAGGAGGCTCCCGTGATCGACGGTTTGACCGGCGATCAGCGCTTCTTCCTCGGCTGGGCGCAGGTGTGGCGGCGCAACTATCGCGAGCAGAATCTGTCGCAGCGCATCACGACCGATCCGCATTCGCCCTCGACCCAGCGGGCCTGGGTCGTTCGCAACCTTGACCCATGGTACAAAGCCTATCAGATCAAGGAGGGCCAGAAGCTGTATCTGGCGCCGACGAACCGCGTCCGCATCTGGTGACGCAACAAGGGGATAGGGTGAATTGACCGTGACGAGCCTGCCTTCCGCTGATCCCGACATCGGCAGGGGGGTGGGCCCCGGCGCGGCGGCCTTGCTGCCCGGCGGGCTGTCGCGCTTCGACGCCGCGCTGCTCGGCGGGCTCGCGCTGCTGTCGGTCGGGCTGCTGTTCTGGGCGACTCGCGACATGGTGGTCGCCGCCGGCTTCGTCGCGGGGCTGGCGGTCGCCGCCGGCGCCGCGATCCTGTTGCGCCGGCTGTTTCCCGCGGTGGCGGGCGGCGAGACGGCGCTGCCCGACTGGACGATGCTGCGCCTGGCAGTCGATCATGACGACGTCGCGATCGCGATCACCGATCGCGCCGGCCGGCTGGTCTGCGCGAACGATCTGTTCGCGACGTGGATGGGCGGGTTCGCCACCCCGCCCGGGCTGCCGCTCGAAGGGCGCGGCGCCGAACTGCTCAAGAACGCCGGCCGCGCCGCCTGGCGCGATGGCGAGGGGCAGGTCGAAGAACTGGCGATCGGCGCCCTCCGCCTGCGCGCGCAGGTGCTGCGCGCGGGGCACGCCGAAGATTATCTCGTCTGGCGTTTTTCGGCCTTCGAACGCCTCGACCTCGTAACCGAGATCAGCCGCCACCTCGACGGACCCGCCGGACGCACGCTGGGGCAGGCGGGGATCATGGCGGCGCTGGTCAACAGCGAAGGCCGGCTGCGCGTCGCGAACCAGGCCTTTCTGCTCCGCGCGCTCGGCGAGGGCGACCAGGCGCATTATGCCGGACGCGACGTCGCGCCGCTGCTTCGCCTTGACGATGCCGGTACGCTCTATTTCGGGCGCGAGGGCGACCGCGCCGCCCCGGTGCGATTGATCCAGATCCCGCTCGTCCCCGCCGACTCCAACGGCCCGGTGCTGCTCGCGCTGCTCGACGAGGAGATCGGCGTCACCGACCGCGGCACCGCGCAGACCTATGTCGAGACCCTGCTGTCGCTGCTGCCCTTCGGGCTGGCGATGGTCGATCGCGACGGGCGTTTCCTTTACATGAACCGCGCCTTCGTCCGCGCCGCCGGATTGTCCGAGGGGAAGATGCCGCGCTATCCGGGCGACATAGTCGTGCGCGAGGACAAGGGGCCGCTCGCCGACATGGTCCGCCGCCACAGCAGCGGGCAGCAGGTCGGCGGCGACCTGTCGATCCGGCTCGCGGCACAGGGCGACGAGCCCGTGTCGATGCGCATCGTCGGGGTGCGCGGGCTGGGCGAGGCGGCGGTGCTGCTCAGCCTCAAGGATTCGAGCGAGGAATCGCGGCTCAAGCGCCAGGTCGCGCAGGCGTCGAAGATGCAGGCGGTGGGTCAGCTCGCCGGCGGTGTCGCGCATGATTTCAACAATATATTGACCGCGGTGCTCGGCAGCTGCGACCTGATGCTGATGCGCCACACGCCGGGCGACAGCGATTATGACGATATCCAGCAGATCCGCAGCAACGCCAATCGGGCCGCGAGCCTGACGCGGCAACTGCTCGCCTTCTCGCGCCAGCAGACGCTGCGGCCGCAGATCCTGCAACTGCCCGACGTGATTTCGGAAGTGTCACACCTGCTCAAGCGGCTGATCGGCGAGACGGTGCAGCTGTCGGTGCGCCACGGGCGCGGGCTGGGGGCGGTGCGCGCCGATCCGGGGCAGCTCGAACAGGTGATCATCAACCTCGCGGTCAACGCGCGCGATGCGATGCCGGGCGGCGGCACGCTGACGATGGAAACCTATCCGGTGAGCTCCGCCGACGTCCGCGCGATGGGCAGCGAGATCATGCCGCCCGCCGACTACAGCGCCCTGAAGGTCAGCGATACCGGTGGGGGGATTCCCGCCGATGTGCTCCCCAAGATTTTCGAACCCTTTTTCACGACCAAGGACGTCGGCAAGGGCACCGGGCTCGGGCTGTCGACCGTCTATGGAATCATCAAGCAGTCGGCGGGATTCATCTTCGCCGACAGCAAGCCGGGCGAGGGGGCCAGCTTCACCATCTATCTGCCCGTCCACCGCGCCGAGAGCGGGGCGAGCGTCGCACCGCCGCCGCCGGTGAAACCGAAGAAGAGCCAGTGGGGAACGGGTACGGTGCTGCTCGTCGAGGACGAGGACATGGTGCGCGCGGTCGCCGAACGGGCGCTGGCGCGCGCGGGCTATACGGTGGTGACCGCGTCGCAGGGCGAGGAGGGGCTCGAACGTTTTGCCGCGATGGATAAGGTCGACCTGATCATCAGCGACGTGATGATGCCGACGATGGACGGGCCGACGATGGTGCGCGCGCTTCGCGCGAAGCAGCCGACGCTGCCCGTATTGTTCATGTCGGGCTATGCCGAGGAACAATTGCGCCAGTCGATCGATATTGCCGATGTGTCCTTTCTTCCCAAACCCTTCTCGGTCGCACAACTGACCGAAGCGACCTCGGCGGCGCTCGACGCCGCGGCGCAGCGAGCGGCGCATGGCTGACGCGCGCCGTATCCTGCTCGTCGAGGACGACGTGCTGATCGCGATGATGCTGGTCGACATGTTCGACGCGCTGGGCTTTCCCGAGCCCGCGCAGGCCGCGAGCGTCGCCGATGCGCTCGCGGTGCTCGATGCCGAGCCGATCGCGGCGGCGCTGATCGACATCAACCTCGGCGAGGCGAAAGGCTGGCCGGTCGCCGACGCGCTCGCCGCGCAGGACATTCCCTTCGCCTTCACATCGGGCGGCGGCGATGTGATCCCGCCGGCGCATGCGCATCGCAAGCTGGTGTCGAAGCCGTTCCGGCTGAGCGAGATCGAGACGGTGCTCAACGAATTTTTCGCCGGATAACCGGGTTTCGGGTGGTAGGGGAACAAATTTCGTTCCCCTCTTGTTCCTGTAGAACAAATGTCGTACACAGGTGCGGCGTTGCGATGCTTCTGCCTTCGCTCTAGAGCAGGAAAGGGACGGCAAATGGCCGGACAATTGTCACTCGTCGAATCGGGGAAATCAGTGAACAGCACGGACAGGCAGAAGGCGCTCGACGCCGCATTGGCGCAGATCGACCGCGCCTTCGGCAAGGGCTCGGTGATGAAGCTCGGATCGAAGGAAGCGATGCAGGTCGAGGCGATCTCGACGGGTTCGCTCGGGCTCGACATCGCGCTGGGCGTCGGCGGCCTGCCGCGCGGCCGCGTCATCGAAATCTATGGTCCCGAAAGCTCGGGCAAGACGACGCTCGCGCTGCACACGCTGGCCGAGGCGCAGAAGACTGGCGGCACCGTCGCCTTCGTCGATGCCGAACATGCGCTCGACCCGGTCTATGCGCGCAAGCTCGGGGTGAACATCGACGAACTGATCGTGTCGCAGCCCGATACGGGCGAGCAGGCGCTCGAGATCGTCGACACGCTGGTGCGTTCGAACGCGATCGACGTGCTGGTGGTCGACTCGGTCGCCGCGCTCGTTCCGCGCGCCGAAATCGAGGGTGAGATGGGCGACAGCCACGTCGGGCTCCAGGCGCGTTTGATGTCGCAGTCGCTGCGCAAGCTCACCGGTTCGATCAGCCGCTCGCGCTGCATGGTGATCTTCATCAACCAGCTGCGCATGAAGATCGGCGTGATGTACGGCAATCCCGAGACCACGACGGGCGGCAACGCGCTCAAATTCTACGCGTCGGTGCGCCTCGACATCCGCCGCACCGGGCAGATCAAGAATGGCGACGAGATCGTCGGCAACACGACGCGCGTGAAGGTCGTCAAGAACAAGGTCGCGCCGCCGTTCAAGCAGGTCGAATTCGACATCATGTACGGCCAGGGCATCTCGAAGATCGGCGAAATCCTCGACATCGGCGTCAAGGCCGGCCTCGTCGAGAAAGCCGGCGCGTGGTTCAGCTATGACTCGATCCGCATCGGACAGGGCCGCGAAAATGCCAAGAATTTCCTGACCGAAAATCCCGAACTGCGCGAACGGCTCGAAGCCGCGATCCGCGGCCGTACCGACGCGGTGGCCGAGGAGATGATGGCGGGTCCCGACGACGGCGACGATATCTGACGTGATCCGGCCGGTTCGCGCTCGCGCGACCGGCCGGGCAACGGCGGCGGGCTCCTTGCCCCTTGGGTCTGCGCCCTCTCGCGGACCAGCCCGCCTGCCGTTGATCCTTGCGCGGGGGCCTTGAGCGGCTACAAGCACGCGATGCCCGCGATCCGCCTCTTCGGCCTGCCCACCGACGTCAACAGCAGCTTCGAGCGCGGCGCTGCTGCGGGGCCGGCGGCGATCCGGACGCAGCTATGGAGCGACCGCGGCAATCGGGCGAGCGAGCTGGGCGCCGAACTCGGGACCGACATCGCTTTCGCCGACGACGGCAACCTGCCGCTGACCGAGGATGTCGCGCGCGACGATGCCGCAATCCGGCGCCATGTCGTGATGACGTACGAAAATGGCGAAGTGCCACTCGCGCTCGGCGGCGATCATGCGGTGACCTTTCCGCTCGTCACGGCGGCGGCGACCTGCTTCGGGCCGCTCAACATCCTCCATATCGACGCGCATCCCGATCTTTACGACGATTTCGGCGGCAATCCGCGCAGCCATGCGTCGCCCTTCGCGCGCATCTGCGAGGCGGGGCATGCGGCGCGGCTGGTGCAGGTCGGCATCCGGACGCTCAACGCCCATTGCCGCGAACAGGCGGCGCGTTTCGGGGTCGAGATCGTCCCGATGACGGGCTTCACGCCCGATGCGGTGCCGGTGCTGCGCGGCCCGCTCTATGTCTCGATCGACCTCGACGGCATCGATCCGTCGGCAGCGCCGGGTGTCGCACACCCCGAACCCGGCGGATTGACGGTACGCGAACTGCTCGCGGTCCTCCACAAGCAGACCGCGCCGATCGTCGGCGCCGACATCGTCGAGCATCACCCCGGCCGCGACGTCGGCGACGTCACCGCGATCCTCGGCGCCAAGCTGGTGCGCGAGCTCGCGGCGCTGATCGACCGCAACG
Organism: Sphingopyxis sp. YF1; assembly: GCF_022701295.1. NCBI lineage: Bacteria > Pseudomonadati > Pseudomonadota > Alphaproteobacteria > Sphingomonadales > Sphingopyxidaceae > Sphingopyxis > Sphingopyxis sp. YF1. Next base: position 1,127,229 of record NZ_CP033204.1, read on the forward strand.
GACCGTGGCGGGATTAAGAGGAGAGCGACATGCACCTGATCGTCCACCACCTCAACAACAGCCGCTCGCAGCGCATCCTGTGGCTGCTCGAGGAAATCGGCGCGCCCTATGCGATCCGCCACTATCAGCGCGACGCGGCGACCAATCTGGCGCCCGCCGAACTCAAGGCGATCCATCCGCTCGGGAAATCGCCGCTGCTCGAGGTCGTCGATGATATGGCGGCGGCTGGGCACGGACGCGTGATCCAGGAATCGGGCGCGATCGCCGAATATCTGTGCGAACATCATGACGGTCAGGCGCTCGTTCCCGCGCGCGGCACCGACGATCACATCCGCCACCTCGAACTGATCCATTTTGCCGAAGGGTCGGCGATGACCCCGATCATTCTCAACCTTTATCTCGGGCGCCTCGGCGACGCCGCCGCGCCGGTCAAGCCGCGGATCGACGAGCAACTCGATGCCCATTTCCGCTACCTTGACGGCGAGCTCAACGATGCCGGCAATTTTATCGGCGATCGCCTGTCGGTCGCCGACATCATGCTGAGCTTCCCCGCCGAGGTCGCGGCGATGGGCGGCGCGGGGCGCTATCCCAGGCTGGCGGCCTTCGTGGCGGCGATGCACGCGCGTCCCGCATGGCAGGCGGCACGTGCGAAGGGTGGGGCCTATTTTGTCTTTTGATCCCGTCATGCGCGCGGCCGCCCTCGCCTGCCTGCTGGGCTTCGCGGCTCCGGCCGCGGCCGAGGTTCCGCCGCTGGGCGCCGAGGTCGAGCGCGTCGTCCATCCGCCCGCCACGGCGAATACCGCAAACAACGCCGCGCCGACGGCGGCCGACGAGGCCGAGGCGATGGGCCGGATGGCGGCCTATACGATGGCGCTCGCGCGACGCGATTTCGCGTCGGCCTATGCAATGCTGCGGCTGTCGTTCCAGGCCGCGAACCCGCGGATCGAGTGGGAAATGAACCTGCGGAAACGCGAGGCTTTATGGGCCGACGGGACCCTCCGTATCCTGCGCCTGAGCTGGTACCACGATCCCGCCGGACAGCCGCCGGGGCTCTATGCGGCTTTCGATTTTCGTGGCGATCGGGCCGACGGGACGATGGATTGCGGCTATGTCGTCGTGCACCGGTCGGCGCCGGGGTCGGCCTTCACCGTCGTGCGGACCGATGCATCCGAAGTGCCGCCCGAGCTGATCGAGGACGGGGTGCCGAAAGCCGATGTGCTGGGGCAGTTGCCCTGCTACCTTGGCAAGGGGATCGCGACCGCCTTTTGAACCCGTGGGTGGGCGTACCCAATGAAATTCGGCTTGCCGCCGCGCATCGGGCTGCGCACTATTGGCCCGCTGCCGCCGTCCGGCGGCCTTTGGTTGGGGGCTGAAGCAATATGATGATGACGGCGATCGCGCTGCTGATGGTGGCACCGGCCGATCCGAGCGTCCGGATCGATGCCGTGCCCGGCCGCGGGTACAGCGCCGTGGTGGGAACGTTCGATTCGGGAGATTTCACCGGCGTGATGGAGCGGGTGAAGGTCATCGCGCAGCAACGCTGCGGACGGCAGGGGGTGCGTTTCGGCCGCCACTATTTCGACAGCCGGGTCGACACGACGCGCAACGTGATGCTCATCGAAAACCTGAAGCAGAATTTTTTCTGCTTCGATCCCGCGACCGATCCCTACAAACCGGTGCCTGCCGACTGGACCGCAAGCGCCGCCGAGACCGCCAGTGCGTCGGTCTTTGCGACGCGCTTCCTCGACCGGCTCAACCGGGGCGACGCCGCCGGAATGGCGATGATGGATCCGCTGATCGAGATCAAGAAGGCCGATTGGGACGAACTGCGCAAAGGCGTCATCCAGCATCGCGAAAGCGAGGATGGCACGCTGACGCCACAGTTGCGGGGATGGCTCAACAACCCCGAAGGCGCCGCCTATCCGGGCGCCTATGCGCTGTTTTCGGTGATCGACGACCATCCGGGCATTGTCGGGACCTGCGGCGGCATTTTGCTGCACCGCGTGCGCGACGGCGAATATCGGGTCGCCCAATATGACGTGCAATTTATCTCGCAGGCGCTTGCCGACCAGCAGGGACTCAGCGACGCGGAACTCGACCGGCTGTGCGCGCGTTGACGCGCGGCGTATCGCTCGCGCGTAATGCTTGAGAAACGCGCCGTGTCGCACTAGATCGCGCGCATGACATCGACCAACGACATTCGCCGCTCGTTCCTCGACTATTTCGGGGGAGCCGGGCATCACATCGAGCCTTCGGCGCCGCTGGTGCCGTACAACGACCCGACGCTGATGTTCGTCAATGCGGGCATGGTGCCGTTCAAGAATGTCTTCACGGGGCTGGAAAAGCGCCCGTACAGCACCGCTGCATCGTCGCAGAAATGCGTGCGTGCGGGGGGCAAGCACAACGATCTCGACAATGTCGGCTATACGGCGCGGCATCACACCTTCTTTGAAATGCTGGGGAATTTCTCCTTCGGAGACTATTTCAAGGAGCAGGCGATCCACCACGCGTGGACGCTGATCACCAAAACCTGGGGCCTCGCGCCCGAAAAGCTGACGGCGACGGTCTATCACACCGACGACGAGGCCTTCGACCTGTGGAAGAAGATTGCAGGCCTGCCCGACGACCGGATCATCCGCATCCCGACGAGCGACAATTTCTGGTCGATGGGCGACACCGGGCCGTGCGGGCCGTGCAGCGAAATCTTCTACGACCATGGCGACCATATCTGGGGCGGCCCGCCGGGATCCCCCGAAGAGGATGGCGACCGCTTCGTCGAGATCTGGAACCTGGTGTTCATGCAATATGAGCAGTTGCCGAGCGGCGAGCGCGTCGACCTGCCGCGGCCGAGCATCGACACCGGCATGGGACTGGAACGGATCGCGGCGGTGCTGCAGGGCGTCCACGACAATTACGACACCGACACCTTCAAGGCGCTGATCGCGGCATCGGTCGACCTGACCGGCGTCCCTGCGGAGGGCGCGACGCAGGCCAGCCACCGCGTGATCGCCGATCACCTGCGCGCATCGAGTTTCCTCGTCGCCGACGGCGTGCTGCCGTCGAATGAGGGGCGCGGCTATGTGCTGCGCCGGATCATGCGCCGTGCGATGCGCCACGCGCATCTGCTCGGCGCCAAGGACCCGTTGATGCACCGGCTGCTGCCGTCGCTGACCGCCGAGATGGGCGCCGCCTATCCCGAGCTGATCCGCGCGCAGCCGCTGATCGCCGAGACACTCGAGCGCGAGGAGACCAAGTTCCGCCAGACCCTCGACAAGGGGCTGCGCCTGCTCGACGAAGCGACCGTCGGCATGGACAAGGGCGACACGCTGCCCGGCGAGGTGGCGTTCAAGCTCTATGACACCTACGGCTTCCCCTATGACCTGACCGAGGATGCGCTGCGCGCGAACGACATCGCGGTCGATCGCGCCGGTTTCGACGCGGCGATGGCGCAGCAGAAAGCCGCAGCGCGCGCCGCGTGGAAGGGCAGCGGCGAGAAGGCATCGGACGAAATCTGGTTCGACCTTGCCGAAACGAACGGCAGTACCGAGTTCACCGGCTATAGCTCGACCGCGGGCGAGGCGACGGTGATCGGGTTGGTCAAGGACGGCAAGCCGGTCGACGAGGCGAAGGCGGGCGACGCGGTCACCGTGCTGACCAACCAGACGCCCTTCTATGGCGAAAGCGGCGGCCAGATGGGCGACGCGGGGACGATCACGACGCTCGAAGGCGCGAAGGCTGTGGTGAGCGACACGGGCAAGCCGCTCGGCCGTCTGCACACGCATCAGGCGAAGCTCGAAGCGGGGAGCCTGAAGGTCGGCGATACGGTGCAGCTTGTCGTCGACGCCGAGCGTCGCGACCGCATCCGCGCCAACCACAGCGCGACGCACCTGCTCCATGCCGCGCTGCGCAACCGGCTGGGCGGGCATGTGACGCAGAAGGGCAGCCTCGTCGCCGAGGACCGTTTCCGTTTCGACTTCTCGCACCCCAAGGCGCTGACCGCGGAGGAGATTGCGGACGTCGAGGCCGAAGTGAACGCGCAGATCCGCGGCAATGAAGCGGTGACGACGCGGCTGATGACTCCCGACGACGCTGTCGCGGCGGGCGCGCTGGCGCTGTTCGGCGAGAAATATGGCGACGAGGTTCGCGTGCTGTCGATGGGGCATGCCGACGACAAAAGCTATTCGGTCGAGCTGTGCGGCGGGACGCACGTCCGCGCGCTCGGCGACATCGCGTTGCTCAAGATCATCAGCGAATCGGCGGTCTCGTCGGGTGTGCGGCGTATCGAGGCGCTGACCGGCGAAGCGGCGCGCCAGTGGCTGAACGCCCGCGACGAGGCGCTGAAGGCGGCCGCGGCGGCGCTCAAGACGGCGCCCGACGATGTCCCGGCGCGCGTCGCCGCGCTGACCGAACAGCTCAAGAAGGCCGAACGCGAGCTTGCCGACGCAAAGAAGGCGCTCGCGCTTGGCGGTGCCGGCGGCGGCAGCGGTGCGGCTGCCGGTCCGGCGATCGAGCAGGTCGGCGACACGGCGTTCCTCGCGCAGGTCGTTGACGGGCTCGATCCCAAGGAATTGCGCGGCACGGTCGATGGCCTGAAGAAGCAGGTCGGCAGCGGCGTCGCGATGCTCGTCGCGGTCAACGACGGGCGCGCTTCGGTCGCGGTCGGGGTGACCGACGACAAGACCGCCAGCCACAGCGCGGTCGATCTGGTCAAGGCCGCGGTTGCGGCGCTCGGCGGACAGGGCGGCGGCGGGCGGCCCGACATGGCGCAGGGCGGTGGTCCCGACGGCAAGGCGGCGGACGATGCCGTCGCGGCGGTGATCGCGGCGCTGGCGGCGACGATTTGAAACCGACCAGAAAGACGCGGCGCACCGATCATGCCGAACGGCTGATCGCGGCGCCGCTGGTTGACGTCTTTGCGGCCTTCACCAGTGCCGACAAGCTGGCGCGCTGGTTGCCGCCCGAAGGCGCGACCGGCGCATTCGAGCATCGCGACCTTCGCGCCGGGGGCGGGTTCCGCCTGCGGCTGACCTTTGACGATCCCGACGTCGAGACCAAGAGCGACGACGACAGCGACGTGGTCGATGTGCATATCCCGGTTCTCGACGAAGGCCGGCTGATTGTGTGGGAGGTCGATTTCGTGTCCGACGATCCGCGCTTTTCGGGGACGATGGCGATGCACTGGTATCTGTCGCGCCAGCCCGGCGGGACGCTGGTGACGATCGACGCCCATCAGGTGCCGCCGGGGATATCGGCGAAGGACCATGAGGCCGGGCTGACCAGTTCGCTCGCCAATCTGGCGACGGTGGTCGAAGGCGGGGCGGGGGGCGCATGATGCCGGTTCGACCCGTTTTGCTCGGTCTGGTCTTCCTTCTCGCTGCCGGGTGCGGCGGGGACGACGGTGGCGATCCGGCAGCGGCCGGGCAGGGCGGCTGGCGCATTCCGGCGGGGGTGTACGGCAACGTCGCCCCCGGCGAGAATGGCGGCGATCTGGGCGGGATCGAACTGTCGCTCGACAACGGCAGCGAAAGCGAAACGGTCGATTTCATCCAGTGCGAGCGCGGCTGCGACGGGGCCGTCGAGCGGCCGCTCCGCCGCGGGCTCAACGGCATCGCCTTCACGATCGACGACGGCGGCCGCACCGTCGACGTGATCGTGAACCCGGCCGGGCCGGACGCGGTGGAACTGAACGTCGATCGCGGCCGCGGGCTGGAAACGCACCGCCTGCCCCGGATCCAGCGCGAGGTCGGCCTGGCCGCCGCCAGAGGCAAGGCCGGCGGCGCGGCTCCGCCGTCAGCGCATGACGGGCTGCTGGCGCCTAGCTCTCCACACCCCGTGCCTTCCCCCACGCCCTAGCGGCGGTGTAGCCCAGATAGCCGGTCCCGAAGAGCGCGTAGAGCGGTTCGGGAATCCCCGCGAGATAGGCGTTCATGCCGTCGGCGATCCCCTTTGCCATCTCGGGCCGCGCGGCGGCGATCAGGCCCATCGGGATCGCCCACAGCAAGAGCGCATACATGACGTAGAGGAAGCTGGGCCGCGCGCGGCTGGTCCACGGGTCGGCGCTGTTGGCTTCGGCGACGATTGCGGTCATTTGGGTGCGGATCGCCTCCATTTCCTGCGTGCCCTCGAGCTTGATCAGTTCGAGCTTGGCGCGATCGCGCGCTTCGGGGTCGGGGATGATCTTGTCGATCAGCTTGGCGATGGGGCCAATCAGGCCTTCGATGATGCTCATGTCGATTCTCCATTTTTCCCGGAAAACTGCGGAACTTCATTCGCGATTCATATGTTCGGCGGCGTCAGTCCTGGCCGATGCGGTTGGCCAGCCAGCCGTAGAGAAAGGCTTCCTGGCTGGGGCGGCGTTCGGCGAGCGCGATGTAGCGTTCGCCCTGCAGCGCCTCCATCGCGCGGAGGAGGACGGTTTCGCTGCCGCGCACGCGCAGGAAGGCGTCGAGCGCGGAGAGGGTGCGCGGCCCGATCGCGCGGTCGACCGCGATATCGGGATAGTCGCGCGCGGCGCGATTGAGCGCGTTGAGCGCACGCTGGAGAAAGGCGGTCGCGGTCGCGGTGCCCATGTTGACGCCGGTGTCGAACAGTTCGGCGGCGATCGCGGGGGCGCGCCGGGCGATCTGGTCGAAGCCGGGGCGGAGCCAGTAGATGCGGCGGTAGATCGCGGCCGCCTCGGCACGCGGCAGGTCGCGCATGGCCCCGGCAAAGCCCTCGGCGCGCGCGACCGCCTCGGTGATTCCCCAGCAGGTCGCGCCGCCGCGGTCGGCGGGATGGTTTACATAGCGGCCTTCGCGGTCGATGACGGCGTCGATCAGCGCCTCGACGTCGATTTCGGTTCGGGATGGTCTGGGCATGATTCGTGTCTCCGGTTGGTTGAACCGTCAAAACGAACCATATAGGAATAAATTAGGAAAGGATTTTCGCCATGCGGGCTTTGCAGGTCAGGGAATTGGTGGAAAATCACGGCGGTGCATCGCTGGTCGAGCTGCCGGTGCCCGCGCCGGAGCCGGGCGAGGTGCGCGTGCGGGTGCGCGCGGCGGCGGTGAATTTCCCCGACCTGCTGATGACCCGCGGCGGATATCAGCTGAAGCCCGAACTGCCGTTCGTGCCCGGGCTCGAGTTTTCGGGCGAGATCGAAGCGGTGGGCGAGGGTGTCGATCGCTGGCGCGCCGGCGACGCGGTGATCGGCGGCAATCGCTTCGGCGCGATGGCCGAATATGCGGTGGTGCCCGCCACGAACCTGCGCGCCAAACCCGAGCGGTTGGGGTGGAACGAGGCGGCCGCCTATGGCGTCGCCTATCTGACCGCGTGGGTCGCGCTCACCCGCTGCGCGGGGGTCGAGGCGGGCGAGTGGGTCCTCGTGCACGGCGCCGCGGGGGGCGTGGGGCTCGCGACGGTCGACCTTGCAAGGGCGCTGGGCGCGCGGGTGATTGCGGCGGCGGGGAGCGCCGGAAAGCGCGCCGCGATCGAGCGGCTTTACGCGCCCGATGCGGTGATCGCCGCCGAACCGGGGTTTCGCGAGACGGTGAAGGCGCTGACCGGCGGGCGCGGCGCCGATGTGATCTTCGATCCCGTGGGCGGCAACGTCTTCGACGAATCGATCCGCTGCATCGCTTTCGGCGGCCGACTGCTGGTGGTCGGCTTTGCGTCGGGGCGGATTCCCGACGTGTCGGTGAACATGCCGCTGATCAAGGGGTTCGCGGTCGTCGGGGTGCGCGCGGGCGAATATGGCCGCCGCTTTCCCGATCGCGGCGCCGAAAATATCGCGGCGATCGACGCGCTGGCGGCGCAGGGGCGGATCCGTCCGCACGTCCACGCCGTGCTCGATCTGGCCGAATGGCGCGCGGGTTTTGCGATGCTCGAACGGCGCGAGGTGGTGGGCAAGGTGATTCTGACCCCCTGAAGCGCACGTGCCGACGCAATCGCGTCGCGGAGCGCCGGGCGGCCGCTACGATGATCCTGCGACAGGGAATGTGCCACCGGGCGCCGTGGCTTCGGCCCGGCGACCCGCGATCCTATCGAGAGGAAATGACGTGAAGACAATGATGATGGTCGCAGCCGCGCTCGTCCTTGCCGCTCCCGCGGTGCAGGCCGCCGAACCGGCGAAGGACGGCGGCGGCATGCTCGCCAAAGCCGACGCCAACGGCGACGGCAGGCTCGACAAGGCCGAACTCACCAAGCTGTTCGAGGCGCGCGCCGCGAAGAGGGGCGACACCGCGCCGGTCGACCCGGCCAAGGTCGACGCCTTTTTCCAGAAGGCGGACGCGAACGGCGACGGCGGAATCGATGCGGGCGAACTCGCGGCGTTGCGCGCCGCGAATGAGGCGAAACCCGCGGCCGAAAAATAACGAAAAGCTGTGGCGGCGCGGTCGGGCGCGCCGCCACAGCCCTGCGCCCAGAACAGCGTCCGGATCGGATTGGCCGGATCGCGCCGGGCGGCGCGGTCGATCGCGCTCAACGGCGGCGCGCGCAGGAAACAGAGCGCCATCGCATCCAGCAGCACGGGTACCAGCGCGGCAACGGGGGCCAGCCGGCATCGGCCGGATGAGGCTTTCCCTTCGGCGCCCGACAGGGCAAGCTGCCGGTGAAAGCGCCGGGGGAGCATGGCGATGCGCAAACCGAGAAGGAAACGGGGAAGCTTGCGGCCGGGATGGGGCGTCGACCCCGATGGGCGCGGGGATTTCCCCGACGACGCGACCGTCGCGCGCGATCTGGCGGCGTGGCGGCGTCGCGGGCGCATCCGCGGCGTGATCGCGTTGCTGCTGCTCGGACTCGTCGCCTGGTTTCTGGTCCCCTCGATCCTGTCCTATCAGGACAAGCGCGACGAATGGACGCGCCTCGTCCGCGCCGGCGGGGGCGAGGTCAGGTATATGGGCGCGCGATTCGGACGCTGCTGGAGCCAGCCGCGCCTCGCGCGCAAGGGCGGTATCCCGGTCGGGCAGGGCGCCCGCGTCGAGGTCGTCGCGCGCGAGCCGGGCTGGGCGCTGATCGACCGTTTCGGCAATCCGTGCTGGATTCCCGAATGGACGCTGATCGACAAGCCGGTCGACTGGAAGATTCTCCACAGCCGCGGTTACGATCATTATGCGAAGGAGCCCGAAGGCTGGTACGACGCGCAGGTCGCGGCGACATGCGCTGCGAGCTGGTCGAACGGCGCGAGCTGCTGGATCAACGACCAGATGGGCGGGACGCGGCGGCTGCCTTAGGACCCCCGGAGCTGCCGGCGCGCGTTCGGGTGGAGGATGGTGTCCAGCAGTTCGTCGGTCGAGGTGCAGTTTTCGCGCAGGTCGGCGAGGACATCGTCGGCGCCGGTCGTTTCGAACCGTGCGGCGAAGCCGCTGTCGCCCGGCGGTCGGGGCAGTTCGACCGCGAAGCGGCGCGACGCGGCGAGCCGCTCGACGAAGGCCGGTGAAGTTGCCGCCCCGGCGTCGGCGAAGTCGATGCGTGTGTCGGTGACGCCGACGTCGGCTTCGCTCGCGGGGCTGTCGTCGAACCCCAGCCTGGCGCGGGCGCGCGGCGCCGGGCCGAAGGACTGGTCGGCGACCAGCCGCACCGCGATCGGCTCGCCGGGTTTGCAAAGCATGTAGAGATGGCTGCCGCCGCCCTCGGCGGCGAGGCGGTAGCGGCGCGTGAGATCGTCTCTTTCGTGATCGACGAGATCGTCGGCCTGCCAGCCCGGCGGCTCGTGCCGGGACCACAGCAGGACGCCGCCCAGCGCGAGCATGCCGACGAGGCCGGTGACGACGAACCAGATCGCGCGATCCATGCGCGAGGCATAGCATGGCGGCGCGGCGCCGCAAGGCGATTGCCCCGCGGGCCTTCGATGCTGGTAGAAGAGAAATTGGTCGGGACGAGAGGATTCGAACCTCCGACCCCCACACCCCCAGTGTGATGCGCTACCAGGCTGCGCTACGTCCCGACCGGCCCGATTGGGCAGGCGAGGCCCCTAGCGCGGTCCGCGCGGCGATGCAAGCGGCGAGGTGCACGGCGTGCATATTCGCTGTCCGTCGTCTTGAAGTCGGGCGCCGCCGCCCCATTTCGACGCGGCCGGACGCGGGGGACGGCGCGCAGCCGCCGGTTGCGCCTTGCGCCCCCGCGTGATAGGCGCCGCGCCATTATCTTGCGTGCCGGTCCGGGTGGGGCGGCGCTGCTTTCGAACGGAAAGATTCTCATCGATGTCGACCAATTTGCTTCTGACCCAGGCGGCCGGATCGGGCGGCGGGGCCGCCGGTTTGCTGATGCTGGCACCCTATCTGCTGATCTTCGTGGTCTTCTGGTTCTTCCTGATCCGCCCGCAGCAGGTGCGGATGAAGGAGCATCGCGCCAAGATCGCCGCGGTCAAGCCGCGCGACCAGGTCGTGACCGGCGGCGGCATCGTCGGCAAGGTCACGCGCGTCGACGATGATTTCGCCGACGTCGAAATCGCCCAGGGGGTCAAGATCAAGGTCGTCAAGTCGACCCTGTCGGACGTCTTGCAGCCCGGCGCCAAACCCGCCAACGATTGATGCCGCGGCGCCCGCCGCCCGGCGGGCCCCGATAGACCGGACCAAAGCCTATGCTCGATTTCCCGCGCTGGAAAACCGTCGGCATCAGCATCCTCCTGCTGCTCGGCATCCTCTTTTCGATCCCCAGCTTCCTGCCGCAAAAGACCTTCGACAGCCTCCCGGGCTTTGCGCAGATCAAGGTCAACCTCGGCCTCGACCTTGCCGGCGGCAGCCACCTGCTGCTCGAAGCCGATCTCGCCGACCTCAACAAGACCCAGCTCGCCAACATGGAAAAGACCGTGCGCGCGGCAATGCGCGGCGAGCAGGGCCCCGACGACGATATCGCGATCGGCGATTTCAAGGCGTCGGGCAGCACGATCAGCTTCCTCGTGCGCGACCAGACGCAACTCGACGACGCGCGCGACCGCTTGTTCAAGGAAACGCAGGGCGCGAGCATGACCGGCCAGCGCGACTGGCGGATCGACGTCGTCGACACGACGCGGATCGTCATGACGCTGACCGCCGCGGGCCGCGACCAGGCGGTGAAGCGCGCGATGGACACCGCGCGCGATATCGTCGACCGCCGCGTCAACGCACTCGGCACGCGCGAACCGACGATCATCCGCGAAGGCAATGACCGCATCGTCGTGCAGGTGCCGGGGCTTCAGGACCCGAAGGCGCTCAAGGATCTGATCGGCAAGACCGCGCGGCTCGAATTCCGCATGGTCGACCCCAATGGCGACATCAACGCCGCGCTCGCGGGCAATGTGCCCGTCGGCAGCGAACTCGTTCCCTATGCGCCGGGCGAAGGCTATGGCCAGCCGGGCGAGGTGCTGCGCCGGCAGGTGATGATCAGCGGCGACCAGCTGATCGACGCCAAGCAGGAATTCAACCAGAACCAGCAGCCGGTCGTGTCGATCCGCTTCGATTCGGCGGGGTCGAACACCTTCGCGCGCGTCACCGGCCAGAATGTCGGCAAGCGCTTTGCGATGGTGCTCGACGGCAAGGTCTTGTCGGCGCCGTCGATCAACGAACCGATCCTCGGCGGCAGTGCCCAGATTTCGGGCAGCTTCTCGGTCCAGAGCGCCAATGCGCTCGCGATCTCGCTGCGCTCGGGCTCGCTGCCGGTGAAGATGGACGTCGTCGAGGAACGCACCGTCACCCCCGAACTCGGTCAGGATTCGATCGAGAAGGGCGTGATTGCCGGCATCATCGCGACGGTGTCGGTGCTGGTTCTGATGCTCGTCGTCTATGGCCGTTTCGGCATCTACGCGAACATCGCGCTGATCTTCAACGTGTTCCTGATCATCGCGATCATGGCGGCATTCAACGCCACGCTGACCTTGCCCGGCATCGCCGGCTTCGTGCTCACGATCGGCGCCGCGGTCGACGCGAACGTGCTGATCAACGAGCGTATCCGCGAAGAGCTCAAGCGCGGGCGAAAGATATTCCAGGCGGTCGAACTCGGCTATACCGAGGCGAGCCGGGCGATCTTCGACGCCAACGTCACCAACGTGATCGCGGCATCGCTGATGTTCTTCTTCGGGTCCGGCCCGATCAAGGGCTTCGCGGTCGTGCTGACGATCGGCATCGTCACCAGCGTCTTCACCGCCGTCACCGTCACGCGCATGTTCGTCGCCCACTGGCTGCGCACCAAGCGTCCGACGACGATCAACATTTAAGGGAGCGATACGATGCGCTTGCTCAAACTCGTCCCCGACGACACCAATTTCGACTTCCTGCGCTGGCGCAAGGTCGCGTCGTTCATGAGCTTTTTCCTCGTCGCGATCTCGATCGCGCTGGTGGCGGTGAAGGGGCTCAATCTCGGCGTCGATTTCGTCGGCGGCCAGTCGGTCCGCGTCGAATTTCCGCAGGCGATGCCGCCGATCGAGGAGATCCGCGACAAGGTCGATGCGATCGGGCTCGGCGATCCGACGATCCAGCAGTTCGGGTCGGACAAGGCGGTGTCGATCCGCACCGCGCTGCCCGAAGGCGACAAGGCGGCCGCCGACCGCGCGGGCGAACAGCTTGTCACGGGTATCCAGAAGGCTTTCCCGACCGCCAAGACGGGCACCGTCGAGACCGTGTCGGGCAAGGTGTCGGAGGAGTTGCTGCGCACCGGCGCCATCAGCCTCGGGCTCGCGATGCTGGGCATCTCGATCTACATCTGGATCCGCTTCGAATGGCAATTCGGGGTCGGGGCGCTCGGACGCCTGTTTCACGAGGTCGCGCTGACCTTTGGCTTTTTTGCGGTGACGCAGATCCAGTTCGACCTCAACAGCGTCGCGGCGCTGCTGACGATCGTCGGCTATTCGCTCAACGACACGATCGTGGTGTACGACCGCGTCCGCGAAAATCTGAAAAAATACCGCAAGATGGAGATTATTCCGCTGCTCAACCTGAGCATCAACGAGACGCTGTCGCGCACGGTCATGACCACGCTCGCGATGGTGCTTGCGCTCGGCATGCTGCTGATCTTCGGCCCCGACGTGATCTTCGGCTTTACCGCCGCGATGCTGTTCGGCGTGTTCGTCGGCGGTTATTCGTCGGTGCTGATGTCGACGCCGGTGCTCGTGTGGCTGAAGGTCGGTCCCGACAGCTTCATTCCGCGCACGAGTTCGGGCATCGACGGCGGCGAGCGCGTCGAGCGCAAGGACGACGGCGCGGTCGTCTGACCGGGCGCGCGTCCGAACGGGAGACCGCAAGGGGGGCTTCGGCCCCCCTTATTTTTGCGCGCAGCGGCGCAGATGTTCCGCAAGTTCGCGGCCGTTGCGGTCCCAGTCAAAACGACCGCCAAGGCTTGCCGCGACATCGCCCGACAAAGGCGGGGCGGCCAGAATGGCGTGCACCGCATCGGCGATCGCACCCGGGGTGCGCGCGACGATCCGGCCTGCGACCGGTGCGGTGACAAGCTCGGCGGCGCCACCGGCGTCGCTGATCACGATCGGAGTGCCGCATGCGAGCGCTTCGACCCAGGCATTGGCGAGGCCTTCGCTGACAGAGGGCATGACGACCGCGTCGGCGGCGCGGTAGAGTTGTGGCAGGTCGGCATTGGCGACCGGGCCGAGCAGGTGGACGCGATCTGCGAGCCCCAGCCGCGCGGCGAGGGCGCGATAGTCGCGCTCGGCTTCGCCTGCGCCGGCGAGCCAGTAATGGACGCCGGGCAGCGCCGCGAGCGCCTCGATCACCAGCGCCTGCCCCTTGCGCGGGATGAGGGCGCCGACGGTGAGGATGGCGGGGGTATCGTCCATGCCGAGCGCCGCGCGCGCGGCGGCGCGGTCGCCGGGATGAAAGCGCGCGGTGTCGATGCCGGTGTAGTGGACCGCGATCTTCTGCGCGTCGATGCCGATCGCCGCCATGTCGCGTCGCATCGCTTCGGAGACCGCAAGCAGGCCCGCGGCCTCGCCGGCGGCTTCGAGCAGTTGCGGCGCGGTGGCTGGCGCATGGCCGAAATGGCTGATGTCGGCGCCGCGCGCCTTGACGGAAAAGGGCAGAGCGAGCGTTTCCGCAACATACATTGCGGCGGGGCCGTCGGGGTAGAAGAATTGCGCGTCGACGACGTCGAAGGTGGAACCGTCCACGGCATGCAGCACGGCTTGGCAGATCGCCATCGGGTTTCGCTTCGCGCCGATCCTGGGGATCAGGGTGAAGCGCGGACGAAGAACGGTGAGGCCGTTCCACTCTTCCCTGAGCGGAAGCGCGCGCAGCGCGCGGTAGCGGGGATGGAGCGAGAGCGGGAAGGGCGGCAGCCCGACCGGCGCGACGATGGTAAGGTCGATCCCGGGCTGAGCGGCAAGCGCGCGCAGGCTCTTTTCGACGAACAGCCCGAAATTGGGACGCGCGGTGTCGGGGAAGAGCGTGGCGATCGAGAGGACGCGAAGGGCGGTCATACGGCCCTTCCCATCATACCGTCATTGCGAGCGCAGCGAAGCAATCCAGAGCGGTTTACGCCTACCCTGGATTGCTTCGCTGCGCTCGCAATGACGGGGCTTTTGATCACAGCGTGCGGATCAGCCGCACCGCGACCGCGGCCCATGGCGGATTGCTGACGACCTGCTGACGCTGGCCGACGCCGAACGGCAGCAAGTGGAGTTTTTCGCCGTCGACGTTGAGCAGTCGCGCGAAGACGAAGCGGCCCGCGGGCCGGGGGACGAGCAGGTCGCGGTTGAGCACGCTGCCCCAGTCGCCGTCGAGGCGGCGGCACCAGATTTCGTCGCCGGCGCGATAGTCGCCGATCGACGAGGTGACGCGCACCGCGACCATATCCTCGGCGGGGCGCGCGGTGAGCGCCTGTTCGACGCGCGTCGGCGCCTCGACCCCGTCGGCGCCGAGCAGCGCGGTGATGGTGAGCTGGGTATCTTGCGGCAGCTGGACGAGGTCGGCGGCATCGACCCCGAGCGCCTTGGCGATGCGGTTCATCCAGCCGAGCGACAGCGTGCGGGTGCCCGTTTCGAGGCGGCCGATCGTCTGCGCCGTTGTCGGCGGGTCGCAACGCTGGGCGACCTCGTCCAGCGTCAGTCCCTTGGCGCGGCGAACGGCGCGGATGCTGTTGATCATGGCGACCCCTTACGGATATTTGATAACCAAATCGGTTTCTTCTTTCCTAAATTATAATCCACTGTCAAGCCCGATTCGCTTGTCCGAGGAGAATTGCATGCCCCGCCGCCGACTCGAAACGCGCGTTCATCCCGATGACCGGCTCGATCCGGCGAAGGCGGGGCCGCAGGTGATGCGGCATGTCACGGTCAATGTCGCCGAAAGCCCGATCGCCTGGCTCGCGGCGCGGGGGCATCTGGACGAGGTGCAATTGCGCGCGGGCGAGCGTCTGCGCGCCGATTATGAGCGCGCGGGGCTCGCTGCGCGGGTCACGATGCGCTGGGACGCAGCGCCGCCGGCGCGCGGTCGCGGCGGAGCGCGCGCGGTGCACGCGTCGCTGGCACGCATCGACGCGCACCGGCGCTTTCACGCCGCGCTCGATGCGGCGGGGCCGGGGCTTGCCGACATCTGCTGGCGCGTGATCTGCGCGGGCGATGGCATTGGCTGTGCCGAGAAGGGGCTGGGCTGGCCCGCGCGGTCGGGCAAGCTGGTGCTGGGGCTCGCGCTCGACCGGCTGGCGCGCTTCTACGGGACGGGGTGAGGTCAACCGAAGATTTTTCTCGCTTCGGTTTCGTCGTCTACGAAGGTGTTTTCGACGCGTTTGGACTTGGTAAGGTAGAGCGACCAGATTGTTGCAAAGACTGCCGCTTGAAAAATTCCCACGAAATAGGTCGCGTCGAGCCCCGTCGCCATCACATCGGGCCATAGCGTCCACGCAACGATCAGATCGAGGAGCAGAGGGCCGAAGGCGAGTACCCACAATCCTCGGACCACAAGACGAACCGATGCCCGGGTGTGAACGCGCGCGAGCCTATAGGCCAGGAACCACGCAAGCGCGATTGTCGCGGCTGCCAGAACCCAGCTGAAAAGTGAGTATATCTGCCAACTTGAGCCGAGCTGGGCTTCCGTCTGCGCATCGAGCTCGAGCATCTTGGCGGTTTCGAGCAGGATACGGATCGGGGAGATAACCGAAAGGATGACGATGAAGGTCAGAAGCCATCCGCCGACACCCTTCAGTTCCGGCTGATCCGAATAGTCGGTCACAATATTGCCCCCCATATTCCTGAACGGCCTTTGTGCGAGAAGGCGCGTCGGGGAGCAAGGACATTAACCCAGCGCCTCGACGGCCTCCGCAAGTTCCAGCCAGCGATCCTCCGCTGCGGCCTTTTCGTCGCGCAGCGCGTCGAGCTTTTCGGTGAGTGTCGTGAAACGCTTGTGATCGCGGGTGAAGAGGGCGCCGTCGGACAGGTCGTTTTCGATCCCGGCCATTTCCTTTTCGATCGCCTCGATCCGCGCGGGCAGCAGGTCGTAGTCGCGCTGGTCCTTGTAGCTCAGCTTCTTGCGCGCCTGCGCGGGCGGAGGGGCGCTTTCGGTCGAGGTCGATTTGACCTTGGCCGCGTTCGGCTTGACCCGCTTCGCTTCCCAGTCGGCATAGCCGCCGGCGACGATGTCGACCTTGCCCGACCCGTCGAGGCCCAGCGTCACGGTGACGGTGCGGTCGAGGAAGTCGCGGTCGTGGCTGACGAGCAGCACGGTGCCGGCATAGTCGGCGATCACTTCCTGGAGCAGGTCGAGCGTTTCGAGGTCGAGGTCGTTGGTCGGTTCGTCGAGCACGAGCAGGTTCGATTCGCGGGCGAATTCGCGCGCGAGCAGCAGCCGCGAGCGTTCGCCGCCCGACAGCGCGCCGACGCTCGCCTCGACCACGCCGGGATCGAAGAGAAACTCTTTCAGATAGCCCTGGATGTGCTTCTTCACCCCGCGCACCTCGACCCAGTCGCCGCCGTCGGCGAGGACGTCGCGGACCCGTTTGTCGGGAGAGAGCAGGCTGCGCTGCTGGTCGATGATGATGCCGTCGAGCGTCGGGGCGAGCGCGACGCTACCCTCGTCGGGCTCGATTTCGCCGGTAAGCAGCTTGAGCAGGGTCGATTTGCCCGCACCATTGGCGCCGACGATGCCGATGCGGTCGCCGCGCTGGACGCGGAAATCGAAATTCTTGATGATCGTCCGGTCGCCGAAGGATTTGGTGACATTTTCGGCGACGATCACCGATTTCGAACGCACATCGTCGTTGGCGAGCCCCAGCTTGGCCACGCCGGGACCGCCGACCATCGCGGCGCGTGCGGCGCGCATTTCCTTCAGCTTTTCGAGCCGGCCCTGGTTGCGCTTGCGGCGCGCGGTGACCCCGCGTTCCAGCCAGTGCGCCTCGAGCCGTAGCTTCGAATCGAGCTTCTGCGCGGCGCGCGCCTCCTCGGCATAGACCGCCTCGGTCCATTCCTCGAAGCCGCCGAAGCCGATTTCCTTGCGGCGGATGCTGCCGCGATCGAGCCACAGGGTCTGGCGCGTCAGGCGCGTGAGGAAGGTGCGGTCGTGACTGATCGCGACGAAGGCGCCGGTGTAGCGTGCGAGCCACGATTCGAGCCAGTCGATCGCGGCGAGGTCGAGGTGGTTGGTCGGCTCGTCGAGTAGCAGCACGTCGGGGTTCTGCGCGAGCGCGCGGGCGATCGCGGCGCGGCGGCGCTCGCCCCCCGACGCGCTCGATGCCGTGCGGCTCATGTCGATCCCGAGCTGGTCGGCGATCGCCGCGACCTCATGTTCGGCGGGAGCGTCCTCGCCGGCGATCGCGAAGTCCATCAGCGTGTCGAACGCCGAAAGGTCGGGTTCCTGTTCGAGCAGCACGACATGCGTGCCCGGAACGATCGTGCGCTTGCCCTTGTCGGCGTCGATGCGACCGGCGAGCAGCTTGAGCAGGGTCGTCTTGCCCGCGCCGTTGCGGCCGATCAGCGCGAGCCGGTCGCGCGCGCCGACATAGATGTCGAGGTCCTGGAACAGCCAGCCGCTGCCCTGCACGAGGCCGAGGCCCTCATAAGATAAGATCGGTGCTGCCATGATGAACGGCTCGCTACTGAGGTGTTCAGCGTGATGCAAGCGCCGTCGGGGCAAAGGCCGGAACGCGCCCGCTCCGTCTGCGTTACGGGGCGGGAATTCATCACGGCCGGACAACCGGCCACAGGAGAAGAATATGACGAAGCAGATGCTCGCCGCTATGGCCAGTGGACTCGCGCTGATGGCGGCAACGCCCGCGCTCGCGCAGCAGCAGGGAGGTGCGACGGTGACGACGGCGACGGTGCAGGGACCGATACTGAGCTTTTCGGTGAACGAAGAGGTGCGCTCGCGCCCCGACCAGGCGACCGTGGGCGCCGGGGTACAGACGACCGCTCCGACCGCGGTCGAGGCGATGCGGCTCAACGCCGCGGCGATGGACAAGCTGATCGCGGCCGCCAAGGCGCGCGGGATCAAGGCCGAGGATATCCAGACGAGCGGCATCAGCCTGTCGCCGCAGTACGACTATAACAATCGCGGCGACGGCCAGCCGCCGCGCTTCATCGGCTATCAGGTCAACAACAATGTGCGCGCGACGACGTCGAAGATCGACGATATCGGGCCGCTGCTCGATGCGCTGGTCGCGGCGGGCGGCACCAACATCGACGGGCCCTGGTTCGGCATGAAGGACCCCGACGCGCAGCTTGTCGGCGCGCGCGGCGCGGCGATCAAGGCGGCCGAGGCGAAGGCGGCCGACTATGCGCGGCTCGCGGGCTATCGCGGCGCCGAGCTGGCGTCGATCGGTGAGGGCGGCTTCAACGGGCCGCAGCCGCCGATGCCGATGGTGCGCCTGCAGGCGATGGACGCGGCCGGCAAGGCGACCCCGGTCGAACCCGGGCAGGTCGCAAACACGCTGACGCTGAGCTTCCAGTACCGGCTGGTAAAGTAAACGGATCGGGGGCGGCCTCTCAACCGCCCCCGATTTCCGTGCGTGTCGAACGGTTTTGAGGGCGTCCGTTTAGCCCAGTTCCCCCTCCGCCCACGGCCACGGCCGTTCGCGGAACCATTTGGTGATGATGTATTTGCGCCCTTTGCGCACCTTCATCCCGTGGTGGAGCGTGTCGGGGTTGGGGCGGCCGTCGGCAAGGACATTGTTCCACGCGAGCAGCTTGCCCGTTTCGGGCTGGTGCATCTTGCCCGTCGCGAGAAAGCGCGTTGCGCCGCCCGCGGGCGGTTCGTTGAGGTAGATCATCAGCGTCCAGCTGCGCTGGCCCGGCACCGCGCAATAGGTTTCCCAGTCGGCACCGTGCGGGTCGAAATAGTCGGTGTGCGCCTTGAATTCCTCGCCCGCGCCGTAGCGCTGGCCCTGCATCGGTTCGCCAAATTCGAGCGGGATGCCGGTCAGGTCGTGCAGCCGCCGGTTGAGCGCGGCGACAAGCGGGTCGCGATGGTCGAGGTCGCAGGTCGAACTGGTGCGGAACGCCTCGTCGCCATTGGGGTCGGCGATCGTCGAGGGGCGCGCGTCGCGGTCGATCCGGTCGATCAGCGCGGCGCAGCTTTCGGCGTCGAGGAAATGCGCCAGCATGAATTGCGCCAGCTTTTGTGTCGGCGCGCGGCGGATGCCCGGGACGGCGGCGAGCCTTTCGGCGGTGCGGTCGGCGCCCGAAGTGGCCATATCGACGGTCTTGTCGGTCATGGTCGATGTTTAGGGGGCATATGTGACACGAACAATGCTTGACGAACCGGGTGTTGCACGCCTATCGCCGCGCGCTGTCGAGGCGGCTTCCCGCACGGCATGTGGCGACCATAGCTCAGTTGGTTAGAGCGCCGGTTTGTGGTACCGGAGGTCGCGGGTTCGAGCCCCGTTGGTCGCCCCATTTCTCCCGATATTCGAGCGATGGCCCGACCGGCGTCGAATCGGCGTGACTCAAAACCGCAGACCGATTATTACTCCTGCACGTAATTTTTTAACGTGAGGAGGCGCCGATGTCCGCCGTATGGGATTTCGCCGATTTCGACGATCATGAACATATCCACATGTTCCGCGACCGCGCCAGCGGGCTGACCGCGGTGATCGCGGTCCATTCGACCCATCTCGGCCCCGGCGCGGGCGGCGTGCGATACTGGCATTATCCGCAGCGCGCCGCGGCGATCACCGATGCGCTGCGTCTGTCGCGCGGCATGAGCTACAAGAATGCAATGGCGGGGCTGCCGCTGGGCGGCGGCAAGGGCGTGATCCTCGCCGACGAACAGGGGACAAAGACCCCCGAACTGCTCGCCGCCTTCGGGCGCGCGGTCGAGTCGCTCGGTGGCGCCTATGTCACCGCCGAGGATGTCGGCATTTCCGACGCCGACATGGTCGAGATCGCCCGGCAGACGAAGCATGTCAGCGGGCTGCCGGTGGCGAGCGGGGCCGCCGCGGGCGGCGATCCCGGGCCGTTCACGGCACTGGGTGTCTATCTGGGCATCAAGGCCGCGATCCGCGAAGCGCTCGGCACCGACAGCGCCGCGGGCGTGCGCGTCGCGATCCAGGGCGTCGGCAGCGTCGGCGGCAATGTCGCGCGCCAGCTCGCCGCCGAGGGTGCGAAGCTGACGCTCGCCGACGTCAATCTGGCGCGCGCCAAGGCGCTCGCCGAGGAACTGGGGGCCGATCTGGCCGATTCGGCCGCCATCATGGAAATGGAAGCCGATGTGCTGAGCCCCAATGCGCTGGGCGCGGTGCTCAGCGAGGCGAGCATCGACAAGCTGCGCGTCGCGGTCGTCGCGGGAGCGGCGAACAACCAGCTCGCAACCGCCGCCGATGGCGCGCGCATCCACGACCGCGGGATCGTGTACGCCCCCGACTATGTGATCAACGCGGGCGGCATCATCAATGTCGCGCTCGAATATCTGGGGCAGGGCAGCCGCGAAGAGGTCGAGAGCCGTATCGCGCTCATCCCCGGCCGGCTCGCCGATATCTGGGCCGAGAGCAGGACCAGCGGCACGCCGGCATCGGTCGTCGCCGACCGCATGGCGCAGAAGCTGATCGGACGGGGGTAGCCCCGCCCGGGGCCCTCGCGGTCCGCGGGACGGGGAGGGTGGCGCGGTCGGCAAATTCGGCTAAGTCGCTTGCAATGAAGCGGCATCTCTATCTGATCGGCGGCTGGCTGTCGCTCGCACTGGGGGCGGTCGGGGCGGTGCTGCCGCTGCTGCCGACGGTTCCCTTCGTGATCCTCGCCGCCTTCTGTTTTGCGCGCTCGTCGCCGCGGCTCGAGGCGTGGCTGGTGACGCATCCGGCGTTCGGTCCGCATATCGTCGCCTGGCGCGACAAGGGCGCGATCAGTCGCAAGGGCAAGCTCGCGGCGACGCTGGCGTTCGCCGCGAGCATCGTCCTCGCGCTGATCGTCGCCCCCTGGCCATGGATGCTGGCGCCGATCGTCGCGGCGGCGATCGGCGGAACATGGATATGGACCCGGCCCGAGGGGTGAGGCAGGCGCGGCAGCCCGTACGGGCTCAATCCCAGTCGAGGGCGCCCTTTTTCCATTCGTAGATGAAACCGATGGTCAGGATGCCGAGGAAGACCATCATCGCCCCCCACGCCTGCCAGCCGAGGTCGAAGACGGTGACCGCCCAAGGGAACAGGAATGCCGCTTCGAGGTCGAAGATGATGAACAGGATGGCAACGAGGTAGAAACGCACGTCGAACGGGCGCCGCGGTGCCTCGAAGGCGGGGAAGCCGCATTCATATTCGCTCAGCTTCTCGGGATCGGGCGCGTGGGTGCGCGTCGTGCGCGACACCGCCATCGGCAGGAAAACGAACAGCGCCGACAGGAGCAGCGCGATCCCGAGAAAGATCAGGATGGGAAGATAGTCGGTGAGCGCGAAGCTCGCGGGTTCGATGGCGGTGGCGACGGCGGACGCGGGTTTGACGGACATGCGGGCTCCTGTGGGTGGGAGCCGGGCCGTCCCGGGCTTGAACCTGCGGCAGGCAGGGGAGGACGTGGCCTCGCTCGATGATCGGAAATGTCAGGCGGGCGAAGACAGTTTCATCAGCACCAGTCCCGACACGATCAGCACCGCGGCGCCGATTCGCATCGCGCTCGCCTGCTCGCCCAGCACCATGATGCCGACCAGAAAGGCGCCGACCGCGCCGATGCCCGTCCAGATGGTGTAGGCGGTGCCGAGCGGCAGCGATTTCATCGACAACGACAGCAGGGCAAAGCTCGCGACCATCGTCACCAGCGTGATCACCGACGGCACGAGCCGGGTGAAACCTTCCGATTGCTTCATGGAAAACGCCCAGACGATTTCGAGCAGTCCGGCGATAGCGAGATATATCCAGGCCATTGGGGGCAGCCTCCTTCAAAAGCTGCCGGGCCGTCCCGGACATGTTCGACCCGCGGCACGCGCGGGCGAGGACGTGGCCTCTGTTTCCGACCTGGCAGGGGCAGCAGGACTCGAACCCGCGACCCTCGGTTTTGGAGACCGATGCTCTACCAACTGAGCTATACCCCTAGGCCGGAGTGCGCCCTTAGCGGGACTGTGGCGGCGGGGCAAGCGGAATGGCGACAAACGATGGACCCTTCGCTTGCAAAGCATCGCCGCCCTGATATGCGCCTTTGCAGATGACCGTCGCTCCCGCCTCCGATCCCCCGCAGCATTATCTCGGTGGAATCGCGCTCCGGTTGCTTGCGATGCTCAGCCTGTCGCTGATGTTCGTGCTGGTCAAATATATCGCCGAGGCGGGAATCCACATCGTCGAGAGCCTGTTCTGGCGGCAGGCGGTGGTGCTGCCGTTGCTCGCGGTCTGGGCGCTGACGCACGGCGGGCTCGGGATGTTCGCGACGCACCGCATCGGCATCCATGCGCGTCGCGCCGCGATGGGGCTCACCGGCATGGCGCTCAATTTCGGCGGCATGATCTTCCTGCCGATGGCCGAGGCGACGACGATCAACCTGTCGGTGCCGATCATCTGTGTCTTCCTTGCCGCCGCACTGCTCGGCGAACGTGTCGGGTGGCAGCGCTGGGGCGCGGTGATCGTTGGCTTCGTCGGGGTGCTGGTCGTGCTCAATCCGACGACGCTGCTGATGAACGGCTTTGCGGGCGACCACGGGCTCGGCACGCTGATCGCGCTCGGCGGCGCGATGATGACCGCGCTGATCACGATCCAGGTCCGCGACCTCGGCCGCACCGAAAGCGCGCTGACGATCGTCTTCTGGTTCAGCCTCATCTCGCTGGTGCCGCTCGGACTGGCGCTTCCCTTCGTGATGGTGCCGCACAGCGCAGGCGAATGGGGGCTGCTGGTCGGTCTGGGGCTGCTCGGCGCGGTGGCGCAGCTGTCGCTCACCGGCGCGCTGCGCCTCGCGCCGGTGTCGGTGGTGACCCCGATGGATTATTCGAGCCTGCTGTGGTCGATCGCCTGCGGCTGGTGGTTCTTCGGCACGCTGCCCGCCGAGACGACGTGGGTCGGCGCCCCGCTGATCGTCGCCAGCGGCCTGTTCATCGCGTGGCGCGAGCATCGGCTGCACATCGAACGACAGACGGATATTCCCGCATGACCCTTCCGATCCTCTATCATTGCGCCGACGCGCGTTCGCTGCGCTGCTTGTGGGCGGCCGAAGAAGCGGGGCTCGAGATCGATCTGCGCGTCCTGCCCTTTCCGCCGCGCGCCTTTGCGCCCGACTATCGCCCGGTGAATCCGCTGATGACGGTGCCCGGCTGGGTCGAGGACGGCCGGTTGATGACCGAATCGGCGGCGATCTGCGAGCGCATCGCCGAAGGAACGGCGCTCGAGGTCCGCCGCGACGAGCCCGATTATTGGGACTGTCGCAACTGGCTCCACCGCAGCGATGCGACGCTGACCTTTCCGCTCGCGATCATGCTGCGCTACACGCGCGTCGAGGCGCCCGAGCGGCGGCTCGCGCAGGCGGTCGACGACTACAAGGCCTTCTTTGGTGGGCGCGCGAAAAGCATCGAGGCGGCGCTCGCCGACGGGCGCGACTGGCTCGTCGCGGGGCGCTTCACCATCGCCGATATCGCGATCGGATACGCCGCCTTCCTCGCGACCACGCTCGGGGCCGACGATGTGCTCGGCGAAGCGACGAAGGCCTGGCTGGTGCGCTGTATCACACGCGAGGCTTTTGTTCGCGCGCGCGCGCGGCAGAAGGCGGGCTGACATGGACCTCGGGCTGGCGGGCGAAGCGATCGTCATCGTCGGCGGCACGCAGGGGATGGGCTATGCGACGGCGGCGCAGCTCGTGCGCGAGGGTGCGCGGATCGCGCTGATTGCACGCGACACGGCGCGCGGCGAAGCCAAGGCAGCGGCGCTCCGCGCACTCGGCGGCGAGGTGATCGTGCGCGGCGCCGACGGCACGCAGGGCGGTGAGGTCGAAGCCGCCATCCGGTCGGCAGCCGATCATTTCGGCGGGCTCTACGGGCTCGCGGTCACCGCCGGCCCGGTGCTCAGCCACGGCGGTTTCGAGGAACAGGACGACGCCGTCTGGGCGGCGAGCTTCGAGGCGGTGCTGATGACCAGCGTGCGCGCGTGCCGCGCCGCGCTGCCGGTCATCGCCGACTGCGGTGGCGGGGCGGTGGTGCTCACCGCTTCCTATTCGACCCGCGCGGCGGCGGCGCACCTCTATCCCTATGTCGCGATGAAATCGGGGATCGCGGCGCTGTCGAAGAATCTGGCGATGGCTTATGGTCCCCGGGGTGTGCGCGTGAACTGTGTCGCGCCGGGGGCGGTCGCGACCGAGGCGCTGGCGGGGGCGACCGAACAGGCGGTGGCGGCCTATGGCGGCGACCCCGGCGAAGCGCTCGATCGCTGGATGACCGAACAATGGGGCATGAAGGTCGCGCTGGGGCGCGTCGGTCGCCCGCACGAACTCGCCGACCTCTTCGCCTTCCTGCTGTCGAAGCGCGCGGGGTACATGACCGGCGCGATCATCAACCAGGATGGCGGGACACAATTTTTCTGACGGTGCCGCGTCGCGGACGATGGGGCGCGCGTACGGACCCGAGCGGGGTGGTTCTAACGCGCGTCCGAAAGCGCTAGGACAGGTGCATGACCATCCCCGCCGACACGCCGATCCTAACCGCCGCTGCGATGCGCGCCGCCGAAGCGGCGTGCGCAGGGGCGGGGACGTCGCTTGCCGAACTGATGGAGCGCGCGGGGGTGGCGGTCGCCGATCTGGTATGGCGGATGAGCGCGGGCGCGCCGGTGCTGGTCCTGTGCGGGCCGGGGAATAACGGTGGCGACGGTTATGTCGCAGCGCGCCTGCTCGCCGGGCGCGGGGCGGCCGTGCGCGTCGCGGCGCTTGCCGATCCGGCGACCGATCTGGCTAAGGCGGCGCGCGCGGCGTGGACGGGGCCGGTCGAAACGCTGGGCGAAGCGACCGCACCGGCGCCGCTGGTCGTCGACGCGCTGTTCGGCGTCGGTCTGTCGCGACCGGTCGATGCCGGTCTTGCTGCGGTGCTGCGGCGCTTTGCGGGTGCGCGCGTTCTCGCGGTCGATGTGCCGAGCGGGATCGATGCCGACGCGCAGCACGACTGGGCGCCGCCGCTGCCCGCCGACGTGACGCTCGCGCTCGGCGCGCTCAAGCCGGCGCATGTGCTGCTGCCCGCGGCCGCGTCGTGCGGTGCGGTGCGGCTCGCGCCGATCGGTATCGCGGCCGAACGCGCGATGCGCACGCTGCCGGTGCCTGCCGCGGTGACGCCCGACGCGGGAGCGCACAAGTTCACCCGCGGGATGGTGCTGGTCCGTTCGGGCCCGATGCCGGGCGCCGCGCGGCTGGCCGCCGCCGCCGCGTTGCGCGGCGGAGCGGGTTATGTCGTGCTGAGCGGAGCGGAGCACGCGCCGTTCGATGCGATCATCGCGGAGGGGCGCGGGCGCTATGATGCGCGGCTCGACGATCCGCGGCTGGGCGCGCTGGTGATCGGACCCGGCTATCCCGCGGACGATGCGCTCGACGGCGACGTCGCGGTTGCGCTCGACGCAGCGAAACCGCTGGTGCTCGATGCCGCCGCGATCCTGTCGGCGCTGCCGCGCCTGCGCGTGCTGGAGCGCGGGGCGGCGCCCGCGATCCTGACCCCGCACGAGGGTGAATTTGCCAAGGCCTTTCCCGGGCTTGGCGGCAGCAAGATCGAGCGTGCGTGCGCTGCCGCCGCGGCGACGGGCGCGGTGGTGATCCACAAGGGCGCCGATACGGTGATCGCGGCACCCGACGGGCGCGTCGTCGCGGCCTGGCCGGGCAGCCCCTGGCTGGCAACCGCGGGGACGGGCGACGTGCTGGCAGGGGCGTGCGGTGCGATGCTGGCGCGCGGCGGCGATCCCTTCGACGCGGCGGTCGCGGCGGTGGGCTGGCATATTGCCCGCGCGGTGCGTAAAGGCCCCGGCCTTGTCGCCGACGATCTGGTTAGGGAATGAAATGGTTGAAACTGCGCTGATCGAGCGGATCGCCGCGCGCGGCGACGGGGTGACCGCCGATGGCCGCCATGTGACGGGAGGCGTGCCAGGCGACCGCGTCCGCGACGACGGGATCCTGATCCCGGGGCCGAACCGCGCCGAACCCGCGTGCCGCCATTTCGGCAAATGCGGCGGGTGCCAGCTCCAGCATGTCGCCGAAGCCGCGCTTGCCGACTTCGTGCGCGACCGCGTCGTCGGGGCGCTCGAAGGACAGCAGCTCGCCTGCGCCGAGGTGCGCCCGGCGCTGCTGTCGCCGCCGCACAGCCGCCGCCGTGCGGCGTTGACAGCGCTGCGGTCGGGCAAACAGGTCGCGATCGGCTTCAACGCCGCGCAGAGCAACCAGATCGTCGACATGCGGATGTGCCCGCTGCTGCTCCCCGAGCTGTTCGCGCTCGTCGCACCGGTGCGCGAGCTCTTGGGGCTGATCGCGCCGCAGCGCAGGCCGGTGAAGGTCAAGCTGCAGATGCTCGACCAGGGCGTCGAACTGATCCTCGAGGGGGTGAAGGCGGAGGGACTCGACGCCGCGATGGCGCTTCAGGATTTCGCGGGCGCGCACCGGCTTGCGCGTTTCGCGATCGACCAGGGCGATGGGCTGGAGACGCTGTGGCAGCCCGATCCGCCGACCGTGCGGTTCGGTGACATCGCGGTCGAAGTGCCGCCCTTTGCCTTTTTGCAGGCGACCGCGGTGGGCCAGTCGGCGCTGATCGCGGCGGTTGCCGAAGCTATCGGCGAAGCGGGCGCGGTCGCCGATCTCTTCGCCGGCGTCGGTACCTTTGCCCTGTCGATGCAGGCGGGGCGCAAAATCTATGCCGCCGAGGGCGCGCGCGACGCGATCGCGGCGCTGACCGGGGCGGCGAACCGCGCGCGCGCGCTGGTCGCGACCGAGCATCGCGACCTGTTCCGGCGGCCGCTGGTGCCCGCCGAGCTGGACCGCTTCGGCGCGGTGATCCTCGATCCGCCGCGGGCGGGGGCCGAGGAGCAGGTGAAGCAGATCGCCGCGTCCAGCGTGCCCGCGATCGCCTATGTCAGCTGCAACCCGGCAAGCTTTGCGCGCGACGCGAAGATGCTGGTGGCGGGTGGCTACCGGCTCGACTGGGTGCAGCCGGTGGGCCAGTTCCGCTGGTCGACGCATGTCGAGCTGGCGGCGCGGTTTTCGCGCTAGCAAAAGCCGCTCCCCTGAAAGGAAGAGCGGCTTTCTTTGCTCAGTGCAGCACAAATCCGATGAAAGCGTGCACGCACAGTGCGAGCAGCGCGAGGCTGGCGAGCGCGAAGACGGCGAAGCGCCACATCACGCGGTTGACCGTGACCTGGATCAGGCTGTGGATGATGCGCAGGCCGACATAGGCCCAGGCAAGCTGCGCGTTGAGCCCGCCGCCCATGCCGCCGACCGCGAGCGCGATCGCAACCGCGTAGAAGACTGTCGGCTGTTCCATCAGATGGTTGTAGTTGTGCGCCTTCCACTGGACGTGTGGCGGCAGCACATCGTCGAGATTCTTGCCGGTACCGCCGACCATCGTCGCGGCGTCGATCTTGGCGCGGCTCATCGCGGGGATTCGCGTCGCGTACATCCACACCCACATCACCATCGACCACAGCGCCAGCGCGGCAACGGGCCCCAATATCGCGTTGGTTTCCATCGTCTCTTCCTCCCTCAGCCCAAGGTTGCGATCACGGCCAGCGCCGACAGCGCGACGAGGCACAAGGTCGACAGCCCGAAGAGCGCGAAGCGTACCGGGATGCGGTTCACGGTTGCCTGCCACAGGCTGTGGACGATGCGCAGCACGACATAGGCCCACGCGAGCCCGCGGGTCAGCTCGGTATTGCCGCCCGACAGGTGCAGGAAGACGATGACCGCATAGAAGAGCGTCGGCTGTTCGAGCAGATGCGTATAATTGTGCGATTTCCAGTTGGTGTCGGGGGGCAATATCCCCTCAAGATCGGCGCCGCGGCCGCCCGGCGGCGCGGCTTTCAGATCGATGCCCGATTTGGCGAGCGCGCGGAAGCGCGTGACCGCGACCCAGACGAGCATGACCAGCGTCCACAGCGCGAGCACGGCACCGGGCGCGAGAAGGCTTTGCGACATAATTGGCTTCCCCCTTGTTGTCCGGCGGCGATGCTAGGCGGCGCGCGCGGTTATGCAATGGCGGAGTTTCAGTCCCTCGCCGCGATCGCGGCGCGGATCGCGTCGCCGTCGCCGTCGATTTTCGGCGCAAAGCCCAGGTCGCGCTGCGCTGCGGCGCCATATTTCACGGGCGGCTGCATTTCCCAATAACCGCCGACATCGGGGTGGGTGCGGTGGCGGAAAAAGCCCGTGGCGGTCAGGTGCGGGTCGGCGCGAATGTCCTGGAGGTCGCGCACCGGCATTGCAGGAATATCGTTGGCGGCGAAGATTTCGAGCCATTGAGCGGTGGTCTTCGCGGGGGTTCGCGCCGCGATTTCGGTATAGATCAGCGCCATATGCTCGCCCTTCGCGCGCGCGGCTTCATAGTCAGGCGAGGCGAGCAGGCCCTCGCTGCCGAGCAGGCCCATCAGCCGCGCGGTCGAATCGGGGGTGTAGGGTACGATCGCGAGATAGCCGTCGGCGGTCGGGAAGGGCTGGCGCGTCGGATCGAGCTGGCGCGGATAGCCCGCGGCGCCGATCGGCGGGTCGAGCGTGTCGTCGCGCAGATGCTCGGTGAGCATGAAGGCAGCGAAGCATTCGAACATCGGCACCTCGACCGCCTGTCCCTCGCCGGTGCGCAGCTTGTGCACCAGCGCGGCGAGCATCGCCTGCGCACCGAACTGGCCCGCGATCTTGTCGGCGATCAGCGACGGAAAATAGCGCGGGCGCGGATCGCCGTCGACGCGCGGCAGCAGGGTGGTCGTCCCGGTTGCGGCCTGGATGACGTCGTCATAGGCCTGAAGGTCGGCATAGGGGCCGTCCTGCCCGAAGCCGGTGCCGTGGACATAGATGATGTCGGGCTTGAGCGCGCGGCAGCTTTCATAATCGAAACCGAGCCGCGCGATCGCCTTGCTGCGGACATTGTGGAAAAAGACGTCGGCCTCTGCGATCAGCCCGCGCAGCACCGCGGCATCCTCGGGCTTCTTGAGGTCGAGCGCGATCGAGCGCTTGCCGCGGTTCACGGTCAGGTGGATCGACCCCATCGTCGGATCGGGAATGCCGTTGCCGAGGTAGCGTGATACGTCGCCGAGCCCGGGCGCCTCGACCTTGATCACCTCGGCCCCCAGATCGGCGAGCATCTGCGTCGCATAGGGGCCGAAGATGACCGTCGTCAGGTCGATGATGCGGATACCCTCTAGCATGCTCATGCGGCGCCGGCTCCTCTTCCGTGGTGTCCCCGCTTTCGCCAAGCCCCCGGACAGGCGCAACAAAAATCGCCCGGCCGGCTAGTTCCGCGCCGCGCCCGTTCCGGCAGGCACCGCGCTTCCCGCGGCGTAGGCGGCCGAGATGCGGCGATAGGATTTCGACCGGAAGGCGAGCAGGGTCGCGAGCATGCCGAGCAACCCGGTGATCGTGAAGACGATCGCGATGCCGCGTTCGGGGCCGCGCCCGTACCAGTCGCCGATCGCGTCGGCGCCCGCGCCGTCGGTCATCAGCGGCACGAAGAGGAACTGGGTGAGCGGCGCGATCAGGAAGGCGGTGAGCGGCGAGGCGGCGGTCTCGACCGACTGGGCGAAGCCGAAAACGCGTCCCTGGCGCTCGAACGGCACGACCCTTTGCAGCGTCGTATGTTCGGCGGCCTCGGCATAGGGGCCGAGGAACAGCCAGATGAAGACGCCAACCGCGAGAAGCGGGATCGACGACTGGACGGTGAAGACCGCCGCGACCGACCAGCAGACGAGGTTGACGAGCAGCAGCGTGCGCACCGGATTGGCACCGAGCCCCGTACGCGCGATCGTCGCGCCGCTGAGGACGAAGGCGCACGACACGAACGCCCACAGCAGCCCCCATTGCTCGACCGGCATCAGCGACAGGCCGTACGCGTCCATCAGCGCCATGAAGACGCCGCCGAGCAGATTGTTGAAGGCCGCGAACAGGATCAGCGCGAACAGGCCCGAAATGCCGGCGATCAGGCGGAAGGTGCCCGCAAGGTCGACGTGCCGCGGCGTATCCTCTTCGCCCGCATCGCGGCGTTCGTCGACGCGGACGAACAGCAAATGGCCCGCCGCTGCGAGCGACAGCAGCATCGCGAAGCCGAGCGTCGCGACCATCCCTCCCCAGGCGACGAGGAAGCCGCTGATCGCCGAGGTCATCAGGAAGCCGATGCCCGTGACCATGCCGACAAGCCCGTTCGCCTTGTCGCGCTGCCCTTCCGGGATCAGGAGGGTGACGAGCGTCGGCAGTGCGATGTTGCGGATGTTGCCGACGATCGCGCCGAGCATCGTCACCAGTACGAACAGCCACAGCTCCGCCCCGGTCGTCGCGGCGGTGCGGATCGCGGGAAACAGGGCGTAGCCGCCGAGCGCCGCGGCATAGAGCGCGAAGGAGGCAAGGCTCGATGCGATCATCATGCGGACCTTGCGATGATGATCGACGAGGCTGCCGAACCACATGCCGAGCATCGCGGTGAGCACGAGATAGATGCCCGCGATCATCCCGGTCGCGAACACCGACCGCGTTTCGAGGAATATCCAGAAGGTCAGCGCGAACCACACCGTGAAATTGGTGATGTTGGCGACCAGGTTGTTGGCGAGGAGCTGGTGAAAGGGCTGCATGAAGCCCCAGTCTAGCGCCAAGCCGCGGCGATGCCAGCGCTTCGCCGCGGGCCGGCCGGCACGGGCATGTCCCGTGCCGGTGCACCGGTCAGATCACGCCGAGCGAGCGCATCGCCTCGGCGACGCGGACGAAACCCGCGATGTTCGCGCCGAGGACATAGTTGCCGGGGGCGCTATATTCGTCGGCGGTTGCGGCGCAATTGTCGTGGATGCTCCGCATGATCTCCGCGAGCCGCTGTTCGGTCTTGTCGAAGGTCCAGCTGTCGCGCGAGGCGTTCTGCTGCATTTCGAGCGCCGAGGTCGCGACGCCGCCGGCGTTGGCCGCCTTGCCCGGCGCGAACATCACGCCGTTGGTCTGGAACAATTCCACCGCGTCGGGGGTCGAGGGCATGTTCGCACCTTCGCCGACCACCGACACGCCGTTCCCGATCAGCGTCGTCGCATCCTTTCCGGTCAGTTCGTTCTGCGTCGCGCAGGGCAGGGCGATGTCGCACGGCACGTCCCAGATCGTGCCGCCTTCGATATAATGGGCACCGGTGCCGCGCAGGCGCGGATATTCGGAGAGGCGTTCGCGGCGGACCTCCTTGATTTCCTTGATCAGGTCGAGATCGATGCCGTTCTCGTCGACGACATAGCCGTTCGAATCCGAGCAGGCCATGACCTTGCCGCCGAACTGATGGACCTTGTCCATCGCATAGACGGCGACGTTCCCCGACCCGGACACGACGACGCGCTTGCCGTCGAGCGTCGCGCCTTTGGTGGCGAGCATCTGCTGGACGAAATAGACGAGCCCGAAGCCGGTGGCTTCGGTCCGCGCGCGCGATCCGCCGTAGACGAGCCCCTTGCCGGTGAGCACGCCCGCCTCGTAGCGGTTGGTCAGGCGCTTGTACTGGCCGAACATATAGCCGATCTCGCGCCCGCCGACGCCGATGTCGCCCGCGGGGACGTCGGTATATTCGCCGAGGTGGCGCTGGAGCTCGGTCATGAAGGCCTGGCAGAAGCGCATGATCTCGCCATCCGAGCGCCCGCGCGGGTTGAAGTCGGATCCGCCCTTGCCGCCGCCGATCGGCATGCCGGTGAGCGCATTTTTGAAGATCTGTTCGAAGCCGAGGAATTTGACGATGCCGAGGTTCACCGACGGGTGAAAGCGGATGCCGCCCTTGTACGGGCCCAGCGCCGAGTTGAACTGGACGCGGAAGCCGCGGTTGATCTGGACCTGCCCGGCGTCGTCGACCCACGGCACGCGGAAGATGATCTGGCGTTCGGGTTCGCAAATGCGTTCGATGAGGGCGTGGCTGGCATAGTCGGGATGCTTGGCGACGACGCGGCCGAGGCTTTCGAGCACCTCGCGGACCGCCTGGTGGAATTCGGCCTCGCCGGCGTTGCGACGCAACACTTCGTCCAGAACCGGCTGCAACTTTTCATCAATCTTGCTCAAATCGCCCTCCAATTGTCATAATCGGGCGCCGTGTGGATCATTGCGCCGCGCGCATCAAGGCGCGGCGGGCAAGATTTTTTTGGGAAGGGCAAAGCCTTGGTGCCGCGGGAGCGCGGCGCGCAACGCAAAAAAGGGCCGGTGCATCGCTGCACCGGCCCCCTGTTTCGATCGCTTCGGCGGCTCTCAGAAGAGCTTGGTCACCGTCGCGCTGCGGCGTTCGGGCGCGGCCTCGCCCATATAGAGGCTCGCCATCGGCTCGTCGCTGACGGTGTGGATTTCCTCCGCCCCGAAGCCGTTGAACCTGGTCCGCATCGCACACCCATAGGCGCCGAGCATGCCGATCTCGATGAAATCGCCCGCCCGGATGTCGGCCGGCAGGAAGAACGGCCCCGCCATATGGTCGAGGTCGTCGCAGGTCGGCCCGTAGAAGCTGAACGCCAGCATCTCCGCCTCGCTCTCCGGCTTGCGGAGCAGCGACACGGGGAAGCGCCAGCCGACGTGCGCGGCGTCGAACAGCGCGCCATAGGCGCCGTCGTTGATATAGAGTTCGTCGCCGCGGCGCTTTTCGACGCGCACGATCAGCGAGCTGTATTCCGCCGACAGCGCGCGGCCGGGCTCGCACCACAGTTCGGCCGAATAGCTGATCGGCAGGCTTTCGAAGCTGCGATGGATGGTGTCGAAATAGGCGCCGAGCGGCGGGGGTTCCATGCCTGGATAGGACGAGGGGAAGCCGCCGCCGACATCGATGATGTCGACCGTCACCGCCGCCGCGACGATCGCCGCCCGGACGCGCTCCATCGCCTGCGCATAGGCGTGCGGGGTCATCGCCTGGCTGCCGACGTGGAAGCAGATGCCGAGCGCGTCGCTGGCCTGGCGGGTCGCCATCAGCAGTTCGGCGACATCCTCGGGCTCGGCACCGAACTTCGCGGCGAGGCTGAGCTTCGAATGGTCGGACGAGACGCGCAGGCGCACCAGCAGGTTGAGGTCCTGCGCGCCCTCGGTGGCGCGCACGATCTTCTCAAGCTCGTCCATCGTGTCGAGCGAGAAGGTGCGCACGCCGTGCTTCCAATAGGCTTCGGAAATCGCTTCCTCGGCCTTCACCGGATGCATGAAGCAGAGCGTCGCCTGCGGCAGCGTGCGCGCGACCAGGCGGACCTCGGCGATCGAGGCCACATCATAATGTGTCACGCCGCTGTCCCACAGCACGCGCAGCAGGTCGGGCGAGGGATTCGCCTTGACCGCATACATGGTCGTGCCGGGAAAATGGTCGATGAAGAAACGCGCTGCGCGCGCCGCGGCGTGCGGGCGGACAAGCGTGACAGGTTCGACCGGCGAAAGTGCCTGAATCAGCCCGTGGGCGCTATGATGCTGGTGCAACTCAAGGGACCCCCAAAAAATACGTTAAACATCCAAGGCTGCCTTGCGGTTATTGGAAGTCCCCCTGGGGCAGCGGAGGCGCATATATGGTCGGGGGTCCCCCCTGTAAAGACCCTATGCAATCGCCTATGAAAGCGGGAGGTGATTTTGCGCCGGCCGGGGGTTCCGGCACGACAGAATGACGCATTTCTGCCGGTTGCGCCGTGCGCGCCGGTGAACAAGGAGCCGCTGCCCATGTCCACCCGCGCCGACGTCAACCATGATTTCACCGACGCGGAACTCGCCGAACTGGCGGCATTCGGCACCATCGAGTCGCATCGCAGGGGCGATCTGATCGTCGCCGAGGGCACGCTGGCGCCCGACTGCATCGTCACCCTGTCGGGCCACACCGACATTTTCGCCTTCACCGACGACGGCACCAGGCGCGTCGGCTGGATGGAGCGCGGGCAGTTCGCAGGCGACCTGTCGGTGCTGACCGGACAGCGGCACCTGTCGCGCGTCGAGATGGGCGCCGACGGCGAGATATTGCGCATCGCGCACGGTGATTTCCAGCGGCTGATCGCGGGCAATTCGCACTATTCGGATATTTTCGTCCGCGTCTTCGCGGCGCGGCGCGAGTTCAGCAACAACCGCGGTTTCGCGGCGGTGATCGTGCTCGGCCCCGCGCTCGACCGCAGCGTCTATGCGCTGCGCGACCTGCTCGCCCGGCACGGCGTCGCGCACCGCTGGTTCGACCCCGCCGAAGGACCGGTCGCGGCGCACCTGATGGCCGAGCGCGGGCTGTCGGAAGCGCAATTGCCCGCGGTGATCCTCGGCGCCGCCGATCTTCTGGTACAGCCGACCCCCGAGCAATTGGCGGCGGGGCTGGGTCTCGACCTGCTGCCCGACGGGGCGACCGCCGACGTCATCGTCGTCGGCAGCGGCCCCGGCGGGTTGGCGGCGGCGGTCTATGCCGCGTCGGAGGGGCTGACGGTGATCGCGATCGATTCGCTCGCGCCGGGCGGACAGGCGGGCACCTCGTCGAAGATCGAGAATTATCTGGGCTTTCCGACCGGCATTTCGGGGGGCGAACTGGCGCGGCGCGCGACGGTACAGGCGCAGAAATTCGGCGCGCGGATCGTCGCGCCGGTGCGCGCCGCGGCGATCGACCGCGACGGCGATGCCTATTGCCTCAGCCTCGCCGACGGGCGCCGCCTGCGCGGCCGAGCGGTGGTGATCGCCAGCGGCGCGCAATATGAGCGGCTGCCGATCGACGGCATCGAACATTATGAGGGGCGCGGCATCTTTTACGGCGCGACGCCGATGGAGGCGCAACTGTGCGGCAATGCCGAGGTAACCGTCGTTGGTGCGGGCAACTCGGCGGGGCAGGGCGCAATCTACCTCGCGGGCGTCGCGCGCAAGGTGCATGTGATGTACCGCCGCGCCGATTTGCGCGAGACGATGTCCGAATATCTGGTCAAACGGCTGGAGGAGCATCCAAACGTCGAATTGCACGCGGCGACCGATGTCGTTGCGCTGCACGGCGCCGACGCGGGCGACGGGCGGCTGAGCCGCATCGGTTGGCGCGACCGCATGAACGGCGAGGAAGGGGCTTGCGACTGCGGTTTCCTCTTTCTCTTCATCGGCGCGCGCCCGCACACGCGCTGGCTGCCGGCGGAAATGGTGTGCGACGACCGCGGCTTCGTGAAGACCGGCACCGATATCGCGCCGCTCGAACTGGTCAGGGCGGGCTGGTCGCTCGACCGCATGCCGAGCCGCTATGAAACAAGCTGGCCGCGCGTCTATGCGATCGGCGACGTGCGGAAGGGATCGGTGAAGCGCGTCGCATCCTCGGTGGGTGAGGGGTCGGTGGTGGTGAGCGACATTCATGCCGCGCTGGCGGAAATGTCGGGAACCGGCGATTGATCCGCGCGTATCACGCGGTAAGTTTTTGGCATCGAAGCAAAAAAAGAGGGTGAAGATGAGCCTGGCAGCATTGATGATCGTCGTGGCCGCGTCGGGGGCGGGCGAACCGCTGCCCGCGAAGATTGATATTCCCAACGATTTTTCGACCATCATCTGTCCGGACGAAGCGGCCGCGCGCACAATGCTCGACCGATATCACGGCGTCCAGCCGGCGCCGCGGAACCATGTGATCGACACCAGCCTGTTCTTCGAGGGGCTGAAGGCCACCGGATGCACGCAAAACAGCCCCGAGGCCGCATCGACGATCACGATCCAGGGCGTCGTCGCACGCCGGACGCTCGCGCTTGCCGGCGGAAACGAGAGCTATATCGTCTATCGCGGGGTCAATGCGACGGGCGCGGCGCTGGTCGGGATCGTCGATGAGACGGGCAACGACAAACATCCGCGGACCGATTTCGAGCGCTGGCTGTCGGAGTTCATTCCCGACGGCCGCCTCGATTACGCGCCGGGGGACATGAGCGTGGTCTATGCCTGCCCGACGGTCGACGGCGCGCGCGCCGCGGTCCGCGCGATCCCGGCCAAGGGAGGCGACAAGGCGCAGAATGCGGCTTTCGCCAAGGCGCGCGCCGCAAACGGCTGCGTTCAGGCCGCGGCAGGTCCGTACCGGATCGGTGCCCGTCACGAGGAACGCAACATCGCGTGCGGGTTCGAATGCGAGGACGTCTGGAACGCGCTCGCCGCGACCGACGCGCGCGACCGTGCGGTCGGGTTGATCTTCAACGGCTCACACTTCTGATCAGCTGAGCCGCGTCCTGAAATCCTCGTAGCCGAATTCGCGGACCAGCTTCAGTTCATCGGTTTCGCTGTCCCACAGCCAGATCGACGGCAGCGGGACGCCGTTGAAGGTGTTGGTCTTGACCATCGAATAATGCGCCTGATCGAGGAAGGCGAAGCGCTGGCCGATATGGGCGCCGCCGGGCAGGCGATAGTCGCCGATCACGTCGCCCGCGAGGCACGAGGGGCCGCCGAGACGCGTAACCGCGCCGTCCGCTTCCTCGCCCAGCATCGCGGGGCGGTACGGCGCCTCGATCACGTCGGGCATGTGGCAGGTTGCGCTGATGTCGGTGATGCCGATCGGCATGCCGTTGTCGAACAGGTCGAGCACTTCGCCGATCAGGATGCCGGCGTCGAGCGCGACGGCTTCGCCGGGCTCGATCATCACCTCGCAGCCGGTGGTTTCGCGCACGCCCTTCAGGAAGGCGATCAGGTCATCGATCTGGTAATCGGCGCGTGTGACATGATGGCCGCCGCCGAAGTTGATCCATTTGAGCCGGCCGAAGAAGGGCGCGAGCTTCGGCTCGACCGCGGCCCAGGTGCGCGCGAGCGGCGGGAAATCCTGTTCGCACAGGACATGCATATGGATGCCATCGACGCCCGCCATATGCTCGGGGGTTAGCTGGCTTACCGGGAAACCGAGGCGGCTGCACGGCGCGGCGGGATCATATTTCGGAACCTCGCCCTCGCTGTGCTGCGGGTTGATGCGCAGCCCGACGTCGAAGGTTTCGCCGGCGGCGCGAAGCTCATCGAGCAGCGGGCGGAAGCGCGCGATCTGCCCGGGCGAGTTGAAGATCAGATGGTCGGAGAGCTTGGCGATTTCGGGAAGGTCATTCGCCTTGTAGCCCGCGCAATAGGTCGCGACCTCCTTGTCGCCGTGCGGCCCGCCATATTCCTCGCGCCCGAGCTTCGCCTCATAGAGGCCCGAGGCGCAGACGCCGTCGAGCGTGCCCGCTACCGTGGAGCCCAGCGACCACATCGAAAAGGCCTTGAGTGCCGCGAGTACGCGCGCGCCCGACGCGTCGCCGATATGGCGCAGCACCGCCAGGTTCGCGCGCACCTTTGCCGCGTCGACGACGAAGGCGGGCGAGGGGACGCGGGTGAGGTCGAAATGGGCAAAGGCCCCGGGGTCGCCGGCTCTGGTTTCCATGGCGGCGCATGTAGGGGTTTTAGGGTGCTGAAGGAAGGGGTGTCGCTATGCCACCGGTACCTTCACATTGCCGCTCGCCGTCTGCACCGAATAGCTGAAAGGATTGTCCTTCCACCCCGTCTTGGCGCCGCCGTGAACGCCGTCGCGGCGGATGACCGCGATGCCGCCGCTGATCCGATAGCCCGCGTCCTCGATGCGCTTGATCGCCGCTTCGGCCGCGGCCTGCGGGTGCATCCCGCCGCGCATCAGTTCGACCGCGTGATAGGTCGGCAGAAAGCGCATCATCACGTCGCCATTGCCCGTCGCGACCGCGCCTCCGACCGCCTGGTCGCCATAGGCGCCCGCCCCCGGGATGGGCGAGTCGCCGACGCGGCCGGGGATCTTGAATTCGCGGCCGTTGGTCGAGCAGCCGACGGTGAGATTGCCCGCGGCGTCGAGCGCGATGCTGCCAACGGTGTCGTGCCCCGCGAGCCTGTCGTCGCGCGCGATCGGTTCGGGGCCGAAGGCATCGGACCTTTCGCCCTTTTCGGCCCATTTGGCGAAGGCTGCCTGCGACTTGGGGCCGGTGAGCGAGGTTTCGGTGAAGCCCATGCGCGCGGCGAAGCGCGTCGCGTCGTCGCCGACGATCAGCGTGTGCTGCGTTTCTTCCATCACCTTGCGCGCGACCGAGATCGCCTTCTTGACGCGTTTCAGGCAGCCGACGGCACCGATGTCGTGCGTCGGTCCCCACAGGATCATCGCGTCGAGCGTCGTTTCGCCGACTTCGTTGGGCACGCCGTCGGCGCCGACCCAATAGTCGCCGAGCAGTTCGACATGGTTGATCGCGGCCTCGACGACGTCGAGCGAGGATTTTCCCTCTGCGAGCATCGGCCAGCCGATGGCGTTGGCGCCCGGACCGAAATCCCAGGTTGTGAGGATGAAGGGCTTGCCGACGGGGATGGGGGCCGGCTTGGCCGGTTTTGCGGCTTCGGCCGCGACCGGGAGCGCCGCGAGACCCGCCGCACCGACGGCGAATCTGCGCCGTGAAATCGCCTTGTCGTCTGCCATGTTGATGTCTCCCCTGAGGGAGAGGCTAGTCCAAAACTGCGCAAACACAATCCGTTCGCCCTGAGCTTGTCGAAGGGCTGTTCTTTCTTTTGGTGTCAAAGAGAAGGACGGTGCTTCGACAAGCTCAGCACGAACGGAGAAAGGGAGGTCATCTCAAGCCGCAATCGGTCCCTTGAAGATGAAGAAAGCGCCGCCCGCAATCAGCAGGAAGCCGACAAGGTGGTTGAGCGTCAATTTCTCGCCGAGCCAGAAGACCGCGAAACCCGCGAAGACGATCAGCGTGATCACCTCCTGCATCGTCTTGAGCTCGGCGGTCGAATAGACGCTGTGGCCGATGCGGTTGGCGGGGACCGCGAGGCAATATTCGAAAAAGGCGATACCCCAGGCGAGCAGGATCGCGAGCCACATCGGGCGCGAAAGGTCGCCGAGGTGGCCGTACCAGGCGAAGGTCATGAAGATGTTCGAGAGGACGAGCAGGCCGATGGGCAGCAGATAGGGTGTCATGGGGCGTCCTTCGTCTCGCGCGTCAGCGGCAGCACGTCGCGGAGCAGCGCGGCGAAAAAATGCCCCGGCTCCTCGACCATCGGCATATGCGCCGAATGTTCGAGCCAGACGAGCTTTTTGGACGGCGCCTTCACCTTGGCGAACCAGTCGGCCGCGACGGGCGAGGGGACGGTGTAATCGTGGCGGCCGAGAAGGAACACGATCGGCACGTCCATCGTGTGCACGCGCTTGAAACTCACGTCGGCGAGGCGCGGCCACAGCGTCGTTACCGAAAATTCGCTGCCCTTGCCCCACGCGGCGATGTCGGCGGGGTCATATTCGGGCGAGAGGCGCGGGGTCTGGAAATAGAGTTTGAGGTCAGGCTTGTTGTAGATGAGCGAGCCGTAGGGGATCGCATATTTGCGCCAGCCGTCGGCCTTGGCGATCGTGAAGTCGCCCGCCGGATAGGGGGCGAGCGCGTCGATCGCGGCGACGGCTTCGGTGTCGCCCGCCGCAAGCGCCTTCGCGCGCGTCCACGCCATGCCGGCCTTTTCGCCCTCGCGAAAATCGATGCCCTGGCCGACCCCGACATAGGCATGGAGCAGATCGGGGCGCTTCACCGCGACCGACAGGCCGACGATCGAGCCCCAGCTGTGCCCCATCAGCACGACCTTTTTCTTGCCGTAGCGCTTTTGCAGCAGTTCGATCAGTTCGATCGCATCGTCGCGATAGCGTTCGGGAGTCATCGTCGGCGCGAGCGTCGCGGGATCGTTCAGCGGATAGCTGCGTCCCGCGCCGCGCTGGTCGTACTGAACGACGGTGAAGACATCTTCCCACGGGCGCTGGAACGCCCAGGCGAAGGGCATCTCGACCGCGCCGGGGCCGCCGTGGACGAAGATCAGGACCGGGTTGTCGCGATCGGCGCCACGGACGTTGACGACCTGACGCGCGCCGCCGAGCGTCGCCTCGAACGTCTCCTCCACGCCGTTCGGGGTGACGATCCGGCCGATATCGGCAACGATCGCGCGGGCGGGGGCGTAGGGGTCTTCGCTCTGTGCGGCGGCGGGGGACGCGAATGTGATCGCCGTGATGATTGCGAAGACCAGTCTCATGAAATGCCTCTCAATCATTCGGGCACAAAAATACCCCGTTCGCCCTGAGCTTGTCGAAGGGCCGTTCTGTCTTTGCAACATCGAAAGAAAGAACGGTGCTTCGACAAGCTCAGCACGAACGGGGTTTCATGTCGTTAGCGCTAGTCCTGGACCGGGCCGACGATCAGAAATCCAGCGGAGCGTCCAGCTCCTTCACCTGCCACGGCAGGCCGTGCTTGTTCAGCATGTCCATGAAGGGGTCGGGATCGAACTGTTCCATGTTGAACACCCCGTCGCCCGACCAGGCGCCCGTGACCATCATCGCGGCGCCGATCATCGCGGGCACGCCGGTGGTGTAGCTCACCGCCTGGTTGCCGGTTTCGGCATAGGCGTCCTCATGGTCGCAGATATTGTAGAGGTAGAGCGTCTTTTCCTTGCCGTCCTTGCCAAGGCCGGTCGCGATGACGCCGATGTTGGTCTTGCCCTTGGTCGTCTCGCCGAGGCTCGACGGTTCGGGAAGCACGGCCTTCAGGAACTGTAGCGGCACGATCTCGCGGCCTTCGTAGATCACCGGGTCGATCCGCGTCATGCCGACATTCTGCAGTACGGTCAGGTGGGTGATATAGGCCTCGCCGAAGGTCATCCAGAAGCGGATGCGCTTGATTTCGGGCAGGTGCGTTTTCAGGCTTTCGATCTCCTCATGATACATGAGGTACATCGTCTTTTCGCCAACGGCTTCGAAGTCGAACGTCTGCTTCACCGACATCGGCGGGGTTTCGACCCAGTCGCCATTTTCCCAGTGACGCGCGACCGCGGTCACTTCGCGGATATTGATCTCCGGGTTGAAGTTGGTTGCGAAATGCTGGCCATGATCGCCGCCGTTGCAGTCAAGGATATCGAGCGTGTCGATGCGGTCGAAATGATGCTTCCTGAGCCAGGTGGTGAAGACGCTGGTGACGCCGGGGTCGAAGCCCGAACCGAGCAGCGCCATCAGCCCCGCATCCTTGAAGCGGTCCTGATAGGCCCATTGCCAGTGATATTCGAACTTCGCCTCGTCGCGCGGTTCGTAGTTCGCGGTGTCCATATAGTGCGCGCCGGTCGACAGGCACGCTTCCATGATGGTGAGGTCCTGATAGGGCAGCGCGAGGTTGACGACGTGCGTCGCGCCGATCGAGCGGATCAGCGCCGCGGTCGCGTCGATATGGTCGGCGTCGACCTCGGCGGTCTTGATCGTGACCCCGATGCGTTCCTTGACCGATTCGGCGATCGCGTCGCACTTGAACTTGCGGCGGCTGGCGAGGGTGATGTCGGGGAAGATGTCGGGGTTCATCGCCATCTTGTGCACCGCGACCGAACCGACGCCGCCCGCGCCGATCACCAAAACCTTGCTCATCGTGAAAATCTCCTGTCCGCGAACCTATGCGGCTTGCCTTGTATGCGCCGCCCTATAGGACGAAGCGATGACACAGCAAAGCCCCGAACCCCTGACCGATCCTGCGCTCGACCCGGCGCGCGCGCCGAGCCTTGCGGGGGTCGAACGCGCGGCGGCGAAAGTCGCTGCATTGCTGCCGCCGACCCCGCTGCTGCCGCTCGACATCGATGGGGTGACGGTCTGGTGCAAGGCCGAGTGCCTGCAGCCCGTCGGCGCGTTCAAGATCCGCGGCGCCTGGCATCGCCTGTCCGACCTGACCGCCGAACAGGCGGCGGCCGGAGTGGTCG
Source organism: Sphingopyxis sp. YF1 (assembly GCF_022701295.1). Classification (NCBI taxonomy): domain Bacteria; kingdom Pseudomonadati; phylum Pseudomonadota; class Alphaproteobacteria; order Sphingomonadales; family Sphingopyxidaceae; genus Sphingopyxis; species Sphingopyxis sp. YF1. Next base: position 1,169,335 of record NZ_CP033204.1, read on the forward strand.
GGGTATCGAGCGGCAACCACGCGCAGGGCGTCGCCTGGGCAGCGAAAAGGCTGGGGATCAGGGCGACGATTGTGATGCCGGGCAACGCGCCCGCGATGAAGCTTGCGGCGACGCGCGCGCTGGGGGCCGAGGTCGTGCTCTACGACCGCGTGACCGAATCGCGCGATGCCGTGGCGGCGAAGCTGCTCGCCGAGCGCGGCGGCACGCTGGTCCATGCCTATGGCGATCCGTGGATCATCGAGGGGCAGGGGACGGCGGGGCTCGAGGCGGAAGGACAGTTGAGGGCGCGCGGGTTCGCCGGGTTCGACAAGGTCGTCGCTTGCTGCGGCGGTGGCGGGCTGACCGCCGGGCTGGCGCTCGCGCTCCCCGATGCCGAGATCGTGGCGGTCGAGCCCGAGGGTTGGGACGATGTGACGCGTTCGCTGGCGGCGGGCGAGATCATGTCGGTCGAGGACATGGCCCATCCGACCGAATGCGACGCGCTCCAGACCCCCGAAACCTGGCCGATCAACTTCGCGGTGCTGCAGGCGCGCGGCGTGCGCGGCGCGGTGGTGACGCGCGAGGAAGTGCGCCATGCGATGCGCGTCGCATTCGAGAAACTGCACCTCGTCGTCGAGCCCGGCGGGGCGGCGGCGCTCGCGGCGCTGCTCGCGGGCAAGGTCGCGCCCGGTGCGGCGACGCTCGTCACCCTGTCGGGCGGCAATGTCGACCCGCAGAAATATGCGGAGATCCTGGCCGGATACTAATCGGCTCCGGCGCGTTGTGAAGGCGAAGGAGAGACGAAATGGACAAGCGTATGATCCTGTTCGGCGCGGCGGCGAGCCTGCTGCTCGCGGGCTGCGAAAAGGCCGAGGCGCCGGCCCCGGCGCCGACCGAAACCACCGAGGTCCCCGTCGAAACCATGCCGCCCGAGGCGGCACCCGATGCCGCCGACCCTGCGACCGCGCCGCACCGCTTTGCGAGCTGGGCGGGCAAATGGACCGGGGTCGAGGGCATGTATGTCACGATCACGCCGGGCGAACCGGGAAAATACAAGCTGGAGATGCAGTCGGACCTCGACACCCGGGGTAGCTACGACGGCAGCGACAGCGAGCATGGCATCCAGTTCAAGCGTGGCGGCGAGCAACTCAGCCTGCATCGCGGCAACGGCGACGACACCGGGCTCAAATATCTGGCGGGCAAGAAGGAATGCCTGATCGTCAGGGACGGCGAGGGGTATTGCCGCGACTGATCGCGGCCGATCGAGGGGAGGGGCGCAATATGGGCGATATCGTGCGGGCGTTCGCGGCCGACCGGGCGGCGATCGCCGAAACGCTGGCGCAGGCGTTCCAGACCGATCCGGCGCTGTCGTGGATATTGCCCGACGCCGATCACCGCGCCCGCGCGCTGCGCGGCCTGTTTCGAACCCTCGTGCCTGCCGATATGCGCGCGGGCGTGGCGCTGCGATCGGAGGAGGATGCCTCCGCCGCGCTGTGGCGCGCACCGGCTCGCGCACACAGCGGGACGTTCGAATTCCTGCGCACGGTGATCCCGCTCGTCGCGACTTTTGGTTCCGCCTTGCCGCGCGGGCTGAAGGTGCAGGCCGGGATCGACGCACATCGGCCGAAAGGGCGCTTCTGGTATCTTCACTATGTCGGGGTGCGCCCCGATCATCAGGGCAAGGGACATGGTGGACGGATCATCCGCGCGCAGACCGCGGTCGCCGACGCCGACGCGCTCCCCTGCTGGCTCGAAACCGCGACGCTCGAAAATGTCCCTCTTTACGAGCGGCTGGGGTTCGTCACGCAGGTCGAATGGGACGTGCCGGGCGGCGGCCCGCATTTCTGGGGAATGATGCGCCCGCATCGGACGAGCTAGACGAATTCCCTCAGCGCGAATCCGGCAGCGAGGCCGACGATGATGGCGAGGAGAGCCAGTCCCGCCACGCGTAGCCAAAAATATCTGCGCAGTCCCCGATCGACCTTGTCTTGCAAGAAGGCATTCACGATGACTTCGATGCTGGCCGACAGGATCTCACCCATGGGGCGAGCCAATCTTCAAGCTTCAAAACCGATGAACCGCACGGCCTCTTCAACACTCTTGCGGTTGGACACCACGGCGTTGGCCGGAAATTCCGCGTCGGGCCAGCCCATCGCGACACAGATCATGATCACCTGATCGTCGGGGATGCGCGCATGTTCGCGCACCACCGGCGACTGCATGATGCCCTGGCTGTTGATCACGCAGCCGAGCCCGCGCGACCAGGCGGCGTTGACCAGCGCATTTGTGACGGCGCCGCAGTCGAAGGGCGCGATATCGCTGCCCAGCAGCACGCGGTCATAGGTGATGACGATGCTGACCGGCGCGTCGAACTGGCGGAAACCGCGCAGCACCCAGTCCTGCCGCGCGTCCTTGTCATCGCGCGTGATCCCCATCGCGCCGAACAATTGCTTGGCAATCTCGATCTGGCGCGCGCGATGGTCGTCGGCGATGCCGTCGAAGCGGCGGAACTCGCGGCTGTCGGGCTTGCCCGCAAGGATGCCTTCGGTGTTGCCGCGGCGGATCGCGGCGAGCGGCTCTCCGGTCACGACCGAGAAGTTCCAGCACTGGTTGTTGAACGACGATGGCGCGCGCATCGCGACCGCGATCACCTCGGCGACCAGTTCCTTCGGCACCGGCTTGTCGAGGAAGCCGCGGATCGAACGGCGGCCCACGACGACGTCGTCAAATGTCTTCACGATCGTTCCCGCGAGGTGCCTGTTGAAGTTCGGTGAGCGCCAGCCATTCGGGGTCGTCGAACGCCTGGAAATCGAGCGGGAAGGGCTGCGTTCCGGCCAGAACCCTGTTGAGGTTGTCCATGAACTCCGCGGTATCGGGCGTATAGAAACGCCATTCGCGCATGCCGTTTTCGGTCAGGACGGCAACGCCGGAGGCCCAGTCTCTCTCGTGGTCCGCGGCATCGAGGACGATGTTCTCGAACTCGGCCATCCGGTCGAGTGTCTCGTCGTCGGGAAAGGTGCCGGCATTCTCGTCGGCATATTGCCAGCGAATGATGACCAGATTCGAAAATAGCGCGCGATCCGCGCTGGTCGGCACTCCGCTTCGATAACGCGCCAGAACGGGTCCGTTCGGACCCGTCCCCCTCGCCATCACCCAATCGTCCGTCGGGAAAATGCCGGTTTCGTTCACGCCGCCTTGCGCAGCTCGAGGCGGTCCCAGATCTCGACCAGCGCCTCGGTCAGCTCGCGCATCATCGCTTCGTCGTGCGCCGGGCCCGGCGTGAAGCGCAGGCGTTCGGTGCCGCGCGGCACGGTCGGGAAATTGATCGGCTGCACATAGACGCCATATTCGGCGAGCAATATGTCGCTGATCTTCTTTGCGCGTACCGGGTCGCCGACCATCAGCGGCACGATGTGCGTGGTCGAATCCATCACCGGCAGCCCCGCGTCGCGGAAGCTCTGCTTGAGGTAGGCGGCGGCGGCCTGCTGTGCATCGCGCTCGACGCTCGAAGCCTTGAGGTGACGCACCGCGGCGAGCACGCCCGCGACGAGCACCGGCGACAGGCTGGTCGTGAAGATGAAGCCCGGCGCATAGCTGCGGATCACGTCGATGACATTCTTGTCGGCGGCGATGTAGCCGCCCATCACGCCGAACGCCTTGCCCAGCGTGCCCTCGATGATCGTGATCCGGCTCGCGGCCTCGTCGCGATCGCTGATGCCGCCGCCGCGCGGACCGTACATGCCGACGGCATGGACTTCGTCGCAATAGGTCAGCGCGTTATATTTGTCGGCAAGGTCGCAGATCGCATGGATCGGCGCGATGTCGCCGTCCATCGAATAGACGCTTTCGAACGCGATCAGCTTGGCCGCGGAGGGATCGTCGGCGGCGAGCATTTCCTCGAGATGTTCAAGGTCGTTGTGGCGCCACACGCGCTTTTCGCATCCCGAATTGCGGATTCCCGCGATCATCGAGGCGTGGTTGAGTTCGTCCGAATAGATGATGCAGTTCGGCAGCAGCTTGCCGAGCGTGCCCAGCGTCGCCTCGTTCGAGATATAGCCCGAGGTGAAGAGCAGCGCGCCTTCCTTGCCGTGCAGGTCGGCAAGTTCATGCTCGAGGTCGATGTGATAGTGGGTGTTGCCGCCGATGTTGCGGGTGCCGCCCGACCCGGCGCCGACGTCGTGCAGCGCCTCTTCCATCGCTTCGACGACCTTGGGGTGCTGGCCCATCGCCAGATAGTCGTTCGAGCACCAGACGGTGATCGGCTTCGGTCCGTTGTGGCCGGCGAAGCAGCGCGCATTGGGGAAGGCGCCCTTGTTGCGAAGGATATCGATGAAGACGCGGTAGCGTCCTTCTTCGTGCAGCCGGTCAATCGCGCGTGCGAAAATATCGTTATAGTTCACGTCTCAGCCCCGCAGTCAGGTGCCAGTCCAGTGCCGCTCCCTCCAGCGGCTATTAACACGCGCGCCAATAGCGCCGATCAATGCCGAAGGCCAGTGCGAACGATTCGCATCTCGCGCGGGCGGCTTGTGATCACCAGCACGACATTGTCGAACGAATGCGGCTATTTGCTAAGGACGAAACGGGTCGCAAGGGAGTTTGAGTCGATGTCCATCATCCGGGTGCTGTTCCTGTCGGTCGCGGCGCTGGGCAGCGGGGCCGCTGCGTCGAAGCCCGAGCCCGCGCGCTTCGACGGGGCGTGGATGCAGTGCGAGACATGGCAGGGCGCGCGCGTCTGCGGATACAAGCGGCTCGTCCAGCGCGGCGACCGGGTGTGCGGCGTCCAGCAGGACTTCGCGACCAACCGCATGTATCGCCAGCGCTTCGTCGGCACGGCGCAGGGACGATCGATGATGATCGAGCGGATTTGCGGCGACCCGGGCTCGGAAACCGACACCTATTGCGCGGGTGAGGCGCCGCAGGGCGCCGAAAGGACAGGCTGGGGCGCTTCGGACCGGAGCCTGCACCTCTGCGGCGGGCGACTGTACGGCGCGGCCGGCGGTGCGGGAGTCGATTGCGCCACGGCGCCGGCCGCGGCGGGGCTGCCGCGGGTGCGGACGCTGGGCGACGAGGCGCTGGCGCCCGGGGAGGAGGCCTGGCTCCGGTCCTGCGCGGCCGGCGCCGAATGACCGCGCGTCAGATCGTTTCGATCCGGCCGATGCCATAGGGCGCGAGTACGCCAGGCGGCGGCGGCGGGCGATCGTTGCTGCGCGTGAAGACCGCGATGCCCGGCGCCGCCACCGCGGGCCAGGACTGGCCCTCGGTAAGATGCGCGATGCGCCGCGCGATCCCCGCCGCGCCGTCGATCAGCCGGATATCGGGGCCGACTTCGGCCTGCAGTTCGTCGGCAAGCAGCGGAAAGTGGGTACAGGCGAGGACGACGACGTCCACCGCGTCGCCGCCGGGCTGGTCGCGAAGTCCCGCGACCGCGCGTGCGATGACCGCCGGGTCGATCTTTTCGCCGCGCAGCTTCGCCTCGGCGCCGGTGACGAGGCCGGGACTGCCGTGCCGCAGCACCGTCTTGCCCGCCGCGAAGCGCGCGCCGAGGTCGTCGACATAGGGCTGGCGGACCGTCGCTTCGGTGCCGAGCACGCCGATGACGCCGCTCCGGGTGATTTCGGCGGCGGGCTTGATCGCGGGAACGGTGCCGACGATCGGCAGGTCGAGCGCGGCGCGGATGTGCGAGAGCGCGATCGTCGAGGCGGTGTTGCACGCGATCACCGCGAGGCGCGGCTGATAACGCTCGACGAGCCGCCCGAGCAGCGCGGGCACGCGCGCCGCCAGCTCGGCCTCGCTCTTCTGGCCATAGGGCAGGCCGGCATAATCCGCGGCGTAGACGATCGGCGCGGTCGGCAGCAGCGCGCGCGTCGGGCCGAGCACGGTGAGCCCGCCGAGGCCGGAGTCGAAGAAGAGGATCGGGGCGTCGGCGGCGGGAGCGTGCATCGGGCGGCACTAGCAGGCGGTGGCGGTTCCAGTCCATATTGACTGCAACAATCGCCGAATCCGTTGCTTGCGGCCTGCAATCCCGCCAAAAGGAGCGAAAGGGAGCAGGGAGTATCATGACCGTCTATCTGTTGATCGCCGCCGCTTATCTGCTCGGCTCGATCCCCTTCGGGGTCCTGCTGACGCGCGCCTTCGGTGCGGGCGACCTCAGGCAGATCGGGTCGGGGAATATCGGCGCCACCAACGTGCTGCGCACCGGGCGCAAGGGCCTCGCGGCGGCGACCCTGATCCTCGACGGGGCGAAGGGTGCCGTCGCGGTGCTGCTCGCGCGGCATTTCCTGCCCGGGCTGGGCGACGACGGCGCGATGATCGCGGGCGCCGCGGCGATGATCGGCCATTGCTACCCCGTCTGGCTGCAATTCAAAGGCGGCAAGGGCGTTGCGACGCTGCTCGGCCTGTCGCTCGCGCTCGCCTGGCCGATCGGGCTGGTTTTCGCGATCGTCTGGCTCGGCGCCGTGCTGCTGCTGCGCATCTCGTCGCTCGGCGGCATGCTGGGTGCGGTCGCGGCGCCGGTCGCGGCGCTCGCCCTGGGCCATCCGACCTATGCGATCGGGCTCGCCGGGCTGGCGGTGATCGTGCTGTGGCGTCACCGCGAGAATATCGCGCGGCTGCGCGCGGGAACCGAGCCGCGTGTCGGCGCCGGGAAAAGCGCCGAATGACCCACGCCGAGCGGCTCGCGCAGTTGCGGCTCATCCGCACCCCGCAGGTCGGCCCGGTCAGCTGGCACCAGCTGATGATGCGCTTCGGTTCGGGCGAGGCGGCGCTGGCGGCGCTGCCCGATCTGGCGGGGCGCGGCGGCGGCCGGCTGCGCATCGCGCCGGCCGACATCGCCGAGCGCGAGGTCGAGCGCGTCGCCGCACTCGGCGCGCGGCACATCTTCAGCGACGAGCGCGACTATTCGCCACTGCTGCGCGCGGTCGAAGCGGCGCCGCCGGTGGTGATCGTCCGCGGCGACACGGCGATGCTCGAGCGGCCCTGCGTCGCGATCGTCGGCGCGCGCAACGCGTCGGCCGCCGCGTGCCGCTTCGCGCGCCAGATGGCGGCCGAGCTCGCGGCGCGCGGCCTCACCGTGGTCAGCGGCCTCGCGCGCGGGGTCGATACGGCGGCGCATGTCGGCGCGCTCGGCGGCGCCACCGCGGGGGTGATCGCGAGCGGGATCGACATCGCCTTTCCGCCCGAAAATGCCGAATTGCAGGAAAGGCTCGCGACGACGCAGCTTGTCGTCGCTGAACAGCCGCCGGGCAGCGAGCCGCTGGCGCGCCACTTTCCGTCGCGCAACCGCATCATCGCCGGGCTGGCGTACGGCACTTTGGTGATCGAGGCGGCGCCACGGTCGGGGTCGCTGATCACCGCGCGCCGCGCCGGCGATTACGGGCGCGAGGTGATGGCGGTGCCGGGTTCGCCGCTCGACCCGCGCGCGCAGGGCTGCAACCTGCTGATCCGCGAAGGCGCGACGCTGGTCCAGACGGCCGACGACGTGATCGAGGCGCTCGGCCCGATCGATGCGCGCATGGTACGCGAGCCCGCGCATGATTTCGCGGCGCCGGCGGCAACCGCGGCGGAAGCGGGCGAGGGCGATCGCGGCCGCATCGCCGCGCTGCTCGGCCCGACCCCGGTCGCGGTCGACGAGCTGGTCCGCCAGTCGGGCTGCCCCGCCGCGACGGTGCAGCTGGTGCTGCTCGAGCTCGAGCTGGCGGGACGGATCGAGCGCCACGCCGGGGCCAGAATCTCGCGCCTATGACGGCGCGCATAGCCGCCAGCCCCCTTTGAATGCACGTTTCATCGCGGTTCAGCCACGGTTCAGCGGCGCGGGCCGAATTCGATGATATTGTATTACATCGCCGGGGAGCTTGACGATGCGCAGCCGATTTCTGAACGGAACGACGATGATCGCGGTGCTGGCGACCGGGCTGGTGCCCGCGCCGCTGACCACCGCGGCGGCGCGTTCCCCGCTTCCGCCGCAGGGCTATTGCCGCAATGCCGACCCGTTGCCGCGCCTCGACCCCGAACAGGCGCAGCAGCAGCGCGAGTCTCGCGGGCGTGGCGGTGCCAGCTACGCCGAGGAGGCCACGGCCGAAATGTCGATGGCGCCGCCGCCGCCGCCGCCGGCTCCGCCGCCGCCGCCTGCGCCGATCTATGCGCCGGACAGCGCGGTCGATGCGGTCGTCGTCACCGGTGCGCGCGCCGACGGATCGGCGAAGAGGGCGGCGAGCGAAAGCGCCGCGCCGCCGCCCGCCGAGGCGGCACCGGGATCGTCGGCCGATTACCGCGTCGCGCCGGGCGTCGTGCCGCCGCGTCCCTGGCCGCGCCCCCAGCCGCAGCCGCAATCGGGCATCCTCACCGCGGGCGAGCATGACGACCTGCTCAACCCCGAACTCTACGCCGCCTATGTCAACCGCTCGGACCTGGGGCAGGATATCCGCGCCCTGCCGCGCGTCGACACGATGCGCGTCGTCACGGTGAAGGTGAACGATCGCAACGGCCAGCCGGTGCCTTTCGCCGATGTGACGCTGACGTGCAGCGACGGCAACAGCATCACCATGGCGACGCAGGCTGACGGCAGCGTCGCCTTCTTCCCCGGGCTTGACCGGTTGAGCGAGCACATCACCGTTTCGGCGAGCAAGGCCGGACGCAGCATCGCCGCGGCGCGGCCGGTCATCGTCGCCGACGCGCCGGGGGGGCAGGTCGTCGGCCTGACCGCAAACCAGATGGCGAGCCGGGCCAGCAAGCTCGACCTGATGCTCGTCGTCGACACCACCGGCAGCATGGGCGACGAGATTCGCTATCTTCAGGCCGAACTGCGATTGATCATCGCGGCGATTACCGCGAAACATCGCGATCTCGACATCCGCGTCGGCTTTGTTTTCTACCGCGACGTCGGCGACGACTATGTCACGCGGACGGTCCCTTTCGACCGCGACATCGGGCGGGTACAGGGCGTGCTGGCGCAGCAATATGCATCCGGCGGCGGCGACTATCCCGAGGCGATGGATCAGGCGCTGATCCGTGCGGTGGGGCAGGAATGGCGCCCCGACGCGGTGAAATCGATGCTGCTCGTCGCCGACGCCCCGCCGCACAACGAACTGTTCGGACGCACGTGGAAGGCGGCCGAGGCCGCGCGCGCCAAGCGCATCCACATCACCCCGGTCGCGGCGTCGGGCGTAGCCGACGAGGCCGAATATGCGATGCGCGCGATGGCGGCGGCGACCCAGTCGCGCTACCTGTTCCTCACCGACGACAGCGGGGTTGGCAATCCGCACGCGCCGCCGGCGATCGACTGTTACCTCGTCACGCGGCTCGACGCGCTCGTCCGCCGCGTGGTCGACAGCCAGATCAGCGGCCGCCGCATCGAACCCGAGGATCGCGAAGTGATCCGCAGCGTCGGCAACTACGACGCCGGGAAATGCATCCTGCCCGCCGACTTCCGCTGGCAGAGTTAATCGGGCGTTGACTCCCCCCTGCATCCGATGGATGCAGGGGACATGGGTCGCTTCGGGGAAACTCCCGGCGCCCGCCTGTCTTTCGGCCGCGCCAGGGGTCGGAGGAACGTCCATGAAAAAATTGCTGTCGGCCATCGCCATCCTGGCGATGCTGATCCAGCCCGTCCATGCCATCGCCAGGGACAAGGAGCCGGTGAAGATCGCCGGCCCGGCGAATGCGAAGGGCGTCGCGACCGTTACGGTCGGCGCGTTCAACGTCGGCTTCATCTTCGAATCGATCGACCGGACCGCGGCGAGCGGCGGGTTGATGGGCGCGTTCGGGGGTACGACCAAGGCGAAGAGCGAACTCGTCGGCGTGACGCCCGAGATGATGCAGGCGGTCACCGACGCCGCCTATGCCGACTTCGTCGCACAGCTGACCGCGAGCGGCTACAGCGTCCAGGCGCCGGCCGATCTTTTCGGTCACGCCGCGCTTGCCAAGACCAAATCGCAGGAGGTGCCGCTCGACATCAACCTCGCGCTCGAAAAGGGGAGCAAGGGCAAGGCGACTTATTTCAAACCGTCGACGCTGCCGTCGCTGCTGATGATCCCGGGCGATTTCACGGGGTCGGGGATGAGCAGCATGGGGATCAACATGGCCGCCGGACAGGCAAGCATGGCGCTGACCAACTATGCCAGGGCGGCGAATGTCGGGGTGATCGACGTCGTCTATCTGATCGACTTCTCGCAGCAGAAACGCCCCGGCGCGTTCAGCTTCGGCGGGCTGCAGGTCAACAGCGCGCTGTCGGTCAGCGCCGACTATTCGCGCATCACGCTGATCGCGCCGAGCGGCAAGCAGTCGGTGATCACGGTCAAGGCGCCGGTCGCGGTCGAGGGCGAGTTCGTCGAAAAGAGCGACGCGTCGAGCGGCACCGACAAGGCGCTGCAATCGGGCGCCAATGTCGCGGGCGGCGTCGCGGCGGTGATGGGTTTCGGCGGGCTGCGCTTTGGCAAGACGCGCAAATTCGCCTTCACCGCGAAGCCCGGCAATTATGAGCAGGGCGCGGCGAAGGCCGCGAATCTCGCGAGCACGATGCTGATCGGGCGGCTGGCGCCGCTGCGCTGAGGCGCGCGGCGGATCATGCCCCTCGTCCCGGGCCTGTCGAAGGATGCGTCTCGGCATCGTCGGGCTTCGACAGGTGCGGGCTGCGGTCCGGTCGGGTCGGTGACTCCGAAACCGCTTGACGGGGGGAGTGGACGCCCGCCACCCTCGCGCGTACGTACGAGTAGAGTTTCGGGGAATCTGTTTTTCATGCAATTGGTTATTGTGGAATCGCCCGCCAAGGCGAAGACGATCGAGAAGTATCTCGGCCGCGATTTCAAGGTGTTGGCCAGCTATGGCCATGTCCGCGACCTGCCGCCCAAGGACGGGTCGGTCGATCCCGACGACGGCTTTGCGATGCAGTGGCAGCTGTACCCCGACAAGGCGAAGCGGCTGAAGGAAATCCAGGATGCCGCCAAGGGCGCCGACCGTCTGATCCTCGCGACCGACCCTGATCGCGAGGGCGAGGCGATCAGCTGGCACGTGCAGGAATTGTTGCGCGCGAAAAAGGCGCTGCCGGCCTCGGTCGACCGCGTCACCTTCAACGCGATCACCAAACAGGCGGTCACCGACGCGATGGCGCATCCGCGCGAGCTCGATACCGACCTGATCGACGCCTATCGCGCGCGCCGCGCGCTCGACTATCTGGTCGGCTTCACTTTGTCGCCGGTGCTGTGGCGCAAGCTGCCCGGCGCCAAGTCGGCGGGGCGCGTCCAGTCGGTGTCGCTGCGCCTGATCGTCGAGCGCGAGCGCGAGATCGAGGCGTTCGTCGCCCAGCAATATTGGTCGATCACCGGCCTGTTCGAAATGTCGGGCACGCCGTTCAGGGCGCGCCTCGCGCGCTGGCGCGGCGACAAGATCGAGCGGCTGTCGATCACCAGCGAAGCCGACGCCCGCGCCGCCGAGGCTGATGTGAAGGCGGGGCATTTCACCGTCGAACAGGTCGAGACCAAACCGCTGACGCGCAACCCGCCGCCGCCGTTCACGACCTCGACGCTGCAACAGGAGGCCGCGCGCAAACTGGGCTTCTCGGCGAGCCACACGATGCGCATCGCGCAGAGCCTCTACGAGGACGGCGCGATCACCTACATGCGTACCGACGGCGTCCAGATGGACGGCAGCGCGATCAGCGCCGCGCGCAAGGCGATCGCGACGCGCTACGACGGCGGCTATGTCCCCGACCAGCCGCGCCAGTACCAGACCAAGGCGAAGAATGCGCAGGAAGCGCACGAGGCGATCCGTCCGACCGATTTTTCGAAGGACAAGGCGGGCAGCGGCGACCATGGCCGGCTGTACGAACTGATCTGGAAACGCGCGCTGGCAAGCCAGATGGCGTCGGCGCGGCTCGAACGCACCAGCATCGACCTCAGCGACGGCACCGGCAAGACTATGCTGCGCGCGACCGGGCAGGTGGTCAAATTCCCCGGCTTCCTCGCCCTCTATGACGAAAGCCGCGACGAGGCGGGCGACGACGACGATGCGCGCCTGCTGCCCGCGATGGCAAAGGGTGACGCTCCTGCGAAGACGGGGTTCGAGGTCGAAAGCCACGAAACCCAGCCGCCGCCCCGCTATTCGGAGGCGAGCCTTGTCAAGAAGATGGAGGAACTCGGCATCGGGCGTCCGTCGACCTACGCCTCGATCCTCCAGGTGCTCAAGGACCGCGCCTATGTGACGGTCGAAAAGAACCGCTTCATTCCCGAAGAGAGCGGGCGCCTGCTCACGGCATTCCTCGAACGCTTCTTCACCCGCTACGTCGAATATGATTTCACCGCGGGGCTCGAAGAGGAACTCGACGACGTGTCGGGCGGCCGCGCGCAGTGGCAGGCGGTGCTCGAACGCTTCTGGCGCGACTTCAAGCCGCGCACCGGCGAGGTGATGGACCAGAAGCCGTCGGAGATCACCGCGGCGCTCGACGAATTCCTCGGCCCCTATCTCTTCCCCGACAAGGGCGACGGGACCGATCCGCGCCTCTGCCCCAATTGCGGCACCGGGCGGCTCGCGCTGCGCGGCGGCAAGTTCGGGCCGTTCATCGCGTGCAGCAACTATCCCGACTGCAAGTTCACGCGCAAATTCGCGCAGCCGGGCGGCAATGGCGAGGCCGACACCGGCCCCGAAACGCTGGGCACCGATCCCGAAAGCGGGCTGGAAGTGACCAGGCGCAGCGGGCGCTTCGGCCCCTATATCCAGCTCGGCGAGGGCAAGGAGGCCAAGCGTTCGTCGATCCCCAAGGACATTCCGGGCGAGGATTTCGACCTCGATTATGCGCTGCGGCTCTTGAGCCTGCCGCGCGAGGTCGGGGTGCATCCCGAAAGCGGCAAACCGATCATGGCAGGGCTGGGACGCTACGGCCCCTACCTGCTCCACGACGGCAAATATGCCAAGCTGACGGGCACCGCCGAGATCTTCGACATCGGCATGAACGCCGCGGTCGTCCGCATCGCCGAAGCCGCGGCGGGCGGCGGACGCGGGCGGGCCAAGGTCGAGCCGCTCAAGACGTTCGGCGCGCATCCGACGAGCGGCGGCGACATGAAGCTGATGGCGGGGCGTTTCGGCCCCTATGTCACCGATGGCACCACCAACGCCACCTTGCCCAAGTCGATCGAACCCGACGCGCTGACCGAAGAGGAAGCGATCGCGCTGATCGACGCGCGCGCTGCCAAGGGCCCCGCAAAGGGCAAGAAGAAGGCGGCGCCCAAGAAGGCGGCGGCGAAGAAGGCGCCCGCCAAAAAGGCCCCGGCAAAGAAAAAGGCGCCCGCGAAGAAAAAGGCGGCGACGGACGAAGCGCCGGCCGCAGACGAATAATCCGCGCCGGCAGGATTTTCGTCGCGGTCCGATCATGTTAGCATCGGTGCATCGGGAGGTGTTTCGATGCGCCGCGTGCTTGCCGTCTTCTATGCCCTGACCCTCCTGCTGCCGGCGGCAGCGATCGCGCAGCCGCCCGGAACGCTGATATCGGCCGACCCGATACCCGACGCGCCCGCGGGCGCGCAGGCGTGGCGCATCCGCTATTGGACGACCGATCAGGACGGGCAGGTGCACGAGGTCACCGGTCTGGTCGCCGCCCCGCGCGAGGCGGCGCCGGCGCGCCCGCGCCGCGTCATCGCCTGGGCGCACGGAACGACGGGCGTCGCCGAAAAATGCGCGCCGTCGGCCTATCCCGAAAGCTTCGAAGCCACCCCCGCGCTCGATAGCATGATCGCCGCGGGCTATGTCGTCGTGGCGCCCGACTATCCCGGGCTCGGGTCGCCGACGCCGCACCCCTATCTCGTCGGGCGCGACACGGCGCATTCGGTGCTCGACGCCGTGCGCGCGGCGCGCGCCATACCGGGTGCGGCGGCGGGCGGGCAGTTTGCGGTGTGGGGCGAATCGCAGGGCGGCCATGCGGCGTTGTGGACCGCGGCGACGGCGCGATCCTATGCGCCCGACCTGGTGCTCGCCGGAACGGCCGCGGCGGCGGCGCCGACCGATCTGGCCGCGAACATGCGCGAGGGAAGCGACCCCAACGCCCGCGCCTTTCTGCTCGCGCTGACGCTGCACAGCTGGTCGCAGCGCTTCGGCTATTCGCTCGACGGCTTCACCAATGCCGCGACGCAGGGCGTCATCCACCGGCTGGCGGAGAATAATTGCCTCGAACTCGGCAAAAATCCGAGGCTCGGGACGATTCTCGGCATTCTCTCGGTGCGGCAGGCGGTCAAGAAGCGCGACGTGACGCGGATCGAGCCCTTTGCCGCGACGATGCACGCCAACAGCGTCGATCCGGCGAGCGTGGCCGGCCCGCTGCTGATCGCGCAGGGCAGCAAGGATACGATCGTTGCGCCGGCCGTGACGCGGGGTTTCGCCAGAGCGGTCTGCAAGCGACGGATACCGGTGCGCTGGATCGAAATTCCGGGGGGCAGCCATATCGACGGCGCGCGCGGCGACCGGGCGGGCGAGACGCTGGCGTGGATCACCGCGCGCTTCGACGGAAAGACGCCGCCCGACGACTGCCGGCGGATCTGACCGCACTGCGCCGGTTTGGCGCAATTCGCCTTCATTTTCCGTTACGGTAACGGCGCGGTGCGTGATAGCTTCCTGGTCTGACAAGGACTGTGGGAGAGCGGATATGCGTCGCGTCAAATTCCTTCACACGTCACTCGCCGCACTGGCGCTGCTGGCCACCGCCGCGCCGCTGCCGGTGCTGGCACAGGATAGCGCCGGGCAGGACGACGAGGATGCCGACTACAGCAGCATCGTCGTCACCGGCGCACGCATTCGGCAGGGCGGCGCGCAGGATATCCAGCATTTCCGGGCGACCGCGCTCAGCGCGTCAACGCTGCCGCGCCCCGAATCGCTGACCGTCGAGGGACTGCTCGGCGAGCATGATCTGACATTGCCCGCCGGCGATGCCTGCGCGCAGCTTTTTTGCCTGAACGTCCAGACCATGGCGGCCAACCTGCCGACCCGGCCCGACGACCTGTTGTTCGTCGGCATGGCCTTCGACAGCAATATCGACGCCGCCAACTGGAAGCGCGAACCGCTCAGCATCATGGCCGTGGTCGATCGATCGGGATCGATGACCGGGGCGCCGATCGCCAATGTGAAGGCGGCGCTGCACCAGATGGTCGACGAACTCGCGCCGCGGGACCGGCTCGGCATCGTCATCTACGGGACCAATTCCAACGTGCACCTTGCGCCGGTGACGGTGCAGGGGAACCGCGAGGCGATGCACGCCGCGATCGACGGGATCGCCATCGACGGCTCGACCTCGATGGAGGCCGGACTGACGCTCGGCTTTCAGGCGGCCTTTGCCGAGGCCGAACAGTTCGGCGGCAAGGTGCGCATGATGCTGTTCACCGATGAACAGCCCAACACCGGCCGTACCGACGCCGGCAGCTTCATGGCGATGGCCGAGGATGCGTCGAAGCGCGGGGTCGGGCTGACGACGATCGGCGTCGGGGTGCAATATAATGGCGCGCTCGCGACCAAGGTTTCCAGCGTGCGCGGCGGCAATCTCTTTTTCATCGCGGGTCCCGACAAGGGCGCCGAACTGATGAAGAGCGAGTTCCGCAACATGGTGAGCGAGGTCGCGCACGATCTCGTCATGACATTGGTTCCGCACGCGGGCTATCGGATCAGCGGCGTTTTCGGGGTGCCCGACGGCCTGATGAGCGAGGGCAAGGACGGGGCGATTGCGATCACCGTGCCGACCGCCTTCCTCTCGTCGAACGGCGGCGGCATCTATGCGTCGCTCGGCAAGGCGGAGGCGCGTGCGCATCTGCCCGCCACGCCGCTGTCCGACGGCGCACCGCTGATGGACGTGTCGCTGAGCTATGTCAGCGCGCTCGACGGCAGCAGGCATGGCGACCGGTTGAGCATCGGGACGCCGACAACAGCCCCGGCGGCGAACCTTCGTCTCGCGCAGGTGCTTGTCGATCAGTATCTAGTACTCGATGCCGCAACCCGCGCCTTTCATCGCGACGGCAATCCCAAACAGGCCTTTGCGTTGCTCGACGGGCTGAACACGCGGCTCGCGGGGGTCGACTATGCCGATCTCAAGGCCGAACGCGAACTGGTCGACACGATGCGCGGCAAGGCGGCGCTGTATGCGGGTTATGGCGGCGAGGTGCCGAAGGATATGCAGCCGATGCGCGTGCTCGGCAAATGGCGGGTCGTCGCGCTGGGCGGGGTCGACGACCTGTCGCGTGGCGACGTCGTCGAATTCACCGACGACGAATCCTTCATCACCTATTTCCAGCGGCCACTGCGCGGCGAGGATGAAATGTATCAGGATTTCCGGATCAACGAGCGCGAGATCTATATCCCCGACGGCGACCTGCGCGTACGGTACCGGATCGACGGCGACCGGATGCGAATGACGTCGGATGACGGCAAGGTCCGGATCGTGCTGGAGCGCGAGACGGTCAGCTGAACGGAGCGGGGGTGTGCCGCTGCTCAGTTCGTGGCACGCCTCAGCGCACGGGTAGCGGCAGCGATGGGTCTTTTGCGTTCCACCAATATTTTCCCAGCCGCGGCGGTCGGTCCTGAAAACGTCCTGCCTGCTTGGCTTGATCGAAGACCATGTCGAGATATTTGCTGTCTTCGACGGGAAAGAAGTCTGCAACGCGCCATCCCGCGTTGCGGGTATCTGTCGCTTCGACAGGCATCAGGATCATTCGCGCAAATGCCACTCCGGCTGGTGGAAGACGGCGAGAACCGCATCCCCCGCCGCGCTTCCCGCGCGGTGGCAGCAGTTCATAATCGCGTTCGGAGCGACTGATCACAAATTCCCGCTGATGAGGATCGCCAACAAATATTTTTTCGGCATGAATGATTTCGGGCTTCTTGTTCTCCGTATCGATGGACTGGACGAATGAGCCGCTGATTATGACGCCTTTGGCGGCGATCTCTCCGACCATTTCTTCTAGTGGAGGCCCCATCGGCGAACATGCCTGTACCGGCGCCGAAAAGCTCGACATCAACAGCATAGACAACAGGGCTGCCGCTCGTTTCACTGGCTGAACTCCCGATCCGTTGCGTTGCCGCACGCTAGGAAATTCATCCAGGCAAGAATATGACCTGAATCACAGGGGCAACCTCAATCGACCCAGTCGAGCCCCATGTCGCGATAGACGCTGCGGTCCTCGTCCCAGTTTTCCTTCACCTTGACGTGGAGGAAAAGGTGGACCTTGCGCCCCATCAACTCGGCCAGTTCGGCGCGGGCCCGGGCACCGATTTCCTTGATGCGGGCGCCGCCCTTGCCCAGCACGATCGCGCGCTGGTTGTCGCGCGCGACATAGATTTGCTGGTGGATCTCGGCGCTGCCGTCGGGGCGCGTCTTGAACAACTCGGTCTCGACCGTCGACTGGTAGGGCAGTTCCTCGTGGAGCTGGCGATAGAGCTGTTCGCGCGTGATCTCGGCGGCGAGCATGCGTTCGGGCGCGTCGCTGACCTCGTCCTCGGGGAAATGCCAGGGCCCCTCGGGCATCAGCGTGGCCAGATGCGCCTTGAGCTCGGCGACGCCGTCGCCGCTGTTCGCCGCGATGAAGAAGGTCTCGTCGAAGGCGAGCCTTGCGTTGAGCTCGGTCGCGATCGTGAGCAGCTTGTCCTTCTTGGTCAGGTCGACCTTGTTGAGGATCAGATATTTCTTCTCGGGCCGGTTCGCGACACCCTCGATCACGCGCTCGACGCGGCCGGTCAGCTTGGCGGCCGCGTCGACCATGACGAGGATCGCCTCGGCCTCTTCGAGACTGCCCCACGCGGCGGCGACCATCGCGCGGTCGAGCCGGCGCGTCGGCGCAAAGATACCCGGCGTGTCGATCAGTACGATCTGGGCATCGCCCTCCATTGCAACGCCCATCAGCCGGGTGCGCGTCGTCTGCGCCTTGGGGCTGACGATCGCGACCTTCTGGCCGACGAGCGCGTTGACGAGGGTCGACTTGCCCGCATTGGGGGCGCCGACGACGGCCACGAAACCGCAGCGCTGGGTCATTTTTTCTCTTCCTGGGTCAATATGTCGAGGAGCGCGGTCGCGGCGGCCTTTTCGGCTGCCTGTTTCGACGCGCCTTCGCCTTCCGCCTCGGCGAGCTTGCCGACGGTGACACCCACCCGAAAGCGCGGCGCATGGTCGGGGCCCTCGCGCCGGATCAGGCGATATTCGGGGGGCTTGCGCCCCTTGGCGGCCGCCCATTCCTGGAGTGCCGCCTTGGGATGCTTGGGCGCGGCGACCTGCCCGTCGATCATCTCGCCCCATTCCTTGACGATGAAGGCGCGCGCCGCTGCTTCGCCGCAGTCGAGCCACAGCGCGCCGATCAGGGCTTCGAGCACGTCGGCGGCGATATTGTCGCTGTAGCGTCCGCCGTCGCCGATCGCCTGGGTTCCGAAGCGGACCAGCGCGTTGAGGTCGAGGCGCTGCGCGATGCGCGCGCAGGTCTCGCCCGAAGCAAGCGCGTGCAGCCGCGACGACAGGTCGCCTTCATGCGCCTTGGGAAAGCGGCGGAAAAGCTCCGACGCGATCACCAGCCCCAATACGCGGTCGCCGAGGAATTCGAGCCGCTGATAATCGCCCGCACCGCTGCTGCCGTGAGTCAGCGCCTCGTGATAGAGCGCCAGGTCGCGCGGGTCGGTGCCGGTGATGGCTGCGATCGTCTGAGCGGACGGGCGTTCGCTCAAAAGCCTTCCCCGATGCGTTCCCAGCGCGCGGCGGTGAACCAGCTGATCGGGTTGATCCAGCTCGCCGAACCATCGGTCGAGAACATGCCGACGAGGGCATGGCCGACGAGATTTTCCTGCGGGACGCCGCCGCCGAGGCCGCCTTCTTCCATCGGAACGCGGCTGTCGGCGCTGCGGTCGCGATTGTCGCCCATCAGGAAGATCTGGCCTTCGGGCACGACATAGGGCGTCGTGTTGTCGACGGGCAGGTCGATGATGTCGAGCACGGCATAGCTTTTCCCGCTGGGCAGCGTTTCGCGGAACTGCTTGTAGCGGCACTGGCGCTGGCCGTTGGCGCCGATTTCCTCGAACGCCATCGAGAAACAGGCATGCGTGCCCTGCGCGCGGGCGACTTCCTCCATGTTCGGGGTCACCGGAATGACGAAATCGGGCATGGGCTCGCGCTTGAGCGGCTTGCCGTTGAGCCAGACGATGCCGTCGATGACCTGCACCGTATCGCCGGGTAGTCCGATGACGCGCTTGATCCAGTCATCCTTGTTCTGCGGCGGGGCCTTGAAGACGACGACGTCGCCGCGCTCGGGCGTGCGCGCAAAGATGCGGCCGGGGATCAGCGGTACGCCGAAGGGCAGGCTGTGCTTCGTATAGCCATAGGCCATCTTGTTGACGAGCAGGTAGTCGCCGATCAGCAGGCGCGGCTGCATCGATTCCGAAGGGATGTTGAACGGCGACAGAAAGAAGCTGCGAAAGACCAGTACCGCGACCGCGAGCCAGGCGAGAAAGCGTACCGTGTCGATCGCCTCTTCCTTCGCGCTCATCTGCGCGGGTTCGGGGCTCGGCTTGGCGGGGCCGGTCGGGGGCGGGCTGTCGGCGGTCAGGCTGGCGTCGGTCATGCCGCGCATTTGGCGTTGAATAGGTCTGCGCGCAAGCAAATATCGGCGGACGGCACTGGCGCGCGCGCGGCGGCAGGCCTAGAGAAAAGCCCCCATCGACCGCAAGAGGATGCCGAACATGACGACCGCCGACCAGGCTTGGCAGGCCCTTGCCGACTGGCAGCCGCAGACGCTGACCGCGCTCGTCGGCGCCGATCCCGAAGCGCGGCTACAGGCGCTGGTGCGCAACGTCGCCGACATCCGCTTCGATTTCGCGAAGACGCACCTCGATGCCGGCGCGATCGCGATCCTGTCGGACCTTGCCGAAGCACAGGATTTCGCGGGGCACCGCAAGACCCTGTTTTCGGGCGGGATTGCCAATCCGACCGAGAACCGCGCCGCCGAGCACAGCGCCGAGCGCGGCGACGGCGCGCCCGAGTCCGTGCACCGTGCGCAGATGCTGCATCAGCGGATGCGGATGATGGTCGACGCGATCGAGGCCGGTGCGTTCGGCGAAATGCGCCACCTGCTGCATATCGGCATCGGCGGGTCGGCGCTCGGCCCCGACCTGCTGATCGACGCGCTAGGCCGCCACGGGTCGCGCTATGACGTCGCGGTGGTGTCGAACGTCGACGGCGCCGCGCTCAGCGAAGCTTTCGCGAAATTCGACCCCAATCACACGCTGATCGCGGTCGCGTCGAAGACCTTCACGACGACCGAGACTTTGCTCAACGCAGTCTCGGCGCTGCAATGGCTCGACGAGGCGGGGGTGGCCGATCCCTATGGCCGTGTCATCGCGCTGACCGCGATGCCCGAGCGCGCGATGGAGTGGGGCGTCGACGAGACGCGCATCCTGCCGTTCAGCGAGACCGTCGGCGGACGCTATTCGCTCTGGTCGTCGATCGGCTTTCCCGCGGCGCTGGCGCTCGGCTGGGACGCCTTCGCCGACATGCTCGAGGGGGCGGCCGAAATGGACCGCCATTTCCGCCTCGCCAATGGCGCTGACAATATCGGGCTGCTCGCGGCCTTCATCGACCAGATCTATGCGAACCGGCTCGGCTGCCAGACGCGCGCGGTCTTCGCCTATGACGAAAGGCTGCGGTTGCTACCTGCCTATCTCCAGCAGCTCGAGATGGAATCGAACGGCAAGTCCGTGACGCGGGACGGCGCGCCGCTGGGACGCGCGAGCGCGGCGATCACATGGGGCGGGGTCGGCACCGACGCGCAGCATGCGGTGTTCCAGCTGCTGCATCAGGGGACGCATCTCACGCCGGTCGAGTTCGTCGTCGCGCGCGAGCCCGATCATCTGCTCGACGAGGCGCATCACGAGATGCTCGTCGCCAACTGCATCGCGCAGGGCGCGGCGCTGATGGCGGGGCGGGCGAGCGACGATGGCGCGCGCCACTATCCGGGCAACCGGCCCTCGACGACGATCCTGCTCGACCAGGTGACGCCGCACAGCCTCGGCGCGCTGATCGCCTTCTACGAACATCGCACCTTCGCCAATGCGGTGCTGCTCGGGATCAACCCGTTCGACCAGTTCGGGGTCGAGCTGGGCAAGGAAATGGCGAAGGGGCTGGCCGAGGGGACGGCCGATTTCGATCCTGCGACGCAGGCGCTGATGGCGGCGGCGCTGGGCGAATAGCCGGCGGGTCAGGCCGCGGCGAGCGCCTTGCCCATGCGGATGAGCGGCACGGTCACGCCGTCGGGGCCGGGGGCTTCGACGCGCTCGATCGGAACATAGCCGCAGGCGCGGTAGAGCGGTTCGCCCGAGAGCGTCGCCATCAGTTCGGCGCGCCCAAAACCCGCATCGCGCGCGGCCGCTTCGCACAGCGCCATGACCCGGCGTCCGACGCCCTGCCGGGCATGGTCGGGGTGCGTGTACATCGCGCGGATGCGCGCGGCATCGACCGCCGGGTCGAGCAGCGCGGGATCGCGCAGGTCGGTGCTGTGGTCGCCGCCATAGAGGGTGGCGCGGCGCGACCAGCCGCCGCAGCCGGCGATGCGCCCGCCGGCCTCGATGACGAAATAGCTGCCATCGGCGATCAGCTGGGTATCGAGCCCCATCACCGCGCGGCTGGCGGCGATCTGCGCGGGGTCGAGGAAGTCCTTCTGGAGTTCGGCGATCGCGAGCGCCATCACGTGGCGCAGCGCGTCGAGGTCGTCGAGGGTGGCGAGACGGTCGGTGAGCATCGCGCCGCTATAGGCCGCACGGCGCGCGCGTCCAGCCCGCGCCTAGGGGCTCTCCGCGATCTCGACCCGGTTCCGTCCGTTCTGCTTGGCGGTGAACAGCGCTTCGTCGGCCGCCTTGAGCGCCGCGCGCGCATCGCCATGGCCGAAAACGTCGGCGACGCCGCCCGAAAAGGTGATCTGCCCGAAGGGCTCGTCGGTCTTGCGGTTGATCAGGCGGCGGCTCGCAAGATGTTCGCGCGCCTGGTCGAGCCGCTCGGCGGCGGCGGCGGGATTGCGGCCGCGAAACAGCATCACGAACTCCTCGCCGCCGTGGCGCGCGACATGGCAATGGTCGTCCGAAATCTGCGCGAGCGTGTCGGCGATCGCCTTGAGCACGCGGTCGCCCGAATCATGGCCGTGCGCATCGTTGATCGCCTTGAAATTGTCGATGTCGCAAAAGGCGATGCTGAGCGGCTCCATCGCGGCCTGTGCGTCGCGATATTCGCGTTCGAGCAGGTCCTCGAAGGCGCGCCGGTTGGGCAGGCCGGTCAGATAGTCGACCTCGGCATCGCGCTTGGCGCGTTCGAGGCTGCGGCGCAGCGACTTGGCCTCTTCCTCGCTCTTGCGCATCTCGTCCTCGGCCTTGCGCGTGCGTTCGAGCATCGTCTTCGCAAGGTCGGCGAGGCTCGACACGATCTGGCCGGTCTTCTGGAGCTGCTCGAGGTCGGTGACGTGCTGTTCGAGCTCGCTGCCGTAATCCTGCGCGCTTTTCGACGCGGCCTTGCTCTGGACCTGAAAGGCGTCGAGGTTGGTTTCGAGCCGCGCCATCAGCTTTTCGAGCTCGGCCTGCGCCGACGTGTCGCTTGCCCCTTCGGTGAGTTCGTCGAGCCAGGCCTGGGTCACCTCGCCGGTACCGGTGCGTGCCGTGATCTGGCGCGCGAGGCGCGGATTGGCGCCCGAAAAGGCGTTGTGCGCGACGAGCAGATTGGCCGGCGTCACGTCGAGGTCGTTGTCGAGCAGGAAGCTGCCGATCGCCTCGATCAGGTCGCGGCGCGCCAGCCGGGCGAGATCGCGCACGCCTCCGGGTTCGGTCGCATCCGCCTGCAGGGCTTCGTCGCCGCGGGAATGGCGAAGCCCCAACCAACCCAGAAGCCGCCCGACCGGCTCCCTCGAAGAGGATGATGCGAAAGTGGTCATGGCGGCCTTAACGGCGCGCCGCGAACAGGATTAAGCCCGTCTTCACCATAAAAATGCCGCGTGAAGCCGCAAGATCGTGGCGCGGTTTCGCGGGGGATGAAATAAATTCGCGCCGGGTGTCGATCCGGAGCCGACTCGTTCGTCGTCAGATCGGGAGGCCATTCGGGCTCCGTCCGTGAGGAGATGCAAGATGCGTGTGATGGTATTCGTGAAGGCGACCGAGGACAGCGAGCGGGGCATCGACCCCACGCCGGAGACGACCGCGATGTTCGAGGCGATGGGCAAGTTCAACGAGGAACTGGTCAACGCCGGGGTGATGGTCAGCGGCGACGGGCTCAAGCCCTCGTCGGCGGGCAAGCGCATCGCCTTCGATGGCGCAAGCCGCGCGGTGATCGACGGCCCCTTCGCCGAGACCCGCGAACTGGTCGCGGGCTTCTGGATCTGGGAGGTCAAAGACATGGACGAGGCCGTCGCCTGGGCGAAGCGTTGCCCCAATCCGATGCCGGGGCCCAGCGAACTCGAAATCCGGCCCTTTTACGAGGTCGAGGATTTCGGCGACGTACTCACCCCCGAAATCGTCGAGCGCTACGAACGGCTGACCGACAAGCTTGGCGGCGCCTGATCGCGGGGCGGCCGCCATGCTTGCCTCGACCGCGGCTTTGTCCGACAAGGCCGGCATGGCGGCCGACGAGACCCACCGCGCGATCGAGGCGGTGTTCCGGATCGAACGCGCGCGGTTGATCGCCGCGCTCGCGCGGATGACGCGCGACGTCGACCGCGCCGAGGAACTGGCGCAGGAGGCGCTGCTCGTCGCGCTCGCCGAATGGCCGAAATCGGGCGTGCCCGCCAATCCGGGTGCATGGCTGACCGCCACCGCAAAGCGGCGCGCGATCGACGGCATGCGGCGGCGGCAGATGCAGGCGCGCAAGCATGCCGAAATCGCGCGCGAACGGGAGTGGGAGGCCGATATGAGCGCCGAGGCGACCGAGGCCGCGATCGACGACCCTCTGGGCGACGAACTGCTCGCGCTGATCTTTGCCGCCTGCCACCCCGTGATCGCGCCCGAGGCGCGCGCGGCGCTGACGCTGCGGCTGGTCGGCGGGCTTTCGGTGGGCGAGATCGCGCGCGCCTTCCTGTCGAACGAGGCGGCGATCGCCGCACGGATCACGCGCGCCAAAAAGGCGATCGCCAGGGCGGGCGTCCAGTTCGAGGTGCCGCGCGGCGCCGAACTCGACGCGCGCCTCGCCTCGGTGCTGGAGGTGATCTACCTCATCTTTAACGAAGGCTATGCCGCGACCGCCGGCCCGTCGCTGGTGCGCCCTCCGCTCTGCGCCGAGGCGCAGCGGCTCGCGCGCATCCTCGCGGGGTTGATGCCGGGGCAGCCCGAGGTGCAGGGGCTGCTCGCGCTGGTCGAGATCCAGGCGTCGCGGCTTGCGGCGCGCGCAGGTTCCGACGGTCGGTTCGTCCCGCTGACCGAGCAGAATCGCGCGCGCTGGGACCAGTTGCTGATCCGGCGCGGGCTGAATGCGCTGGGCCGCGCCGAGGCGCTCGGCGGCGCCGATGGCCCCTATGCGCTGCAGGCGGCGCTTGCGGCGTGTCATGCGCGGGCGCGCCGCGCCGAGGACACCGACTGGCGACGGATCGCCGGGCTCTACGACCGGCTGCGCGCCGTGATGCCTTCGCCGGTGGTCGAGCTCAACCGCGCGGTCGCGCACAGCATGGCGTTCGGGCCCGAGGCAGGGCTCGCGTTGGTCGATGCGATCGCCGACGCAGCGCTGCTGCGCAACTATGCGCCGCTGCCTGCCGCACGCGGCCATTTCCTGCTGCGCGCGGGGCGCCGCGCCGAGGCAGGGGCTGCCTATCGGACAGCGGCTGCGCTTGCGGTCAACGAGCGCGAGCGCGACTATCTGCTCGCGCAGGCCGCAGCGTGCGACGATTGAGCGCCAAGGGGGCAGCCGCCGGGGCGTTCGAAAAAAAATGCGCCAATGCGGGAACCATCGGCCCCGCATCGCGTTTCATATACCTATCCGATCGAAAGAGAAGGTAGAATTTGGTTCCTGTCTTCGGGCGGAACCTAGGGAGCCCCGCCGCAGAAATGCGACGGGGCTTACCTGTTTCGGGCGCTCCCCCGCGCGCGCGTCCTGTCCTGAACATTCCGAAAGCCCGGTGCGTCAGCTTCGATGCGATGGGGCATGCCTTGGACTCTGATAACTGCTCGGCGCCCGATGGCGATATGCACCGTTTGTCGGAAGAGCTTGTGCTCGTGCTCGGGCTTCCGCTCGTCCCGTCGCATGACGCGGGCGCCCGGCGGCGTGGCACCGGGGCCGACGGACCGGACGCGCCTGCGGCGTTGCGCCCCGATGAACGGACGCGCCGCTGTGCGACAAATTGCGACAATTTTTCGTCGATCCGACACGGCGCTGGGACAAATGGTGCCTAGACCGGCTCCATCGCAGCCCGTCTCCCCAGGGCTGCCCTTGAGGAGTTTTGCCCGTGAAGAAGATTTCCCTCCTGACGCTGGGTGCCGCGCTGATCGCGGTGCCCGTTCTCGCCGCCCCGGGGGCGGGACCCAAGGCCGACGCCGACGCCAATGGCGTGCTCACCCGCGCCGAGGCGCAGGCCGGCGCGACGCAGATGTTCGCGAAGCTCGATGCCAATGGCGACGGCAAGCTCGACCAGGCCGATCGCACCGCCCGGCATGCGGCGATGCAGGCCAAGCGGTTCGAGGCGCTCGACGCCAACAAGGACGGCAGCATCAGCAAGGCCGAATGGGATCAGCACGGCGCCGACCGTGCGGCGAAACGTGCCGAACGTGGTCAGAAGCACGCCGAGGCCGGCGAACCCAGCCAGCGCGGCGGTCACCGCATGGGCGGCCGCCACGGTCCGCGCGGCGGGCATCACGGCATGCGCGGCGGCATGATGATGAAGGCCGATACCAATGGCGACAAGGCGATCAGCCAGGCCGAATTCCAGACCGCGGCGCTCGCGCGTTTCGACGCCGCCGACGCGAACAAGGATGGTCAGGTGACCGCCGCAGAACGCCAGGCCCAGCGCACCGAGCGCAAGGCCAAGCGTGACGAATGGCGCGCCAAGCGCGCGGCTCCCGCAACGCCGGCCAATTGAGATCCGGCCGGGACCGGCGGGTGAGGGCGGCTCAACACCCCCTCCCGCCATTGCCTTTGCCCCCGGTCCCTGCCAGCTATCGCCCACCGGCCTTTTGGGCCGGTGGGCGAACCCTTTGGAAACGAACGAGTGATGACCGACAGCGACACGCCGCGCATCCTGCTGGTGGACGATGAACCCTCGATCCGTGAACCGCTCTCCGACTATCTGACGGGGCAGGGTTTTGCGGTGACCGCTGCGGCGAGCGCCGCCGAGGCGCGATCGGTGCTGCGCGCGCAGGGCGTCGATCTCGTCGTCAGCGACATCATGATGCCGGGCGAGGACGGACTGTCGTTCACGCGTCACCTTCATGAAACCAGCAATATTCCCGTCATCCTGCTGACCGCGCGTGCCGAGGATACCGAACGGATCGTCGGGCTCGAGATCGGCGCCGACGATTATGTCGTCAAACCCTTCAACCCCCGCGAACTGGTCGCACGCATCCGCACCGTGCTGCGCCGGACGCAGGCCGGCGGGCGCACGCTCGACGCGGGCGGGGTCAGCTATGCGTTCGGGCCGTGGGTGCTGCGCGAGACCGAGCGTGTGCTTGTCGATTCCGACGGGACCGAGGTTGCGCTGTCGTCGGGCGAATATCATCTGCTCCACGCGCTGGTACGCCATCCGCGGCAGGTGATGAGCCGCGACCGGCTGCTCGACCTGGTGCGCGGGCGCGAGGCGGAGATTTTCGACCGCGCGATCGACAATCTGGTCAGCCGGCTGCGCAAGAAGATCGAGGAAGACGCGGCGCATCCGCAGCTGGTCAAGACCGTGTGGGGCGGTGGTTACACGCTCGCGTGCGAGGTCAAGCGGCTGGGCGGCGCGGCGTGAAACTGCGGCTCTGGCCCCGCAGTCTCGTCGGCCAGCTCGTGCTTGCCGTCGCGGCGATGCTGTTCGTTGCGCAGGCGGTCAATTATGTTCTGCTCGTCGGCGGCCAGCGGCAGCAGTCCCTCGCCAATGCCGGCGGCATGGCGGTCGCCCGGATCGTCGACGCCATCGAGCGCGAACGCCGCGACACGGTCTTTTCCGGCGATGACGAGCCGCGGCAGGCGCAGCCGACGCGGCGCCTGCCGCGGACGCAGATTCTCGATACGCAATTCGACCCGCCGCGCGGTGCCGTTCATGCCGATCCGCGGCTCGCCCAGCACGTCGCCGCGCGCCTCGGCGAGGCCGGGCTGCACGCCGAGCGGGTCGACGCCTGGGTGCTGCACGCGCGGCGCGACGTGGTGGGTCCGCACGGTCCTGCGCGCACCGCCGTCGTCTCGGCGAAGATCGGCGGGCGGTTCGTCGTCGTCCGCACCTGGCTGCCCGCCGAAGGCAAGCGGTTGCAGGGCTTTCTCCTCTGGCAGACGCTGACGCTGTACCTGCTCATCCTTGTTCCCGTCCTGTTGATCGCGTGGCGCGCTGCGCGGCCGCTGCGCAGCCTGACGCAGGCGGTGCGCCGCGACCCGGCCGGCGAGGGGCCGCCGCTGGACGAGGAAGGGCCGTCGGACGTGCGCGACGTGATCGCCGCCTTCAACGCCTCGCGCGCCCGGATCGGCACGATGCTCGCCGACAAGGATCGCATGCTCGGCGCGGTCGGGCACGATCTGCGTACCCCGCTCGCGAGCCTGCGCGTCCGCGTCGAGGCGGTCGATGACGAGGGACTGCGCGACAAGATGGTGGCGACGATCGACGAGATGACCGCGATGCTCAGCGACATATTGGCGGTCGCGCGCAGCGGCGCGGGCAAGGAGGCGCCCGAACGCTACGATCCCGCGACGTTGCTTGCGCAACTCGGCGAGGAATATCGCGCGATGGGCAAGCCGGTTTCGGGTCCCGACGCATTGCCCGCCCTGCCGATGCTCACCGGGCGCCCGCTGCTCGTGCGCCGCGCGCTGCGCAACCTCGTCGACAATGCGCTCGCCTATGCCGGCGACGCGACGCTGCTCGCCGAAATGCGCGGCGATGCGTTGCGGCTGGTCGTGCGCGACGCGGGGCCGGGGATCGAACCCGGGCGGATCGCCGAATTGATCGAACCCTTCGCGCGCGGCGAGGCATCGCGCAACCGTGCGACCGGCGGCGCCGGGCTGGGGCTTGCGATCGCGCATGCACTCGCGGAAGGCGAGGGCGGGCGGCTCGATGTCAGCAACCGCGCCGATGCAAGCGGGCTCGACGCGGCGGTGGTGCTGAACGCCCGTCAGGCGTAGATCGCGATTCCCTGGCTGCCGCTCATCACGGACTCGCCGGCGCGGTTCCAGATCATCATGTCCTGCACCGAAAAACCGCCGCGAGCATAGGCGGTCTTCGCCGACAACAGCCACCAGCCATCGTCGGTGCGTGGCGTGCCGGTCAGCATGTTGACCGTCCAGTTCATCGAACTGATCGGCCCGAATTCGCTGAACAGCGCCATCGCCGCGGGGGGCAGCGCGTCGCCCATCGCGAGGATCGCGACCGCCGGATGGCAGGCGGGTTCCTCGACGAAGCGCACCCAGGTCAGATATTCGCCGACCTCGCTTTTCCAGTCGAAGCGCGGACCCGTCGTCGGGCGCATGTCGAAATGCCGCGTGAAGGGCGGGCGCGCCTTGTGTTCGGGAACGGGCGCCAGCGTCTCGGGGGCGGGCGCGTCGGGCATCGCCAGCCGGTCGTGGTCGATATGGCTCGCGCGATCGCCCGAAAAGGCAAAGACCGCGGCGGTGCCGAAACCCTGGTCGCTCGACACGCCGGCCTCGACGAACAGGCTCGACTTCGACTGGCGCAGCACGCGCGTTTCGACCGTGCAATCGCCGCCGACGGGGCCGACGAAGCTGATCTGTGCATAGCGCAGCGGCGTGTCGGTCGGGTGCAGCGCCATCGCCCCCGCGAGCGCGACCGCCGAGCTGATCCCGCCATAGGCGGTGCGTCCCTGCATCCAGCCCGCATCGATATGCGCGGTGGCCACGCCGTCCTCAGTGCGCAACGTTGTAAGCAGCACGTCAAGCGCGCTGGAAGAAATCGTCATCCTGTTTCTATTCCTCGATTTCGAATGTCAGTCCGGCATGGGCGGTCAGCCGGTCGATCAGCGCCTCGCCGAGTAGCGCGCCCGGCGTCCATACGCCGCCTTCGCCCTTGTTCTCGAGCAGCGCCATCCCGGTTTCAGCGAGCATTTTCGACGTCGAACCATAGCCGGGGTCGCGATCGCCTTGCACGCTGGCGCGGATGCTCGTCCCGTCGGGATATTCGCCGACGAACAATATGTCGTAGAATCCGTTCTCGCGCTCCTCCTTGCTCGGCCCCTCGCCGGGCTGGAGCTTCGATTCGCCGAACGGGTTCGCCTTTGCCATTGCTTCGGCCATCGCTTTTCCGGCATCGCCGATCGTCGTCATCACCATCTCGTCATAGACAAGGTCGGAGCCCCAGCGATGACCGAGCAGGAAATTGGTGCGATGGACATTCTTGGTGTTGATCGGCGCCATCACGAAGGGCGCGGTCCAGGTTCCCGTCGCGCTGTCATATTCGGGGATCAGTCCGCTCGGCTGCGACGGCCCTTCGAAGCCGGGGGTGAGCGCGAAGGAGGATTTGAGCAGCAGCGCGAGCGACGGCTTTTTCGCGACGGCCTTCAGCGTTTCGGTCAGGCTGGCGATCGTACCCCCCGAGGCGCCGCCCTGCATCTTGCGCACGCGGCCCTTGACGCGCGGCGCGGGGGCGCCGTGGCGCTTCACCGCCTCGGCCTGGAGGAACAATACGCCGAGGTCGAACGGGATCGAATCGAAGCCGCAGCTGAAGGTGATGCGCGCGCCCGATGCTTTCGCGGCGTCCTGATGCGCGTCGATAATTTCGCGCATCCAGCCGGGTTCGCCGCACAGGTCGGCGTAGGCGGTGCCTGCGTTTACGCAAGCGGTGACGACGTCGCTGCCATAGAGCTGGTAGGGGCCGACGGTGGTCAGGATCACGCGCGCGCGTGCCGCCATGCGGTCGAGGCTCGCGCGATCGTCCGCGTCGGCGACGACCAGCGGCGTATCCGCGGGGGCGCCGATCAGGTCGCGCACCTCGGCGAGCTTCGCGGCGCTGCGTCCCGCCATCGCCCATCGCGGCGCATCGGCGCGCCCGGGATAATGTTGCGCCAGATATTCGGCGACGAGGCGCCCGGTAAAACCGGTCGCGCCATAGACGATGATGTCGAATTCACGCTCCGCGCCCACGGCCAGCCTCCCTTTACGTAAACGTCAAGTGGAGGCTAGCGCAGGCCGCGGGGATTGCCAAGCGCGAAGCGTCGGCGGTGCCCGAAGGGGGGGGCTCCGCCGCCACGGCGGAAGCGTCGGCGGCGCCCAAAGCGACACTCCCCCGCCGCGATGGAAGTGTCGGTGGTGCCAGAAGCGACGCTTCGCCGCCACGACGGAAGCGTCAGCGGCGCCAGAAGGGGCGCTTCGCCGCAATGATTGGCGCGGGGGCGGTTTCGCCATGCCCCTCCGCGCGCGCGGCGCGCAATTCGGCTTCGGCCGCGCGCGTTTCGGCCTCGTGTCTGGCGATTTCGTCGCGGCGCCGCTGGCGCAGTGCATCGTAGCTCCAGCGCGTATGGCCGTAGCCGAAGAGGCAGAGCAGCCCGCCGGCGATCGCGAGATTCTTCATCGCCGCCATCGCCTGCACCGGATCGGTGAACTCGCGGTGGAAGAAGAGGATGGTCGCGAGCACGAAACCCGCGAGCAGGATCGCGAACAGCCGCGTCGCGATGCCCAGCGCGATGCACACGCCGGCGACCAGTTCGAACAGGCCGGTCGGGATCGCCAGCCCGGCGGGCAGGCCGGCGGCGGCGATCATGGCATTGGTGTCGGTGACGTGGATCAGCTTGTTGATCCCCGACACGACAAAGATCAGGGCGATGAACAAGCGTCCGAGAAAGACGGCGATCATGGACATGGCGAATCCTCCGCTGCGTGCCCCGGCCGCTTGTCGATCAGGACGCGCGGGAGTGCGGGAGGGTTCCGCTACAGGAGTGGGACCGGCGCAGCGCGCGACGTTCGCGCACGAAGAAAAACGCGCGAACCGAATCAAGTTCGCGCGTCAAAACCTTGAAATTTCTGCTTTATTACGAAAGATCGTAGGTCGCGTCGTCCTGATCGTTCGCGGTGCCGCCGCCTCCGCGCGTCCGGCGCGCGGGAATCACCGACCGCACGCTCGGCGTGCTCCAGCTCTTGCTCGCGGTCTTCGTCTCGTTGCCGCGACGCCCCTCATTCTTGGTCATTTTCTCACCCTTCCCAGTAGAAGAGGGCATGTTGGAACATGGTGACGGCGCCGTCAACCTTTGGGCGGCCGCGCTACAGCTTGGGGAGCGTCACCCCCTGCTGGCCCATATATTTGCCGGCGCGGTCGGCGTAGCTGGTCTCGCACGGCTCATTGCCCTGGAGGAACAGGAATTGGCACGCGCCCTCATTGGCATAGATTTTCGCGGGCAGCGGCGTGGTGTTCGAAAACTCCAGCGTCACATGACCTTCCCAGCCGGGTTCGAGCGGGGTGACGTTGACGATGATGCCGCAGCGCGCATAGGTCGACTTGCCGAGGCAGATGACCAGAACGTCGCGCGGAATGCGGAAATATTCGACCGTCCGGGCGAGCGCGAAGCTGTTCGGCGGAATGATGCACACGTCGGTTTCGCGGTCGACGAAATTCTTCGGATCGAAGGCCTTCGGATCGACGGTGGTGCTGTCGATGTTGGTGAAGATCTTGAACTCGGGCGCGACGCGCGCGTCATAGCCGTAGGAGGAGAGGCCGTAGCTGATGCAGCCGTCGCGGCGCTGCGCCTCGACAAAAGGTTCAATCATGCCCTGGTTGAGAGCGGCGTCGCGAATCCACTTGTCGGAAAGTATGGCCATGGCGCTGTCTTGTCGGGGCGGCGCGCGTTGCGCAAGGGTCAGTCGGCGATCAGGCCCAGGTCCTTGGGGCCGAAGCTGTGCGGCAGCAGTTCGCTGAGTTTGTAGCTCGCGACCGTGCGGCCGTCGCCCGACGCACAATGCACCGCAATGTCGGTTTTCGATCGCTCGGCCGCCTCGTTCAAAATCTGGCGGCAACGCCCGCACGGATGCACCGCGTCGCTGCCGGCCAGCCCGTCGTCCCCGGGGCGCCCGCCGACGATCGCGACCGCGACGAGCCGGTCGATCCATCCCTCGTTCGCGATTTTGGCGACAGCGGCGGTCTCGGCGCAGAGCGTCAGCCCATAGCTCGCATTCTCGACGTTCGCGCCGGTGACGACGCTGTCGTCGTCGAGCAGCAGCGCGGCGCCGACATGAAAGCCCGAATAGGGGGCGTAGGCGCGCGTCGCGGCGTCGCGCGCCGCCTCGATCAGCGCGTCGCGCAGTTCGTCGGTCATTTGATGTCTCCGTCGGGGCGCACGACGTTCCACCCGATCGTGCCGTCGGCGCCCGAAATCCGCATATAATCGTTGGCCTGCCACATCGCCCAGGGGTGCGCGCCATAATCGGGGGCAAAAAAGTCGCGGCGCAGCCAGGCGGTGCGCGCGATTCCGCGCGTGACCTGGTAATCGGCCTCGAAGGCGGGGCTGGGCGCGACCATGCTCGGCTTGCCCATATGCGCCTCGATCTGCGCAAGGAAGGTCGCCAGTTCGGACAACAGCAGCGCGCGCGTCGGCCGGTCGGGGCAGCGATCGTTGTAATCGAGCCAGACCGCGGCGGGCAGCGTGTCGGCGCGCCGCGGCACGTGGCGGATGAAATTGGCCGCCTGGTCGGTCGCGAGCCGGCAGAGGTCGTAGCGGTGGATCGCACCGGTTTGCACCCCGACCTCGCGCGCGGCGCGAATATTGCGCGCGAACATCGGGTCGACGCGCGCGGCGCCGTCGGTCGCGACGATATAGGCGAAATCGGCGCCCGCGGCCTTGACCGATCCCCACTGGACCTGGCCGTTGCGCGCGTCGATCGTCGCGCCTTGCCAGGGATATTGATCGCGCGACGGCGCCCATCGCGCCGCCCACCACAGGGTGAGGCCGATCGCGAGCAGGATCAGCAGCACCGCGGCACCGATCCGGCGCAGCCAGCGCAGCAGCGCCGCCCGCCACGCCGGGACCGCAGTTCCGGTCCGGTTTCCGATTGCCCCCGCCGCCATCGTCAGCCCTTGATGTGCAGCACGCAGATCAGCGTGAACAGCCGCCGTGCGGTGTCGAAATCAACCGCAATCTTGCCGTCGAGCCGGTCCATCAGCATCTCGGCGGCTTCGTTGTGCAGCCCGCGGCGCGCCATGTCGACGGTCTCGATCTGCTGCGCGGTCGAGGTCTTGATCGCCTGGTAATAGCTGTCGCAGATCGCGAAATAGTCGCGGATCGGACGGCGGAAGCGGCCGAGGCCGAGGATGATCGCTTCGAGCGGCGAACCGTCTTCGCGGCTGATTTCAAAGATCAACCGGCCGTCCTCGACACGCAGCATCAGGCGGTAGGGGCCGGCATAGCCGTCGGGGTGGCCGCGCTGCGGCACGAACTTGTTGTCCTCGATCAGGTCGAAGATCGCGACGCGCCGTTCCTGCTCCACATCGGGATTGCGCCAGACGATCGAGCCCTCGTCGAGCTCGACCGAAATGATGCGCTGTTTGGAAGGGTCGGCGTCGGTCATGGTCGGAACGCTTCTACTTGGCGCGCCGCGAAGGGCAAGGGGCGCGACTTATTCACAGCATTCCACAGTTATGATATGCTCGGCGATATCGTCGGTTGCGTCGCTTCGAGCCTCGACGCATGAAGGTCGCCATGCCCGAGCTAGCCTTGTTTCCCGCCCCGGTGTCGTCCGGGGACGACCGTCAATTGCCCCGCAATATCGAGGCCGAGGCCGCGTTCCTCGGCGCGATCCTGATCGACAACCGAGTCGTCGAGGACCTGCCGGTCCAGCTTCATCCCGATCATTTTTTCGAACCGCTTCACGGCCGCATCTTTCAGCAGACGATGGCGCTGATCGAGCGCAACAGCATCGCGACGCCCGTGACGCTCAAGCCCTTCTTCGAGGCCGACGAGGCGATGAAGGCGGTCGGCGGGGTCGGTTATCTTGCGCAGCTGACCGGCAGCGGGGCAGGGCTGATCGGCGCGCGCGACTTCGCGCAGCAGATTTACGACCTCGCGCTGCTGCGCGAGCTCGTCGGCGTCGGGCGCACGCTTGTCGACAGCGCGCTCGACACGAGCGAGAGCGTCGACCCGCAGGCACAGATCGAGGAGGCCGAAACCGCGCTCTATCGCGTCGCGGGCGGCGAGGCCGAGATGGGGTCGGTCAAGAATTTCAGCCAGGCGAGCCTCGTGGCGTTGCAGGCGGCGGAACGCGCGCTCAATTCGGGCGGTCATCTGTCGGGGATCACCACCGGGATCGCCAGCATGAACGCCAAGATCGGCGGCATGCACAATTCGGACTTGATGATCCTCGCCGGGCGTCCGGGCATGGGCAAGACGTCGCTGGCGACGAACATCGCCTATAATGCCGCCGAACGCTGGCGCCGCGACGAAGAGGACGGCATCCCGGCCGAGAAGAATATGGGCGCGAAGGTCGCCTTCTTCAGCCTCGAAATGTCGGCCGACCAGCTTGCGACGCGCGTGCTTGCCGAACAGTCGGGGGTGTCGGGCGAGGCGCTGCGCATGGGCAAGATCAGCAAGGAGCAGTTCCAGCAACTGAGCCGCGCCGCGCAGGCGCTCCAGACGCTGCCTTTGTTCATCGACGACACGCCGGGGCTGACGATCGCGGGCCTGCGCACCCGCGCGCGCCGTCTCCAGCGCCGCCATGGCATCGGCTTCATCATCGTCGACTATCTCCAGCTGTTGCAGGGGTCGTCGAAGAGCGGCGACAACCGCGTTCAGGAAATTTCGGAAATTTCCCGTGGATTGAAGACTTTGGCAAAGGAACTTCATGTTCCCGTGATGGCGCTGTCGCAGCTCAGCCGTCAGGTCGAAAGCCGCGAGGACAAGCGTCCGCAGCTCTCCGACCTTCGCGAATCGGGTTCGATCGAACAGGACGCCGACATGGTGCTCTTCGTGTTTCGCGAGGATTATTATGTCGCCGCGCGCGAGCCCAAGCGCCCGGTCGAGGGCGACGACGTCAAGATCCACGCCCAGCACGAGGAATGGGCGGCCGAAATGGAGCGCGTCTTCGGGCTTGCCGAAGTCATCGTCGCCAAATCGCGTCACGGCTCGACCGGCAAGGTGCGCCTGCACTTCGAGGCGAAGACGACGAAGTTCAGCGACCTCGCCGACGACAGCATGGCGTATGAGGATTATGAGTAGGTCGATCGCCAACACGTCATCCCAGCGAAAGCTGGGATCGTTTGCGGTTTAGAGCGGCACGTACTGCATGCCCAAAGGCGGTTACGTCTACATCATGACGAACAAGCCGCGGGGCGTGCTCTATACCGGCGTCACCGCCGCAATGGCCGCCCGGAATTTCCAGCACCGCACCGGGACAGGTTCGGCATTCTGCCGGAAATATGGGCTGGATCAGCTTGTTCTGATCGAAGATTTTCCGACAATCACCGAAGCGATTGCGCGCGAAAAGGCGATCAAGGCATGGAAGCGGGCCTGGAAAATCGAGTTGATTGAGGCTTCCAATCCCAATTGGGAAGATTTGGGCGCGAACCTTCTCTGAACGCACGCCTTCCGCACGGACACGCGCCTGCCACGATGCGCTTTGGCGAGAGCGGCCCCAGCTTTCGCTGGGGCGACGGCTATCTCAAAACGCCGGGTCGTTCGCCGGGTCGTCGTCGATCGGGGTCACTTCGGCGTGGATGCCGCATTCGGTCTTGTCCCAGCCGCGCCAGCGGCCCGAGCGCGGATCCTCGCCGGGTTTGACCTTCGACGTGCAGGGCGAGCAGCCGATCGACGGATAGCCTTCGGCCTCCAGCGGATGCCGCGGCAGGTCGTGCGCCTCGAAATAGGCGTCGAGCTCTTCGCGCGACCAGTTGGCGAGCGGGTTGAACTTCAACCGCCCGGTGCCGCCGTCGAGCTCGAAGCGCGGCAGGCCGGTGCGCGTCGCCGACTGGAAACCCTTGCGCCCGGTGATCGAGGTGTCGAAATCGGCGAGCGCCTTTTCGAGCGGCTTCACCTTGCGGATTTCGCAGCAGCCGTCGGGATCGTACGACCAGCGCAGTTCGGTCGCATCCTTTTTCGCCAGATCGTCGGGGTCGGGCGTCAGGTTGACGATGTGGAGCCCGAGCCGGGCGGCGAGGGTGTCGCGGTAGGCGAGCGTTTCGGGGAAATGCTTGCCGGTGTCGAGGAACAGCACCGGCATGTCGGGCGCGGCCCGGCTCACCAGATGCAGCAGCACCGCGCTTTCGGCGCCGAAGCTCGACACGATCGCGCTGTCGCCGAGCAGCCCGGCCCCGACCACGCTCGCGACCACCTCTGCCGCGTCCTGGCCGCGGAAGAGGTTGTTGAGGCGGATGACGTCGGCCTGCGTGAAACGCGGCGCCACGTCGATCCGGTCGCGCGAGCGGTCGTGGGGCGAGGCCTTCACGTCAGCCATGCCTCAGCTTCCAGATCGGCACCGCCGCATCGGTCGCGTCCTGATAGACGTGGGTGTAGCGATTCAGCGCGGCCTCGACATCGGCGGGGTTCAGCGAATGCTGCGAGACGAAGCTGTCGAAGCCGCAGCGCCGCATGAAGAAGAGCAGGTCGATCAGCACGTCGCCCTCGGCGCGCAACTCGCCCGTGTAGCCGGCTTCGCGCAGGATGCGCGCGCTCGAAAAGCCGCGGCCGTCGCGAAAGCGCGGAAAGGAGATTTCGACGAGCTCCAGCCGGTCCAGATGCGGGATCAGCTTGCGCGCATCCTCGCCCGCCTCGACGCGCACCGCGGTGGCGTCGGGCTGTTCGAGGAAGGCGTCGAGCGTGACGGCGGGTTCTTCGTGCGGTTGGTCGTCACGGTAACGGAAACTAGCCATAGATGGCCTCCTTGAAGGGTTCGAGGCCGACGCGGCGGTAGGTGTCGAGGAAACGTTCGCCGGGTTCGCGCAGTTCGCGATAGCGTTCGACGGTGCGCTCGACGGCATCGACCACGCCCGCCTCGTCGAAGCCGGGGCCGGTGATCTTCGCCTGCGACGTATCTTCGGCACCCGATCCGCCGAGCAGCAGCTGGTAGTTTTCGGTGCCCTTGCGGTCGACGCCGAGGATGCCGATCTGGCCGGCGTGGTGATGGCCGCAGGCGTTGATGCAGCCCGAGATCTTGATCTTGAGCTCGCCGATGTCGAGCTGGCGCTCCATGTCGGCGAAGCGCTCGGCGATCTTCTGCGCGACCGGGATCGAGCGCGCGTTGGCGAGGGTGCAATAGTCGAGCCCGGGGCAGGCGATGATGTCGGTGACGAGGTCGAGGTTGACGCTCGCCAGCCCGGCGGCGTCGAGCGCCTGCCACAGCGCGTGGAGATCGGCCTTGCGGACGTGCGGCAGGACGAGGTTCTGCGCGTGCGTCGCGCGGATCTCGTCGAAGCTGAAACGTTCGGCCAGGTCGGCGACGATATCCATCTGCTCGGCCGAAATGTCGCCGGGGATGCCGCCGACGGGCTTCAGGCTGATGTTGGCGATCGCATAGCCCGGCGCCTTGTGCGCCACGACCTGGCGGTCGACCCACAGCGCGAAGTCGGGATCGCTGCGGTCGATCTCCTCCGCCAGCCCGCTTTCGAACGGCGGCGGGGTGAAATAGGCCGCGATGCGGTCATATTCGGCGTGCGGGAAGTCGGTGCCGAGCGCGAGGAAGGTCTGGAATTCCTCCTCGACCTGGCGCCGGAATTCGGCCTCGCCGAGCTCGTGGACGAGGATCTTCATCCGCTGCTTGTGGATATTGTCGCGCCGCGCGTGAAGGTTCCACACGCGCAGGATCGCCTGCAGGTAGGAGAAGATCTGCGTCGCGGGCAGGAAGTCGCGGATCAGGTGGGCGATGAACGGGGTGCGCCCCATGCCGCCGCCGGCGTAGACCTCGAAACCTTCCTCGCCCGCCTCGTTGCGCACGATGCGCAGCGCGCAGTCGTGCCAGCGCAGCGCCGCCCGGTCTTCCTTCGCCGAGATCACCGCGATCTTGAACTTGCGCGGCAGATAGCTGAATTCGGGGTGGAAGGTCGTCGCCTGGCGGATCAGTTCGGCCCACGGGCGCGCGTCGCAGATTTCGTCGGCGGCCGCCCCGGCATATTGGTCGGCCGAGATGTTGCGGATGCTCTCGCCGCTCGTCTGGATCGCGTGCATTTCGACCGTCGCCAGTTCGGCGAGGATGTCGGGGGCTTCCTCGAGCTTGATCCAGTTGTACTGGATGTTCTGGCGCGTGGTGAAATGGCCGTAGCCGCGGTCATATTTGCGCGCGATGTGCGCCAGCTTGCGCATCTGCTCCGAATTGAAGGTGCCATAGGGAATGGCGACGCGCAGCATATAGGCATGGAGCTGGAGGTAGAGGCCGTTCTTGAGCCGCAGCGGCTTGAACTGGTCGTCGTTGATGTCGCCCGCGATGCGGCGGCGCACCTGGTCGCGGAACTCCTCGACGCGCGCGTCGACCATCGCCTGGTCGTATTTGTCATATTGATACATGTCAGATCACCCAGTCGCCGGCCGCGGGGTCGGCCGGTTTCAATGTCAGGTCGGCGCGCACGGTCGGTCCCAGCGCGCGGATGCGGTCCTTGATGTGCGCGGGGCGCGGGCCGTCGGGGGTCGCTTCGGCATCGACGATGTAGCCGCCGTTGACGCGCCGCGCGCCGTCCTCGGCGGTCAGGATCGCCTCGCCATGGTCGCCGACGTCGACCGCATCCTCGACATGGATCGACCAGTCGTGGCCGGTCCACCAGATGACAGCCCCGCTTTTCAGGTCATTACCGGTCAGAATTCGCATGCAACATCCTTCAGTGAAGCGGTGACGCCCGGCGCGCCGAGGCAGTCGAGCGCGTCGGCGCGCGCCGCGACCTTGCCGACGATGATCAGCGCCGGGCTTTGTACCTGTTCGCGCGCGACGAGGTCGCCGAGATCGGTGAGGAGGGTGCGCAGCACGCGCGCCTCGGCGGTGGTGCCGCGTTCGACCACCGCGACGGGAAGCGCGGGCGACACGCCGTCCGCGATCAGCTTGTCGGCGATCGCGGTCGCGGTCGCGAGCCCCATGTAGATGACGAGCGTGCGGCCATGCCCCGCGAGCCCGGACCAGTCCTGGTCGGTCAGGTCCTTGCACTGGCCCGCGACGAAGCTGACCGCGCTCGCATCCTCGCGGTGGGTGAGCGGCAGGCCCGCCTGCGCGGCGCAGCCCGCCGCGGCGGTGATGCCGGGGACGACTTCGCAGGCGATGCCCGCCTCGCGCGCCGCGTCGAGTTCCTCGCCGCCGCGCCCGAAGATGAAGGGGTCGCCGCCCTTGAGCCGGACGACCTGCCGGCCGGCGCGCGTTTCGCGGACGATCAGTTCGTTGATCATCTCCTGCTTCATCGTGTGGCGGCTGCGCTGCTTGGCGACGCTGATCCGCTCGACATGCGGCGGGATCAGCGCGAGCACGCCGTCGCCGACCAGCCCGTCATGGACGACGAGGTCGGCGCTTGTCAGCAGCCGCGCGGCGCGCAGCGTCAAGAGGTCGGGGGCGCCGGGGCCGGCGCCGACCAGCCACAGCTTGCCCGGAGAAGGGAATGTTTTTTCCATGCAGCGAAAAATGGTCGACTGGCCCCGGAATCGCAAAGCAGGCTTTATTGACGGCCATGAAGGTAAAATTGGGCGGTCACATCACCGCGTCATTGCGAGCGAAGCGAAGCAATCCAGCGCCCGCGTAAACCGCCCTGGATTGCTTCGCTTCGCTCGCAATGACGCGGTTGCTAGAGATACTTCTTGGTCACCAACTGCGATTCTTCGGGGTCGCGCAGGCCGACGCCGATCGATGCGCGCGCAGCCTCGCTTTCGGAGCTTGCGACCGGATAGGCGCAATAATCGGCGGCATAGAAGGCGCTCGGACGGTGGTTGCCCGACAGGCCGACGCCGCCGAAGGGTGCGGCGGAGGAGGCGCCGTTGGTCGGGCGGTTCCAGTTGATCACCCCGGCGCGCGCGTTCGCCCAGAACTGGTCGTAAAGCTGCGGCGTGCCGCCGATCAGTGCCGCCGACAGGCCGAAGGCGGTATTGTTCGCCTCGGCGATCGCCGCCTCGAAACTGTCGACGCGCACGATCTGGAGCAGCGGGCCGAACAATTCGATATCGGGGCGTTCGGGCATGTCGGTGACGTCGATGATGCCGGGGGTCAGGAACGGGCGTCCCGGCACCGGGCGGGTCATGTGGCGGATCACCTTGCCGCCGTTCGACATCAGGATCAGGAAGCTCTCGGTCAGTCCGTCGGCCGCCTCGTTGTCGATCACCGGCCCCATATAGGGGGCCGGGTTCGCGAAGGGTTCGTCGACGATCAGCCGGTTCGCGAGCTTGCGAACCTCCTCGACCAGCCGGTCGGCCATGCTTTCGCGCACGATCAGGCGGCGCGCGTTGGTGCAGTGTTGCCCCGCGCTCAGGAACGCCGACTGCACGACGAGGATTGCCGCGGTCGGGATATCGGGCGTGTCCCACACGACCACGGGATTGTTGCCACCCATTTCGAGCGCGAGGATCTTGTCGGGGCGGTTCGCGAACTGGCGGTTGAGCGCGAGGCCGGTGCGCGCCGACCCGGTGAACAGCAGCCCGTCGATGCCGGCATGCCCGGCGAGCGCCTTGCCCTCGTCGGGCCCGCCGATGACGAGGCGCAGCACCTCCCTGGGGACACCCGCGCTGTGGAACAGCTCGACGAGCATCGCGCCCGTCGCGGGGGTTTTTTCGGACGGTTTGAACACCACCGAATTGCCCGCGATCAGCGCCGGGACGATATGCCCGTTCGGCAGATGCGCGGGGAAATTATAGGGGCCGAGCACCGCGAGCAGCCCGTGCGGCTTGTGGCGCACCGCGCTGCGCAGCCCCAGGGCGCCCTCGGTGCGGCGGTTGGGGGTGCGTTCGGCATAGGCGGTGATCGAAATGTCGACCTTGTTGGCGACCGATTCCACCTCGGTGCGCGCTTCCCACAGCGGCTTGCCCGTCTCGCGCGAAATCAGCGTTGCCAGCGTTTCGGCCTCGGCCTTCACCCGGTCGGCGAAGCGGCGTAGCGTCTCGGTGCGGAAACCGAGCGGTTTGGCGGCCCATTCGGGCCAGGCGCGGCGGCCGATCTCGACCTCCTGATCGACGTCGCTGATCGCGCGGCGCCAGACTTCCTCGCCCGTCGCGGGATTGTGGCTGACCAGTTCCTGCGTCATGCGCCCGGTCGCCCGGAACGAAGAAGCGAAAGGGCGACGATGTGGTGCGATCCGGCCATTGCCGGCCCTCTTATCGGTGAAAGCGCAGAGCGGCAAGGCGAGCACCGGCAAGTTCGCCGTGGGTTGCGCGGTACGCTGCGGTTCGCGATAGAGCGGCAAGGCGGCCGGCGCTCGCGCGCCGGGACGGGCAACGCGATGGACAAGGGGGAAGCACTATTTCGGTCAGGCAGGATTTCCGCGACTGGACGGACCATTATTGGTGGTCCGCCGACGGCGTGCGCCTGCACGCGCGCATCCATGCCGGACCCGATGCCGCATCGGGGGCTCCGCCGATCCTCTGCATGCCCGGGCTTGCACGCAATGCCCGCGACTTCGAGGGGCTGGCGCCGCACATGGCGCAGCATCGCCGCGTGATCTCGGTCGAATTTCGCGGGCGCGGCGACAGCGCCTTTGCGAAGGACCCGATGACCTATGTCCCGCTGACCTATGTGCAGGACGTGGTGGCGCTGCTGGACGATCTCGACATCGGACGTTTCGCCGCCGTGGGCACCTCGCTCGGCGGGCTGGTGACGATGCTGCTCGCGGCGACGCAGCCCGGCCGGCTGGTCGGCGCGGTGCTCAACGACGTCGGCCCCGAACTGGAAACGGCGGGGCTCGACCGCATCCGCGACTATATCGGCGCCGGCGGCAGCCAGCCGACCTGGATGCACGCGGCGCGCGCCTTTGCCGAACTCAACGCCGCGGTCTATCCGGGATATGGCATTCACGACTGGCTGCGGCTGACCAAGCGCACGCACCGCCTCACCGCCGAAGGGCGTATCGTCACCGATTATGACAAGCAGATCGCGGCACCGCTGCGCGTCCCGAACGGCGGCGACGCGGGCGTCGACCTGTGGCCTGCCTATCGCGCGCTCGCGGACATCCCGCTGCTGATCCTGCGCGGCGCGCTGTCCGACATTCTCGCCCGCGGACCGGCGCAAAAAATGGCCGCGGAACTGGCGCATGCTCGCCTGGTCGAGGTCCCGGGGGTCGGTCACGCCCCGACGATGGACGAGGACGAGGCGCGCGCCGCGATCGACACCTGGCTCGCGGAGCTTCCGGCGACGTGAGCGCGGAAGAGCCCGAAACGCCCTGGCCGATCCGCATCCTGCACCTTCATTCGAGTTTCTCGCTCGGCGGCAAGGAGGCGCGGGCGGTCCGCCTGATGAACCTGATGGGCGACCGTGCGCATCATACGATCCTGTCGGCGATGCCCGACGCGCTCGGCGCCCGCGATGCGATCGCGCCGGGGATCGTCGTCGATTTTCCCGCGGATGCGCCGCCGCTGCACGGCAAACCATCGCTCGCACGCTATCGCGATCTGGCGCGCTACATGACCGGTTTCGATCTGGTCCTCAGCTATAACTGGGGGGCGATGGACGGGGTGATGGCGCGTCGCTGCCATGTTTCGCGCTGGTGGCACAGCATGCCCGAACTGATCCATCACGAGGATGGCTTCAACGAGGATGAAAGCGTCCGGCGTAACTGGAAACGCAACCTGTTCCGCCGGATTGGACTGCGTACCGCGCAGGCGGTCGTGGTCCCCTCGACGCTGTTGCAGCGCATCGCCGCCGACGAATGGGGGGCGGGCGACCGCACCCGCCTGATCCGCAACGGCATCGACACCGCGGTATATGGGAAAGGGCCGAGTGTGCCGATCCCCGGTTTCGAGCGGCGCGAGGGCGAGGTGGTGATCGGCACCGTTGCCGGCCTGCGCAAGGTGAAGGACCTGCCGCGGCTGGTGCGTGCGGTCGCGGAGCTGCCGCGGAATGTCAGGCTGGTGATCGTCGGCGAGGGACCCGAACGCGCCGCAATCGCCGCCGAGGCCGCGGCGTGCGGCTTTGCAGACCGGCTCTTCATGCCGGGTTTCATGGCGCACCCCGAACGCTGGATCGGCCATTTCGACCTGCTTGCGCTGTCGTCGCTCAGCGAACAGGCGCCGATCGCGGTGATCGAGGCGATGGCCGCGGGCCTGCCGGTCGTCAGTCCTGCGGTCGGCGACGTCGCCGCGATGGTGTCCGGTGCGAACCGGCCTTTCGTCGCGGCCGACGAAGCGGCGTTTCGCGCCGCGCTGGCGCAAATGGCGCGCGATCCGGCGCTGCGGGCGGCCGTCGGCGCCGAAAACAGGCGCGTCGCGGGCGAATGCTTCGACGAAACAACGATGGTCGCGGCGTATGAAAGCCTCTATGCTCGCGCGCTTGAAGGTTATGGCCCGTTCAGCGGGCGATGGGGCGGCGCCGATTGACAAAGGCGCCGGTCTTCCGCTTACGGAAACGGCAATCGGGGACCCGCGCGACAACGCGGCGGGCGGAGAGAAAGAGGGTCTGAAGTGTTCAAAGGTTTGAAGCCCATCCTGTATGGCGGCCGCGAAGTCTGGCCGCTGGTCGAGGGCGGGAAAGGCGTGTCGGCGACCAACCATATGTCGAGTGGCGCCTGGGCGGCGGCGGGCGGCATCGGCACCGTGTCGGCGGTCAACGCCGACAGCTACGACGCCGAAGGCAAGATCATCCCGCAAATCTATCACGCGCTGACGCGACGCGAACGCCACGACGAGCTGATCCAATATGCGATCGCGGGCGCGGTCGAACAGGTCAAGCGCGCGCACGAGATTGCGGGCGGCAAGGGCGCGATCAACATCAACGTGCTCTGGGAAATGGGCGGCGCGCAGCAGATCCTCGAAGGCGTGCTGGCGCAGACCAAGGGACTGGTGGCCGGGGTCACCTGCGGCGCGGGGATGCCGTACAAGCTCAGCGAAATCGCCGAGCGCCACAATGTCCTCTATTTGCCGATCATCAGCTCGGGACGCGCTTTCCGCGCGTTGTGGAAGCGCGCCTATCACAAGGTGCCGCACCTGCTGGGCGCGGTGGTCTACGAAGATCCGTGGCTCGCGGGCGGCCACAACGGCCTGTCGAACGCCGAAGACCCGCTGGTGCCGCAGGACCCCTATCCGCGGGTCAAGGCGGTGCGCGACGTGATGCGCGGCGAGGGCATCGCCGACAGCGTGCCGATCGTGATGGCGGGCGGCGTCTGGTATCTGCGCGACTGGGAGGACTGGATCGACAATCCCGAACTCGGCCAGATCGTCTTCCAGTTCGGTACCCGGCCGCTGCTGACCGAGGAAAGCCCGATCCCGCAGGGCTGGAAGGACCGGCTGCGCACGCTCGACGACGGCGACGTGCTGCTCCACCGTTTTTCGCCCACCGGCTTTTATTCGAGCGCGGTGCGCACCCCTTTCCTGCGCGACCTCGAGGCGCGCTCGGAACGCCAGATTCCCTATTCGAAGCAGGAAGCGGGCGACCATATCGTCCAGCTCGACGTCGGGGTGAAGGGCAAGAATTTCTGGGTCACTCCGCA
Organism: Sphingopyxis sp. YF1; assembly: GCF_022701295.1. Classification (NCBI taxonomy): domain Bacteria; kingdom Pseudomonadati; phylum Pseudomonadota; class Alphaproteobacteria; order Sphingomonadales; family Sphingopyxidaceae; genus Sphingopyxis; species Sphingopyxis sp. YF1. The sequence goes on from NZ_CP033204.1 coordinate 1,213,962, forward strand.
TGATCGGGCAAGGGCACGCGACTGGGCGGCCGAAGGCTATACCGCGGCGCTCAAGACCCCCGACAACACTGTCGTCTTCGTGACCGAGGAAGACAAGGCGGTGATCCGCAAGGACCAGACCGATTGCATGGGGTGCCTGTCGCATTGCGGCTTCTCGTCGTGGAAGGACCATGACGATTACACCACCGGCTATCTCGCAGACCCGCGCAGCTTCTGCATCCAGAAGACGCTCCAGGACATCGCGCACGGCGGCGACGTCGAGCAGAATCTGATGTTCGCGGGCCACGCCGCGTTCAACTTCAAGACCGATCCCTTCTACTCGAACAACTTCACCCCGACGGTGAAGCAGCTCGTCGACCGGATTTTGACGGGGGATTGAGGCTGCCGTCGCGCCCCCGCGCAGGCGGGGGCGGCGGCGTTACGCCCACCCCTCCAGCACCTGATCGGGCGGGCGGTGGCCGTCGCACCAGGCGCGGATGTTGGCGATGACCTTCTCGCCCGAGGCCTCGCGCCCCTCGATCGTCGCCGAGCCGAGGTGCGGCAGCAGCACGACATTGTCGAGCGCGAGCAGTTCGGGGTCGACCGCGGGTTCGTGGGTGTAGACGTCGAGACCCGCGCCCGCGATGCGCCCCGCCTTGAGCGCCGCGATCAGCGCCTTTTCGTCGACGATCTCGCCGCGCGCGGTGTTGATCAGATAGGCGGTGGGTTTCATCGCCGCGATGCGCGCGGCGCTCACCATCTCGTGCGTCTCGCTCGTGTGCGGGCAGTGGATGGTGACGATGTCGCTGATCCGCAGCAGCGTGTCGACGCTGGCATGATAGCTCGCGCCCAGTTCCTCCTCGACCGCTTCGGGCAGGCGCCGCCGGTTGTGGTAGTGGATCGACAGGCCGAAGGCGCGCGCGCGCCGCGCGACGGCGAGGCCGATGCGCCCCATGCCGATGATGCCGAGCAATTTGCCGCCGACGCGGTGGCCGAGCATCGTGCTCGGCGCCCAGCCGGCCCACTGGCCCGAGCGCATCAGTTTCTCGCCCTCGGCCAGCCGGCGCGGCACGCTCAGGATCAGCGCCATCGTCATGTCGGCGGTATCCTCGGTGAAGACCCCCGGCGTGTTCGACACCATGATCCCCTTCGCGCGCGCGGCGGCGAGGTCGATATGGTCGACCCCGGCGCCGAAATTGGCGATGAGCTTCAGCCGCTCGCCCGCGGCGGCGATGATGCCGGCGTCGATCTCGTCGGTCACGGTGGGGACCAGCACGTCGCAGTCGGCGACCGCGGCCTTGAGCTCCTCGACCGAAAAGGCATGGTCGCGCGCCGACAGCGCGACGTCGAACAGTTCGGCCATGCGGCCCTCGACATGCGGCATCAACTGGCGGGTGACGATGACGCGCGGGCGCTTGGGACGGGAAGAATCGGGCATGCCGCCGATAGAGCGCGCGGCGCGGGAACGGTCAAGGGGCGCGCGCGTACGACGATTGTGGGAAAGCCGCCGCGCGGCCGACACCGACGGTTGAAAAATGGGCGCGCTTGCAACAAGGGTTGATGATGACCAGCCGAAAATACCTGACTTTCATCCTCTGCCTCGCCGTGGTGGGACCGGCGGCGGCGCAATCCGACCCCGAGCTGCCCTATTGGGCGTCGATCAGCGTCGACGAGGCGCGCATGCGCAAGGGGCCGTCGCAGGACGTTCCGGTGATCTGGGAATATCGCCGCAAGGACCTGCCGGTGAAGGTGATCGCGCGGCACGAAACCTGGCGCAAGATCGAGGATCCCGACGGGACGCAGGGCTGGATGGCGGCGCGCCTGCTCAGCCGTGCGCGCACCGCGATCGTCACCGGCGGTGTCCGCCCGATGCGCGAAGCGCCGAGCGCTTCGGCCGCCGTCGCCTTTCGCGCCGAACCCGGCGTGGTCGGCAAGATCACCGACTGCGCCAACGGCTGGTGCCGGTTCGACGTCAGGGGGCGCCGCGGCTGGATCGAGACCGACCATATCTGGGGCGACTGATCCGGTCGCGCGACCGGCAGTCCCGCGACAGTCAGTTCTTCTTCGGCGATACCGTGACCGTCGTTCCCTTGGGATCGGTGGCGGTAAAGCTGCCGTCGGCACCCGCGGCCGACACGGTCCAGCATGTTTCGCCTTCGTCGCCGTCGGGGTCGAAGCAGTCCTTTCCATCCTTGACCGCAAAGCGACCCTTGGCAGTACCGCCTTTGGCGTCGGTATCGACATAGGTTCCGTCGGCGTTGATCACCGTTGTCGCCGCCGAACCGTCGGCCATTTTGACGTCATAGCTGCCGGGTTTTGTCGCCGAGTCGGACGCCACCGGCGCCGGCGTGGGGGCCGTCGCGGGCGCGGCGGTTTCCTTCGTCTCTTCAGGTTTTTGCGAGCAGGCGGCCAACGCCGTCAGCGCCGCGACCAGGATAAGCGTTCGCATGTTGGTCACTCCCTTGCTGGGAGCGGGAAGAATAGACCGCATGCCATGCGCGTGCAACGTGCGCTGCCATGCAAAAAGGGCCGGACGGTTTCCCGTCCGGCCCTCCCCATGACCCGCTGGTTCAGCGCCAGCGGAAGTGGTTGCGATAGACCCGGATCACCTTGCCGTTGCGGGTGTTGACGAGCAGCAGGTCGTTGTAGTGGCGGACATAGGTCTGGAACCGGCCCGCGCGCGGCACGCCCCAGCGGCTGTCCCACGCCGGGCGATAGTTCGGCGCGTAATAGCTGGATCGCAGCGTCGAACCGACGCGGAACTGCTGGTAGCGGAAGGGCGCACGATAATTCTGGTAGCGCTTGTCCTGGCGCCAGTCGCGGACGCTCTCGCGATAATCCTTGCGCGCGTCGTTATAGTCGCGGCGCGCTTCGCGGACGTCCTTGCGGTCGCCGTAGCGCTGCGCATCGCGATAGTCGCGGCGTTCCTCGCGGACCTCGCGGCGGTCGCGTTCGATCTCGCGCGTCTGGGCCTGCGCCACCGCGGGGACCATCATCGCGGCGATCAGGCCGGCGGTGAGAAATTTGCTCTTCATGGTGCCATTCCTTTTCACGTCAGGGGGGAGGGGATCTGCCCGATGACAGGAAGAGGACTAGGCGCGCGGGTTTGAACGCCGCCGGAATGCCGCGTTTATTTTGAGGACATTAGTGTCGCAATTTGTCGCGGCGATGCGACGAGGCGGTTCATGGCCAGGCCCGAACCGTGCAACTTTCAGAAGATCGGCACATCCGCGTCGACCAGCCGCGCCCGCGGTTCGCCGTCGACGATTTCGGCCATCCACAAACGTTCATTCTGCGTCGTGATCACATAGACCGGCGTCCGTCCGGCAAAGACCGAGAAGAAATGGATCTCGGTCGGCGTGGGGTCGAGGAGGTGCGAAATCACGAACCCTTCGGCCTTCGCGTCGAGCGGCATGGCGATACAGCTGTTGGAGAAGGCGCGCGACGACAGGATCTTTCCATCCTTCACCGCGCTGCGGTGATGCCCGCCGAGCGGAATGGTGCCGGTTTCGGTCTGCGGGGTGAGCAGATAGACGAGATCGGGCCCGTCGGCGCTCGATCGCGGCAGGACAACCCGGTTGAAGCGCCGGTCGGCGCAGCGAAGCGGCCCTTGTTCGGGCACCGCATCCGACGCCGCGGCCAGCCGTGCCTGTTCGGGCGACAGCTGGCTGTCGCCGGCTTCGTGGACCCTGCGGTCGCGGATATCTGTCGCGCCGGTCCAGACCGCCGAATAGACGGCGCGATGTTCGGTCCCGGCGTCGCCCGAATAATAGGTGACGCGATAGTCGTCGCCATCGGGCGTGACGACCCAGCCGCGGATCGTCGCGAGCGCTTCCCCGGGCACGTCGCGCCGCAGGGCGTCGGTGGTGTGCCAAGCAGCCTGATCGTAGCGATAGAGGAGCTTCGCCCGCGCGGTCGCCAGGGCGATGTCGGCCTGTTCTTCGGCAGACGGCGAAACCGCCGCCTCGCCCCCGGGCTTGACCAGCGCTGGCGCCGCTGCGCCCAGTGCGAGCGCGAGCGGCAGGATCAGCGTGCGGATCAAACCAGCTCGATCGCGACCGCGGTGGCTTCGCCGCCGCCGATGCACAGGCTCGCGATACCGCGCGTCTTGCCGTGGCGCTGGAGCGCGGCGATCAGCGTCGTGATGATGCGCGTGCCGCTCGCGCCGATCGGGTGGCCGAGCGCGGTCGCGCCGCCATGGACGTTGATTTTCTCATGCGCGATGCCGAGGTCGTGCATCGCGAACATCGCGACGCAGGCAAAGGCTTCGTTGACTTCGAACAGGTCGACGTCGGCGATCGTCCAGCCGGCCTTGGCCAGCACCTTGTTGATCGCGCCGACGGGGGCGATCGTGAAATCCTTGGGTTCCTGCGCGTGCGCGGCGTGCGCGACCAGCCGGGCGACGGGCTTCGCGCCCTTGGCATCGGCGACCGACTGGCGCGTCAGCACGACCGCGGCGGCGCCGTCGGAGATCGACGAGCTGGTCGCCGCGGTGATCGTGCCGTCCTTGGCAAAGGCGGGCTTGAGTGTCGGGATCTTGTCGGGGCGGCCCTTGCCGGGGGCCTCGTCGGTGTCGACGACGACCTCGCCCGCGCGCGTCTTGAGCGTCACCGGAACGATCTCGCCGGTAAAGGCACCGTCGGCGATCGCCGCCTGCGCGCGCTTCAGCGATTCGATCGAATAGGCATCCTGCGCTTCGCGCGTCAGCTGATAGGCGTCGGCGGTATCCTGCGCAAAGGTGCCCATCGCGCGGCCTGCTTCATAAGCGTCCTCGAGCCCGTCGAGGAACATATGGTCATAGGCGGTATCGTGCCCGATGCGCGCGCCCGAGCGGTGCTTCTTGAGCAGATAGGGCGCGTTGGTCATCGATTCCATGCCGCCCGCGACGACGAGGTCGATGCTGCCGGCGGCGAGCGCTTCGGCGCCCATGATCACGGTCTGCATGCCCGAACCGCACACCTTGTTGACGGTGGTCGCCTGCACCGACTTGGGCAGGCCGGCCTTGATCGCGGCCTGGCGCGCCGGCGCCTGGCCGAGCCCGGCGGGCAGCACGCAGCCCATATAGATGCGCTCGATGTCGTCGCCCGACACGCCCGCGCGCTCGACCGCCGCCTTGACCGCGGTGGCGCCGAGGTCGGTCGCACTCGCGTCCGACAGCGCGCCCTGCATGCCGCCCATCGGGGTGCGGGCATAGGAGAGGAAAACGACGGGATCGGTGGCGGTCATGGCGAGAGACTCCGTAGGGGAAACCAGTTTCGGCGGCCCGATTAGCCCAAATGCTGCACTTGCGAAAGGGGGAGGGTGATTGCCGGCCCAAGGCTTTCTCGGGAGCGGGAAACAAGGGGTCGTGGTCACCGACAAGCGGGGCAGTTTTGGGGTGGGAAGCGGACGTTTCCTTCTTGATCGATCCAAGGCAGGTAGATTGCTACTGCAAGTAGAGCGATAGGACAGAGATGCCCCATGACAGAAAGCTGGTTCTTGGAGGGGTATCCCTAACCTTAGCAAAAATACGACCAGCTAGTGCAAACAGTGCGGCTGCTAGTCGCGTGCGCGATGACCTTGAACGGGAGATGGTTGCGTCCGGTTATCTCGAAGGCGCTCCGTTCAAGTGGGTAAGTCTTATCGTTAGGTATGGATTAGTCGATGAGCCCGAGCCATCTTATGGGGCCATCAATCAGAAGCACGGTGACTTACCTCTTGCTATTGAAGTCGACGTTCAAAACCTCCTCGGCGTTTCGGAGGACGATATGGCGCTGGTTTACAGGAGGGCCACGTTGGCGGCGTTGATCCACGCCGGCGAAAAATATGGGCTTAAAACAGATGCGCTGCGGGCTCTCCTGAGCCCATCTTGAACGTCCGCAGTCGGTCGAATCAATCCAAATCGGCGGCGAACGGCGACTTTGGGCTGTGAGGCGGACACAATGTGAGCTACGCCATGCAGCCGATATTGGGGAAACACATGAGTGAAACGAAGCTAAACGGAGCAGAGAAGCGGGCGCGCCGCCAACTCGGAAAACTGTTTGATGCGGCGTGGAAACGGGAAGCAAAGGCTGCTGGTTGGGGCTATCTTAAGCCGACTTCGTTCAAGCGGATTGGCGATTGGTTCGTTTATCTGGATCCAGAAATCTCAACTGAACGAAACAGTTCAAAAATCTCTGCCACGGTCAAGCCGTTTGCTATTGATGACCTGATGAGCCGCATTCTCGGCTTCGAAGGATTAGATGGGACATCATTGTCCCTCCGCGCTCGTGGTCCCCACTGTTTGGTCGTTCCAATGTTCAGTAGTTCGATCGAAGGCGATGGCGGTCTTGATCGCATGATCGAGCTTGCCGCAGAATTTTCAAAGACGATGCCGGTTCGCGTCGAAGCGTTAACGCTGGCGGACTTCGCCGATTTTTCCGCGGCGCCCGCCGGACATGTATCGGCCAATCAAGTTGCGGCACTAATTTTAGCGGGGGAAGGAGAAGAAGCCGCCAAGCTTTGCGAACTAGCGATTTCCATAAAGCAATGGGGTGGCCCCGCTCGCAGTACCGCCGACGGAAAAGTTGTAAGTTTCTTTCATTTGGCACGCCAGTGGATTGACGAGCATAGGGATGCGTAAATCTGTGGCACCAATGTCCGCAACCGGTCGTTTTTGGCGTTGCCCCCGACCAACGCCGAGCGGCGATTTCGGGGTGGAAAGCGGACGTTTGCTCTCAATTTGTACCCCGGCGAGAGCCGGGGGCCAGGGCGTCAGAACGTCAGCGTTGCGTAGTTCCGCTCTGGGCCCCGGCTTTCGCCGGGGCACGGCAATGACCGGTCGCTTTCCGCCAATCCTCCCTGTGGCGAAGCCATGGGGAGGGGGACCGCCGCCGCAGGCGGTGGTGGAGGGGCCGCGAGGTCGCGTCTTTCGCCCCTCCGTCAGCGCTCCGCGCTGCCACCTCCCCATCGCTGCGCGACCGGGAGGATCAATGGGCCGTACCCATCCGTCACGGTCCCGAAATATTCGCTTTCCTAAAATATCCCGCCATGCTCCAAACTGGCCGATGACCCATATGCCTCTCTCATTCTCTGCCGCCGCGCCCTGGCTGCGCGGGCCGGGGAGCGAAAGAGAAGGGGGACGTGGCGTGACCTTTGTGACCTTCCGGAAGAAACGGCGCGCTTTGCCCCTGCGCTCCGTGCCGCGTGGCAGCGCGTTTCAACTTGCAACCCGCCGTGCGTCATGGTCAAACATGCGCGACAGAACATAGGGGAGACGGGTCATGGCCACCGCCATCAAGCAGGATATCGCCGGCGAAGCCGCGCGCATGCACGAGGTGCTCGCGGCGCAGAAGGTGAGCTTTACCGCCGCCATGCCCGAGAGCCTTGGCGTTCGCACCGACCGCATCGACCGCGCGATCGCGCTGCTCGTCGACCATGCCGAGGAATTCGCGAAAGCGGTGAGCGAGGATTTCGGGCATCGCAGCCGCGAACAGACGCTGATGACCGACATCATGCCCTCGGTCAGTGCGCTCAAACATGCAAAAAAGCATATGGCGGCGTGGGCGAAGGGCGAGAAGCGCAAGCCGACCTTTCCGCTCGGGCTGCTCGGCGCCAAGGCCGAGGTCGTCTATCAGCCCAAGGGCGTCGTCGGCGTCGTCGCGCCGTGGAATTTCCCCGTCGGCATGGTGTTCGTGCCGATGGCGGGCATCCTCGCTGCGGGCAATCGTGCGATGATCAAGCCGTCGGAATATACCGAAAATGTCGCGGGGCTGATCGCGCGGCTGGTGCCTGACTATTTCGACGAGAGCGAGATGGCAGTGTTCACCGGCGATGCCGACGTCGGGGTCGCCTTCTCGAAGCTCGCCTTCGACCATATGATCTTCACCGGTGCCACCAGCGTCGGCAAGCATATCATGCGCGCCGCCGCCGATAATCTCGTCCCCGTGACGCTCGAACTCGGCGGCAAGTCGCCGACCTTCGTCGGGCGCAGCGCGAACAAGGAACAGGCGGGCCAGCGCGTCGCGCTCGGCAAGCTGATGAACGCGGGGCAGATCTGCCTTGCCCCCGACTATTTGCTCGTCGCGGAGGATCAGGAGGGGGAGATCATCGACAGCGTCACCAGGGGCGCGGCCGCGCTCTATCCGACGATGCTGGCGAACGACGATTACACCTCGGTGGTCAACGTCCGCAACTACGACCGGCTGCAATCCTATCTCGCCGACGCGCGCGAGAAGGGCGCCGAGGTGATCGAGGTCAATCCGGGGAACGAGGATTTCGCGAGCGCCAACGGCCACAAGATGCCGCTCCACATCGTGCGCAACCCGACCGACGACATGAAGGTGATGCAGGAGGAAATCTTCGGCCCGATCCTGCCGGTGAAGACGTACAAGACGATCGACGAGGCGATCGATTATGTGAACGCGAACGACCGCCCGCTTGGCCTCTATTATTTCGGGCAGGACAAGAGCGAGGAGGAGCGCGTGCTGTCGCGCACCATCTCTGGCGGCGTCACGGTCAACGACGTCCTGTTCCACAATGCGATGGAGGATCTGCCCTTCGGCGGGGTCGGCCCGTCGGGGATGGGCAATTATCACGGCCTCGACGGTTTCAGGACCTTCAGCCATGCGCGTGCGGTCTATCGTCAGCCCAAGCTCGACGTCGCGGGGCTTGCGGGCTTCAAGCCGCCCTATGGCAAGGCGACCGCAAAGACGCTGGCGAAGGAATTGAAGAAATAGGCTTCGATTTCTAAACCTCGTCATTGCGAGCGAAGCGAAGCAATCTAGAGCGGTTTACGCTCCTCTGGATTGCCGCGTCGCCTCCGGCTCCTCGCAATGACGAAGTTTTTTGGCGGCAAGGTCAATCCTTCCCGGCGATCTTGATATCCTTGCCGAGCAAAGTCTTCACATAGATGCGCTGGACCAGCACATAGACGACCACCGTCAGCGGCGCCGCGAGCAGCACGCCGAGGAAGCCGAACAGGATGCCCGCCGCGACCACCGCGAAGAGCAGCACCGCGGGCGGCACGTCGACCGCCTGTTTCTGGATCATCGGCTGCAGGAAATTGCCCTGGAGCTGCTGGATGGCAAGGAAAAGCAGCAAGGTCCACAGCGCGGTCATCGGCGACACGGTGAAGGCGAGCAGCACCGCGGGCACCCCGGCGATGATCGGCCCGACCATTGGGATGATGTCGAGCAGCCCGGCGATCAGCCCGAGCCCGCCCGCGGCGGGCACGCCGAGCGCCGCGAGCCCCGCCCAGGTCAGCGCCGCGACGACGAGCGACGACACCGCCTGCCCGAGCATCCAGCCCTTGAGCCCGCGCGCCGCATCGCCGATCGCGAGCGACGCCGTTTCCTCGGCGCGTTGCGGCAGGAGGAGGAGGAGGCCGCGCCGGTAGGTCGCGGGATCGCCCGCGAGGAAGATCGCCGCGACGAGCACAAGCACGAAATCGGCGATGCCGCTTCCCGCCGCAAGCGCATAGCCGCCCGCCTGCGAAGCGAGGCGCGAGATGTCGTCGCCGCCGACCGCGGCGAGCTCGCGCACCTGTTCACCGAGCCCGTAGCGGTCGAGGAACGCCTCGACCCCCTGCAGCGCGGCGGGAATTTTCTGGCGGATCGTATCGACCTCGCTGGCAAGCTGCGATCCGAACAGCATGAAGGCCCCGGCGAAGATCGCGACGATCCCCGCCACCGACAGCGCGAGCGCAATGCCGCGTCCGATCCGTGTCTTTCGGTGAATCCAGTCGGCGATCGCATCGAAGATCGCGCCGAGTACCACCGCCGCGAAGACGAGCATGAAGAAGCGCGTGAGCTCGATCAGCAGCAACGCGACCCCGGTGATCGCGAGTATGATCAGCGTCGCTCCGGCGATCCGCCCGGGGCCGAAGCCCGGCGCGGGTTCGGCTTTTGCACGGGGTTTCGCGGCGGGCGCCGTCGGCGGCCTGGTTTTTTCGGTCATGCGCGCACCTTATCGGCGCCGTCGCCGCACGCAACCGCCGCCGTGCGCTTATCGCTGGACGGCGAGGGGGCTGTTGTGGCAACGGCTGCACGCACCGGCGCGGGGGTGAATCGAAACCACCGCGCCTCCACGGGCCCCTGTGGTGAAATTGGTAGACGCGCTCGACTCAAAATCGAGTTCCGCAAGGAGTGCTGGTTCGAGTCCGGCCAGGGGCACCATTTCGGAACAAAGCCGGGCACCGCGCACGATTTTTTTCGCAACCTCCGCGACGAGCGCTTGCAGCAGATTGCGCTTGGAGCCGAGAATTCGAACCTCGTCAGCCGGCACTTTCACCTGCTGTGCAACCGCCTTCGGGCATTCAGCGCTGAGCGACGCCGTCGCCCATGCCGCGGCGGTCTCTGCCTGATCGCTTGTCGCCTCGAGAGTCTCTATGCGATCCTTGAGGTCCAGATCGTCCACGCCGGCAATGCCGTTTTCGATCGCATCATGTCGCCGCAATGTCTGCTTTTTGGAATGGAGATCGCCGCATGGGATTTCCGCCTCTCCCAACAATAAGCTATCTGCAATCCATGGTGAAAGAGACACGGATACGGTCGACGACGGAGGCTGTTCTGATCTGCCCCTTCTGAGTGGTCCAAAATTGATGATATTTTGGATTACGAAGGAAAATGTGAATGCCGGCCAAGAAGCACCGCCCGGAAGAGATTATCGGCAAGCTGCGTGAAGCGGAGGTTGTGCTGGCGCAGGGCGCCACGACGGCGGAAGCGTGTCGGCGGATCGCGATCAGCGAGCAGACCTATTGTCGTTGGCGCAAGGAATAGGGTGGCCTGAAGATCGATCAGGCGCGTCGGGAGAGGCGGCTGCGACGCCGACGATGTACGCTCTCATCGGCGACGTATTTCCTCCGGTGAAACGTCCGCTGGCGCTCGCGATTGCCGGCTTGGGCTCGTCGATCGGCTCTTTCGTGGCCCTCTGGTTCGGTGGTTACATCATCGAGCAGTGGGGCTGGCGCCAGGCGTTTGTGATGTTCGGCGGCATCGGCGTTGCGGTCGCGATCCTTGTCGTCGCGTTGATGCCGGAGCCTCGCAGGCTGAAGCCCAAGAACGACACCAAGAGTCCGCCCCTGCTGGTGCAAGCGCGGAGCCTGCTCTCCATCGGCGCCTACCGGTGGTTGCTCGTCGGGACGCTGTTCGGCTCGATGGCCATGTATTCCTTCACCAGGCTGCCTTCTTTCTACATGCGGGTGCATGACTGGACGCCTTCAACGACCGGGTTCTGGCTGGGGATCGTCGTCGGCGTAACCGGGATCGGCGGCGGGCTGGTCATTGGTGCACTGGCCGGTCATTGGAGCAAGACGGACTTGGCCGCGCCAAACAAGCTGTGCGTGCTTTTGCTGCTGATCGGCGCGCCTTTCATGTTCGTGACGCTCTTCGCTCCGTCTCCGATGGTTTCGATCCTGGCCTTCGCGTTGCCGGCGATATGAATTCAGGGCTACTCGATACCCATCCACGCGGCTCAGCAAAACCTTGCGCCCGATGACTCGCGCGCCCTTGCCGCCTCGCTGGGGATCATCGTGACGAACCTGGGCGGTCTTTCGCTCAGGGCGGGCTTGGTCGGTCTGATCTCCGACGTGCTCAAGGATTACGGGGTGGACGAAACCTTGCGCTTTGCTCTGATCCTGGTTCCCGCCGTCTCCGTCATCGGCGCCGCGGCATTCTGGCGATCTGCACAGCTTATGCCCCGCACAGCGGTGGATTGAAGCCCTTGTAATCTCTCCATTGGCGTGCGCCACGGCGGGGCCGGAGAGACGGTTTTCTGCTAGGCCCTTTTCGGCCCGCCTCGCCTGCCGCTACCCGGGCGCATTTCCGGCTTGCGCAAGGATGCCGGCTCGGGATGGTGTGGCGTCTTTGCCGGCTCAGCCGCCCGGGGCCTCGGCGATCCTGCTTATTGTCTCGGGTGACACTATAATCAGCCCCTGCCTCCGGCTGGCCAGCAGGCCCCGACGCTCCCAATTCGCAAGAATTCGGCTGGCGGTGTGAAGCGTCGTTCCCGCAATGTCTGCAATGTCCTTGCGCCGCAGTGGAAATTCGATCCGGATGCCATCACCGGTCGGGCGGCCGGCCTGATCGAGCAGCCGCAACAGGGTGCGTGCGACCCGGCGATCGGCGCTCTGCGTCGCCAGCTCGCGCAGCCGTTCCTGCGTTTCGCCGATACGCTTGCCGAGGATTGCGATCATGTTGATCGCTACGCCTGAATGCTGTTCCATCAGCGCCAGCAGGGCGAGAGGATCCCAGCTGATTTCGACCGAGTCGGTCATCGTCGTTGCATCGGCGGGATAAAGTCCGTCGGTCAGTACCGGTACGCAGCCGAATATTTCACCCGGGCCGATCAGGCGGATCAATATTTCTTCGCCGTCGCTTCCGGATTGCGTGATGCGAACGCTGCCCGACAGCAATGCATGGGCGCGGCCGGCGTGCTCGCCCTGGTCGAAGATCCGCATATTCCCGGGAATCCGCCGCATCTGCGCCGCTGCAGCGGTCTTGCGCCGGATATCGGCAGGGAGCGCCGCCATCAGTGCAAGGCCGGCCAGATCATCGGCGTCGGGACGGGAAATGGTCGTCACGGGGCAGACCCTAAGGCCCTGTTTGCGCCAGCGCAAATTGCACTTGTGCGTTTCGCGCTATTTTCCGGGCGGTCGGATGCACACCCGATTTCGGCGCGAATGGAGAATGGCAGATGTTCTGTCCGGAGTGCGGAGAAATCGTCGGGCCGGGACCGCTGGATCTGCGGCACCCCGGTCGCCGCGCGGCTGAAACCGCGGAGAGCAGGTTGCGGGCGATTTTCGGCGGGCGCAATTGGTTTCGATCGTGGCGGAGCGCGGGCAGGCAACGTCGCTGCGTCCGGGAGGATTGATCATGGCGATACGTCATTCGCGATCCGGCGAGCCGGTGCGTCTGGGGTCGATCGGCGACGCCGCGACACGGACCGTGGCGCTTGCGCGCACGCCGGCTTTCGAGGCCGTCCATCTGGTTGTGCGCGCCGGTGATTCAATAGCTTCGCACCGCGTTGCGGGCGCGATGACGCTTTATTGCATCGCTGGCCATGTGCGTTTCGAGGGCGGTTCGCCGCCCGAACTTGGGACCGGCGACTGGCTGTATCTCGATCCCGGCACACCGCACGCGCTGGAGGCGGTGACCGACACGTCGCTGCTGCTGACGATATTGTTCGATCAATCCGGCAAAAAGTGACTGGCGCCCACATTGGGCGTGCGAGGACGCGTTGAAAGGACAGGGGGTTTTCATGGGCGAATATCGCAGGCTCTGGTGGACGTTGATCGCGGTCCTGACCGTCACCTTCGCCATATTGGGGGTGTCGGGGGTCGAGGTCTATCGCAAAGCGCCGCCCATCCCGGCGCAGGTCGTCACCGCCTCGGGCGAGGTGCTGATGACCCGCGACGATATTCTGACCGGCCAGACGGCATGGCAGAGCACCGGCGGAATGCAGCTCGGTTCGATCTGGGGGCACGGCGCCTATCAGGCCCCCGACTGGTCCGCCGACTGGCTGCACCGCGAACTGACCGCCTGGCTCGGCCTTGCGGCCGAGGAGAGCTACGGCAAGGCGTTCGACGCGCTCGATGTCGAACAGAAAGCCGCGCTGACGCACGGGCTGAAACAGGAATATCGGCACAACAGCCTCGACCCCGCGACGGGCACGGTCACCGTTTCGGACCGTCGCGCCCGGGCCATCGTCCTGACCGCCGATCATTTTGACCGCCTCTACGGCAGCGATCCCGCGCTGCGGTCGATGCGCGACAATTATGCGATGAAGGAGGACACGCTGCCCGATCCCGCCAGGCGGGCGGCGCTCACCGATTTCTTCTTCTGGACCGCGTGGGCGGCGTCGACCGAACGGCCGGGCACGATCGCCACCTACACTAACAACTGGCCACCCGAACCGCTGATCGGCAACCAGCCGACGCCGGAAAATATCCTGTGGTCGCTCGCCTGCGTCGTCATCCTGATCGCAGGCGTCGGTGCGCTCATCTGGGGCTGGGCGTTTTTGCGCCGGCACGACGATACACCGCCCGTCGCCGCAGAGCGCGATCCGCTGACCCTCGCGGCGCTGACGCCGTCGCAGCGCGCGCTCGGCAAATATCTGTTCGTGGTGCTCGCGCTCTTTGTCTTTCAGGTGTTTATCGGCGGCTTCACCGCCCATTATACGATCGAGGGACAAAGCTTTTACGGCATCGATGTCTCGCAATGGTTTCCCTATGCGCTGACCCGCACATGGCACGTGCAGAGCGCGGTGCTGTGGATCGCGACGGCCTTCCTCGCCGCGGGCCTGTTTCTCGCGCCGGTCATCCACGGCGGCGACCCGAAGCATCAGAAGCTGGGAGTCGACATCCTCTTCTGGGCGCTGCTCCTCGTCGTCGTCGGGTCGTTTGCCGGCAATTATCTGGCGATCGCGCAGACGATGCCGACCGAACTCGGCTTCTGGCTCGGGCATCAGGGATATGAATATCTCGACCTCGGGCGGGTCTGGCAGATCGCGCTGTTCGGCGGACTGCTCTTCTGGCTGGTGCTGATGCTGCGCGGCATGCTGCCCGCGTTGCGCAAGGGGGAGGGCGACAGGAACCTGCTCGCGCTGCTCACCATCGCCACCGTCGCGATCGGGCTCTTCTATGGTTCGGGCCTCTTCTATGGCGAGCGCACGCACATCACGATCATGGAATATTGGCGCTGGTGGGTGGTCCATTTGTGGGTCGAGGGGATTTTCGAGGTGTTCGCGACCGCGGCGCTCGCCTTCATCTTCGCGTCGATGGGACTGGTCTCGAAGCGCATCGCGACTGCGGCCAGCCTTGCGTCGGCGTCGCTCTTCATGGTCGGCGGCGTGCCGGGCACCTTCCACCATCTCTACTTCTCCGGAACGACGACGCCGGTCATGGCGGTGGGCGCCGCGTTCAGTGCGCTCGAGGTGGTGCCGCTGATCGTGCTCGGTTACGAAGCGTGGGAGCATTGGAGCCTGCGCAACCGCGCGCCGTGGATGCGTCCGCTGCGCTGGCCGCTGATGTGTTTCGTCGCGGTCGCCTTCTGGAACATGCTCGGCGCGGGCGTCTTCGGTTTCATGATCAACACGCCGGTCGCGCTCTTCTATCTTCAGGGATTGAACACCACCGCGGTCCACGCGCATGCCGCGCTGTTCGGGGTCTATGGCTTCCTCGCGCTGGGTTTCACGCTCCTCGTGCTGCGCTACATCCGACCCGAGATCGCGTTCAGCGAGCGGTTGATGCGGACCGGTTTCTGGGGGCTCAACGCCGGCCTCGTGCTGATGATCTTCACCAGCCTGCTGCCCGTCGGCCTGTTCCAGTTCGAAGCCAGCGTGACGACGGGCATGTGGTATGCGCGCAGCGACGAATTCCTGCAGCAGGATTTCCTCGAAACGCTGCGCTGGGTCCGCACCTTTGGCGATGTCGTGTTCATTCTCGGCGCAGTCGCGGTGGCCTGGCAGGTCGTGATCCTCAGCCTGTGGCGCAAGGGCGCGCGGGCGTGACCCGGGCGATAGCCGCCGACGGGGACGGCCGGGACAGGGCGCCGCCGCTATGGCTTCGGGGCGGCTATCGGCTGTTGTTCGGGTGCGGCGCGTTGTGGGCGGTGGCAGTCGTCGTCCTGTGGCTCGGTGCGTTCGGCGGATACTGGACGCTGCCGACCGCGATGACGCCGCTCGCCTGGCACCAGCACGAGATGCTGTTCGGTTATCTCGGCGCGGTGATCGGCGGTTTCGTCAGCGCGGCGATCCCCAACTGGACCGGGCGCCCGACGGTGAAGGGCTGGCCCGTCGCGGCCGTCGTCCTCCTGTGGTTCGCGGCGCGACTGGCGATCCTGTTTTCGGCGACGGTGCCGCTACCGATCGGGGCGGTGCTCGATGTCGCCTATCCCCTCTTCCTTCTTGCCTATGCCGCGCGCGAGATCGTCGCGTCGGGCAACCGTAACAAGCCGATCCTCGTCATCCTCTTCCTGTTCGCCATCGCCTACGCGCTCGATCATGCCGCGATGATGGGGGCACTCGCCGACCCTGCGTGGGGCATGCGGATGGGCTTTGCGCTGATCCTGCTGCTGATTTCGCTGATCGGCGGCCGGATCACGCCCGCCTTCACCCGTAACTGGCTGGTGCGGCAGGGCACGGCCGAGGGGCTGCCGGTCATGCCGGGGCGGTTCGACATGGGGGCGATCGGGATTACCGCGCTCGCGCTCGCGGCATGGGTTCTGGCGCCCGCCGGTTCGATCGCGGGCGGGCTGCTGGTGCTGGCGGGCGGCGTGCAGGCGGCTCGTCTCGCGCGCTGGGCGGGGATCAGGGCACGACGCGATCCGCTCGTCCTTGTCCTCCATATCTCCTATGCTTGGTTGCCGATCGGCCTGATCCTGCTCGGCGGCACGATCCTGTATCCGTTCATGCCGGTTTCGAGTGCCGTGCACGCGCTGGCCGCCGGTGCGATGGCGACGATGACATTGGCGGTGATGACGCGCGCGACGCGCGGCCACACCGGTCGCCCGCTCGAGGCCGACTGCGCGACGGTCGCCATCTATGCGCTGGTGCATCTGGGCGCGCTGCTGCGCGTGAGCGCGCCCTTGCTCCCGTTCGATTATGGGCGCACCGTCGAAGTCGCCGGCGGGCTGTGGGGCGCCGCGTTCCTGCTGTTTGTTGCGGTCTACGGGCCGATGGCGCTGCGGCCCGTTTCCCGGGCCGGAACGGGCGCTTGAGATCGGGTTTCAAGCGGGGACATGGCCGTGCAGCGCAAGCCTGTCCTTCGCGGCCGGCGGGCGGTGGCCAGTGGCCAAACGGAAGCGCGTCGCCGCCGGCTATCTCTTCCGTCCGTCGTTCATCGCCATCATCACCGACAGCGCCAGCGTCGCGGCACCGCGCTTGATCGTCGGTTCGGGGACGGGCGCGAAGAAGGGGGAGTGATTGACGGGCATCGGCTTGCCTTCCGCCTTATATTGTGCGGCCATCGCCGGATCCTGTCCGCCGATTGCAAAGAAGACCGACGGGACGCCCGCGTTGATGAACTCGGAAAAATCCTCGCTCGCGGTGCCGCCCGCTTCGCTCGCCGGCACGAAAGTCACCGCCTTGCCGAACGCGGCACTCAGCACCGCGGCCGAGCGTGCCGACAGCGAAGGGTCGTTATAGACTGCACTGGTGGCGCCCGGGCGTTCGATCGTGGGTGCCGGCGCTCGGGCCATGTCCGCAACGCTCCGCGCGGTGCGCTGTACGCCGTCGATCAGCAGCTTGCGCGTCGCATCGTCGTGCGAACGCAGCGTCAGTTTCAGGTCGGCATGGTCGGGGATGATGTTGTTGACCGTGCCCGCGACGAAGCTGCCGACGGTGATGACGCCGAACGCCTTGGGATCCTTCTCGCGGCTGATCACCGACTGGACATCGGTGACGAAGCGGCTGCCCATCATCACCGGATCGATGCTCTTGTCGGGCATCGATCCGTGCGCTCCGACGCCGTGAAAAGTGATGTGGATCGCGTCGGAAGCCGAGCTGACCACGCCGTCCTTCACGACCACGGCGCCGGCGGGCAGCGGAGCGACATGCGCCGCGAAGCCGACATCGGGTTTCGGCCAGCGGGTGAACAGGCCGTCGGCGATCATCGCCTCGGCGCCGCTCACCGATTCCTCCGACGGCTGGCCGATGAACATCAGCGTGCCCTGCCACTGGTCCTTCATCGCGACCAGTGCCGCCGCCGCGCCGACCCACCACGCCATGTGGCTGTCGTGTCCGCAGCTGTGCGTGACATAGGAGAGCTTGCCGTCGACCGTCTGCTGCGCACGACTGGCATAGGGGAGGCCGGTTTTCTCCTCCATCGGCAGCGCGTCCATTTCGGTGCGGACAAGCACGGTGGGTCCTGCGCCATTCTTGAAGATCGCGACGATTCCGGTCTTGCCGACCTGTTCGGTCACCGTGAAACCCAGCTTGCGCATTTCGCCCGCGAGCAGCGCGGCGGTGCGTTTCTCCTGAAAGCCGACTTCGGGGTTGGCGTGGAGATCCTTGTAGAGCGCGTCGAGGTGCGGATACTGCCGGTCGAGCGAGGCGTCGATCCGCGCGCGCGCGGTGGCGACGTCGAAGCCCGGCTGCGCCGATGCCGACGGCTCGGCGGTGTTCCGGGCAAGCGCCGGGGCGGCGCAGGCGAGCGCCGGAATGGTGATGAGGCCGGCGGCCAGGGGCAACAACATCTCGCGCATGGAATTACTCCGTCTGAATGGGAAACGGGGGGCGGTCAGCGCAGCAGCGCGGTGACGAGGCGTTCGAGGAAGTCATCGGTGACCGGCCGGTCCGCCAGATAGCCCTGATCGATCGCCGCGGTGATGGCGAAGTTGATTTCGAAGGGCGTCAGGACAGGGGCGATGCCCTGCTCGCCGAGCGCGCGGGCCAGCGTCGCGACATTGGCTTTCCGCCGCTGGCGCTGCGCATCGATGATCGGCGCGATCAACCCGGGCGCCGCGCGCCGCGTCTCATAAATGGCGGGTAGGCAGGTGCCCACGACCGGGTCGTCGTAGCGGTTGCGGACGCGAACCGCGAAATCGAGCAGGTCGGCTTTTGCATCGCCGCTGTCGACGAGCAACGCATCGTCGAAGCGATCGTTGAAGGCGTCGACGAGGGCTGCGACTGCCGACGGCCAGCGGCGATAGAAGGTTGGGCGCGGGATGCCCGCGTGCTGGCAGATGCGGTTGATCGACAGGCCCGCGAATCCCTGTTCGCCCAGAATGGCGACGGCACTGCGCTTGATCCGCTCGTCCAGCTCGGCCTGTCGGGGCCGTCCTGCCGTCGTGTCCCTTTCACCCACTGCCATGACTTCCATCTGTGCGGCCCCCGCAATGCCCGATCATGCCGCCACAGGCGAATGAATAATATCGATACATTCATGTATCGATATATTGAATGCGGTCAAGGGCTTCATGCCATTCGTGTCGCCGAGTCCCGCATTTCCGCCTTCGCCCGGGGATTGACACGCGCACCGATTATACGCCAAGACCGAATTTCGATGCATATTTGTATCGAAATAGATCGCGGCAGCGACAGATAATGACCAGAAGGGCGTCCGGCGGGCCAACCCTTCGGCTTCGCCGCGACGGGCAAACAGGGAAGGGCTCTCGATATGTTGGACAATCGCAAATTATTGCTCGTGATTTCGGCATCGGCTTTCGCATTCGCCGGCACCCCCGCTTTCGCGCAGGAAGCGCCTGCCGCCGAGACCGCGGCCGATGCAGGTGCGAACGAGATCGTCGTCACCGGCTCGCGTATCGCGCGCCGTGATTTCGAGGCGACGAGTCCGATCGTCACGCTCGGCGCCGACGCCGTGGCGGCAACCGGGCAGGCGACGCTGGAAGGCGCGCTCAATCAGCTTCCGCAATTCTCGGCGGGCACGACGGCCTTCTCGAACGATCTCAACGCGACCGGCCAGGCGACGCTCAACCTTCGCGGTCTCGGCGCGCAGCGCAATCTGGTGCTGCTCGACGGGCGCCGCCTGCAACCGTCGAATTCCAGCCAGGTCATCGACATCAACACCATCCCCTCGATCCTCGTCGGCGGGACCGAGATCATCAGCGGCGGCGCCTCCGCGGTTTATGGCTCCGATGCGATCTCGGGCGTCGTCAATTTCAAGGTGCGCGAGCTCGACGGTATCGAGATATCGGGCCAGAATACGCTGACCGAGCGCGGCGATGGCGGCATTCGCGATCTTGCGATCGGCGCAGGCACGCGCTTCGCCGATGGCCGGGGTCGCATCGTCGTCGGCGCGGCCTATACCGACCGCGATGCCGTCCACATCAACAACCGCGCCTTCTTCCGCCGGAATCAGGGCGTCTCGGGTACGATCCCGTTCGGCATCTTCACGCCCGGTGCCAATCCTGCCAGCCAGCAAGCGCTCGACAACGCTTTTGCCGCATATGGGATCGCACCGGGGTCGGTGATTCCCGCGTCGGGGATCGGGGTGAATTCGGACGGCACGCTCTTCGCCAACGGGCGCGGCGTCTACAATTATCGTGACGATGTCGCCCATCTCTACAACAACGGGCAGGCGCTGCTGCAGGTGCCGTCGACGACCTATACGCAGATTCCGCTCGAGCGCATCTCGACCTTCGGCCGCGCGACCTTCGAGGCGACCGACAATATCAAGCTGTTCGTCCAGGGACTCTACACCGACTATACGTCGACGACCATCCAGGACCCGGCCCCCAACGCCGGGCTGTGGACGATCCGTGTTCCGGTCACCAATCCCTTCGTTCCGGCGGCGCTCCAGCCCATCCTTGCGTCGCGGCCCAATCCGGCGGCGCCGGTCTTCGTGACCAAGCGCTACAGCGAGGCGGGGCCGCGCAGCGTCGACCACAAGGCGACGACGTGGCAGGTGCTCGGCGGCGCATCGGGCAAGTTCGGCGACAGCGGCATCACCTGGGAGCTCTACGGTTCGACGGGGAAGAGCGTCGTCGACGATATCTCCTACGGTTCGGTCTTCACCAGCAAGGTGCAGCAACTGGCATCGGCGGCCGACGGCGGCGCTTCGATCTGCGCGGGCGGCTACAATCCCTTCGCGGTCACCAACTCGCCCGAATGCGTCGCTTTCATCAGCGGCGTGACGCGCAACCGCACCGAGACGAAACAGGATGTCGTCGAACTCAACCTGCAAGGCGGGATTGCGCAGCTTCCCGCAGGTGAGCTGCGCTTCGCGGCGGGCATCGGCTATCGCCGCAACGAATTCGCCTTCACCCCCGATCCCGAGCAGGTCACGGGCAATATCGTCGCAATCGCGCGCACCTCGCCGACCGCGGGTTCGACGAGCGCGAAGGAAGCCTATGCCGAGCTGCTGATCCCGCTGCTCCACGACATTCCGTTGATTCAGGAGCTTACGGTCGACGCCGCTTACCGCTATTCGAATTACAAGCAGAGCGGCGGCGTTTCGACCTACAAGGTCGATGTCGACTGGACGGTGGTTACCGGCGTGCGCCTGCGTGGCGGCTATCAGCGCGCGATCCGCGCGCCGAATGTCGGCGAACTCTATACCGCGACGACGGGAGTATTCCCGACCATCGGGTCGGTGGCCAACGGCGCCGGCGATCCGTGCGACACGCGCAGCACGTTCCGGAGCGGCGCCAATGCGGCGCGGGTGCGCGCGATCTGCGTTGCACAGGGGATGCCTGATGTGCTCGCCGACTCCTATATCAACAACGTCACGCAGGTCGCGGCCTTCCTGTCGGGCAACGCGAATCTGAAGCCCGAAAAAGCCGACACCTGGACGGTCGGCGCGGTCCTGTCGCCCCGCGCGGCTTCGCCATGGCTGTCGAATTTCCGGGCGTCGGTCGACTATTACAACATCGCCATCGACGACGCGATCGCGACGATCCCGGTGTCGGTGTCGCTGAACAAATGCTTCAACGCCGACGGCAGCAATCCGGGCTACGACGCGAATAATTTCTTCTGCTCGCTGATCGGCCGCGACGTCAATTCGGGCGGCATCACCAATGCGCTCCAGCCTTATCTGAATCTCGGCGGCTACAAGACGTCGGGGGTCGACGTGCAGCTCGACTGGTCGGTGCGTCTCGCCGATGTCGGTCTCGGCGACGGATCGGGGCGCTTCGGCATCTCGTCGGTGATCAACTATCTCGACACATTCGAGATCCAGAACCTGCCCGGCACGCCGTTCCAGGATTTCAGCCGCACGATCGGATCGGGGACGACCCTCCCTCGCTGGCGGTCGACGACCTCCTTTACCTTCGGCACCGATACGGTGAACGCGCTGCTGCGCTGGCGGCATATCGGGGCGATGATGGATGCGTCGAAGGTGACCAACGCGGCAAGCACGACACCGGGGGTCAAGGCCCATGACTATTTCGATCTCTCGCTGCGGATCGACCCGATCGAGCGGTTCAGCCTGCGCTTCGGGGTGAACAATCTGTTCGACAAGACACCGCCGGTGGTCGGCGGCGTCCTCGGACAAACCGATGCGGGCACCTACGACGTGCTTGGCCGTACCTATTATCTCGCCGCCACCGCGCGTTTCTAAGCGTCAGAAAAGGGAGAAGACCCATGTCGAAGGGGATGCGATCGGCGGCGATATTCGCCGCTTTGGGATTGGCGACCGTACAGCCTGCGCTGGCGGCGCAGGCGCCGTTAGCGCAGACGGTGCCCGCTCCCGCGGCGGGAGCGCTGATCGACAGCCGGCCGCTCGCGTCCGAATTCGGCCTCGACGGAGCAGCGCAGGCCTTTGCGATCCGCTACGGATCGACCGACGGCATCACCGGCAGCGGTATTGTACCAGTGACCGGCGCATTGTTCATCCCACGGGGCACGCCGCCCGCGGGGGGATGGCCGGTGATCGCCTGGGCGCACGGAACCGTCGGCATTGGTGATGATTGCGCGCCGTCGCGCAACCCGCGCTCGGCGCGCGACCGCACCTATCTCGATCATTGGCTGGGCGAGGGCTATGCCATCGTTGCCACCGATTATCAGGGACTCGGCGCGCCCGGGCCGCACCCCTATCTGAACAGCCGCGCCGCTGCCTATTCGACCCTCGATGCCGTGCGCGCGGTACTCGGCGGCGATTTCGGCCTCGCGAACAAGGTGCTGCTCGTCGGCCAGTCGCAGGGCGCGGGCGCGGCCTTCGCGACCGCCGGCTATGCGGCGGACTATGCGCCCGGCCTCGATATCCGTGGCACGGTCGCGACCGGTATCCCCAACCTTGCGGCGGTGCCGGCCGGGGCTGCCGGCGACGACGAAAAGGTCGACCGGATCATCGCCTATCTGCTCTACATCGCCTCGGCGGCGCAGCAGATCGATCCGAAATATGATCCCGCCGCGGTCCTGACCGATCGCGCCATGCCGCTTTTCGACCGCGCCGCCGATACCTGTGTCGTCGATATGTTCGGCGCGGTGGTCGAGGCCGGACTGACGCGCGCCAATACATTCAAGACCGATTTCTGGCGCCATTATGCGCCGATGCTGACGCACGCCGGATACCCGACGCTTAGCATTCGCACCCCGATTTTCATCGGCACCGGCGCGGAGGACATCGACACCCCCGCATCGATGCAAAAAGCCCTTGTCGAGGCGGCCTGCGCCGCCGGATCGGTGATCGAGGCGCATGTCTATCCGGGGCTTGACCATTCGGGAACGGTCAACCGCTCATTCGCTGATTCCCGGCTCTTCGCGCGCAGCGTCATGGCAGGCGAAACCATCACCGCGACCTGTGCGCCCGGCGGCAAGGAAAGTTGAATAGCGCGTTCGAATATATGGCGGCGCGATCCGGGCGATCGTCCTATTCCCGTGACGTGCGCCCGGAAGCGGAAAGGGTGCTTTCGGCCAGACCCTGCCTTGGCAACCGTGGCGACGGTGTGCCGAAAGGCCGCGGCGGCTGTTCGGGCGAAGTACGGGCATTGTCGATCATGAAACGGTAACTTCAAACTTGAATGGCTAAAGGCGAGCCGGGGTTATCGGCAGGGTCAGCCGGACCACCAGCCCGTGCGGAGAATTGGCTTCGAGATGCATCGCCCCGCCGTGCAGATGGGCGATGGTTTCGACGAGCGACAAGCCAAGCCCCGCGCCGGTTCCGCCGCGAGCCGGGTCGAGGCGGACAAAGCGCCGGGTTGCTTCGGCCATCTGGCTTTGGCTCAGCCCGGTGCCATCGTCGCTTACCGTCAGTTCAACCTCGCCGTCGCCGGCTTCGCGGGCGCCGATCCGGATCACCGATCCCCCGGCCGCATATTTGAGCGCGTTGTCGACGAGGTTCGACAGCGCCCGCACCAGCAATTCGCGGTGCGCGAATATGTCGAGCCCGGGCGCGGCGTCGACCGCGATCGCAAAGCCACGGTCCTCGGCGAGCGGGCCATAGACCTCCGCCATGTCGTCGAGCATCGGGCGCAGGGCAAATCGCGCGAACTGGTCGCGCCCGATCCCCGCCTCGGCCCGGCTGATTTCGAGGGCGGTGTCGAGCAGGCGATGCAGGCCGTCGGCTTCCTCGATCGCACCGGCGATCGCCGTCTGCACTTCCGCATCCTCCGTTCGCCCGAGCGCCTGTTCGAGCCGGGCCTTCATCCGCGACACCGGCGAGCGCAAATCATGCGCCATCGAATCGGTCACCATGCGCAGTTCGCGCACCAGCCCCGCGATGCGGCCGAACATCGCGTTGATCGAAAGTGCCAGCCGGTCGAAGGCATCGCCCGTATCGTCGCGCTCGACACGGGCATCGAGCCTGCCGCCGACGAAGGCATTCGCCGCGCGCGAAAAGACATCGATCCGGCGTGCAAGGATCCACGCGACAAGCGTGGCCATCAGCATCGCGATAATGAGCCCGACGCCGATTGCGTAGAAGAAAGCCGTTTCGCTGGCTTCGGCCAGCTGGCGCTGCGTTTCGAGTGTCTCGCCGGTCAGCAGGGCATAGCCGCCGGGCAGGCGCGTGGTAACGACACCGATCGGTTCGGGAGCGGTCGCGCCTTCGCGGGTGAGCAACCTCTGTCGCCAGTTCGCGGTATCGGCGACCGTTGCCGGCCATTCGTGCAGATTGCCCACCAGCCGTTTCCCGTCGGGGGCCTTCAGCAGCACGACGAAATTGCGGTCGTCGCGCGCCTTCAAGCGATATTCGATCGCCTCGATCAGGCCCGACAGGCCGAGCTGCCGATAGTCGTCGATCAGGTCGTCGCGGGCGACTTCGGCGGCGGTGCGCGCGTCGGACAGGATCGCTGCCGCGGTGAAGCGGTGGATGACGGTCAGGCCCAGCGCGAGCGCGGCAACCTGTGCGAGGACGAGCATCAGCGTCAGACGGACAATCGTGCTGCCGAAAAGCCCGCGTCGCACGGCGCGTCAGTCCGGGCTGCCGAGCATATAGCCGGCGCCGCGTATGGTGTGGACGAGCGGCTTGTCGAAGCCGTCGTCGACCTTGCGGCGCAGGCGGCTGACATGGACGTCGACGACGTTGGTGCCCGGGTCGAAATGATATTCCCAGACTCCCTCCAGCATCATCGTCCGGGTCACGACCTGATCCTTGTGGCGCAGCAGATATTCGAGCAGCCGGAATTCGCGCGGCTGCAGTTCGACGCGCTTGCCTGCGCGTGTCACGCGGCGATTGAGCAGGTTCATCTCCAGATCCTCGCATGCCAGGATCGTTTCGGTGGCCGCGCCGGCCGACGGTCTTGCGATCAACAGTTTCAACCGCGCGAGCAGTTCCGAAAAGGCGAACGGTTTGGACAGATAGTCGTCGGCTCCCGAAGTGAGCCCCTCGACCCGCGCGTCGACCGCGCCGAGCGAGGAGAGGATGATGACCGGAGTGCTGATCCGGGCCGCGCGCATCGCGGCGAGCACCGCCATGCCGTCCATGCCGGGCAGCATGCGATCGAGGACGATCGCGTCGTAGCTGCCGTCAGTCGCGTGGAACAGGCCGTCGCGGCCGTCGGCGGCATGATCGACCAGGAAGCCTTGGCCCGTCAGGCTCTTGCAGATGAAATCCGCCGTGGTCCGGTCGTCCTCGATCACCAGTATCTTTTGCGACATGGGCAAACTTTCCAGTGCGAAGGCCTGTGTTCGATCGATGGCTATACCCGTTTGCCCGGTCATGGCTAACAGGAAGCCGCAGGGGCCCGGTCTCCGGTCGCCGGTTGGGGTGCCATGCGCTCCTCCTTGCCGCGGGCGGGACGCGAGACGATGTGATGGATCGCGGTCATGCCGCTGGCAAAGGCCATGCCGCGCGGTCCGGCAATATAGCGCGGCTCCCAATGCGTCGCGAACTTAGCCTTGTAGCTTCTCAGCCCCTCGAAGCCATAAAGCAGCTCGCCATGCCGGAACAGGAAGGCGGCGCCGCGTGCCCATGCCGGGGCAAGCTTGCGCCCGTCGATCCCCGACAGGGGCGCGATCCCCAGTGTGAACCACCGGTAGGCTTCGGCCTGCGCATGCAGGATCAGGCGGACGAACAGATAATCCATCACGCCATAGGGGATGTCGCGCGCATGGCGCATCAGGTCGACCGACATTTCTTCGTGGTTCGGGGTCGCGAGAATATTCGCGAAGGCGACGATGCGCCCGCCGACGCGCACCACGGCGCATGGAAAATGCCCCAGATAGGCGGGATCGAAACTGCCGAGACTGAACCCCTTTTCACGCTGTTTTTTCGCGTCGAGCCAATCGTCCGATACCGCTTTGAGTTCGTGGAGATGTTGCGGCACCTCGGCGGCGGGGATGATGGCGAACGCGGCGCCCTCCTGCACCGCGCGGCGTTCGGAATGGCGCAGCGACTTGGCCTGGGGGCCTGCCAGCGAAAAGGCTCCAAGTTCGACCCGCGCTTCCTCGCCATATTTGACGATCGACAGGCCCAGATCGATCGCGGGCGGGAGGCAGGCGGCGCTGATCTGGTAGAGCAGGATGTGGCCCTGTGCGGCGTCGGCGCGTTCGCGAAGTTTCCAGAGCAGGTCGGCCCAGCGCTCCTCGCGTCCGACCGGGTCGCCCATCACGATCCAGTTTGCGCCCTGTACCCGGTACATGAGGAAGGCGTCGCCTTCGTCGGCGAGCAGGAAATGCTTGTCGCCGGTGAAAGCGAGAAAGGCGTCGCTGTGGTTGGCGGCCGCCATCGCCGGCGCGAGTTGATCGAAATTGACGATCGCATCGCGCGGGGCGCGCGGCGATGGCGCAAACAGTCTCCAGAGTGCGAGGCCGGCCACCAGCACCGCGATACCGAACAGTGCGCGCAAAAAGCGCGGGGCGTCGCCGTTCAGGCTGAACTGCCACCATAGACTGCTGGTGTAGGCGACATGCTTGTATGCAAAAAAGCCGGCGAAAGCCGACGCCATGACCGCGGTCAGCGCCGCGACGATCCAGCCGCTCGACAGCGGTGCGTCGAGCAGGGACGTGGTCCGGTAAAAGGCGGGCCGGCTCCACTGGAGCGCGGCGCAGATCGCCGACAGGATCAGTGCCTCTTCATAGTCGAAGCCTTTGGTGAGTGAAAACAGGATGGCGCCGAGCAGCAGGGTGCGGGTCGCGAAAAAGGCGCCGTCCAGCCGGCGAAGCAGTCCGGGCGCGAGAAAGAGCAGCAGCGTTCCCGACAGGCTGGCGGCGATGTGTGACGCCTCGACAAAGGGTAGCGGCAGGACGTGCCTGAGGGCGTGCATCCGGCCGGCTTCGGCTGGCGTCGCGCCCGACAGCAGCAGGATCAGGCCACCCGCGAATACCAGCGCGGCGAGGAGAGGGGGGGCGAGGTCGCGGAGGAGCGATTGACCGGCCTGCGCAATCTCTCTTGCTGGCGGCCGCCAGGCCTTGCTTTCGTGCCAGACGAGCAGCAGCGCTGCGAGCAACAGCGGCAGCAGGTAATAGACGACGCGATAGGCCAGCAGCGCCGCGAGCAACTGCGCCTTGTCGCCGGGCACGGTGGCGATCACCACCGCCTCGAAGACCCCCAGTCCGCCGGGCACATGACTGATCAGCGCGGCGATAATGGCAAGCGCATAGCCGAGGAAAAAGGCGGGGTAGGCTGAAGGATCGGGGGCGGGGAGCAGAACATAGAGCGCCGCGCTCGCGGCGGCGAGATCGAATGCCGCTACCAGGGTCATCCCGGCGCTTTGCCCGAGGTGGGGCAGCGGCGTGCGCCAGCCGCCGATAACGAAGGCATCGAGTCCGAAATGACGGAGCAGCGGCGGGATGAGGCACAGGGTCAGCACCGCAAGGCCGGCGAGATGGAGCCAGTGAAGCGACAGTCCCCAATCGAAGAAGGGAAGGATATGGGTGCTCGCCAGAGCGGCAAGGCCGGCGAGAAGGATGACGCCGTTCCAGAAACCGAGGCTCGCCAGCGCGATCACGCTGCCGATCTGGCCCCCGCTCAGCCCCGCCGCACGATAGACGCGGTAGCGCGCGGACCCGCCGGTCAGCAGCGCCAGCCCCAGATTGTGGCTGAGGGTGTAGCTGGTGAAGGATGCCAGTGCGTAGGTTCGCCAAGGCAGCTTCCGGTCGATGACTTTCAGCGCGAAGCGATCGTACAGCGTCAGCATCAGATAGCTTGCGGCGGTCAGCAGCAGCGCTGCGCCGATCTGGCCGGCCGATAGCGTGTCGAAGGCCTGACGGACCGCGTGTGGCCGGACCGAATGGAGCAGCCTGAACAGCGCCGCCAGTCCGAGCGCCGCGACCACCAGCGCGGTCGCGATCGACAGCACCCGCTTGTTGCGCCGCCCCCACGTCATGGCATTCGCCAATAGCGTCATCGCCGGGTCCACTCCTGATACTTGCAGATCAGGCCGCCAAGGATACAGCCCGATATGCGCAGGCTGTTCGCGCTCTTTAGTTCAATCGTAGAGTAAAAGCGACGCCCCTCGTCGGGAACATAGACCTTTCCCGTCCAGCGGCCGGTCCCGCTTGCGCGATAGTCGCTGAGCAATTCGGTGCCGACCAGCGCGCTCACACCTGCGGCGCGCGCGTCGGCGATCGCTTGCGGGCCGGCCCAGACGATATTGCCGCACAGCAGCGCGCCGCAACCATGGGTGCGCACAAGGATCGTTCCCCTGGGGTTTTGCCACAGCCCGAAGGGTGTTGCGGTCGTTGTCGCTTGAGCGCTGCCAGCGAGCGCCGCCAGTGATGCGATGTTCAGGAAAAGCCTCATCTCATTCGCTCCTTGCCGGTTGGGCCGCGCCGAGCGCGGGCAGGATTGCCGCCGCGAGGGCCTGGTCGTCGGAATTCAGCTTGTGCCCGCCGGGCAGGGCTATGCGGCGGACGTTGGGCATCTGGAGTTCGGGGCACAGGCTGCCCGCCTCGTCGATGCCGTGAATGCAGGTCACGGACACCCAGCGGAGTCGCGACGCCGTTGGATAGGCGCGCTGATCGGGCGTTTCGAGCCCGGCGAGTTCGATCGGAGAAGCCCGGAATATGACATCCTCGCCGGGTACGATCAGCACCACCGACCGGATCGGCTGACGCGCGGCTTCGGTGAATTGTGCGAGTCCGGCGTGGAGCATGTCGGCGCCGAAGGACTGGCCGATCAGCACGACATGATCCGTCTTCCCAAGCGTCATCGCCCGGATCATGGCGATCCTGATCAGGCCGGCCGTTTCCTCCGGTGTCCGGCGCGGCGAAAAATAGGTCAGCGAATTGACGGTGACGACGGCGTATCCGCGCGCGTGCAGGCGTGCGGCAATGCGCGGAGTCATCCCGATCCGGTTGCCCATGTCGCCCGACAAGATGACGATCGCGGGTTTTGCGGGACCGGCGCGGGCAGCCGGCATGTCGAGGAACAGCGGGCCGTTGTAGTAGCCGGCGTGGAGATAGACTCCGGCCGCGATACCGAGCGCGAAGAGCAGGGCGAAAAGCCATTTTTTCACGGGACCTCCTTCGCAGTCGTGGCGATGATCGCACCTGGCCTTTGGGCTGACGGAGCGAGGATAGGTGGTCGCGCTCGTCCGGAAGCTGGCGCGAGGATTACGATATTGTCATGTCGCGGCCATGCCCCGGTCGGATCGCAGCGGGTAGCAGGAGGGCGTCCAAGGCGGGGTTTTTCCTTGCTCCCTGTACCCCCCGGTCCCCGCCTGGACACCCCACATCAACCCGCCCGCATCCGGGCGGGCCCTCTGGAGAGAAGAGCATGGCACGCATTGGAACCCTGATCGGCCTCGGTCTCGCATCGACGTTGATGATCACCGCGCCGGTATTCGCATCGACACCGGCGGCATCGACCGCCGCTGCCCAGCCGGCGACGCACACTCTGGCGAAACAGACCGTGGCTCCCAAGACCGCAACGCTCAAGCGCGTCGCGGCGAAGCGGCAAAATACGCATCTCGCAAAGGCGACGCTGAGCAACGGCAAGAAGGTCACCTACAACTGCAGCCTCGCGGGCAACAAGAACAAGCAGGCCTGCAAGAGCTGACCCCGGCACCCGCCAGCCGCGGACGGCCCGCTGTCCGTCCAGTTCCCGAACCCGCCGGGAGCTGGCCGGGCAGCGGGCCGTTCCGCAACGGGAGCAAAGGTCGACGCTCCGCAGCCGGATGAGGCACGCCCGGCTGCGCTGGATTTGGGGGACGAAAAACCGGCGGGCGACGACCGCGGCGATCGGGCACCGTTGGCGATCCCGTGGATCGCCGTTTGACAGGAGCGCGTGGCCGCTGCCAACAGGGCGTCAGCGAGGAGGCTTGGGGTGGTCCACGATATGCTCGGCCATGTCGACGTGATGCATGTCACCGCGGGTTTGCTCGTCGGTATCATGGTGGGGCTCACGGGGGTTGGCGGCGGGTCGCTGATGACGCCGCTGCTGGTGTTGATGTTCGGGGTCAATGCCAAGACCGCGGTGGGCACCGACCTGCTCTTTGCCGCGATAACGAAGACGGTGGGGAGCGCCGTTCACGGTTGGCGCGACACGGTCGATTGGCACATTTTTCGCCGGCTTGCCGCAGGATCCATCCCCGCCGCGCTTCTTGCGGTCGTCGCGCTGCAGGGGCTCGGCGAAATCGGTTCGCGCGCCGAGCATGTCATCATCCTGTTTCTCGGTTGCATGCTGATCCTGACCGCCTTCGCGGCGCTATTCCAGAACTGGCTGATGCGGCTCGCGCGGCGGAGCGGCAGTCGGAGCGACCGGGGCGCGTTGCTTCCGACGGTGATACTCGGAGCCTTCATCGGGGCTGCGGTCTCGATTTCGTCGGTCGGGGCGGGCGCGATCGGCGTGACCGCGTTGCTGATGCTCTATCCGAACCTGCCGGTTTCGCGGATCGTGGGGACCGACATCGTTCACGCGGTTCCGCTCGCTCTGGTCGCGGGTTCGGGACACTGGCTCTATGGTGATGTCGATCCGGTGCT
The DNA here is from genome assembly GCF_022701295.1 of Sphingopyxis sp. YF1. Classification (NCBI taxonomy): domain Bacteria; kingdom Pseudomonadati; phylum Pseudomonadota; class Alphaproteobacteria; order Sphingomonadales; family Sphingopyxidaceae; genus Sphingopyxis; species Sphingopyxis sp. YF1. The sequence continues at coordinate 1,244,658 of NZ_CP033204.1, forward strand.
GCTCCTCAGCCTGCTGGTCGGGTCGATCCCCGGTGTGATCGTCGGCAGCCTCCTGTCCAGCCGCGCGCCCGATCACCTGCTGCGTCCGGCGCTTGCCGCCGTGCTGCTGTTTTCCGGGGTCAAGCTGCTCACCGGTTGATGCGCGGCGGGAAGGTGCCAGACATCCAGGGTCGCCATTTCCCTTACCAGCTTCGCGTGTAGGCGACGGTGAGTGTCGCGCCGTTGGCGGGAACGCGGCTCGTGTTGGTGTTGCTGCGCAAGAGCTGGCCGTAGACGGGCAGATACTGGTTGTTCAGCAGATTCTCGACCCCGAGCGTCAGCTGATCCTTTTCGGTGACCTCGTAACGGGCGATCAGGTCGACGAGCAAATAGCTTTCGACCTCGCGTCGGCCGAAGCTCGCAACACCGTTCAGGCGATAGTCGCGGTCGCCCGAAAACAGGCCCTGGAGGCGGAGGTTCAGCCGGTCGGTGGGGGCATATTCGGCATAGGCGGTGATCTTGAGCGGCGGGATGCGGTAACCGGTCATCGTCTGCCAGCGGGGCGCGGTCGCCGCCTTTTCACGCCCGCGCAAATAGGTGACGCTGCCGCCGAACCGCACTGCGTCCCCCGCATCGCCGAAGTCGAGCGACGCCTCGACGCCCTTGATACGCTCGGCGGTGCGCAGCAGGATCAGCCCGTTGTTGAAGCTTTGCACGTCGCCGAGGCCGGAGGTGGTGCGGAACAGCGCGACCGCGCCCTTCGTTCTGCCGAAGTTGCCGCGCCATCCCAGTTCATAGCTGTCGATCCTGACCGGCTTCAGGTCCGAATTGTCGATGTTGAACCCCGCATTGGCGTTGCGCAGTTGCAGCCCAACGTCGGGAAGCTGGAAACCCTGCGAGAAGGAGGCGTAGACGCTCTGGTTTGCGGCCGGAGTCAGCGTCGCGCCGGCATTGAAGGTCCAGCCGTCGAAGCTGATCGTGCCACCCTGAACCGCGACGGGGGCGGGCGCGCGATATTGCGAGAGCGGGGTGAAGGTGTCGAACGACGCTTCGGCGCGATCGTAACGGACGCCGCCTTCGACCGCGAGCAGGTCGGAGAAGCGATGCTGGAGCTGGACGAAGGCGCCCTGCGTGTCCGTCGTGAGTTCGGGCATATAGACGAGCGTGCCGGTGCGCCTGAAGACGAGCCCGCCGCTCGCGTCATAGGCCGCGGGGTCGAAGATATCGAGCGGCATGTCGCTGACCTCGCGGCCGAGATCGCCGCCCCAGCTGATCGCGGTCCGCTCGGCAACCGGGGTCTCGATGGTCAGGCGCGCGCCATAGGTTTTGCTGTTCTGATACACCTGATCGACGTTGCGGCCGCGCGTGGCGACGCCGCGGGCGTCGAACGGCGTGAAGCGGACGAACATGTCGCGGTAATAGCCGAGCAGGTCGAGCTTGCTGCCAAGGACGTCGCTGTTGCGATAGCCGAAGGTCGCGACGACGTTGCGGACCTGATTCTGGTCGGCGAGCTCGAGGCCCTTGATCGGGCGCGCGAGCACACTCCCCGCGGGCAGGCGGCCGGGCGCCGGGTCGGCGGCATAATCGCTGTTCTGGTCGGCGCGATAATAGCTCGCCGAGGCGTGGACATAGCCGGCGTCGCCGAGCCTGTGCCCGACTTTCCCGCCGATATTCCAGACATTGCTGTCGATCAGGTCGCCCTGGCTCGGTTCGGGGGCGCGGCGGTCGCCATGGCCGTCGAAGCCGGCACCGATGCGCTGGTAGCCGCCGTTGAGCGCGAAATCGAGCGAGCCCGCGGTGCCCGACGCGAATTGCTGGAGCCGCACGCCAAGGCTGTCGTCTGTCAGGTTCGAAAGCGATGTGACGGCCGACAGGGTGGTTTCGATCCGCAAGGGGCCGCCAGCGGGTCGGGTGTTGATCGAGATGATGCCGCCGGTCGCACCGCTGCCATAGATCGCGCTGCCGCCGCGCAATACCTCGACGCTTTCGATATCGTTCGGATTGACGCTGATCAGGTTGCGCGAGCTGTCGCGGTTGGTGTTGTAGGGAACGCCGTCGACGAGCACGAGCGCGCCGCGCCCGCGCAGCGTCTGTCCGAAATCGGTGATGGTGCGGCTCGAATCGGCGAGCCCGGGGACGGCCTTGGCGAGGATCGTCGAAAGCGTGTCCGACGCGGCCCGCGCCGTCTCCAGTTCCTCGCGGTCGATCGTCGTGATCTGGTGCGTCGGGGCGACGATGCCCGAGCTGGTGCGCTGCGCGGTCACGACGATATCGCCGCCGGACTTCTGTTCGTCCTCCGCGCGCGCCGGCGCCGGAATGGAAGCGAGCGTTGCCGACATGACGATGAAAGAGACCGGACGAACGCCAGAGAGGAACATGCAGGCACCTGGAAGCTGGGAGAGGAGCGCGCCCTTAATCGCAACTGCGAGTGAATTGCAAGAATCGAGGTTGCGGTCCAGCGGGTCGGGGCAGGGGCGATGTTGCGGCGGGTTCCTCTACGGGCAGTTTTGCCCGATGCTGGCGGTCCTGTTTACCCATTCGCGCTGGCCGGCGTTGCGGGTTCGCTGTCTTGGCCGGTCGGGGACGCCCCTATCCCGCGTCAATCTCCACCAGATCCTCGATGAACAGCGAGACGAGCATTGCCTCGCTGTTCACGCCGGCCTTGGCGTAGATCTGGCTGAGTTGCGATCGCACCGTTCCCGTCGCGGCGCCGCGCAGCCGTGCGATGTCGGCGATTTCGAAACCCTTGAGCGCGAACAGCGCCACGTCGCGTTCGCCGGGGGAAAGGTCCCATTCCGCGAACCGCAATGCGATATGCTCGGACAGGGCGCCCCTTGCCCTGGCGAGCGACTGCTCGTTCCGGTGCAATTCCCGGTGGATCGCGCGAACATAGCGCGACCCCATGACGACGCCGGCGAGCAGGGCAAAGGCGACGAGGCATTCCATCACGACTTCAAGGTCAACGCCCTGTTTCGCCTGACCCAGCAGATCGTCGACGCCGTCGATAACGAAATAGGCGGCGGCGACCGATTGAATGATCAGGATGATGACGGGCAGGGTGATGGTGCGGTTTGCCATCCCGTTCGGCGATGCGGCGATGGTCTTTGCAGGTTGTGGCATGGACTTCTGCTTAGCAAGGGGAGTTCAAGCGCCTGCTTATAGGCAGGATCCGCCGGGCGACCTAGCGTCTCTTCCACCGACAAATTCAGATGGAGGAGACCATGCCACGCCGGATGCGGTGCAATCGGCGCTGACAAAAGTGCCCGCGGTGACGCTGGGTTTCTGGATCATCAAGATATTGGCCACGACCTTCGGCGAAACCGCGGGCGATACGGTCAGCATGTCGATGAATCTCGGCTACCTTGCCGGGACCTGCATATTCGCGAGCCTGCTGATCGTCCTTGTCGGTGCGCAGATCGCGGCTCGGCGGTTTCACCCCATGCTGTACTGGGCGACGATCATCGCCTCGACCACGGCGGGAACCACGATGGCGGACTTCGCGACGCGCTCGCTCGGTATCGGCTATCCGGGCGGGTCGATCATGTTGCTGACGCTGGTATTATTTTCGTTGGCCGTCTGGCACCGGGCGCTCGGTAACATCTCGGTCCAGTCGGTGCACGAACCCAAGGCCGAGATATATTATTGGCTGACGATCACCCTGTCGCAGACGCTCGGCACCGCGCTCGGTGACTGGGTTGCCGACGGGGCGTTCGGTTATCTGGGTTCGGCGCTGTTGTTCGGGGCGTTGCTCGCGCTTCTTGCCTTCGCTTATTGCCGCACGTCGTTCGACCGGGTTGGCCTCTTCTGGGCGGCGTTCATCCTGACAAGGCCGCTCGGCGCCGTGGTTGGCGATTTCCTCGACAAGCCCGTCGCAAAGGGCGGGCTCGAACTCAGCCGGGCGGGGGCGTCGCTGGTGCTCGGCATCGCCATCGTCGTGCTGATCCTCGCCTTTCCCCAGCGTGCTGCGACGAAGGAGGCGGAGCATGGCGCCTAACCGGCTTTCCAAAGGCGCGTTGGTCTACGCGCTTGTGGCCGCATTCATATCGGGTAACGCATGGGCGGGACCACCGTTCCTGACCGATGACCCCGAGCCTACCGATACCGGACATTGGGAAATCTACGCCCCGCTCGTCGAAGCCGAAGGCCGCGGCGCGGATTTCGAGGGTTCGGCGGGCGTCGAGCTGAACTATGGCGCCGCGCCCGATCTGCAGATTACCATTGGCCTTCCTATGGCCTTCTCCCACGATCGGGGCGGGTGGCGCCGCGGCGCTGGCGACGTTGCGGTCTCCGCAAAATATCGTTTTTATCAGGACGAAGCCGCTGGGCTCTCGGTCGCCGCCTTTCCCGGCATGACCCTGCCGACGGCGAGCAACGGCATGGGGAATGGCAGAGTGACGGCGCTTCTGCCGGTCTGGGCGCAAAAGGACATCGGCGCATGGTCGATCTTCGGAGGCGGGGGTTATGCGATCAATCCCGGGCCGGGAAATCGCGATCATTGGGAAGGCGGCATTGCGGTCGCCCGCCGGATCGACCCCCATCTTCTGATCGGGGTCGAAGCCGACCGGAAGGGAGCCGATACGATCGACGGGTGCTCTTCCACCAGCCTTGGTCTGGGCGGCATCTATCAGCTGGGCGGGGCCCTGCGGCTCCTGGCGTCGGGTGGCCCGAGCTTTGCCGATGGCGAAGGCAAAGCCGGGTTTCACGGCTTTCTGACGTTGGGGATGGATTTCTAGACCCCGCGCTTGCTGACTCGCGGTCGTTTCGATCCGGGTTCATCCGCGGGCAAGAGGTGGATTGCAGCAATGGTCCCCCCGGCAATGGCGCGCGAACGCATCGGGGGCTGCGTCGACTGGGACCGTCGCGCCCATGGTCGATATGCCGCGGCGCGGGTGAGGGGGGGGGGGCAGCGGGCGAACCTCGTATCCGGCGCGCGCTGCCGTGCTGCCGCAAAGCATTTCGCCGCATATGGCGCAGCAACAGCGGGTCTCGACTATAATATCGTGGACATGGCCGAGGGACATTGCGTGCGTTTCAACGGCTGCCGACTTGCCGATACGGTAGCCGGCCGGAAAATCCCGTTCTTGACGCAGTCCCTGCGCGCGCCGGTCGTTGCTCCATCGGGCGAACGGCCAAGCCGGCTCGCCGGGGACGGCGGGCGCGGAGTTTTGCCGGTCAGAAGCGGTAGCGCGCTTCGACCGAATAGGTTCGCGGCGCGCCGGGAAGCGCCGAGTTGAACTGGAGCAGCGAGGCGAGCGGCATGCCGCCGACATAATAGACCTTGTTGAAGGCGTTTTTGAGATTGGCCGACAGCGACCAGCAGGCATCCTCATCCTCGATCCCGATCCGGAAATTGGCGATCGAATAGCCGGGCAGGTGCGCCGTCGGATTGAGATTGCCCGACGCGATATAGAAGGTCCCGGTCTGGGCATAGAGGTCGCCGCGCAGCGACGCGGTGAGGCGGTCCGACAGCGGCGCCGACACCTCGGCATAGGCGGTCCCGGACCATTCGGGGGTGTCGGGCACCGTCCCGAGCAGCGTCGTCCCGCCGAAGACGGGCGTCAGGCCGTTGGTGAAGCGGGCGTGGGTATAGTTGAGGTTGCCGCCGAAGCGCAGCCAGTCGGCGGGGCGTATCTGGCCCTCGAGTTCGAAGCCGTAGATCTTCGTGCGCGGGACGTTCACCGCCAGCGACGCCGGGCCGTTGATGTCGACAAAGGCGTTCCGCTGGCCGTTCCTGATCCACATATTGTAGAGCGCGAGGTTGAGCCGCGCCGGCATGGTGCCGAGGCGGCCCTGGAATTTGGCGCCGAGCTCGACATCGGTCACGGTTTCGGTGCCGTAGCTGTTGCCGTTGACCGTCGCGTCGCCGACGATCGGCGGCGAACTGCCGTTGAAGCCGCCGTTGCGATAGCTGCGCCGCGTGGCGGCGTAGAGCAGCACGTCGTCGGAGATCTGGTTCTGCAGCCCGAAGGTCCAGCTGAGGTTGCGGATCGTCTTGCGCTGGTCGTTGTCGGCAACGCCGCTGGCGATCTGTGCCGGGGTCGCATAATTATTGTCGGCGGGAAGCGTCCGTCCGCGCACGGTTTCGCTGGTGTAGCGCAGCCCCGCGGTGAGCCCGAAGCCGCCGCCGAGCTGATAGGTGCCCTGTCCGTAGAAGGCGTGGCTGTTGTTGTAGGCGACGTCCGAATTGACCGACAGCGGCGAGAGGCCGAGGTCGCCGAACACGTCGAGGAAGGTTACCTGCCGGAACACGGTCGATTTCTCGCTCGAGAGGTAGAAACCGACGGCGTAGGTCAGCCGGTCGCCCGCGAGCGTGCCGAGCAGCTGCAATTCCTCCGACATGATCGTGGTCGTGGTATAGCCGCCGGGGCGTCCGGTCTCGTCGATTTCGCCGTCGCCCGCGATGCCGAAGGGCGAACCGTCCGAATCCCCGCGGACATGCGTCTCGAGATGCGCATAGCCGATGATGTTCTTGAGCTGCATCGTGTCACCGAGGTCGACCGAGGTCGAATTGGTCACGATCAGGTTTTCGGCCTGATAGACGTTGGCGTCGTTGGTCGCGATCGTGAACGGTCCGCGCGCCTTCTGGATCGGCAGATAGGCGGCCAGCCCGCCCGCCGGGATCGTCGGATTGTCGTGCAGGGTAAGATAATTGGCCCACGCACCGGGGCCGAAGACCAGATCGAGGCCGGGTGAATAGAAGAGCGTCACCGGCGGCGCGGCCGGCTGCGTCGCGTCGAGCGCATAGAGCACCGATTGCGTGCTCGTACCGTCGGCCTTGTAATAGTCGACCACGAGATTGTTCTCGAAACCGTCGTTGCCGCGCAGGGTCAGGCTGCCGCGCACGCCATAGCGTTCGATCGAGCCGGGCCGCGAACCGTCGAACAGGTTGTGCTGAAAGCCCGTCTGGTCGCTGTAGAATCCCGCGACGCGCGCGAGCAGCCTGTCGTCGACCAACGGCACGTTGAGCGCGCCCTCGAGCTGGACCGTGTCGTAGTTTCCGTAGCGCGCGCTCGCATAGCCCTCGAACGCATTGACCGGTTTGGCCGAGGTGAACAGCACCGCGCCCCCCGTCGCATTGCGCCCGAACAGCGTGCCTTGCGGGCCCTTGAGCACCTGGACCGATTGCAGATCATAAAAGGAGGTGGCGCCGCTGCCGCCGCCGCTGTTGCTGCTGATCTGCACCTCGTTGAAATAGGGCAGCACCCCCGGCCGGGTGCCGGTGAACTGGTCGACCGACTGGCCGCGGAGCGAGAAATTGACCTCGTTCGAGGTCGCGCCCGCGCGAACCGAAAGCCCCGGCGCGGCGAACTGCAGATCGGCTTCCGAACGAACATTCTGTTCGGCGAGTTCGGCGGTTCCGACGACGTCGACCGCGACGGGCGTGCGCGACAGGCTTTCGTCGCGGCGCTGTGCGGTGACGATGATGTCGGCGTCGCCGATAGTGCTGCTGCCGCCGGTCTCGCCCGGTGCCTGCGCAAAGGCGGATGGCGCACCCGACAGGGTCGCAAATGCCACGGCGGTTCCGCTGATCGCATATCTCAGCATCATCTCTCTCCCCAGGCTCTGCACCTTTCCGGCGCATGTTGTCTGTAATTAATTACTTACATTTGATGTGGCGCCTGTCAACAGCTTCCTGGAGCGTTTTCCGGTCGGGCGGACCCGCCTGACGGCCCGGAAAAACAGGGCAAACCGGACTCCGGAGCGCCTGTCCTGATCCGATCAAAGCCGAACGCACGCTAGCCGCCCTCGGCCTCGGCGCGGGTCATCCCGGCGAGACGGATCAGATACTCGTGCAATTCGAACCAGATATTGTGATAGGAATCGATCTTGGGCGATGCGAGATAGGCCGTGTCGCCGGCCCGAAGCCGGGCCAGCGCGGTCTCGAAGCGCGACCGGAAGAAGGGCAGGGGGCCCTGCGGATCGATCCCGGCCAGCCAGGCGGTCGTTTCGCAATGCAGCCCCGGCAGCTGTCCCAAAATGCCGGCGTCATAGTCGGGATCGCTATGATCGTTGAAGACGGGCGCGCCGTCGGACGGGCGCATTTGCCAGGCCGTGACCAGCGTCTTGAACGCGTCGTTGAGCGGGTGGAAGGCGGCGAGAATGGCGCGCGCCGCGGATCCGCCAACGGCATCGCCGTGCGCCGCAACGATCTGCTCCCCGCGCCGCTTGCCGGCGTCGGTCGCCTTGATGAAGCGTGGCGAGGCGGCGTCGAGACAGTCGTGCAGTTCGCCGAGCATCGCCGCCAGCCCCGCATCGTCCAGCCCGCCGATTTCGCGCGCCGCGTCTTTGGGGCAGAACCCCTTCAACGCGACGAGCAGCAGCAACTCTTCGCCCGAAAACGCCGGTGGCGCCGCCGCCGCGCCATCATCCGCCCGTGCATCGTCCCAGCCTGCCATGGCCGCGGCCTCGGGCGCGATCTGGGTGGTGGAGGCAAGCTCGCCCGGGAAGATCTCGCCGGTTTCGCCATCGATCGACAGGATGGCCTCGTCGGCGATCCACATGCCGTCGGCGAGGATGCCGCCGTCGGCAAAGGACATTGCAGCCCAGCCGACGACGGCGGGCTTGCCCCAGCCGCGCGCGACGACCGCCGCGTGGCTCGCAAGGCCGCCGCGCGAGGTCAGGAGCCCCGCCGCCGCGGCAATGCCCTCGATATCTTCGGGTGAGGTTTCGGGACGCGCGAGGATCACCGCCTCGCCGCGCGCGGCGAGTTCGACGGCGCGTTCGGCGCTGGTGACCAGTTTTCCCGAGGCGACACCGGGCGACGCGCCAAGGCCCGCGCCGATCGCGACCTCTTCCCCCGCGATGCGCCGCGATCGCGCGACGCCGGCGAGCAGGTGTCGAACCCGGGCCAGCGCTTCGTCGCGCGAGAGGGGAAAGTCCGGATCGAGCGCCATATCGTGCGCGATCCGAACCGCGGCCTCGGGCGACCGCTTGCCGGGGCGCGCCTGCAGGATCCACAACTTGCCCGATTCGATGGTGAATTCGACGTCGACGAGGTCGCGATAATGGCGTTCGATCACGTCGAGACTTTGGTCGAGCAGCGCCGACGCCTCGGGCAGGCGATCGGCCATCTCGGCGATGTCCATCGTCTGGCGGGAGCCCGACACCACATCTTCCCCCTGCGCCTGGAACAGGATGTCGCCGAACCGCGCAGGATTTCCGTCGGAGGGGTTGCGGCTGAACACCACGCCGGTCCCCGACATCGCATCGCGGTTGCCGAACACCATCGCCTGGATGTTGACCGCGGTGCCCGCGTCGCCCGCAATCTTCTCGATCCGGCGATAGGCTTGCGCGCGTGCGCTGTTCCACGACTGGAACACCGCCTCGATAGCCGCGCGAAGCTGGATACGCGGGTCGTGCGGCGGCGCGTGGCCCACCGATTTGGCGAAGGATTCGTGCAGCCGCGTCAGGCAGTCGCGGGCGAAGGCCGTGTCGCCGCCGCTGCACGCGGCAAGTCCGGGCACGATGTCGGCGTTCAGTCCGACGTTGAGCACCGTGTCCATCATGCCCGGCATCGAGGCTGCGCCGCCCGAGCGTACGCTGAGCAGTAGCGGATGAGCCGCGTCGCCGAAGCCGCGCCCGAGAGTCGCCTCGATCCGGGCGAGATGCGTGTCGATCGCGTCGTCGAACGCGGGCGACCAGCCCGATCGGAGATATTGCCGGCAGGCGCCGGTACCGAGCGTGAAGCCCGGCGGGACGGGCAGGCCCAAGGTCCGCGTCATGTCGGACAGGCTCTTGCCCTTGCCGCCCAGAAGCTGGAGGCGTTCGGCGTCGGACAGCGCGTGCGGCGCATCGAACATGAAGGCGATCGCGTCGCTCATGCCGGGCATGCTCCACAGCGCACGCAGGATCCGCATTCAGGGCCGGTCGCCATGAATTTCTCCTCATCCCTCCGCCGGCTCTGGTCCGGTCGGCTCGTTATTTGTAAGCAAACACTTACTTCTGGATTCGGTGAGAAGTCAATCGGGCTTTCGGTCCGCGACGTCGCCACGATGCTCGAACAGGGGGAGCATCATCTGCGCAAGCTGTTTCGCGCTCGCCCCGGTGTCGAGCCTGGCGCCACGGAAATAGGCGTCCGCCGCGACGAAGAAGCTGATCCCGATGCCCGCAATGGCGAGGAAATTCTGGTCGAGCTGGCTGCCGGGGGCGTCCGACGGCATGGCCGTCGCGGTCCGCCGCGCCCAGCCGTTGATCAGGGGAACGATTCGCTTGGCATAGAATTCGGGGCCGTAACTGCCGCTGCCGAACAGCGCGATGCCGAGCAGCGGGAAGACCTCGTCCATATGGCTGAGATATTGCTCGGCGCCGCGCTCGAGCAGCTGGCGCTGCGTGCCGGTGTCGGCGGCGGTGGCCACCTGGCGCCCGGCGTGGTTATAGGTTTCGAGCCAGCTTTCGAGGGGCTCGATCACCGCGGCGTCGAACAACTCCTCCTTCGAGGCGAAATGGCGATAGATCAGCGCTTCGTTGATCTGCGCCTCGATCGCGATGTCCTTGGTGCGGGCGCCCGCATATCCGCTGCGGATGAACACTTCCTTCGCCGCCGCGAGGATCGAAGCGCGGCGCTCCGCAGACGAAAAGCGGCTCGTCGCTTTCTTCGGCTTGGCTTGCGCTTTGGTCACCATGATCTCCGGTCCATGCGGAACGCAAATAGCGTGATGCGCCGCTCAAATGCAAATCCGGCCGACGGTGAAACGACACGCGGGGCAGGGCGTCGCCGAGAGGATTGACGCCCCGGCAATTGCAATGTAAGCATTTACTTACTTAAAAGCGAGAGAGGAAATCGTCCATGCCCCGACCCCCGCGCCTGATTTCGCCCGATGACCATCTGCAAGCACCGGCGCATCTCTGGCAGGCGCGCCTTCCGGCACGACTTCGGGATCAGGGACCCTATATCAAGCGGATGAAGGGCGCTGCCTATGACGCCGGGGGCGGCAATTTCCGCTTTCGCGAAACCGCCGACGGCGTTCCCGGCGACGTCTGGCATTATGACGGGAAACAGGTTCCGATCGTGAAGATCGCCGCCGCCGCCGGTTTCTATCCGCGCTCGTCGGTCAAGTTCGGGCCCAACACCTTCGACGATATTCGCGAAGGCTGCTACGACAGCAAGGCGCGGCTGGCCGACATGGACCAGGCCGGTATTCTCGCATCGGCCAATTATCCCAACATGTTCGTCATGTTCGCGGGCGAGCAGTTCAGCTTCGCCGCGGACAAGCCGCTCGCGCTCGAATGCATCCGCGCCTATAATGATTTCGTCATCGAAGAATGGTGCGCGGGTTCGGGTGGCCGCCTGATCCCGATGGGCATCGTTCCGCTGTGGGACGCCGATCTCGCGCTCGCCGAGGCGCATCGGCTCGCGAAGCTCGGTTTCAAGACCATTTCCTTTCCCGAGGCGCCGCATCGCAACGGCCTGCCGTCGATCTCGTCGCGCTATTGGGACGGGCTGTTCGAGGCGATCGCCGACGCCGACATGGTCCTCTCGGTGCACATCGGCACCTCGCCGATGACGCTCGCAGCGCCCGACGCGCCCGCAGCGGTGGCGCACGTCGGCGCCTCCTACTATGTCATGCACTGCCTGATGGAATTCCTCTGGTCGGGCGTCTTCGTGCGCTTCCCGCAGCTTCGGGTGTCCTTTGCCGAATCGCAGCTCGGGCTTGTCCCCTACACGCTCGACCGCTGCGACTTCATCTGGGAAAACATCATCATCGATGGCGTCGCGACGGTCGATCAGCGCGCGCTGCCCGAAAAGCCGTCGCACTATTTCCGCCAGAATTGCTATGTTTCCTACTTTCGCGACCCGGTCGGGCTCGAAATGACGCAGCATATCGGCATCGACAATATCATGTTCGAAACCGACTATCCGCATCTCGACTGCGACTGGCCCGACTGCCTGACCGAGGCCGAAAAGATGGTCGCGCACCTGCCGCAGGATGCTCAGGACAAGATCCTGTTCGGCAACGCGCACCGGCTGTTCCGGCTCGACATCAAGGAACCCGCGCTGGCCTGAGGCTCCGGACAGATTTGCAGCAGGAGAGGGCGATGAAGTTCACCGCAACCGAGCGGATGGCGGCGCACAGCATGCCGGATTCGGACGAATATTTTCACCGGCCGCCCGATCCGCTGCCCGAGCGGTGGCAGGAAAACACGATGCTCGCGGCGTGGAATATCGACGAGGGGCACGGCTTTCTGATCCATACCAAGCGCTGGCCCGCGAAGGGCGATCACGAGGCGCATATCATCGTCTTCGTCGATGGCATGGCCTCCTCGGCGATCCTGCACCGGCCGACGGGCAACACGCTGCGCATCAACGACGAGATTCCCGAACTGCTGTTCGAACCCGAAGTGCCGTGGAGCCGCTGGCGGCTGTGCGCCGAAATCGAGGGCGCGGGTGGCATCGGCCCGCACGGCTTCCTCGCCCACGCGCCGAAGGGCGACACGATCGGGGCGATCGACATCGTCATGGAAAGCGACCTGCCGGTCGCCGACTTCAATGCGGCGCTCGCCGAATGGGCCGAGACGCTGACCGCGGCGGGATCGCACTCGCACAATTCGGCGCAGGCGCACTACGAACAGGGTGGCCGCTGGTTCGGCACGCTGCGCGTCGGCGACCGGACGGTGAAGACCAGCGGGCTGTTCGTGCGCGATCACAGCTGGGGCGAGCGCGTCGAGCGCGGCTTTGACTCGGGCGTATTCTGGACCGCCTCGTCGCTCGACAACGGCAATATCTTCTGCAACGCGATTGGCTTTCCGCAGCCCGACGGTTCGGCGATCGGCACCGGCATCCTCGTCAACCGCGACGGGGCTTTCCTCACCAGCCAGGTCGGCGGGCGGTTCACGCCGCGGCCGGGGCTGCTCAGCTACGACCGGTCGGAACTGACCTACGGCTTCGACACGCCCGTCGTGCTGACCGGCGAGACGCATGTCCACGTCCCCAAATATCTGCCGGGGTCGGGCTTCCGCCGGTATGACAACAATGCGATATCGCGGGTCCGGATCGGCGAGCATGTCGGCATGGGGTGCCTCGAATGGGCCGCGGTGCTCGAAAAGCACCAGGCCGACGATCTCGATCGCCTGCTCGAGGAGACATAGGAACCGCCCGGCCGACCGGCAAAGCCGGCGGCCCGGCGGGGGAGAGGATTGCATGACGGTCGACAACTGGCTGCTTCACGACACGCCATCGAAGCGCTTCCCGATCTATACGCGTTCAAACGCCGCCGAAGTGATGGGCGCGCCGGTGTCGCCGCTCGGCTGGTCGTACGTCTGGTCGGGCGCCTTTGGGCCGGGCACCGTGCGCGGCTATGTCGATTTCGGCGGTTTCGATGCCGGCGAGTTCGACGGGCCCGAGGATGTCTACGGCATCTTCGGCGGTTATTTCTATCTCAACATCTCGGTGATGTTCGTCGAGATGGAGCGCATGATGCCCGGCGGCGCGGCGCGGATGGCGGCGATGTTCGACAGCGGTCCGGGCATGCCCGCGCATGTCGCCGCCGACTGGCACGACAACCCGGCCTGCGGCGCGCGGATCGCGGCCAATGTCGCGCGCTTCATGGCGGGAGAGGTCCATCCCGACCTCGACATCCTGCACGGCGCCGCGCTCGAGCTGCGCGCGCAGCGGCCGGCGCTCGCGGCGATCCCGCCGGCAGAGATCGTCGCGCGGCTGCGCTCGATCACCCCGCTGCTCGACCGCGCCGGCTGCATCCATGTCCAGATCGGACAGGCGGGCATGGTCGCGCTCGGCCAGCTCGCCGAGCTGCTGGCGGGTATCGGCCGGCCGGACGATCTCGCCCGGCTGGGGACGGGGATCGGCGACGTCGAGTCGGCCGACATCGCGTGCCAGCTCTGGACGATCAGCCGCCTCGTGCGCGGCTCGGACGCATTGAGGGCGGCGTTCGCGGCGGGCACCGACGGCGTGCTGGACCGCATCGCCGACCCCGCGTTCCACGAATTGTTCCGCCATTTTATCTACGACCATGGCGCGCGCGCGACGAACGAATGGGACCTGATCTACGATACCTATGAAACCGCGCCGCACACCGCGCTGGCGCTGATCGACGCGATGGCGAAGCAGGGCGACGAGGCCGATCCGGTCGCGGCGCTGCATCGCAACGCCGCGCTGCGGCGCGCATGCCTTGCCGACATCCGGGCGCAATTCCCGGCGCAGGCCGATGCGATCGACGCCGCCGCGCTGGCGCTCGCGACCTGGTTCGCGGCGCGCGAGCGGTCGAAGAATATGTGCGTCCGCCTCGTCCATGAAGCGCGCATGGGCTGCGAAGCGCTCGCCGCGCGCGGAATCGCCGCGGGCGCGCTCGACGAACGCCGGCAATTCTACATGCTCCTGTCGGGCGAACTCGACGCGTGGGCGGCCGATCCCGCCGCCTTTTCCGATACGTTGCGTCGGCGGCTTGCCGATTATGCCGCGCTCGACCGGCTGGAGCCGCCATTCTTCATCGACGGCGAATGCCCGCCGATCGCCGAATGGCCGCAGCGCGTCGAGCGCGCGATCGCCGCCGCCGCCGACGGCGATCGTCTGACGGGGGTCGCCTGCTCGCCGGGACAGGTCACGGGACGGGCGCGGATCATCCTCGATCCGTCGGACCCCGGCGCGCTCGAACCCGACGATATCCTCGTGACGACGAACACCAACCCAAGCTGGACGCCGCTGTTCCTGGTCGCGGCCGCGGTGGTGACCGAGTTCGGCCTGTTCAACAGCCACGCCAGCATCGTTTCGCGCGAACTCGGAATCCCCTGCGTCGCGTCGGTCGAGGGCGCGACCGACCGGATCAGGGACGGGATGCTGCTGTGCGTCGACGGCGCCGCCGGCACGGTCGAGATTCTGGCGGGGGCGGCGTGATGACGGCGAGCGTTGATGCGATCCTCTCGCCCGATACCTATGCCGATCCGGACGCGATGGATGCGCTGTTTACCCGGCTCCGCCGCGACGATCCGGTCCACCGCGTCGAGCATCCCGAATACCGGCCCTTCTGGGCGATCACCAAATTCGCCGATATCCAGGAGGTCGAGCGGCAGCCCGAGGCGTTCCTCAATGCCCCGCGCACCTTCCTGCGCACGCTCGCTTATGAGGAGCGGGCGCGTGCGGCGACCGGCGGCAATCCCGCGCTGCTGCGCAGCCTCGTCTTCATGGATGCGCCCGACCACGCCAAATATCGCAAGCTGACGCAGGCGTGGTTCATGCCGGGACGGATCAGGGTGCTCGAGGAGGAGTTGCGCACGCTCGCCAAGGAGGTGATCGACGAGATGGCCGCGCGCGGCGGAACCTGCGATTTCGCGGCCGATGTCGCGCCCTATTACCCCGTGCGCGTCATCATGCGCCTGTTGGGCGTGCCGCGATCCGACGAGCCGCTGATCCTGCAACTGACGCAGGAAATCTTCGGGTCGGACGATCCCGACGTGCAGGCGGCGCGCACGATGACCGCCAGCCTCGCCGACACGGTCAAGGTCTTCGCCGACTATTTCCGCGACCTCACCGCCGATCGCCGCCGCCATCCCGCCGACGATCTGGCGACCTTGTTCGCACAGGCCGAGATCGACGGCCGGCCGATGGCGGACCATGAAAGCGTCTCCTATTACATCCTTGTCGCGACGGCGGGGCACGACACGACGAGCTCAAGCATAGCGGGCGGGTTGCTCGCGCTGATCAAGCATCCCGGCGAATTGCAGCGGCTGCGCGCCGACGCCTCGCTATGGCCCGGTGCGGTCGACGAGATGGTGCGCTGGGTGTCCCCCGTCCGCCATTTCTTCCGGACCGCGACCAAGGATTATGACCTGCGCGGCAAGCGCATCGCGGCCGGCGACAGCCTGATGCTGTGCTACCCCAGCGCGAACCGCGACGAGGAAGCGTTCGAAGACCCGTTCGCCTTTCGCGTCGACCGGCCCGCGAACAGGCACATCGCCTTCGGCTACGGCCCGCACCTCTGCCTCGGCATGCATATGGCGCGCATGGAGATGCGGATCTTCTATGAGGAGTTGCTGCGCCGGATCGCCGATGTCGAATTGGCCGGCGATCCGGCATGGCTCGCCTCGACGAATGTCGGCGGGCTGAAACGTCTCCCCATTCGCTTCACCATGGCGTGAGGCCGGCGCGGCGCTACGGTCGGCGCGGGTTTGGCCGCAAAAGCGTCGTGCGGCTGTTTGCGTCGCCGAAACAGGTCATCTGCCTCGGGGCAGCGGATATCTTTGATCTGTTCGCCCCTGGGCGGCCGATGGTTGACCTGACGATGTGCGTGCGCGACAGCGACATCGATCATCCGACGGGAGCCTCGTCATCGTTCCGGAACTCAGGCGGCCTTCGACTGCATCCGACTACCGGGCCGATATCGACGGCTTGCGCGGCGTGGCGATCTTGCTGGTGCTCGCATGCCATATTCGCGTTCCCTTTTTTTCGGGTGGCTATGTCGGAGTCGACATCTTCTTCGTCATCTCGGGTTTCCTGATCACGCGCCAGCTTCTGCGCGAGCGGGACGGGCGCGGTCGTATCGACGTTGCGGATTTTTACGCGCGGCGCATCAGGCGACTGTTTCCCGCGCTTGCTCTTGTTGTCGCGGCGACCCTGGTTGCCGGTTTCGTGCTGCTCCTCCCCGACGAACAGGGCCCGCTTGCGCAGTCGGCCGTCATGTCGCTGCTCTTCGCTGCCAATATCCATTTCTGGCAGGCTGGAACGGGGTATTTTGATCCGGCGACCGTTCTGATGCCGCTCAAGCACCTGTGGACGCTGGGTGTCGAAGAGCAATTCTACGTCATCTGGCCGCTTGCGCTGTCGGGGCTGGCGGCGCTGTCGCGGCGACATAACTGGCGGGACACGACGGCTCTTGCGATACTGCTTTCAATCATATTCCTGTCGTCGCTCGCGCTTTCGATTGCGCTCGGCGCTTCGCGCGCCGCCTTTTTCCTGATCCCGTCGCGTGCCTGGGAACTCGCGGCGGGATGCCTGCTCGCGCTCGCGCGCCCGGTCGACGCGGGCGCCGCCCGCTGGTTTGGCCCCGTCGGACTGGCGGCGATCGTTGCGGCGGTCGCGACCTTCGGTCCACAGACGCCCTTTCCTTCGTGGCGTGCCCTGTTGCCCGTCCTGGGGGGCGTTGCGATCATCGCTGCGGGAATGACCGATCCTCGCGCGTTCGTTCCGCGCCTTCTGTCGACACGCTGGCTCGTCTGGTTGGGAACGATTTCCTATGGCTGGTATCTTCTGCACTGGCCCATGCTGGCATTCGCGCGCATCTTGTGGGGCGGTGAAATGCACGTGGTGCGCGATTCCGCGCTCGTTTTGCTGCCGTTGGCGCTCGCCGCGGCGATGCACCGATGGGTCGAAACGCCGGTAAGGATGCGGCGCGTCGCGGGCTTTCGCAGCAACGCCGCCACGATGACGAGCGGGGGTGTCTTGCTCGGCGCTGGTCTGACACTGGGCGCCGCGCTCTGGATCTCGGCTGCACAGCCAAGTCCCCCCGGATCGCTGCTCGCGCAATATCGTGAGGCCCGGCGCGGCGCGGCGCGGGACTTTCCCTTCTGCGACGGTGCGGCGCCATGCGAGTTCGGCGCGCCGCGCGGCAACCCGGCTCTGCTGCTATGGGGCGATTCGCATGCGGCGCAGCTTTCGCCCGCGCTCGATGTCGCGGGACGGCAGGCCGGTGTGCGTATCCTCGTGCGGACGAAGGGAGCCTGTTCGCCGGGCGGGTCTCCAGCGGGCGTTCGCGCAGCCGATCCGCGCTGGATGGCATGCGCCGCGTTTCTGGATCGCGTGCGGAACGAACTGCCGCTGTTGCAGCGCCGCGAAGGGGTGCGCGGCGTGCTTTTCGCCGGCGGTTGGGACGCGGCGCAGGCCGGATGGGACCGGGCGCTCGCGGCGGACATCGATCTGGCGCATCGTCGGATGCTGGCCGTGGTGATTGCGCGTGACGTCCCGCTTCATTCGAAGAACTTCCTCCGCTGCGCTGTCCGCCGCGGAGTGGCCGAGTGCGCAGAGCCAGGCGCGCGCATCATCGGCCGGTCGGCGGCGGTGGACAAGGCGATCGATGCCATTGTCGCGTCGCGCCCCGATGTCCGGATATGGTCGCCGATAGATGCTTTGTGTCCGGGGCACCATTGCCCAGCCGCGATCGAGGGCCGACTGCTGTATCGCAATCAGGGGCATCTGACGCGCGCCGGTGCGTCGCGCCTTGCACCTTCCCTGCTGCCGATTTTGCCGGCGATTTCGGAGCCACGAGGCCAGCCGGAACCGCGCAGCAACCTTTCCGTTCGTCATCATCCATAACGACGATATGCACCGGGGCAGGGCGACCTTTCTCGTCGTCGCTACGAACCGGTCGCCGTTCCCCGGTGGGCATCGATCGCGGCGAAGACCGACGCTTCGGTCGGCTGGAGCGTCCCGCTCTCGACCAGCGCGGCGATCGCGTCCGCGTCAAGCCCCAGCCATTCGGCGACGACCTCGCGCGTCTGCTCGCCGATCAGCGGGGCGGGGCGCGCCGCGGGATCGGGGGCATCGGCGAAGGCGGCGGTGCGTCGTTCGGAGATGACCGGTTCGACGAGGTGCGGGTGCACGTCGGTGCGATAGGCGCCGCGCGCGCGGCAATAGGCCGAGTCCGGCAGGTCGCCGACACGCAGCATCGGCGCCGCGGCGATGCCCGCGCGCTGCAGGGCCGCCGCCGCCGCCATCGGCTCGCGCGCCGCGATCCAGTCGGCGAGCGTCGCGGCCTCGCCCGGCAACAAGGCGAGCACCTTGTCGTCGTCGCCGTCGTCGCGCGTCACCACGCACCATTCGTCGTCGCCCGCGGCGGGGAACATCGTCGACGCCGATTCGGCGGGGTTTCCTGCGGGATCGAGCAGCGCCGCGAACTGCGCGAGCATCACCTCTGCCTGCGACACGCTTGCCGCGCCGCCTCGGCCCGTGCGCCGCCGCCGGATGAGCAGCGCTAGCGCGCCAAGCGCGCTGATCCGTCCCGCGACATGATCGGGGTATACGGTGACCGCGTCGCTGAAGCTGTCGGGGTCGTCGGCGTAGCGCCACATGCCAGTGAGGCCCGTCGCCGCGCGCACGAGCGGGCCGTAGCCGAGCCGCTGCGCCCACGGCCCGGTCGCGCCGAAAGCCGAGCTGTCTGCGGTCACCAGCCGCGGATTGGTCGCCGCCAATATGTCGGCGCCCAGCCCGAGCGAATCCATCGTGCCCGGCTTGAAATTGGACAGCAGCACATCGGCCTGGCGCACGAGGTCGAGGAACAGCGCGCGTCCCGCGTCGCTGCGCAGATCGAGGCCAAGGCTGCGCTTGTTCCGGTGCCCCGCCGCAAAGCTCGCCGACAGCCCGTAGGGCAGGTAGGATTGGCGCGTTCCGTCAGGAAAGGCGGTGCTTTCGATCTTGATCACGTCGGCGCCGCCGTCGGCGAACATCCGCCCCGCTTCGGCGCCGACCACGATCACGCCGAGGTCGATCACCTTGAGTCCCTCGAAAGGTCGGGCGACATCCTCGCCGCCGGGAGGCGGGACGCCGGCCGCGCCGGCCGGGTGGTGCGGCCCCATGCGCACGCCGTCGATCGTCAGCATTCCGTCGGGCAGTTTGACCCTGCCGCCATCGGTCCGCGCGACGTCTGTCAGCACTCGCCGCGCCGCGGCCTGTTCGCTCGCCGCGAATTCGTCGAAGCTGAGCAGCGCGGCGATCGGCACCCCGTGCGCCTGGCCCTCGGCCTCAAGAAGCGCGCGCGTGCGCGTCGCAAAGAAGGCCGCAAGCGCGTCCTGCAGGGCTTCGGACTGCTGGCGGACGTTGATCTTCGCGAACTCGGGCGCGGCAAAGGCTGCCGGTTCGCCCATCCAGCGGAACATGCCCTGCCACTGGCGCGGCGCGAGCAGGCAGATGCGGACCTGTCCGTCGGCGCAGGCGAAGATCGGATATTGGGTGCCCTTCGCGGGGCGGTCGCGCGACAGCAGGTGCGCCGGGCGCCCCATCGTCGCGCTGCCGTTGATACCATATCCGGGGTCGAGTGCCTGCATCGCGCCGTCGAGCGCCGAAAAGTCGATGCGGTCGCCGCGCCCCGTGCGCTGGGCGCGGTAACAGGCGGCCAGCACGACATAGGCCCCTTGCGCCGCCGCACACTGCCAGGCGAGCTCGCCGGGGGGCAACAGCGGCGCGCGGCCGCGGATGCCCGACCGCGACAGCGTCCCCGACAGCGCGTGGAGCACGGCATCGCTGGCCTGCCAGTCGCTGAGGTCGTTGCCGGTTCCGAACGGACTGACGTCCATCAGCACCAGCGCGGGTCGGGCGGCGGCGAGCGCGTCGCGGTCGATCGCTGCGCTCGCGGGCGCGACGATGATATCGGCGGCGCGCAGCGCGGTATTAGTCACCGGCCCCGCGTGGACGGTCTTGCCGGCATTGGCTGCGATATCGGCGAACGCGCCCGTTGCGGGCACGAAGCGGTCGACGCGCGCGCCGAGTTCGGCAAGGTAGCGCGTGATCGGCGCGAGCGGGCCTTCGACCAGGTCGACGACGGTCAGGCCGGCCAGCGGGCGCTCCACGCTCATTGCGGGTTGCGCGCGAATTGCGGCAAGCTGGCGGGGATGTCGACCCATGGGAGCGCCGAAGCGGTCCAGACATGGATGGCCGGGACGAATGCCCCGGGATCGTCGGCGGTGCCCGCCTTGACGATCGCGACCTTGGGCGACGCGGCCGACAGCGACCGGATCGGCGATCCGCACGTCGCGCAGAATTGGCGGAGCACGGGCTGGCCGCTTTCGGTGTCCCGATCTTCCCATGTTGCCAGATCGCCCGTGAGTGCCATCGCGTCGGCGCGCACGACGACATTGACCGAAAAGGCGCTGCCCGACTGGCGGCGGCAATTGCTGCAATGGCATACCGCGACCGCCATCGGCGGACCCGACAGGCGGTAGCGCACCGCCCCGCAATTGCATCCGCCCTCGATTTCGGCCTGCGACATCGCTCTTCTCCCGTCCTTCGCTTTTCCGGTTGCGCTTTTATCTAACGTCATTAGTTTGTAAAGGCAGCAACGCACAGCCATGCCCGATCAAGGCGCGCTGGCAAGAGGTGGAGAGGTTATGAGCAGCAATTTCCCGATGACGATCGACGGCCGCGCTGTGGAGGCGGCCGCCACCCTCGACGTGCGCAATCCCGCGACGGGTGCGGTATTCGCGCAGGCGCCCGACGCCTCCGCCGCCGATCTCGACGCCGCGGTCGCCGCTGCAGCCCGCGCCTTTCCCGGCTGGCGCGATACGTCGCCAGCCGAACGCAAGGCGTGCCTCGTCAAGGCCGCCGAGGCGATCGAGGCGCACGCCGACGAACTCGCCGCGCTGTTCGTCAAGGAACAGGGGCGTCCGCTTCCCGGCGCGAAGATGGAAATCCTCGGCGCCGCGATGTGGATGAAGGCGACGACGATGCTCGACATCCCCGTCGACGTCACCGAAGACAGCGACACGCGCCGGATCGAGGTGCATCATGTCCCGCTGGGGGTCGTGTGCGGCATCGTTCCGTGGAATTTCCCGGTGCTGCTCGCATCGTGGAAGATCGGCCCGGCGCTGATGGCGGGGAACACGCTCGTTCTCAAACCCTCGCCCTTCACCCCGCTCTGTACCTTGCGCATCGGCGAACTGGTCCGCGACATTTTTCCGGCCGGCGTCATCAACATCATCAGCGGCGGCGATGCGCTCGGCCCGCTGATGACCGCGCATCCGGGCTTTGCAAAGATCAGCTTCACCGGTTCGACCGCGACCGGGCGCCGCGTGATGGAATCGGCGGCGAAGGATCTGAAACGCATCACGCTCGAACTCGGCGGCAACGACGCCGCGATCGTGCTGCCCGACGTCGATGTCGACGCGGTGGCGGAGCAGTTGTTCGAGGGCGCCTTTCACAATACGGCGCAGGTCTGCGTCGCGACCAAGCGGCTCTACATCCATGCCGACATCTACGACCGGCTGCGCGACCGGCTGCATCAGCTCGCCAGGGAGTTGCCGGTTGGCGACGGGGCCGAGCAGGGCAATCGTTACGGCCCGATCCAGAACGAGCCGCAATATCGCCGGGTGCTCGCGCTCCTCGATGATGCGCGTGCGAACGGGCTGACGTTGCTCGAAGGCGGTTCGGTGCCCGATCAAGGCTATTTTGTGCCGCTGACGCTGGTCGACAATCCGCCCGAGGACAGCCGCGTCGTCGTCGAAGAGGCGTTCGGGCCGGTGCTGCCGCTCCTGAAATTCACCGACATCGACGATGTCGTCGCGCGCGCCAACGACACCGAATATGGTCTTGCGGGCGCGGTATGGTCCGGCGACGTCGCGGCGGCGACAGCGATCGCGCACCGGCTTGACACCGGCACCGTCTGGATCAACCAGAATCTCCAGTCGACACCCTTCACCCCGCTTGCAGGGGCGAAGCAGTCGGGCTTCGGTCAGGAGAATGGCGTGCCGGGTCTGCTCGAATTCACCCGCCCCAAGGCGATCTTCATTCCGAAAGCGGCCTGATCCGATGCAGCTCAGCGCGCAGGACGAGGCATTCCGCGAAGAGGTTCGCGCTTTCTTCGCCGCCGAGCTGACGCCCGAGCTGCGCCGCGCGGGCAAGCTGATGACGTCGGTCTATGCCGACCATGAATCGCAAATGGCCTGGCAGGAAAAGCTGCATGCCAAGGGTTGGGCGGCGCCCGCCTGGCCGGTGGAGCATGGCGGCTGCGACTGGAGCGTCGTCCAGCACCATATCTTCGCGAGCGAGCGCGTCCGCGCCGGCGCGCCGCCGGTGTCGCCGATGGGGATCAAGATGTGCGGCCCCGCGATCATCGGCTTCGGCACCGACGAGCAAAAGGCGTTCTTCCTGCCGCGGATGCTGAACGGCGAGCATTTCTGGTGCCAGGGCTATTCCGAACCCGGCGCGGGGTCGGACCTCGCCGCGCTCCAGATGAAGGCGGTGCGCGACGGCGACGACCTTGTCTGCACCGGCACGAAAATCTGGACCACGCACGCGAACGTCGCGAACTGGATCTTCTGCCTCGTCCGCACGACGAAGACCGAACGCAAGCAGCAGGGCATCACCTTCCTGCTGATCGACATGACGTCGCCGGGGATCGAAGTGCGCCCGATTATCATGGCATCGGGCGAGCATATCCAGAACCAGATTTTCTTCGACAATGTCCGTGTGCCGGTCGCGAATGTCCTGGGCGAAATCGACAATGGCTGGACGGTCGCCAAATATCTGCTCGAATTCGAACGCGGCGGCAGCGCCTATGCGCCCGAGATCGAGGTCGCGCTCGACGAACTGGCGCAGCAGGTCGCGGCGCAGCCGGCGGGCCCCGCGCGCACGTTGCTCGACGTGCGGATCGCCGAAGCGCGCATCCGCTGCGATATCCTCGCCCGGCTCGAAAGCGATATCCTCTCGCGCCTGTCGGCGGGCGCGCCGACCGGCGCCGATGCCTCGATGATGAAAATCCTCGGCACCGAATTGCAGCAGCGCGTGACCGAACTCGCGTTGGATGCCGCGGGGCCGCTCGCCCGCGCATTCCAGCCCGGCATCGCGATGCCCGGCGGTCCGATCCCCGGCCACATTCTCGACGATTATTGCAGCGGCGACGTGTGGCAGGCGATCGCGCCGCTCCATTACCTCAACGAACGCGCGAGCAGCATCTACGCCGGGACGAACGAGATCCAGCGCGGGATTTTGGCGAAGGCGGAACTGGGTCTCTAAAGCTCGTCATTGCGAGGAGCCAAAGGCGACGCGGCAATCCAGATTAGGCGCAAACCGCCCTGGATTGCTTCGCTCCGCTCACAATGACGAGCCTGTTTAGGCTCAGCCCAGCGCCATGTAGCGCGCCAGATGCTCGTCGCGCGTGCCATATTCGCTTTCGATCACCGTCAGCCGCTTGAACAGCGCCGACACCGGAAGCTCTTCGGTCATGCCCATGCCGCCGTGCAACTGCACCGCATTTTGCCCGACGAAGCGCCCGGCGTCGGCGATCGTGACCTTGGCGGCGCTGATCGCCTTCGTGCGTCCGGCCGGATCGAGGTCGAGCGCGTCGGCAGCCAGCGCCGCGGCGGCAGCGGCACGGCGTGCCTCGATATGCATGTCGACCAGCCGGTGCTGCACGACCTGAAAGCTTGAGATCGCTTTCCCGAACTGTTCGCGCTGGACGCAGTAATCGCGCGTATCGGCAACGAGCCGCGCCATGATCGCGGCCGCTTCGGCGGCGATGGCGGCGGCGCCCAGATCGAGAATGTCTGCGATATCTTCGGGCTCGACCGCCAGTCGCGCGTCGGCCGGGACCGTCACATCGTCGAGCAGCAGGTCGGCGGCGCGGCGGCCGTCGATCGTCGGATAGGCCTTCATCGCCAGTGCTTCGCGTTCGATCAGGAAGGCGGCGGGACCGTCGTTGGTATGGGCAGTCACGATCACCGCATCGGCCTCGGCTGCACCGATGGACAGCAGCTTGCCGCCCGACAGGCGCCAGCCTGCGGCGTCGATCGCCGCGCGCGCGGGCTCGCGGTCGTCGATCGATGCAAGGGCCAGCTTCGCCTCGCCCGCGGTGACGCGCGGCAGCCAGCGCGCCGCCGCATCGCCGCCCGCACGGTCGAGCAGGATGCCCGCGAGCAGCACGCATTCGAGATAGGGCAGGGCGATCGCCCTCGGTCCGAGCACCTCCAGCACCGCAAAGCCGTCGCGCGGCGGCAGGCCCAGCCCGCCATGCGCTTCGGCGAAGGGCAGGCCGAGTACGCCCGCATCGGCCAGTGCCTGCCAGCCGTCGTCACCGGACTTCAGCCGGTCGAACCGTGCGGCGAGGGCATCCTTCAATTCCATCTCAGTCCGCCTTCGCTTGCGGCGCGTCGCGCCGGATGACGTCGGCGGCGCGCCATGCCATCGCCATCGTCGGGCCATTGGTGTTGCCCGACGGTATCACCGGCATCACCGACGTGTCGATGACGCGAAGCCCTTGCGTGCCGCGGACGCGCAGCGCCGGATCGACGACCGAGGCGTCATCCTTGCCCATCCGGCAACTGCCGACCGCATGATAGCCGCAGGTGCCGAAACGGTCATAGGCGTCCATGATCTCGGCATCGCCGTCGAAGGCGGGACCGGGCATTGTCTCTTCGGCGATCATGCCCGCCAGCGGCGCCTGCTTCGCATAATCGCGCATCACGCGCACCGCGCCGGTCATCGCGGCGCGATCCTCTTCGGTCGCGCGGTAATTGGGCTTGAAGCTCGCCGCGGCGTCGGGATCGCGCGTCGCGATATGAATGCTCCCGCGCGAGGTCGGGCGCAGCGGATAGACGACTGCATTCATGCCGGGATGTTTTTCGAGTTGCGTGCGCTGCGTCGCCATGTCGAAGCTGAACGGCGCGATCAGCATCTGCGCGTCGGGGCGGTTGAGCCCCGGCCGCGTCTTGAACCAGCCGCCGATCTCGTATGCCGCCGCCGACATCGGGCCGTCGCCGGTGAGATAATATTTGAGCGTCGCGAGCAGCAGGCGCCAGCCGCCGAAGACCCGGTTCTGCGACAGCGCCTCCTTGGTCAGCTTCCATTGCATGATGATGCCGCGATGCTCGATCAGCCCTTCGCCGACCTCGGGATTGTGATGGACGAGCGGGATGCCCAGCGCGGCGAGACGCGCGCTGTCGCCGATGCCGGAGCGTTCGAGGATCGCGGGGCTCGCCATCGCGCCGCCGCAGACGATCACCTCATGCGCGGCGTCGATCGTCTCGCGCGCACCATTGTGCAGCACCTCGACCCCGACCGCGCGCGTGCCGTCGAAGATCACGCGGTCGACGGTGCGGTCGGTCAAGACGGTGAGGTTAGGGCGTTTCTCGGCGGGGCGCAGGAACGCCTGTGCGGCGCTCTGGCGCTTGCCCTTGAAGATCGTGCGCGGGGCATAGCCGATTGCGACCTGATCGTCGGGCGCGTTGACGTCGCGCTTGTTCGTCCAGCCCATCGCTTCGCCTGCCGCGACCTGCGCATCGCTGATCGGCAGGCGCTGCGTCGGCATCGAAATCTTCATCGGCCCCGCGTCGCCGCGCGTTTCGTCGGCGCCCAGTTCGTGATTCTCGAACGCGCGATAGGCCGCGCCGATATGCGTCCAGCTCCAGTCGTCGCTCGACTGTTCGGCGATCGCGTCGAAATCGGCGGGCTGGCCGCGCACATACATCATGCCGTTGACCGACGACGACCCGCCGAGCACGCGCCCGCGCACCCAGGCTTCGGACTGGCCCGCGGTCGACGCCTCGGGTTCGCTCATATGGACCCACAGATGCTTGGAATCCTGCATCACCTTTGCCAGCCCCTTGGGCATAGCGATAAAGGGATGGCGGTCGCGCGGCCCCGCCTCGATCAGCGCGACGCGGATCGCGGGATTTTCCGACAGGCGATAGGCGAGCACGCATCCTGCCGCCCCGGCGCCGCATATGACATAATCGAATTGCATCGCCTCTTCCCTTTGATATTCCAGGTTTTTTTTCCGGTTTCTCGCGTCGTTCGCTATCGATCGACGACCCCGTCATAAAAAACTATTGTTATTAGGTAAAGGGTGGAATAGGGTGTCTGCAACGACAAGGAGAGGATTGGCGATATGCGCGAAGTTGCAGAAGTTGCTCGCCCCGCCCGCAAGGTGACCACGCTGGCCGAGCTGACCCCCAGCCAGATCGAGGCGATCCGCAAGATTCCGGCCGAAAAGGATGCCGTCGTCATACCCTTCGGCGCGACCCGCCCCAATGCGATTTTCACGGGGCAGGCGCGTTTCGACCTCGAACAGGAAAAGATCTTCCGCCGCTATCCGGTGCCGGTCACCGTCTCGGCGCTGCTCGAACCCGGCAGCATCGTCGCCAACGACAGCTACGGCTTTCCGATGCTCGTGTCGCGCACCCGCGACGGCGCGATCAAGGCGTTCGTCAACGCCTGCCAGCACAAGGGCTCGAAGCTTATCGAGGATTGCGCGGTCCACAAGCAGGCGCGCGTCACCTGTCCCTATCATGCCTGGACCTATGGTATCGACGGCAAGCTGATCGGCGTGTCGCGCAGTGAGGCCTTCGAGAATTTCGACAAGGGCAAGCGCGGGCTGGTCGAGCTCGAAGCGCGCGAATGGGGGGGCATCGTCTATGTCCAGCTCAATCGTGCCATTCCCGCCGACTGGTCGCAGCTCTCGCCGCAGGTGGCCGAGGATTTCGAGGCGCTCGGGATTGCAGCGGCGCATGTCTATGGTCGCAAGAGCTTCGACCTCAAGGCGAACTGGAAGGTCGTCCTCGAACCCTTCCTCGAAGGATATCATGTCCAGCGGCTCCACGCGGCGTCGATCGGCGACCGCTTTCAGGACGCACCGAACATCGTCGACATGTTCGGGCCGAGCATCCGGCAGGTTTCGGGGCGCATCGGCTATGTCCCCGAAATGCTCGACGAGGATCCATCGGCGAACGTCCACAAGCTCGTGACCCACGCCTATACGGCCTTTCCCAACTGCGTCGTGATCACCAGCCAATATTATACCAGCGTCATGCTGCTGATACCTCGCGCGCCCGGTCGCACGACGGTCGAATATTTCATGCTGACGCCCGAAGCCGCGACGACGCCCAAGGCCGAGGAAGTGTTTGCGCGCTCCTACGAACTGATTCTGGGCGTCTTTGGCGGCGAGGATTTCCGGGCGGCCGAGATCAGTCAGCAGGGTCTCGAGGCGGGCGTTCCGGAAGAAACCGTCTATTGCGGGCTCGAGAGCAATATCGTCCGCTATTATGAGGCGATCGAAGCGCTGCTGTGATCGGTAAACCGGCGAGAGACCGGATGGAGAGGGACTGAATGGCGCAGACGCTATCGAGCGCATTGGCCTGGTGGGCACGGATGCGCCCCGAGCAGCCCGCGGTGGTGCTCGGCGGCGACCGGCTGAGCTATGCCGATTACAAGGCGTGGTCCGACCGGATCGCCGCGATGCTGGAGGCCGATGGATTGCAACCCGGCGATCGCGTCGCGATCTGTTCGACCAACAGCCTGGCCTATTGCGCGCTGATCATGGGGATCATCCGCGCCGGCGGGATCGTCAACCCGGTCAATTTCCGGTTCACGCCACGCGAGATTCGCGAACTGTGCGAGACGACCGAGCCGCGCTTCACCTTTGCCGCACCCGATTTTGCAGCGAATGTGACCGCGGCGGGGCTCTCGCCGCGCGCCATGGCCGAGGTCGAAGCGCTGCGCCACGGGAACACCGCCGCCGTCGCACACGATCCCGAGCCCGACGCGGCGGTGGTGATCATCGCGACCAGCGGTTCGACGGCAAAGCCGAAGGGGGTGGTGTTCACCAACCGTTCGATGACTGTCTATGCCGCCTGCTGGTCGCTCGAGGAAACCTCCTCGTCGCCGGGCGCGCGCGTGATCAGCCTCGCGCCGCTCAATACCTCGGCGGGTTTCGTCCAGCTCATCCACTATACGATGCAGGGCTGCACCATCTTCATGGAGCCCGCTTTCGTCCCCGACGCGATCCTGCAATTGCTGCAGGACGAGAAGATCAATTGCTTCGGTGCGGTGCCGACCTTCTTCGAGGCGATTGCGCGCTGTCCGGGGTTCGCCGACGCCGACCTTTCGTCGATCCGCCTCGCGACCGCGGGCGGCGCGCGCGTCAGCCGGCAATTGCTCGACGTCTGGAAGGCAAAGGGGATTACGATCCGCCAGATCTACGGCCAGACCGAGGTCGGCGGGAACGTCACGATGATGCCCGAGCATCTCGCGATGGACGAGCCCGAAAAATGCGGCTGGGGCGGTATCTTCATGGAGGTGCGCGTGCTGCGTCCCGACGGCAGCGACTGCGACCCCGGCGAGCCGGGCGAGATCGTCATGCGCTCGCCCGGCATGATGCAGGGCTATTGGCGCAATCCTGAGGAGACCGCGAAGGCGATCCGCGACGGCTGGCTCTGGTCGGGCGACATCGGCATCCGCGACGAACGCGGCCTGCTGACCTTCGTCGACCGGATGAAGGACCTGATCATCTCGGGCGGGCTCAACATTTCGGCGGCCGAGGTCGAGCGTGTCGTGTGCGAATTTCCGGGCGTGGTCGAGGCGCTGGCGATCGCCGCGCCCGATCCCAAGTTCGGGGAGACGCCGTTCGTCGTCTATCACGCCGCGGCCGAGGTCGACGTCGCGGCGTTGATCGATCACTGCAACACCAATCTCTCGAACTACAAGGTGCCGCGCTACGTCGCCTTTTCGCCCGAGCCGCTGCCGCGGCTCGCCACAGGAAAATTGTCCAAACCCGCGGTGCGCGAGCTTTATGCCGGCGCACATGAGACGATGGAGCGTGTGCGATGAGGAACCCGACATGACCGCTGCCCCGCTGGCGGCTGCCCCCGTGCCGCCGCATATCCCCGCGCATCTCGTCTTCGACTTCGACATCTATGCCGATCCGCGCATCGGCGAGGATGTTCAGGGCAGCTATGCGACCGCGCTTGCCGGTGCGCCCGACATTTTCTGGACGCGGCACAATGGCGGGCACTGGATCGTCAAGAGCTTCGACGCGATCGGCAAGGTCGTGCTCGACCCCGATCATTTTTCGGTTCGGGAAATGCAGATTCCGCGCGTCGAAAATCCGCCCTTCTTCATTCCGCTCAGCCTCGATCCGCCCGAAAACCTGCCGTATCGCAAGGCGATGATGCCGATGTTCGGGCCGACCGCGATCAAGGCGCTCGAACCGCGCATCCGCGAATGGGCGGCCGGACTCGTCGAGGCCGTCGCCGCGAGGGGGGCATGCGATTTTCAGGCCGATGTGTCGAAACTTTTCCCCGTCAGCGTCTTCATGGAACTGATGGGGATGGACCTGTCGCGCCTCCGCGATTTCCGCGCGCTCGCCGAAGCCTTTTTCTCGGCGCAGAATGACGAGGCCGAGATGGGGCGGCTCAGCGCCGCGATCCTCGGCGAGATGAAGGCGCTGATCGAGGAAAAGAAGGCGGCGCCCGACGACAAGCTGATGTCGCATTTTATCAGCGTCGACGTCGACGGCCGGACGATGAGCGATGACGAGATTCTCGCGATGAGCTTCGTGCTCTTCCTGGGCGGCATGGACACGGTCACCAACGTCACCGGCTTCGCTTTCCAGCAGCTCGCGCAAATGCCCGACGTACAGGCGCGGCTCGCTGCCGATCCGTCGCTGATCCCGGCTTTCGTCGACGAAGCGGTGCGCCTCTATGGCGTCGTCAACACCCCGCGGCTCGTCGTGAAGGACCAGCAGATCGGTGAGGCGCAATTTCGGACAGGCGAGATGGTGCTCAACATCCTATGCCTCGGCAGCCGCGATCCCGCGAAATTCGATGCGCCCAACGCCTTCAACCTCGACCGCCGCAAGGCCGCGCACCTGACCTTCTCGTCGGGGCCGCACCTGTGCGTCGGGCATGTCCTCGGCCGCGCCGAACTGCGCATCCTGACCGAGGAATGGGTCAAGCGCATCCCGGCCTTCCGCGCGGTGCCGGGCGAGCGGCACGCCTTCCGGATCGGTACGGTGATGGCGCTCGACACGCTGCCGATCGAGTGGACGGTGGCGGCCTGATCATGCACATGAACGACGGCGCCGACGCGCCTTACTGGAACGGCCTCGCCGAAGGCCGCCTGCTGCTCCCGCGCTGCGGCGGCTGTGAAACCTGGCTGTGGCCGGCGATCAGCCGCTGCGGCGCATGCGGCTGCGAGGATATTGCGTGGATCGAACGCGCGATGGCGGCGACGGTTTTTTCATGGACGCGCACCTGGCACCGCTTCGGTTTCACCGAAAGCCTCGACCTGCCGTTCGTCTCGATCGTCGCGACGATCGACGATTGCGGCATCCGTCTGCTCGGCCGCCTCGACGATCCCGACCGGATCGATCCGGTCATCGGCGAGGCGATCGCCGGCCGCATCGGCGCGACGCGCGTCGGGGACCGCGATATTCCCACGATCATCTGGAGCCGCGGCTGATGCACCCGCTTTACGGAACCACCGCGGTTGCGGGCGTCGGCCTGCGCCAGTACCGGCGCGGCGCCTCGCCGCTCCCCGAACAGGGCGTGCTCGCCGAAGCCATCCTTGCCGCCTGCGCCGACGCGGGCTTCGATCCGGCCGAGGTCGACGGTTTCGTCTCCTATGGCGATGACAAGAATGAGCCGGTGCGGCTGATGCCCGCGCTCGGCACACGCGAGCTCAAATGGTCGAGCGTCGTCTGGGGCGGCGGCGGGGGCGGCATCGCGGGGGCCTTCGGGCTTGCCGCAGCTGCGATCCTGTCGGGGCAGGCGAGTGCGGTCATCGTCTTCCGCGCGCTTGTCGAGGGATCGAGCGGCCGCTTGTCGGCGGCGGTGATGGCGCACCACCTCAACGACCATATGCTCGCGGCGGGTATCGTCGCCCCGGCGCAGGTCTGCGCGATCCGCGCCAACCGCATGTACGAACATCATGGCGTACCGCGCGCGGTCGCCGAGGAACTGGTGCGCGCATCCTATTACCACGGCGCGCGCAACCCGGAGGCGATCGCGCACGATACCGAACTCGATCTCGACGCGATGCGCGGGTCGCGCTGGATCGCCGAGCCTTTCCGCCTGTTCGATTGCAGCCGCGAGAATGACGGAGCCGCCGCCTTCCTGATGGTTTCGGCCGATCGTGCGCGCGATTTGGCAAAGCCGCCGGTCTATCTGCTCGGCTGCGCCAACGGCGCCGAAAAGGGGTGGGGCGACCTGCTCGAGAATGACGACGCAGCGCTCTATCCGACCGCGGGTTTCCGCCCGATCGCGCGGCGCCTCTACGCCGACACCGGCCTGTCGCCCGCTGACATCGACGTCGTCCAGCTCTACGAGAATTTCAGCGCGCAGGGCGTCGCGTCGCTGATCGACCACGGCTTCTGCACCTATGACAATGTCGCCGAAGTGGTGCGCTTCGACAATCTGATCGCGCCGACGGGCAAGCTCCCGGTGAACACCGGCGGCGGAAATTTCGCGCAGGGTTTCATCCACGGCATCGGCACCGCCTATGAAGCGGTGAAGCAGCTCCGCGGCGAATCCGCCAATCCGGTGCCCGGCGCGCGAACCTGCCTGCTCGCGGGCGGCCCCGGCGCGCCGACGGTCAGCTCGGCGATCTTCGCAAACGCGTTCTAGATTTTTGCCTGGCCAAGTTTTCCGGGTGGGCCGCTGAGCCCACCTGGCCTGGCAAACGTTAGGCGAGCGGCTGGCCGACGCTGTCATTCGCCAGCCGCGCCTTCACCCCGGCGAGGAAGCTGCGCAGCGATTCGACGAACAATTGCTCGTCGTCGAACGGATTGTCGGCGATCGCCTGCGCGAGCTTTGGATATTTCTGGCCGTCGACCGGCGGCATCGGTTCGACCCCGCGCGCGCGCGCCGATGCCTCGAACAGCGAGGCGCCATAGGTGTATTTCTCGACCGCATCGATCACGACCATCTGCACCGTCGTCGGATAGGGCTCGTCGGCCGCGGCGCGGTCGTAGGCCGCAAGCAGCATGTGGCGCGGAAAATAGCGTAGGATCAGCGGCGCCGCATGCGGATGCTGGAGCAGCCTGCGGCGCGTCGCGACGCAGCGCGCGATCATCTGTTCCTCGAACGTCTCGCCGGTCGCCGCAATCACCGGCATGCGTACCAGCATGATGCGCGCGACTTCCTGGAGCAGTTCGGACTTGTCCTTGAAATGATGGTAGAGCGAGGGCGGGCGCACGCCGAGCTTCTTGGCGACGAGCCCCAGGCTCAGCGCCTCGAGCCCGCATTCGTCGATCACCGCGAGCGCCGCCTCGGCGGCGCCGCTGCGCGAAATCAGGGGTTTGGACGGT
This sequence comes from Sphingopyxis sp. YF1, assembly GCF_022701295.1. Classification (NCBI taxonomy): domain Bacteria; kingdom Pseudomonadati; phylum Pseudomonadota; class Alphaproteobacteria; order Sphingomonadales; family Sphingopyxidaceae; genus Sphingopyxis; species Sphingopyxis sp. YF1. The sequence goes on from NZ_CP033204.1 coordinate 1,277,369, forward strand.
CGTGCCACGATATTTTCCTCTTGCCTTCGCCGCTCATGGCAGCGCGCGCCGCCGAGGGCCAGCCTAAAAGAAGAAGGTTTTGTCCGCTCAGCGGATCATCAGCCCGCCGTCGACGACGATGCTCTGGCCGGTGATGTACGACGCCTGCGGCGAGGCGAGGAACAGCGCCGCCGCGGCGACTTCGCCCGGCGTGCCGAAGCGGCGCGCCGGGATCGCGCGCAGCATGGCGCCGTGCTTGCGTTCGTCGTCGCGGACTTCGGCGGTCATCCGCGTTGCGATGAAGCCGGGCGCGACCAGGTTGACGCGGATGCCGTCGCGCGCCCACTGGTCGGCGACCGCGCGCGTGAAGCCGAGCAGCGCGGTCTTGCTCGCCGTATAGGCGGGCGCATAGCCGATCGCGATGAAGCTGGCGCACGACCCGATGTTGACGATCGTCCCCGCGCGTTCGCGGAGGACCGGGTGGAAGAGGTAACAGAGCTCGACCGCGGCGTTGAGGTTGACCTCGATGACCTCGCCATATCCCGCCATCTCATATTCGCGTGGATGCGACTGACCGGCATTGTTGACGAGGATGTCGATCGCGCCGACGCGCCCGGCCAGCTCTGCGCGATCGCCGGGCCGGTCGAGGCGCGCCTGCACATAGGTGAAGCGCGCGAGGTCCTCGTCATAATCCGCCGCGGTCGCCCGCGTCCCGCTGATCACCACGTCGGCGCCGCTGTCGGCAAAGGCGGCGGCGATGCCGAGGCCGATCCCCTGCGAGCCGCCGGTCACGAGCACGCGCTTGCCAGCGAAGTCGAACCGGATCATGTCATCTCTCCCGTTTGTAAAACTATTATTATTAGATAATGCTGTGCGCAGGCACTTGGCAAGCAGGAGAAGAAACCGATGACCCAGCCCTTGCAGCGGACCGTCTTTGTCGCGCGCGACGGGGTCGAGCTGGTCGCCGACCGCGGTGGCGATGCTGCGGCACCCGCGGTGATCCTGCTCCACGGCGGCGGTCAGACGCGGCACAGCTGGAGCCGCGCGGTGGACAGCTTGCTCGCCGAAGGGCTGCAGGTCATCAATTTCGACGCCCGCGGTCATGGCGAGAGCGGCTGGTCGCCCGACGGCGCCTATGCACTGGCCGACCGCGCCGGCGATCTTGCGGCAATCACGGCCGGCCTCGCGGTGCCCTTCCTGTTCGTCGGCGCATCGCTCGGCGGCGCGACCTCGATCGTCGCGGTCGATCGCGGCCTGCGACCCGCCGGCCTTGTCCTCGTCGATATCGTGCCCGAGCCCGAGGCGAAGGGCATCGACCGCATCATCGGCTTCATGCAGGGGCATCCCGACGGTTTCGCAACGATCGAGGAGGCTGTCGCGGCGGTGACCGCCTATAATCCGCAACGCCGTCGTGCGGCCGACGGGCAGGGGCTCAGGAAAAATCTGCGCACCGGGGCCGACGGGCGGCTGCGCTGGCACTGGGATCCGCGGATCATCGACACGGCGACCCATGTCCACCATGGCGATGTGCAGCGCGCCGCGCGCGTGCTCGAAACGCTGCCCGACCTCCCGGTGCTGCTCGTGCGCGGCCTGTCGAGCGACGTCGTCGGCGATGCGGGCATCGCGGCCTTCCGCCGGCAGGTGCCGTGGCTCGAACTGCTCGATGTCGAAGGGGCGGGGCATATGGTCGCGGGCGATCGCAACGACGCGTTCAACGACGGAGTCGTCGATTTCGCCAAACGCGTTCTGCACGCAAATGCGATCCAGGTGTTGCCATAACTAACTATATATGAACTGAAAAATTCGGAATCTCCAAAACCTTACGCCGTTAATTTTCTCGATTGACATTAAATCTAATGAGCGTAGGTTAATGATCAAGGCCGCGGGTGATGGCCTGCTTTTTGGAGAGGACCGTCATGGATCGCAGTGCTTCGTTTCGCGCTATTCGTCATGCTTATCTGACCTCGATCGTCGTGGCGGCAGGGCTCGCCGTTCCGGCCTGGGCCCAGGCGCCGGCCGGGACCGCGCCGGTCGCCGCGGACGAGGGTGCCGACGCTCCGGCAGAAGGCGAGATCATCGTCACCGCGCGCCGTCGCGACGAGCGCCTCATCGATGCGCCGGTGGCGATTACCGCGCTCGGCGGCGCGCAGCTCGATAATTATGCGGTTACCGAATTCAGCGACATGGCGTCGCTCGTCCCGACGATGGTCGCGGGCAAGGCGGCCTCGGGGTCGTCGGCCAGCATCTTTCTCCGCGGCGTCGGCTCGACCGCGCTCAGCGCGGGCTTCGACCAGTCGGTCAGCTTTGTCGTCGACGGCATGCCGATGAGCCGCGGCCGCGAAATCAGCCTCAGCCAATATGACGTCCAGCGCATCGAAGTGCTCAAGGGGCCGCAGGCGCTCTTCTTTGGCAAGAACGCCACCGGCGGCCTGATCGCCGTGTCGACCAACAACCCGCGCGACGTGTTCGAGGCTGGCTTCAAGGCGGGCTATGGCTTCGAGGCGAAGGAAAAATATGGCGAAGGCTATATCTCGGGTCCGCTCGCCGAGGGGCTGCGCGCACGCCTCGCGTTTCGTGTTTCGGACAGCGAGGGGGCCTTCACCAACACCGCCGCGGCGACTTACATTGACCCGCTTGGCATGGAGCGTCACCGCAACAGCAAATATCGCGGCGGCGGCCGGACCTACAGCGGCCGCGCGACGGTCGAATGGGATGCGGCCGACAATCTGAGCTTCCAGGTCAAGACCGGTTACACCGACCAGAAGGACGGCGGACCGACCGACATTCTCGAACGCATCTGCGGCGGTGGCCGTACCACGCCCTTCCCGGCGAACGGAATTCCCCCGAGCCCCAATGCCGACTGCCGTGTCGATGGTCGCGCCGACAGTTCGACGCTGCCGCTGGCGGTCGCGCAGGCCAACTTCCGCTATGCCGGCGATGGCCACATGTATTCGCGCCTGAAATCGGGCTATGCCATTCTCACCGCGACGCTGACGTCGGACGTGTTCGACGTCACCTCGATCACCTCTTATTACCGCTTCCGTCAGACCGACCTCAACAATGTGTCGGGCGAAGCCTATCCGGCCAGCTTCTCGCAGCTTGCGGACTATCGCCAGACCGCCGAGGAATTGCGCTTTCAGTCGAAATGGGACGGTCCGGTCAACGTTCTGTTCGGGCTTTTTGCGTCGAGCAACAAGTTCATCTTCAATACCGATGCTTATATCTTTCCGGTGCCGATCAGCCCCGTCGCCAACACCTATACCACCTTCAAGCGCGACAACGGGTTCACCGGCAGCTCGATGTCGGCGTTTGGCGAGGTCACGGCCAATCTGTCGGACAGCCTCGAACTGGCGGGCGGTGCGCGCTGGAGCTATGAATCGCGCGACAGTTTTCAGGCCTCGCTTCCCGCGCATGTCGCGTTCGCAGGCGCGTTTCCGGCCGGGCTCCGCCTCGACGATCGTTACCGCGAGACCGATGTCTCGCCACAGGTGACGTTGCGTTACAAGCCGTCGCGCGACCTGACTTTCTATGCCGCCTACAAGGAAGGGTTCAAATCGGGTGGCTTCAACATCTCGCAGACGCTGACCCCGGCGGCGACCGTCGCGGCGGGCGAGTACGGCGCCGAGCGCGCACGCGGTGGGGAGGTCGGCGCCCGCGCGATCCTGATGGACGGTGCGCTTTCGCTCAATGCGACGGCTTATTATTATGATTATCTCGATCTTCAGGTTCAGAATTTCGACCCGGTCACTATTGGTCAGGTCGTCGCCAACGCCGGTACGCTGCGCGTCAAGGGGATCGAGGGCGATTTCAACTGGCGCTCGGGTGGTTTTTCGCTGCGCGGGGCGGCGGCGTTCAACGACGCCAAATACAAGGACTATATCGGCCAGTGCTACGGCGGTCAGACCGCGGCGCAGGGCTGTACGTTGGTTTCGGGCACCAGCCAGAATTACGACGGCCGCACGCCGCCGAAGGCGCCGCGCTTCGCGGGGCGGATCGGCGCCAGCTACGACATGCCGCTGACAGATTCGGGCTGGACGCTGCAATTGTCGAGCGACGTCAGCTACACCGGCAAATATAATTACACCGACACGTTGCGCCCCGACGCGGTGCAAAAGGCCTATACGAAGATCGATGCGGCGCTGCGCGTCAACGGTCCCGACGACCGCTGGACGATCGGGCTCATCGGCCGCAACCTCACCGACAAGCTGGTGGTGACCGCGGCGAACGACATTCCGTTTGCGGGCGGGACTCCCGGCGTGCTCGCCGACATGTCGGCCTTCGTCGACAATCCGCGCGAAATCTATGTCGAGGTCGGATTCAAATTCTGAACCGATCCCGGCCGGGATGGGAAGGGCGCCGTTCGGATCAGAACGGCGCCTTTCTGCCGTTGGCGGCCCGGTCATCAAACCGGGACGGAGAGGCCGGTTCGGGGTGGGAAGCTGCCGATCCTCCTTTGGGGGAAGGGGAAGATGAGGGTGTATTTTACAACCAGTCGGTTGTGATCTCGCCCCGGTGTCCCTCCGGCGCCAGCGCGGTGCGCAGGGCTTCCAGCAGAGGCGGCAGCGCCTGCGTGAAGGCGTAGGGCGGGTTGACGATGAAAAGGCCCGCGCCGTTGTAGACGCCGGGCTGATCGCTATCGTACAGCCAATGCTCGACCACCAGAAACTTCGGGATGCCGAGTTTCCGCAATTGCTGCTTCCACCGCCAATGCGTCTCGCGGTCCTTCAGCGGATACCAGATCACCGTCACGCCATGCGCCCATTTGCGGTGCGCCGCGGCAAGGGTAGCAGCGATGCGCACGCGTTCGTCGGTCTGTTCGTACGGCGGATCGACCACCACGACGCCGCGCGGGGTACGCGTCGGCAGCAGCGCCAGCCAAAGCTCGTAGGCGTCGCGCTGGTGCACCGCGGCGGGTATGCCGCGCATTGCGCCGCGTAGCGTATAGGCGTCGTCGGGGTGTTTTTCGTTGAGGATCAGGAAATCCTGCGGGCGCAAAAGCTGCGCCAGAACCTGCGGCGAGCCGGGGTAGAGGCGTGGCTCGGCCCCGGCATTCACAGCCTGCACGGCGGCGCGATAGTCGTCCAATAAGAGATTGGTGTCGGCAAAGGCGCGGAGCACGCCGTGCGTCGCCTCGCCGGTGCGCTGCGCCTCGTCGCCGCCAAGGTCGTAGAGCCCGCAGCCGGCATGGGTGTCGATCAGTGTCAGCGCACCCGGTTTTTGCTGCAAGGCGCGCACAAGGGCGATCAGCAGGCTGTGCTTCACGACATCGGCGCTGTTGCCAGCATGAAAGGAATGACGATAATTCATTGTTATTCAAGATCCTGGCGATCTGCCTTCATGCGAACGACTGGGCGCGGAAACCGGGCGCGAGGCAATGCAAGCAACCAATCCGGTGCCCGTATAGCGTCGGGCGGCAACCTTCAAAGCATTCTGCACAAGGCCTCAAGCCCGCGTTGGCGATCGTCACCGGAGGCGGAGATACAGGCCTCCTTTCCGCATAGGAATGTTCGATCATCGAGGAGCCGGATGCGACTGGCATTGCCGCGAAGCGCATGGTCGCCTGATGTCGGCCGAACGTTCATATAACAGCATATTAGCTGCGGCGCTTCGACGTCCGCGTCTGTCAGTAGCGGATCTGCGCCCGCTCAATGCCGAACGACCGGGATCGGTCGTTTTCCGCCAATTCTCCCCATGGCTTCGCCGCAGGGAGGATCGACGTCCGCAACCGGCCGCGGGAAAAGCCGCGAAAGGTACCGCGACTCGCTCGTCCCGGCATCGTCCTCGCGGGCGCCAGGAATGTCGCCGGCGCGCGACCCTCGGATCATAATTCGCTAATCATGTGATTTTTCTCATTCGATCGTTGCCGGGGTGGTGGCATTGACGCCGTGGTCGTCGGCTTGTCCTTGCCGCTGCGGCAAGACGCCGCCACTTCGGCAGCATTAATTTCCTCTTAGTGAGAAATTTGTTCATATTCTAAAGCCATGCTGATCTTAAGCCCGTACGGGATCGTTGACTGTTGCCGGAGGACCAGCCGGCGAAGCGAACGGACCGACGGTAAAGTGGTGGGGTTAGAGTGTTTTAGACGATTTTTGGCAGCCGAAATGTCTCTTCTGGGCGCTGTTGGAATCAGGAGGATGACATGATCGAACCCCGCTTCTCGGACCCCGCAGAGGAGCAAGACCCCGCGACCGAAAACGATCGGCGCGGCGGCGACCGTTTCAGGACCGTCTGGCGTATCGCCAAGGTGACGCGCGACGGCGACGCCGGGCTCTGGCGCGTCCGCAACATGTCCGACGGCGGGATGATGCTCGCGGTCGACGTGCCGGTCACCGTCGGCGAGCGGCTCGAAATCGCCTTGTCCGAAACCATCGTGATCCACGGCCGCGTCGCCTGGTGCGAAGCGGGGCGCTGCGGCGTCGCCTTCGATTCGGAGATCGACGGCGCCGAGGTGCTGCGCCGCCTCGCCGCCGAGCAGCAGTCGGGCGACTATCGCGCGCCGCGCCTGCCTGTGCACACGCGCGCCCAGCTCGTCACCGACGACGGAACGAGCGACATCGAGCTCGCCGACCTGTCGCAGAGCGGCGCCGGGTTCATCCACGACGGGCATTTCGAGGTCGGCAAGCCGCTCGAGCTGGTGCTGCCCGGCGGGATCCGGCGCAAGGCGATCGTCCGCTGGTCGCGCAAGGGGCGCGGCGGGCTGTGGCTCACCGAGCCGCTCGGCCGCGCCGACCTCGAAAGCATCCGCCACTTCCAGGGCTGAACGCAGGCGACCAGAGGCTGCCCGCGCGCCGTTACGGGGCGCGTGCGGTTAACCATGCCCGGCAAGCTTTGCTTAAGTCCCGTCGCCCAGTCTGATGGCTGCGGGAACAGAAACCGCGCACTATCGCGATGAAGCATCGGGTCGCGCCGGACCTTGCCGGCGACGGATTTGGCGTATTCGTCCAATCGGGTCCGGGCCGACTCATGTTAACCCGCGAACCTCAATAAAAATCGGTCGCACAAACTTCGTCGCTTGCGTTTCGGCAAAGGGAGGTTGTGCAGTCATGCCCCAGAAATTCTTTTGGTCGTTCGGCGGAAATTCGTCCGCCGGCGTCGGCATCAACGCGGGCGGCGAGCTCGACGTCGATGCGATCACCACCGCCGAGGTCCAGCTCGTCAAGGGCATGACCGCCGACCGCGAACTCGCGCTCCAGATCGACGATGTCGACCAGCTCGCCTTTTTCGTCCTGACCTCGTCGCTCATCGACGGTTCGGTCGAGGTCAAGACCGATACCGCGACGCGCACCCGGCTCACCGGCCCGATCATCCTCTTCGGCGCCGCGATCAAGCTTTTCGCCGGCAGCCTCGAGACGATCACGCTCAAGAACCTCTCGACCACCACGCCGGCGGACATCCGCATCCTCGTCGGCTCGAAGCTCGGCTGATCCGCCACGCCGTCATCGCTTGAAAAGGGAGCGCAGCCATGTCCGTATCCTATCCCGGTGTCTATATTCAGGAAGTCGGATCGGGGGTGCGCACAGTCAGCGGCGTCGCCACCTCGATCGCCGCCTTTGTCGGCCGCGCGTTGCGCGGGCCGGTGAACCAGCCCGTGACCTGTTTCGGCTTCGGCGAATATAACCGCCGCTTCGGCGGACTGTGGTCCGATGCGCCGGTGACCTATGCGGTCGACGATTTCTACGCCAACGGCGGCGGCCAGGCCGAAATCGTCCGCCTGTTCAAGCCGCTCGCCCCCGGCGACGACGGCGTCGCCCAGCTCAACATCGGCGCGCTTGGCCTGCGCGCGCGCAGCCCCGGCGAATGGGGCAGGAAACTTGCAGGAGAGGTGACGCATCCGGGGCAGGTCGATCCCGAGGGCGCGAAGGAAGCGGCCAAGAAATTCGGCCTCACCGTCGACGATCTGTTCGATCTGCGCGTCGAGGACACGGCGACCAAGGCGGTCGAGGTGTTCCGCAACCTGACGGTTAAGGAAAGCGGCGGCGCGCGGCGCTTCGATCGCGTGCTCGCCGCCGAATCGAGCCTCGTCGAGTGTCAGGTCAACGCGAACGGATCGCCCAAGCTCGGCAACCGCCCGGCGCATGACACCAAGGCGACCGCGACCGGCGGCAACGACGGTGCTGCACTCACCGACCTCGACTACAAGGGCGACGCCGACAAGAAGACCGGCATCCACGCGCTGCTCAAGGCCGACCTGTTCAACTTGCTCTGCATCCCGCCCGACCAGCGCGACGCGACGCTGCCCGACGGCGTCTACGAAGCCGCCGCCGAGCTGTGCAAGAAAGAGCGTGCGGTGCTGATCGTCGACCCGCCGGTCGAATGGGACGCCAATCCCGAAACTGCGGTGGCAAAGGTCAAGGATGCGCAGCTCAGCGACAATCGCGTCCTGTCGCTGACCAACGCCGACCACGCCGCGCTCTTCTTTCCGCGGCTGCTTCGCCGCGACCCGCTGCGCGGTGGTCAGATCGACAAATTCGCGCCGTGCGGTGCGGTCGCGGGGATCATCGCGCGCACCGACGTCAACCGCGGGGTGTGGAAATCGCCCGCGGGCATGGCGGCGACGATCTCCGGCGCCGAAGGACTGACGGTGCCGATGACCGATCAGGAGAACGGCCTGCTCAACCCGATCGGGGTTAATTGCCTGCGCAGCTTCCCCGGCACCGGGCTCACCGTCTGGGGCGCGCGGACGCTGCGCGGCGCCGACCAGCTCTCCGACGACTATAAATATCTCGCGGTGCGCCGCCTCGCCTTGTTCATCGAGGAGAGCCTCTATCGCGGCACCCAATGGGTCGTCTTCGAGCCCAATGACGAACCGCTATGGGCGCAGGTCCGGCTGTCGGTCGGCACCTTCATGCAACGCCTGTTCAAGCAGGGCGCCTTCCAGGGCGCGAGCCCGCGCGACGCCTATTTCGTCAAATGCGACGGCGGCACGACGACGCAGGACGACCGCAACCAGGGCATCGTCAACATCGTCGTCGGCTTCGCGCCGCTGCTGCCCGCCGAGTTCGTCGTCATTTCCATCCAGCAGATCCGCAACGCGGCCTGAGCCTTTAGGGGAGAGCGATCATGGCACCACCTTTCAGCGTCAACCCCGAACGGCGCGATCCGTACAAGACCTACAAGTTCCGCCTGCGCCTGCCCGATGGCGCCTATGTCGCGGGACTTTCGAAGATGAGCGCGCTCAAGCGCAGCACCGAGGTCGTCAAATTCCGCGAGGGCGGCGACCCGTCGACCTCGCGCAAGTCGCCGGGGCAGACCGACTATGAGGCGATCACGCTCGAACGCGGGGTCACCCACGACACGATGTTCGAGCAATGGGCGAACAAGGTCTGGAACTTCGGCTCGGGTCTCGGCGCCGAGGTCTCGCTCAAGGATTTCCGCAAGGACCTCGTCCTCGAAATCTACAATGAGGCGGGGCAACTCGTGCTCGCCTACAGGCTGTTCCGCTGCTGGCCCTCCGAATTCGTCGCCTTTCCCGACCTCGACGCCTCGGCGAGCGCGGTCGCGATCCAGACGCTGAAGCTGGAGAATGAGGGCTGGGAACGCGATTATGACGTCGCCGAGCCCGCCGAGCCGAGCTTCAGCGAGCCGACGCTCTAGGGCCGGCCGGTGCGCCGCTGGACCGCCTTGGAGCTGATCGAGATCGGCGAGAGCGGCGCGTCGCTGGGCCCCGCCGGCCGGGCGCTGCTGCTGCTCGAGGCCGGAGGCATGCCCCGCGATGCGGCCGAGGCGCTGTCGCTCGGCCAGCGCGACCGCGCACTCTTCGCCTTGCGTGCGCGCCAGTTCGGAGCGCGGCTGGAGGTCGGACAGCGCTGTCCCGAATGCGGCGCCGACTATGAATTCACGCTCACCGCCGCCGACCTCGGCCGCGACACGCCCGGCGAAGCCGCGCCGCCCGCGACCGTCGAAGGCGTCGCGGTCCGCGCGCTCACCGCGGGCGATCTGGCGCTCGGCGAAGGGCAGGGGGACGCCGAGGCCGCGCGGGCGCTGCTACGCCGGCGGGTCGCGCCGGGCGGCGATGCCATCGGAGACGCCGCGCTCGACGCCGCGCTCGCCGCGCTCGACCCCGACGCCGAACTCGCCATCGCCGCGCGCTGCCCCGAATGCGGGCAGGCGGCCGACATCGTTTTCGACATCGCCGCCTTCTTCTGGGACGAGATCATACTGCGCGTGCCGCGGCTGCTCCAGCAGGTCGCCGATCTCGCGCGCGTCAACCACTGGTCCGAACGCGATATCCTGTCGCTGCCGCCCGCGCGGCGGCGCTTTTACCTGACGGCGGCGGGCGCATGACCGGCTTGCTCGCCCGCATCGCCGCGCGCGCCGCGGGCGACACACCGGTCGCCGCGCCGCGCGTCCCGTCGCGCTTCGAGCCATTGCCCGAGGAGATGGGACTGCCCGAACCGGTGGCGGCAAGCGAACCCGCCGCGCCGCCTTCGCCCGCCCCGGCGGCGGCGCCTGCCGCGCCGCTGTCCCCGGTGTCCGTTGCCCCTGCCATCGCCGCCGCCGTCCCGGCGTCAACCGGTCCAGCTGCGCTTTCGGCTCCCGCGGCGCCGTCGCCCGCTCCGTCACCCGTCGCGGCGGCGCAGCCCGCCGCAATGGTGCGGCGCCGCGAAGCCCATGCCCCGGCCGCCGCCGTGGCCGCAGCCGATCCGGGGGCCCCCGCCGCCGCGGCCCCCACCCCCCGGGATGCGGTCGCCGCTGCCCCGATCCGCATCGAGACGTCCACCGCCCGGGAGACCCCCGCGCTGCCGGGGGCGCCCCCTGACGCCGGTGGGCCGGAGACCAGCGCGGCAACCGGGGCGATTTCGCCCGCCATCCGCTCGGCCCCGCTATCGCATCCGGCGCGTGCCCTGCAAGTTGGTGAAACCATCGCGGCGCCCGCACGCGACGCGCTTCGGCTTGCCACCCCGCGGGAGGGCGCCGGACCGCAGCAGGCGCCCGCGTCGCGCCCGATCGCGCCGACCGGGGATGCCGCCGCCGCCGCGCGCTTCGCCGTCGAGGGAAGCCGTCCGCCGGTCGGCGCGCCTGCTTCCTCCTCGCTTCGACCGGCCGCCCCGCCGCCCGCGGCCGCGGCTGCCGCGCCTCCGGTGGTCGAGATTCATATCGGTAGCATCGAGGTGCGCGCCGCTGCCGCGCCCGCCGCGCCCGCGCCGCGATCGGGCCCGGCGCCGTCGTCGCTCGACGCCTTTCTTGCGGGAGGGAGGGCGACATGAGCAATTTCCGCTCGCTCGCCGTCGTCACCGCGACGCTCAAACATATCCTCCAGGATGCCGCGAACCAGGCGGTCGCCGAAACCGATGTCCGCATCGGCGCGCCCACCGCGGCGCTCGCCGACGAGGGCAAGCCCGTCATCAACATCTTCCTCTTTCGCGTGCTGCCGAACAGCCAGCATCGCAACGATCATTTCCCGAGCCGCGACGGCGCCGGCGCTCCGCGCGCGCGCGCGAAACTGACCCTCGATCTCCACTATGTGCTGAGCTTCTATGGCAATGCCGCGAAGTTCGAGCCCGAGCGGCTTTACGGCGCCGCGGCGCTCGCGCTCGAACATGCGCCCGGCCTGTCGCTCGACGCGATCGAGGCGGCGAGCAGCGACGCCGCCAACCAGCCGATGCTCGCCGGTGCCGATCTCGCGGACGATGGCCGCCCCTATGGCCTCGAACCCGACCAGCTCTCGCTCGAGGATCTGTCGAAACTCTGGTCGGTCTTCTTTCAGGTCCCCTATGGCCTCTCGGCGACATATATCGTTCGCAACATCGCGATCGAAACGCAGGAACGCCCCGCCGCGGCGATCCCGGTGGCGACGCCCGAGATATATTCGGCACCGATGGGCCCGCTGCAGATCCGCAGCATCGGGCCGTCGCCCGGCCAGTCTGGGCCGGTGCCGTGGGGCGCGACACTGCACCTCACCGGCAGCGGCATCGCGCGGTTCGGCAACAGCCTGCGCGTCGATGGCGAACCGCGTGCGCTCGCCGACGCGGCGATCGTCGGCGACGGTCTCGCACTGCCGCTCGATCCCGCGCTGTTCGGCGGCGCGCTGCCCCCGGCGGGCGCTCATCAGATCGAGGTCGTCGCGGCGCCGGCCAATCCGGCGATGCCCGAACGGTTGCGCCGGGGCTCGAACGTCGTCGCCTTCGCGATCCTGCCGGTGATGACCCCGGGCACGGTGACGAGCGGTGCGGGCAGCGCGGCGGGCCTCCGGTCGGGCACGATCGGCGTGACGATCGATCCCCCGCTTCAGGCGGGCCAGTCGGCGGCGCTGCTTCTCAATGCGGCCGGTGCGGGGCAGATCGGTAACGCCGCGCTCGACATGCAGCCTCCCGCCGCCTTCCCGACGAGCCAGCTCAAATTCGCCTTCACCGACCTCGCCGCAGGCGCCTATCTCGCGCGGATCGACGTCGACGGCTTCGCCTCGCAGCCCGAGGTCGGCGCCGACCCCGCGCAACCCGATTTCGGCCGCATCACCGGCCCGCTGGTCGATCTCGCATGAGCGCCGGAACCCGATCGCGCCCGCTCGCCGAGGCTTTTGCGACCGTTGCCGGCTGGCTCGACGGCCAGAAGGGAACGCCGCCCGCGACGCGTGCCGACGCGATCGCCGACCGCTTCGGGCTCGATCCCTTCGGGCGCAACCTGCTCCTGCTCGGAGCGTGGGCGGCGCTCGATCCGGCGGCGGGCGAACGGATCGCGGCGCTCCACGCCGACCCGCGCCGCACCGTCCCGTCGCTTGGCCTCGCGCTCGTCGCGCTTCCCGGCGCCAACTGGCGCGCGCTCGCCGCTGACGCGCCGCTGCGCGCTTTCGGCCTGATCCGCATCGATGGCGGCGACGGGCTCGGCTCGGCACCCTTCGCGCTCGCCGAGGCGCTGCTCCTCGCGCTGCTCGATGCGCCGTCGCTGACCGAGGAACTGGCGCTGCAGGCGCGGCGCGTCGATCCGCCCGCCGATCTCTCGCCCTCGCGCGCGCGGCTGTCCGAGGCGATCCGGCTGCGCGTGCTCGGCGAACCCGGCATGACGCTCCAGCTCTGCGGCCCCGATCCGCTCGGCAAGGAACAGGCGGCCGCGGCGGCGCTCATCGCCTCGAAACGCCCGCTCTATGCGATCGGCGCGGCAATGCTGCCCGCGGCGCCGCTCGATCTCGCCCGCCTCGCGCAGCTCTGGCGGCGCGACCTGATGCTCACCGACGGTCTGCTCTTCGTCGACGCTGCCCGCGGCGATCCGGGGCCGCTCGCGCAATTCGCCGAACTGCTGCGGCTGCCGATGATCGTCGCGACGCCCGATCCGCTGCTGCTCGGGCAGGCGCCGACGGTGCGGCTCGATATGCCGCGCATGACCGCAAAGGAACAGATCCCCGTCTGGCGCGATCGGCTCGGTCCCTGGTCGAAGCGCCTCAACGGTACGATCGAACGGCTTGCAGGGCATTTCCCCGTTTCGCCCGAACTTGCCGACAGCGTCGCCGCCGAGCTTGCGGTTCTTGCGCCCGGCCGGGGCAGGGCCTCGAAGCCGAAGAAGGGCGCGCCGAAGCTCGAGGATATCGCGTGGGATGCCGCACGCCGCTTTGCGCGGCCGCGCATGGAGGATCTTGCGCGGCGGATCGAGGGCGAGGCGCAATGGGACGACCTTGTCCTGCCGCCGAACCAAAAGGATGTATTGAAAGCGATCGTCGCGCAGGTGCGCAACCGGGCGACCGTATACGAAAGCTGGGGGTTTGCCCGGCGCAGCGGCGGGCGCGGGCTCGGGGTCAGCGTGCTCTTCTCGGGGCCGTCGGGCGCCGGAAAGACGCTCGCGGGCGAAATACTGGGCGCCGAACTCGGGCTCGACGTCTACCGCATCGATCTGGCGTCGATGGTGTCGAAATGGATCGGCGAGACCGAAAAGAATCTGCGCCGCGTGTTCGACGCCGCCGAGGACGGATCGGCGATCCTCCAGTTCGACGAGGCCGACGCGCTGTTCGGCAAGCGCAGCGAGGTGAGCGACAGCCGCGACCGCCACGCGAACATCGAGGTGAGCTATCTGCTCCAGCGGCTGGAGGAATATCGCGGCCTGTCGATCCTGACGACCAACTTTCGCTCGAACATCGACACCGCCTTCCTGCGCCGGTTGCGCTTCATCATCGACTTCGATTTTCCGGGAATGGGCGAGCGCGCTGAGATCTGGCAGCGCATCTTCCCGAAAGACACGCCGAAGGCCGGGCTCGATTTCGCGCGGCTCGCGCAGCTCAACCTCGCGGGCGGTTCGATCCGCAACGTCGCGATGGCGGCCGCGTTCGTCGCCGCCGACCGCGGCGAGGATGTCTGCATGGGACATATCCTCGCCGCTGCGCGGCTGGAATATGAAAAAAGCGGGCGCTCGCTGACCAGCGCCGAACTCAGGGGGTGGGCGACATGAGCTTACCCCCGGCCGTCTCGCCGCGCATCCGCCTGACGATCGACCGGCTGACGCTCGTCGGCGTTGCTCCGTGCGATGCCGCCGCGGTGCGCCGCGCGCTAGCGGCGGCGGTCGAGGCGCGGCTCGCGGGGGCCGATGTCGCATCGCTGGGCGGCGACCGGTCGCGCCTGTCGCTGACCGTCGCGCCGGGACAGGGCCCGGCGGCGCTCGGCCGGGCGGCGGGCCGGGCGATCGGCGCGCATCTGGCAGGGGGCGGGCGATGAGCGCGCTCCACGCCACCGCTGCGCGAACGACCGCGACGCCGCAGGCCGCTCCGCCGGTGATGCGCAAGGCCGCGCCGCAAAGCCGCTATGCTCCGCCGCCGGTCGCGTCGCTTGCCGCCATCCCCGCGACCCCTGCCGTCCAGCGCCAATGTGCCGCGTGCGACCGTGACGAGGAGGCGCCGGTCCGGCGGCGGCCGGAGGCGCGGCGCGCGGATGCCGCCGTGCGGCGCAAATGCGCGGCGTGCGAGGAGGAGGCCGAGGAAAAAAGCGCGGTCCAGCCGCGGCTCGAGGTCGGCCCGGTTGGCGACCGCTACGAGCAGGAAGCCGACGGCATCGCGGCGCAGGTGATGGCGATGCCCGATCCGGGCGCGGGCGCAACGTCGGCGGACGACGCCTCGCCGGCGGGCGGCGCGGTACGGCGCGCCTGTTCGGCCTGCGCCTCGGCGTCCGACGACGAACCGCGCGCGCGCCGCTTCGCCGAGCCTAGGGAAGAGGAAAAGGACCCGCTCGTCCGCGCGCGGCGCGACGACGGCGCCGAAACGATCGCGGCGTCGGACGGCGAGCTGACGCGCGGCGGTTCGCCGCTCCCGGCCTCGACGCGCAGCTTCTTCGAAAGCCGCATGGGACGCGATCTTGGTGACGTCCGCGTCCATCAGGGCGGCGATGCGCAGGGCAAGAATGCGAGCATTTCGGCGCGCGCTTTCACCTACAAGAACCACGTCTGGCTCGGCGCGGGCGAGGGGGCGGGGCCCAGCTTCACCATGGCGCACGAACTCGCGCATGTGATGCAGCAGACCGCGCCGGGACCGGTCGGGCCGGGCTTGGCGCGCCGTCCGGCCAGCGCCTCGCGCGCGGGTGTCCGGCGTGCCAGCGTACCCTTCTGGCTCCCCGCCGAGTTCACGCTGCCGGGCGCCGCGGAACCGATGTCGGCGCTGATGACCAACACCGGCAAACATCATGCCGCGGTCACGGCGCTCGCCAAGGCCAACACCAGCTCGAATATCCTGACCGAGGTCATGATGCCCAACGCCAAGGCCGACGGCGCGGGATGCGGCCTTTGCGGCTTTGCCGACCTCTATCGTTCCGACCAGGGCACCGTCCCCGGCGTCGAACTCGATTGCGGCAAGACCGTACCGCCGACCGCGCCGAAAGCGGCAGCGGGCCTGAAAGTCTTCGACGCCACAACGACGTCGAGCTGCGCCTTCGCCGCGAAGGGGGCGGCGGTCGCAGGGGCATCGACGGGCAAAGGGCGGGCGCCGACGCTGGCCGCGGGGGCTCCGGTCGGCAGTGTTTCGGGCATCCAGCTCGCCGACATGAAGCCCGGTCACAATGAATCGGCGCGCGCCAAGGGCGTCGAGCAGCTCGGCAGCTATTTCGACGGCATGACGCTCGTGCGCGACAAGGCACGCGGGGCCGGCGGCGCCAGCATCTACCAGTTCGGCAATCCGAAGCTGATGCCGCGGACGCTGATGCCGAACATCCCGGACAAATGGGACCCGAACCAGAAGGGCGGCGACTGGCCGGTCAACAATATCCGGCTGCATATGGGGCCGCTCAACGATTTTTCGCCGCCGGGAATCAAGGGGCGCTGGTCGATCGCCAAGGACCCGCTCAACGCCGGGATATGGACCTATTTCCTGGCCCCCGAACCCGCCAGCCTCGCCGCAGCGATGAAGACGCCTGAGGCGAAGAAGCATGGCGTGAAATCGGCGAAGGCCAAGATCGACAAGATCATCGGCTGCCTGACCGCGCCGCCGTCGAGCCGCAAGGCCGCGTGCAAGCGACCGCTGCCGAAGGCGCATCGCCGCCCGCTCGCCCGCGCGGCCGCGCCCGTGCGCGTCCAGCGCAAGACCCCGGTCCCCAAGACCGACCATTTCAATCTCGAAAACTGGAACAATCTGCGCCGCGGCACCGCGGGGTCGAGCAAGGGCGTCAGCCTGAAGACGCAGCTCGACAAGGATTTCAAGAAGGACGTCCGCGAAAGGGTCCGCTTCCAGGGGCGCGCCGTCGAATCGATCGACTGGATGAAGAAGTCGCTCGGCGTCGAGCGCACCAAACCCAAAGATTCGGACGCTATGGTCGCGGGCCGCGACCTGCTCGAAAAGATGATGTTCTGGGCGGGCGAAACCCCGGTGGGCGACGTCGCGCGGATCTTCGGCATCCTGCGCAAGACGCTCGGCGGCGTGTTCATCAAGGCGGCGCAGGCCTATGAAAAGGTCAAGGCGCGGTTCCATGCGACCTTCAAGGGCGCGCCGTTCAAGACGTCGAACAGCTCGCCCGCGGCGCAGGCTGCGATGCGGGTCGCCAAGGCGGTCTTCATGACGATCGGCAAGATCGTGATCGCCAAGACCACCTCCGCCGTCGTCAAATGCATCGAAAGCGGCTTCGTCAATTTCATCAAGTCCAAGGTCGAAGGCGGGCTCGAGGATCTTTTGGCCCAAGCCGCCGAAGCCGAAAAATTCATCACCCAGATCAAGGACGATATCTTCGCGACGATCGAGACCGAGTTCGGTGCGATCATCAAACCGTTCAAGGATGAACTCGACGAGATCGTGAGCGGCGCCAAGATGATCGCCAGCATCACCGGCGCGGTGGTCGAAGCGATCAAGGTCGTCCGCCTCGGCTTCTGCCTCGCCGGGCTGGGGGCCGCGGGGGTCGGCGCGATCGTCACCTGCATTCTCTCGCTCGCCGATTATGTCGCGTCGAAATTCGGCTATTCGCCGCTCGACTGGCTCGTCCAGCGGATGATGAAGAGCTGCCCCGCGCGCCAGGTCATGGCCAAGGCGATCCTTGCGGTCGACACGGTGCGCAAGCTGCCGACCATGCTGGCGCAGAAGATTCTGTCAAAGCTCAAGGATATCTTGCCCGCGCCGATCCAGCCGATGCTGTGCGACATCGACAAGATGGTGGCCGAGGACGTCGAGCTGAAGGACTATCAGTGCAAGATGGGGTCGGGCGACGAGTCCGACGGCGAAGGCGAGGGCAGTGGTAGCGGCGATGGCGGCGGACCGGCGCCGCAGGAGGGCGATGCCGCCGACGGCGGGGGCAGCAAGGGCGAAGAGCAGGGCGGCGATGCGCCGGCCAAGGACAGCGGGCAAAGCGGATCGACCGGTACCCCCGGCATCGCGGGCAGCGGCGGCGAGGCCGAGAGCAACGGCGGTGCGTCGCCGCCAGCGGGCACCAGCTCGGTCAAGGGCGGCACCGTCGTCACGGGCGATCCCAAGGTCGGCTCGGGCTTCATTGAATCGGGGATCAACTGGCAGCGCGCCTACAACAATGAAAATGTGAAGGTCCGCATCACGATCAACCTTGGCGATCGCATCATCCGCGACCAGTCCTGCACGATCCGCGTGATCAACCTCGGCCCCGCCGAAGGCGGCGGCAAGCTCGCCTATTTCTATTTCCCCGACGATGCCGAACTGAAGAAGACCGAAGGCACGTTCGTCATCATGCTGCCGGGCGAGGCCCCCTATAACTGGAGCCCCAATCGCGGGCCCAGACACAAGGCCGCCTTCCCGATCCGGGGGAGCGGGAAATGACCAACTTCCCCGGCTCTCCCAAGCTGATCAAGGGCGCGATCGTCGGGCTCGACCTGTTCAACCCGCTCGCCTCGGTTGCGATCTTCCAATATAATCCTGACCAGATTTCGCGCAGCCTCGCACCGCAATATTCGCAGGCCGGCGGCGGCCGGGCAGAGGCGCTGCGGCTCGCCGGGCCGCCCGCCGAAACGATCAGCGCCAATCTGACGCTCGACCTTGTCGACCAGATGGAACGCGGGGAGGCGGGGCCGCTAGGTGCCGGGCTCACCGGCTATCTCGCCGCGATCGAGATGCTGACCTATCCCAAATCGCTGCTCGTCGCCGCCAACCAGATCTTGCTCCAGATCGGCACGATGGAGGTCATCCCGCCCGCCGCGCCGCTCACCCTGTTCATCTACGGCTGGAAACGCGTCGTCCCGGTGAAGCTCGAAAGCCTGTCGATCACCGAGACGATGCACGACCCCGCGCTCAACCCGATCCGCGCCGACGTGTCGCTGTCGATGAAAGTGCTCACCTACAATGATCTCGCGATCACCCACCCCGGCTACTGGGCCTTCATGGCGCATCAGGTGGTCAAGGAAGTGCTCGCGACCGTCGCCGGGGTCGACAATGTCGGCGCGGTGCTCGGCGGCGACGTGAAACTGCTCTGAAAGGACCGCGCGATGTTCACCCTGACCAGCCGTTACGCCAACCAGCCGGTGCTCGCCGCCGACCGCGGCGACGGGGTGACGGTGCGTTACGTCCTGCCGCGATGGCTGCCCGATCCCGCCACGATGACCATCGCGACGCGCCACCGCACGATCGAGGGCGACCGGCTCGACCTGATCGCCTTTCGCAACCTCGGCAACCCGACCGCCTGGTGGATGATCGCCGACGCCAATCGCGTGACGCATCCCGCGGCGCTGCCCGGCGCGCCCGGCGACACGGTGGTGATCCCCGTTCCCGGCACCGGAGGCGTTGGCGGATGAGCCTGCTCGGCAACATCCTCGGCGTGCGCATGAACCTGCTGATCGGGCCGAGCCCGGTTGCGCTGCCCGCGCCCGCCGAGGTGATGAACGCGATCGCCGAGGTCGAGGTCAAGCTGTCCGATTGCGCGCCGTCGGGGTTCAAACTCGTGCTCAACACCGGGCGCTCGGGGGTCGCCGATTTCATCGAGGCGCCGTTCATCACCCATCCGCAACTGATGAAGGGCGCGCGCGCGATCGTGACGATGATCTTTGATGTCATTCCCTATGTGATCTTCGACGGCATCGTGACCAAGCGCGAATATCGCCCCGGCAGCGACGCCGGTTCGGGGACGCTGACCCTGCTCGGCCGCGATTTGAGCTACGAACTCGACAAGGAGGTCAAGCAGACCGAGCATCCGGCGATGGACGAAACGATGATCGCGACGCTGATCGGGGTGTCCTATCCGCAATTCGGCATGCTGCCGATGGTGCTGCCGCCCAAGTTCATCGATCCGCCGATCCCGATCGACCGCGTCCCGCAACAGACCTGCTCCGACTGGGCCTATCTCAACCAGATGGCGCGGCGGCACGGCTATGAAACCTATGTCGATCCGGGGCCGCTGCCCGGGATGAACACCCTCTATTGGGGGCCGCCGACCAAGCCGGGGGTGCCGCAACGCACGATGACGATCGACATGGGGCCGGCCAGCGACGCCTATGACGTCACGACGTCGGAGGATGACGAAGTGCTGCGCACCGTCGAAACCACCGTGCTTGACCGCATCACCGGGGCCAAGATTCCGGTGGTCGGGCTCGTCGGGTCGAACGCGCCGATGGGGGCGATCCCCGAAACGGTCTTTCGCTTCGGTTCGACGCGCAAACAGCCGATCGTCACCACCGGGCTCAACGCCGGGCAGGCCTTCGGACGCGCGCAGGCAGAGGTCGATCGCGGCGCCAAATGCGCCTTCACCGTCACCGGGACGCTCGATTCGACGCGCTACAATGCCGCGCTCAAGGCGCGCGATCCGGTTTTTCTGCGCGGTGCCGGGCTGACCTATGGCGGCGCCTATAAGGTGTCCGAGGTGCGCCACCTGATCAAGCCGGGCAGTTATGAACAGGGCTTCACGCTCAGCCGTGCCGAGCGCGGCCCGATGACCCCGATGGTGCTGCCATGAACCCGGCCGACGACTGCGCGACCTATTATGGCAAATATCGCGGAACGGTCGAAAACCCCGCCGACGTCCAGGGGCTCGGCCGTGTCCAGGTCAGCTGCCCGTCCGTGTTCGGCGACGGCACGCTCGCCTGGGCGATGCCGTGCCTGCCCGGCGCCGGGTCGGGGGTCGGCCTGTACGCCATCCCGCCCAAGGGCGCGAAAATCTGGGTCGAGTTCGAGGCGGGCAACCCCGACTATCCGATCTGGTCGGGGGGATTCTGGGACCTTGGCGACACCCCGGCGCCACCGGGACCCGTCGGCTTCCTGACCAAGGCGTGGAAAGGGGAGAATTTCAGCCTCGAAATCTTCGACATCCCCGGCGCGCCGACGCTGACGCTCGAACTGACGACCGCCACCGGCGCCGCAAAAATCGAGGCGGGCGCCGACGGAATGACGCTCACCCATGGCGCCAGTACGGTCAAGCTCGCGCTCGACGGTGTGTCGATCAACGGCGCCAATCTGAAGATATTGCCATGACGGTCCCGCTGGTCACCATGGCGACACTCGCCCAATGCCCGCATGCGATCCCCGCGACCATGGTGTCGTCGGCGACCAAGGTGCTCGTGATGGGCGTCCCGCCGCTGGTCATGGGCGACAAGGGCATGGTCGCGGGCTGCCCCTTCACCTTGCCCAGCGCGACGCCGTCGCCGTGCGTCACGCTGATGCTCACCGGCGCGTCGAGCAAGGTGCTGGTCGAGGGCAAGCCCGCGCTCAAGATGAACCCGTCCGACATGGGAGTGGCTGCGACCCAGACGCCGCAGGGGCCCGTCGTCTGGTCGAGCATCCAGGCCAAGGTGCTCGCGACATGACCCGGTTCGGCTTCCCCTATCGCATCGACGCGAACGGCATGACGGCGGGCGCCGATCATGAAGATCATATCCGCGGAATGATCGAGCAACTGCTCTTCACGCGGCGCGGCGAGCGCGTGAATCGCCCCGATTTCGGGGCCGGGGTCAACGAACTCATCTTTTCCGAAAACGCCCCCGAACTCGCGGCAGCGGCGCAGCATATGGTGATGGCGGCGCTGCAGCAGTGGCTGTCGGCTGCGATCGAGGTGCGCGGGGTCGAAACCGCGGCGGTCGACAGCCGCCTGTCGATCACCGTGCGCTACCGCCCGCTCGACGAGGCGCGCGAACGGCTCGTCACCGTGGAGCAGCTGTTTTGACCGGCACCATCCAATATTGCGGCACCGAAAGGCGCCGCCAGAGCGTGGCCGCCGCGACCGTCGATACCGGCGGCGGGGTGCTGCTGAACGGCATCGACTATGTCGAGGTGATCGACCGCGACGCGCCCGCGCCCGAAATGCGCCAGCGGCTGCTGACGCTCGTCTTCCTCCGCGATGACGGCGTGCTCGCCGCGGGCGTGCCGTTGCTCGGACCCGACAATTTCGCGATCGCGGGCGGCACCCGCGTCACCGGCATCCGCGTCACCGACGTCGATCCGGGACCGGCCGCGGTGCCGCACAGCCTGACGCTGACACTCGACGCAGCGGGCGACTATTCGCCCTATCGCCTGTCGGTGCGGCTGTCGGCGGTGAACGACGACCGGCCGCCCTTTCTCGACCCGCTGCTCGCCGCGGTCGATTTCAGCTTCAAGGCCGAATGTCCCTCGACCTTCGATTGCGCCGCACCCGATGCTCCACCCGCGCCGCGCGCGTTCGGCCCGCCGATCGACTATCTGGCGAAGGACTACGACAGTTTCCGCCAGATGATGCTCGACCGCATGGCGGTCAGCCTGCCCGACTGGACCGAACGCAGCCCCGCCGATCTTGGCGTCACTCTGGTCGAAGCGCTGGCACACGCCGCCGACCAGACGAGCTGGTTCCAGGACGCCGTCGGGACCGAGGCCTTTTTCGGCCGCGCGCGGCTGCGCCAGTCGGTGCTGCGCCACGCGCGGCTGCTCGGCTACAGCGCATCCGAAGGCTGCAACGCGCGCGTTGCGGTTGCGGTCGAGGCGAAAGACAATCTCGATGTCGGCCCGCTCGCCGCGCCGATCCTGGCAAAGGGGGTACGCCTGCTCACGCGACCGTCGCGCGGTGCCGGCCCGCTCGCCACGGTGCAGCCGCGCGATCCGCGGATTTTCGAGGATATGGTCGGGGCAGGGGCGATCGTCTTCGAAGCGCTGCACGATCTTCGTTCGCTGCGCGTCGCGCGCAACGCCATGCGCCTCTACGATTGGGGCGACAGCGCCTGCTGCCTGCCCGCCGGGGCCACCGCCGCGCACCTCGTAGGCACCCGCGCCGGGCTCGGGCTCGCGAAGGGCGACCTGATCCTGTTCGAGGAACTGGTGCCCTTCGGTGGCCGTGCGGGCGATCCGCCGGACCCTGCGCATCGCCAGCTCGTGCGGCTGTCGGCCGATCCGGTCGAGGTCCGCGACCCGCTGACCGCCGACGATCTCGTGCGTATCGAATGGCACGCCGACGACGCGCTGACCTTTCCGCTCAACCTTGCGCCGGCGCCCGATGCCGATGGCGACGGGGTCGAGGACGGCCCTCCGGGTGCGGTCGCGATCGGCAACATCCTGCTCGCCGACGAGGGGCGCACCGTCGATTATGCGCTCAATCCGGGGCAGGCCGCGGAGGATGATTTTGTCGTCGGCGACATCGAACGCCGCGGTCTCACCCGCGACGACGCTCCCGGTACGCTCGTCCGGTTGCGGCTGCGCGGCGACGCGATCGTTCACGCGCCCGGCTTCGATCCCGAACGCGCCGCGGACGAACCCGCGCGCGCGACGCTTGCGCCCGCGGAAGCGCCGGTCGCGCAGGTGCTGATCCGCGGCGACGGCCAGCGCTGGCGCGCGGTGCCCGATCTGCTCGCGGCCGATCCCTTCACCGCCGAATTCTGCGTCGAGGCGACCGATGCCGCGCATTATGCGCGCTTCGGCGACGGGGCGGGGGGACGCAAACCCGCCAATCCGGGCGCGATGACCGCGGTGATCCGCCACGGCGGCGGTCGGCGGGGCAATATCGGCGCCGATGCGATCGCTTACGTCGTTGCTGCCGACGGCGGGATAGTATCGCGCGTTCGCAATCCCTTGCCCGCAATCGGCGGTCGCGACCGCGAACCCGTTGCGGCGATTCGCGTCGCCGCTCCGCGACATTTTCGCCGGCAGCGCCGCGCCGTCACCCCCGCCGATTATGTCGCCGCCGCCGAAGCCTATGGCGACGTCCAGCGCGCCTATGCCGAACGGCGCTGGACGGGCAGCTGGAACACGATCTTCCTCGCGATCGACCGGCGCGGCGGCGGCGCGGTCGACGCGCTGTTCGAGGCGGGGCTGCGCGACCATCTCGCGAGCTACCGCCTCGCGGGGCACGATCTCGAAGTCGTGCCGCCGCGTTACGTCCCGCTCGACATCCGCCTCTATGTCTGCGTGTGCGGCGATCATTATGCGGGGGACGTCGAACGCGACCTGCTCGACGCCTTCACCGCCGGATCGACGCGCGACGGGCGCCCGGGCTATTTCCACCCCGATCGCTTCAGCTTCGGCGACAATATCCTGCTCTCGCCGATCATCGCGCGGGCGATGCAGGTGACGGGGGTCCAATGGATCGGCACGCGCGACGGTGCGGGCGCGGTGCAGGGCTGGTTCGGCCGGCTCGACCAGCCGGCGATCGACTATGCCGACGACGCCGAAATCGCGATCGCGCCGAGCGAAGTCGCGCGGCTCGACAATGACCCGACCTTCCCCGACCGCGGCCGGATCGCCTTTCTGATGGCGGGAGGGCGCTGATCATGGCGCACAAGCCCCCCGCCAATATCTGCGGCGCCGTCGAACGCGGCGTGAAGCGCCCGGACAATCGTCCGGGGCTCGCGTCGATCGCCTATCGCATCGGCACGCACCCCGAATTTTTCGACCGCATGCAGTGGCAACTGCCGCGGCACAATGTGAACGGCGAGGATGAGCCGCCGCTCTTTCCGCTCGCCGCGCTGCGCGCGCGCGCGGCCGGCGACCCGACGATCGCTCTGTTCGACGGCTTCGCCGCGACGCTCGACGTGCTCAGCTTCTACAGCGAGCGCGTCGCCAACGAAGCCTATCTCGGCACCGCGACGCAACGCCGCGCGCTCGTCGAGATGGCGCGGATGATCGGCTACGAACCCGCGCCCGGCGTCGCCGCCTCGGTCGCCTTGAGCTTCACGGTCGAGGCGTCCGACGATCCCTATCGCGCGGTCGAGATCCCCGTCGGGGTGCAGGCGATGTCGGTGCCGACGCGCAAGGGCGAATTGCCGCAGGTCTTCGAGACCACCCAGCCGATCACTGCGCGCGCCGAATGGAATGCGATGCCCGCGCGCACGCTCTACGACCAGCCGCTCGCGCTGTTCCACGACGGCGACGACGCCGGCAATGGCGGCATTTTCCTCTTCGACCTCGACAACAGCTTTGGCGAGGCGGCGCTCGGCGATCCCGATCTGCGCATATTCGACACGATCGCAAGCCTTGCCCCCTATCATCCGCTCGACGGCGAAACCGACCTCGTCAGGGCGCTCGAACAGCGGATCGAAGCGCACGCGCTCAACGCCGAAGTCGAACCGCTGCTGCGCGCGCTGCCGGTCGACGAAATCTATCTGCGCGGAACGGGACTCGGGTTGAAGGCGGGGCAGCGGATCGTCGTCATCGGCGTGGCGCTTCCCGGCGGCGGTCCCCGCAAGGTCGCCGCCTCGACCCTCCGCGTCGTCAGCGCGTCCGACGATCGCGAGTTCGGCGTCACCCGGCTCGTCGCGACGCGCGGCGGCGAACCGCCCGCCGCGGTGCGAAGCGCCCCCGTTCGCCGCTCGCCGCGTTTCAAGCGGATCGGGATGCCGACCGCGCGGCTCGCCTTCACCAGCGACACCGTGACCAACGTCGTCCGGCAGGCGGTGTGGACCGGCCCCGCGCTCACCGCCCTGGTCAGGAGCCAGTCCTGGTCGCGCGCCAAGCTGATGCACCTCGTTCGGCGTCCGCGTCCCGTCGAAGTACCCGAAACGTCCGACGCGCGGCCGGGCCTCTATATCCTGCGCGACGATTGCGGCTTCTTTGGCGCCAGTGCGCCGCCGCAGGAGATGCTCGGCGACAACAAGGGGCCGTATCCGAAGCCGTGGGATGCCGACCCGGTCGACCCGAACGCGGACCCCCGTGGAGCCCATGGCGATGGGGCGCCCGAAGACCGCACCGATCGCGATCGTCCGCGTCGCATCTGGACCGACAGTCAGGGCATGTTGCTGTCCGGCAACCACATTTATCTGGAGCGCGAGGTCAAGGACATCCTTCCCGACGGCTGGGTTGTGATCGAAACCGGCGATGGCGAGGCGATGGTGTTCCGCGTGGCGGCCGCGGCGACGCATTCGCGCGCCGACTATGCGCTGACGGCGAAGACGACCGCGCTGAAATTGCGAGCGGCACCGGGCGCTGACGATCTGTTGAACCCGCCCGAAGCCGATGACACGTCGCCACTCAACGCCTTCACATTCCGCACGGCGCACATCTTCGCGGCCAGCGCGCCGCTCGAACTTGCGGGAACCCCGATCCGCGACGACGTCAGGGCGGGCGCCGATGCGATCGATCTCGACGCGCTCTACCTCGACCTCGTCGATGGGCAGACCATATCGATCGCGGGGGAGCGCAGCGACGCCGACGGTCTCGCCGCGAGCGAGACGCTGAAGGTCCGCGATGTGGTTCACATCGGCGGCTTCACCCGCCTGTTGCTCGAAAGCGGGCCCGAATATGCGTATCGCCGCGCCAGCGTGACGGTGAACGCCAATATGGCGGCAGCGACGCATGGCGAGGGGTATGAGGAGCCGCTCGGTTCGGGCGACGCGGCGCAGGGCTTCCAGCGCTTCAAGCTTGCCAAGGCGCCGCTGACCTATGTCAGCGCGGAAACCGCGACCGGCCGCGCCTCTTCGCTCGCGATCCGCGTCGACGGCATCCTGTGGCACGAGGTGCCGACGCTCTATGACGCCGGTCCCGACGACCGGGTCTATGCGGTTCGCTGCGAGGATGACGCGAGCACATGGGTGCAGTTCGGCGACGGGGTGCGGGGCAGCCGCTTGCCGACGGGCCAACTCAACATCGTGGCCCGCTACCGCGCCGGCATCGGCCTTGCCGGCGAAGTCGCCGACGAAGCGATCATCCAGTTGAAGACGCGCCCGCTCGGCATTCGGGCGGTGGTGAACCCCAGCCGTGCCAGCGGTAGCGCCGCGCCCGAAAGCCTCGCCGAAATCCGTCTTGCCGCGCCGCGCGACGTCAAGACGCTCGACCGCATCGTCTCGCTGGTCGACTATCGCGATTTCGCCGCCAATTTTGCGGGCGTCGGCAAGGCGCAGGCCGCCCGGCTCTGGTCGGGCGACAAGCAGGTCATCATCGTCAGCATCACGGGCACCAGCGACGCGATACTGGATGCCAATGCCGCTGTGATCGAAAACCTGCTGGCGGCCGCCGACGCGGCACGCGACCGGTCGCACGGACTCTTCATCTTGCCCGCGGCGCGGCGCTTTTTCGAACTCAGGGCGAAGCTGTTCCATCATCCCGATCATCGGCCCGAGGATGTCGAACTGGCGGCACGCGACACCTTGCTGGAGATGTTCGGTTTTGCGCGCCGCGACATCGGGCAGGTGGTCAGCGCCGCCGAAGTGATTGCCGCGCTTCAGTCCGTGCCGGGCGTGGTCGGGGTCGATCTGGACGCGCTCGCGCTGATCGATGAAAGCGGCGGCGCGTCCGTTCAAGGCGCGGACCTGGCGGCGGTGCTCCCGGTCGAGGGCGCGCGGCTGGATGGCGCGACCCCCGCCGCGGCGGAACTGCTCACCCTGCTCGATGCCGGCGTCGCGCTGACTGTGGAGATGGCTCGTGCATGATCGCCCGCCCGCCGCGTTGATCGAATTGCTGCCCCAGCATCTGCGCAACCGCGACGCGGGGGAGGGGCGGGCGCTCGAAGCGCTGATGGGATTGCTTGGCGAGGAACTCGCCAAGGTCGAACGCGATCTCGACCAGCTTTACGACAATTGGTTCATCGAAAGCTGCGAGCCGTGGGTGATCCCCTATATCGGTGCGCTGATCGGCGCCCGCCCGATGCGGAGCTTCGGCGCCGGCGAGGTCGGGCTGCGCAGCTATATCGCCAACACATTGGGCTACCGGCAGGCCAAGGGCACCGCCGCCGCGCTCGAACAGGTGGCGCGCGACGTCACCGGCTGGCCGGTCGTCGCGGTCGAATTCTTCCAGCGGCTGATCTGGAGCCAGCACGTCAACCATGTCCGTCCCGGCGCGGCCGGCACCGCATCGGTGCGCGACGCCGAAGCGGCGCGACTGTCCGAATCCCCGTTCAGCGACGCGTGCCACAGTGCCGCCGCGGGGGTCGCGGATGGCGCGGCAGGCCGCTACGCCATCCCGCACGTCGGACTTTTCGTCTGGCGGCTCGATGCCTTTCCGCTCGGCTTCCTGTCCGACGAGACGGCGGGCTATCGCGGCGGCCTCGTTCCCCGCGCTTCGGCGATCGGGCCCGGCTTCCGCCATTTCGATCCGCTCGGCGCCGACAGGGCGTTGTTCAACCCGCCGCAGGCCGACCGTTCTATCGCCGCGCGCGTCGACATGCGCATGGTCCCTGCGCCGCTCGACCGGCGCCTGCTTCATCGCGACCTCGAACGGCTGCGCGGCGGCGCGGCGAGCCGCTGGTTCGACGACAATCCGGTGCTGCGCATCCGCCTGGGCGGCACCGACGTCCCGCCGGAGCAGTTGCACAGCTGCAACCTCGAGACGCGCGACGACGGATCGGGCAACCCGACCTGGCGGCGTCCCGCGCAGGCCGGGCATGTCCTCTTCGATCCCGAACGCGGACGCCTTGCGCTGCACGGCACCGACGAAGCCAAGAGCGTCGAGACGAGCTGCGCCTTTGCCGCGCCCTTTGCGATCGGCGGCGGCCCCTATGACCGGGGCGACAGCCTGCGCGCCTGGCGGATCCGGATATTCGGCGACAGCGGCATCGCCCCGTGGGTCGTCGGCGTATCGGCGCGGGCGGAGGATCAGACAAATGATCCGGAGCAGGGCGGCGTGGTGGTCGCTTCGCTTGCCGAGGCGATCGTCCGGTGGAACGGCGCGGCGGTTCCCGGCGCGCGCGGGCTGATCGTGCTGCTCGACAATGCGAGTCATACAGAGGATCTGTCGGACGCCGCGCATATCCTGCGCATCCCCCAGGGCGGTGCGCTCGCCATCACGGCGGCGGCGTGGCCGGCGATCGAGCACGACAATGGCGTCGTCACCCGCGATCTGGCCGCGCTCGCCCCGGCACATCGCCGCCCGCATATCCGTTCGGACCTGCGTATCCGTTCCGCGGTGCCGAACAACGGCGGCGACGAGGGCGAGGGCGGCGAACTGATCCTCGACGGGCTGCTGATCGAGGGCGAGGTTGCGGTGATGGCGGGCCGCCTCGGCCGGCTCACGATCCGCCATTGCACGGTCGGCGCTTCGGCCGCGGGCCTCGCCAAGGGCGTGCGCGTCATTTCGCAGAACGCCGGGCTCGCCATCGAGATCGATCATTGTATTGCCGGTTCCCTCGCGTGCGGCGCCATGGACGGCATGCTGACGGTCCGCGACTCGATCGTCGGCGAGGATCGCGACCTCGAGGCCGATCCCGACCTGTTGCCGCTGGCGATCGACGCCGCTGCGACCGACACCGAGATCGCGCGCAGCACGATCTTCGGGCGGATGACCGTGCGTTCGATCGAGGCCGGGAACAGCCTCTTCCTCGGAACGGCGCGCGCGGCGCAGCGCCAGCGGGGCTGCGTCCGTTTCAGCTATGCGCCGCCGACATCGCGCGTCCCGCGCCGCTATCGGTGCCAGCCCGACCTCGCCATCGCGGCGGCCGAGCAGAAAGCGGGAGCCGAGCTGTCGGCGGCCGAGCGCACCGTGGTCGCGCGGGGCGTCCAGCCGATTTTCACCGAGAGCACCTATCCGGGCAGTGCGTTCGGCCAGCTCGCGCCGGCCTGTCCCGGGGCGGTTGCGGCAGGCGCCTTTGGCGGCGCCGAAATGGGCGCGGGATTCGCCGCCGGCGAGCCGTTCCGCCGCGCGAACCTGACCGACATGCTCGAAGAATATCTTCCGTTCGGCCTGGTCGCGGCCCCCCTGTTCCAGACCTGAGGACAAAGACGATGACTGGCGATTTCACGCGCGACACCTTCCGCCCCGCCAAGGGGTACAGCGCCGTCCGGATGCAGCAGGGACGCCTGTTCACCGACGCCGACTGGAACGAGGAAGGCGATATTCAGCGCGGCGTGGAGCGCACGACGACGCGCGCCGTGATCGGCGCCAGCGGCTTTCCCGAACATGCGCCGGGCTTTGCGGTCATCGAGGGCGCGAACAAGGCAACGCTGCTGATCGGCGGCGGACAGGCGTGGGTCGACGGCATCGGCGTGATCCATGCAGCGCCGGTCCGGCTGGCTCTGGTGCGCCAGTCGGGGCAGGGGGCGGCGACGCGGTGGCGCGTCGAAGCGGGGACGCAGGTCGCGGTCGGCGACTATCTGGTCGCCGTCGGCGGTACGGCGGCGCAGGCGGTGCGCGTCACGGCGCTCCAGCAGACCGGGGACGTCCGAACCTTCGAGGCCGCTGCGGCAATCTCGGCGAATGCCAGCGTGGCGGTCGACCTCTATCGCAGCGCCGAAAGCCAGCCCTTCTGGCCGGGCAATGCGCTCCCGGGGGCCGCCGACACTTATCTCGCCTATCTCGACGTCTGGGAACGCCCGGTGACCGCCGCCGACGATCCGCTGATCCGCGAGAGCGCGTTCGGCGGCCCCGACACGGCAATCCGCGACCAGATCGTGTGGCAGATGCGCTTCGTTTCGACCGCGACGCTCGTCGCGGCGGGCGCCGCGACCGCGCCGGTGACCTGCGCCGGCTTTGCGCCGGGCTGGTCGCCCTTCGGTCCTGCGGCGACGGGGCGGATGGCCGCGCGCGCGCGCGCCGCCGCGGCCAGCGCGAACCCGTGCGCCCTGCCCGCGACGGGCGGTTATCGCAGCCTCGAAAACCATCTCTATCGCATCGAGATCCACAATGGCGGCGCGGCGGGCGGGCGCTGGAAATGGTCGCGCGACAATGGCGGGGTCACCGCGCGCTATGCTGCGATCGACAATGGCGCGCTGCTGCTCGACGGGCTGGGGCCCGACGACGTCGTCGCGTTGCGGCGGGGCGACTGGATCGAGATCGTCGACGAGGGGCGACGGCTTCGCGGCGAGCCCGGCTTTTTTGCGCATATCGCCGACATCAACGGCACCCGCGCCAGCCTCGACGCGGTGCATCATCCCGAAACGCTCGTCGCGCTGACGAACGGGACGGCGCCCGACCTCGGCGGCCTGCCCGCGCAGGGTATCGTCCGCCGCTGGGAAGGCGGCCTGCCGGTCGACATCGCGCCCGGCGCGTGGGTCGCGGTCGAGCAGGGGGTCGAGATATGCTTTGCGAGCGGGCGCCTTGCGACCGGCGACCATTGGCAAATTCCGGCGCGCTCGCTCGCGGCGACGATCGAATGGCCCGCCGACGAGGCGACCGGCGCCGAGGCCTTGCTGCCGCCCAGGGGGGTCGCGCACCATTATGCCGCGCTCGCGCTCGTCACGCGCGACGCGAACGGGCTGTGGACGGTGGTCAGCGACTGCCGCAACCTCTTTCCGCCGCTCACCGCGCTGCGCAGCTTCCTCTATCTCGGCGGCGACGGGCAGGAGGCGATGCCCGACCCGCTGCTTCCCGCCAACCGCCCGAAAGTCCCGGCGCCGCTGCGCGTCGGGGTGATCCGCGGCAGGACGCCGCTGCAGGGGCTCGACGTCCAGTTCGAGATCGGCGCGGGCGACGGCGACGGGCGCCTCGACGGCGCTGCCGGAACGCTCAAGACGCGCAAGGCAACGACGGGCCCCGACGGCGTCGCGACGATGGACTGGTGGCCCGATGCGACGACGCCGGTCCAGCATGTCACCGCACGCCTGCTCGACGCGGCGGGCAACCCCACCCATCTTCCGATCCGCTTTACCGCAAAGCTCAGCACCGCGGCGACGACGTCCTTCGATCCCGCCAACACCCCCTCACTCGCGGGCGAGAATACGGTGCAAAAGGCGATCGAAAAGCTGGCGAACCAGTCGCAGGCGGGATGTTCGACCTATATCGTCACCGAGGGCAGCGACTGGGTTGCGATCCTGAAGGCGATCAAGGACGGCGAGGATGCCGCGATCTGTTTCCAGCGCGGCACCTATGAAACCGGCGTGCCGGTCGAGATCCGGGGCAAGGGCCATATCATGATCCACGGTGCGGGCGGTGGCACGCGGATCGTGGCACGGCGCGCCGAATGCGCGCTGCATTTTCAGGATTGCGCCAGCGTGACGCTCCGCGACCTCGATGTGTCCGCGCCCGACGGATCGGGGGCGATCGGCAAGATCGCGTTTCGCCAGGGGGTGGTGACGATCGTCGATACGCCGATGGTCGACGTGTCCGACCTGTCGCTGCGCTGCGGCGGCGGGGCGGAGACCGAGCGCACGGGGCTGACGATCCGCAGCTCCTCCAACCGCAAGACCATCAGCACGCCGCTCGACTCGGTGCGCGTGACGAACAATCGCCTCGCGATCGGGCTGGCGCAGGATGGCATCCTCGTCGCCGACGCAAAGCATGTGCTGATCGCCGACAACGAGCTGGCGGTGGTTCCGGGCAAGGCGGGGCTCCGCCCCGGCAAGCAGTTCGAAAGCCCGCGCTGGCGCAAGCATCTCGTCAACCAGCTTGTCGCGCGCGCCGAGGAGGCCGAGCCGAGCGGCGGGGGTAAGCGTTTCTTTCGCGTCGGAACGCTGCTTGCCGAATTCGAATCGCCGATGCCGCAGGCCGAATGGGAGGGGCTGTTCGCCGCCGAACCGCCGCGCCCCGACGAGAGCCGGACGATCGCCGGCGTACAGGCCTATATCCGGCGGCTGAGCGATGTCGTCATCGCCGACGCCGAGCGCTCGCCGACCTTCAAGCGCGCGATCCGCACGATGGGCGCACGACTGGGCGAGCCGCGCATGGCGGCGCTCGACAATGAGGTGAAGCGCTCGCTCGTCCTGATCGGCGAACCCGCCGCGCGGACCGAACGCGCACGGCGGGGGGCGCGCGACGGGGACGGTGGCGGCGAAGGCAGCAGCGCAGGCGGGGGAGGCCGGGTGACGGTCCGCGCCGGCGCGGTCGCGGTCAGTTTCGATTCCCCGGTCAGCCAGGCCGACTGGACCAGGATCTTGCGGCTCAACCCGCCGCCTGAGGGCATCACCACGGTCGCCGAGCTGGTGCGTTATCTCAAGAAGCTCGCGTGGCGGCTGGTCGCCGATGACCGGCTGCGCGAAACGCTGCCGACCGTGGCCGCGTGGTTCGACCGCTTCACGAGCCGGCTGCCGAGCTATGCGCGGCAGGCGATCACCTGCGGCGGCCGGACATTGGGCATGGTGCAGGTGCGCGGCAACAAGGTTTATGGCTTTGTGCGCGGCGTCCATGTCGGGACCAGCGGCCGCGAAGAGGAGGAGGGGCGCGTGCGGATGCGCCGCGCCGGGCATGTCTATGTCGCCGACAACCACCTGTCGCTGCGCAAGTCCGCCGACGATGTCTATGTCCCGATGGGGTTGTTCGTCGGCAATGTCGATACGGTGCGCATCCAGCGCAACACGCTCGACTGGGCGGGGCAGGCGACCGACAATTATTATCGGCACGGCATCCGCGTGTGGGGCGATATCGGGCGCTATCTCAAGATATCCGACAACCGTATTTCCATCGCCTATATCGGCATCGCGGTGCAGCCGGTCATCCATCCCGAGGAGCATGTGCGCTATCTGTGGGTCGCGTCGGACAATCTGTCCGAACCGTCCGCATCGAATAATGTCGTGCGCGGGCCCGAATTTCTGCTGCGTCGCGACAATCGGCCCCAATAGCGATGCGCGAGATGGCGTTTTTTCTTGTGATCCGTAAGGGAATCGCGTAATATCGATACGGCTTCAATTGATAAAACGGCGGTGTGATTTGGTGCCGTAATGTGTTCGAGTCCATTTTGGAGCCATGGGGCGAGTCCAGTGAGGCTCGCCCTTACTCGTTCGGGTGCGGACATTTCTTCGTTCGGGAGACGGCCCGCGACGGACTCATCCTTGCCGGCGGGCGATCCTGGCCCACGGATTGAGGTCGGGTTCGCCGGTCTTGACCAGCCGGTTGCGGTCGCGATGGAGGAAGGGCTCGTCGCGGCCCTTCACCATCAGCATGGTATCGGAGACATAGCTCCACGATCCGTCGTCGTGGAAATCGACCGTGATTTCATAGCTGTCGGTGCGAAACGCGAGTTCGAGGAAGGTCGTCGAGCAGATGCCATAGTCGGTCTGCCCGCGCGTCGCCTTGAGCACCAGCTGCGTCGCATCGGGCGCGGCGTGCCCCGCGGCGATCGCGATCTGCCCGCGCGGGATTGCGAGCGATTGCAGGATCAGCCCGGTCGCGGGCTCGTACAGCCAGTAACCGACCTGGTCGTGGAAGGTGATGTCCTCTTCGGGCGTGTTGATATGGACGTGGTAGCGCAGTCCGTAGAAGAGCTGCGGACCGTTCGCCTGCGCGTCGATCGGCTGCATCTCGATCCGCTCGTAATATTCGCGCGTTTCGGGACCGTCGGCCTTGGGGTTGATGTCGACGCCGCGCTGCCCCTCCCACACGCCGGCGAGCCGCCGCAGCGGCCCGAGATTGCGCAGCGTTTCGGGATCGACGTCATCGGGCTCGGTGAAAATATCCGCGGGAAGTTCCATCATATCAGATTGCAGATTCAATCGGCTGTTTGCAACAGCGGGCAGGCTCGCAGGGGCGCTCGCGGGCATATTTCCGCTGCGCTGCGCTGCGTTGCCGTGACGTCAGGGCAAGGCGGTTTGCCACGATGCGGCCACCGTCTCGAGAAGATTGTCGCCATTCGCGGTCAGCAAGGGTTTGCCGTCAGCGACGCTGCGATCCCGGGTACGGCGTGCCGCGTCCAGGCAAAGGGCGATATTGCGCTCCCGCTCCCGATCCGGTCGGGAGGCCGCGATCATGTCAAATTGATAAAGGGCAATATCGACCATGAGTGCATGAAAGGCATAGTCGAATCGCCTTGCCGTCTTTCTTATCGACGACAGGAAATGATATCTTTTATCCTCTACGATATGCTTTTCTGTGAAAATTCCTTCGCATATGTCTTCTATGTTGATGGCGTTGTGAACTGATTCATGGATCATCAGTTTGACCACATCGCTCTTCTTCAATTCGTTGAGATTGACGAAGGAAAATCCGATGGCGGAGAAGGATGATCCGCTCATCGCGACCAGGCTGGGTGCGTTTATGAAGGCGTTGCGCGGTGTGGACAGCTGTATCGCGCGATCGAGGCAGGGGTGATCCCGGGCGAGTGCGGTCATCGCCCCGGCCACCATGGCCTTCTGTTCCTCGCTGATCCGCAGCAGGCCGGACTCTCCGGAAACCAGCCCAAGCATCGAAAGCGATTTGAAATTCTTGTATTTTTCGAACTCGAACCGGTCATTTTGAAATATAGACGACGTATTTTGTATGGTTGAAATCCTGCTCCAGAAAATATCTTCGAATATGTCTCCGGTTGCGCTGGCGTATGATCTCCCGACGATCTTCTCCATATTGCCGATCAATCGTTCGGGCTGCAGAAGTTCCATTGACATCGATCTTCCCAAAGGCGAAGTTGACTTGCCAGTCTTTGTGGGAGGGGAATATGGCACGGCTACACGAAACAATTCAACGCTATCTGGATCGCGCCAATGCGGATGCCGCGGCGACACCGGTCCGTGAGATATCGGTCGAGGCGCTGACGAAGATGGAGCGCCGGCTCGACTGGAAGACGCATGTGGTTTCCAGCCAGGAGTTTGAAGAAGCCAAATTCGTTTTCGATCGGGTTGCGCAACCCGCTCACTCGCCGACGCTGGAAGAACTCGAGCAACTCACCACGCTCTTCGACAAGGAATCCCTTGCCGAATTGGGGCGCTCCCGGACCAAGAGCGTCCGTGGGACCTGCGCGTGCGGCCGGGATCTGTCCATTTTTGATGTCATCGTGAAGGCGCTGGGAAACTCGGCGCACTCGATCGGTTTCATGCGCGACGTGATGAGCGGCGAGCGCGGGCATTTTCTGATTTGCGGCACCGACGGCACATCGGAAGATCGCGCGAAGCTGCCGACGGGGACGATCTGGGTCGAAAATACCCAGCCGACCGAATGCGTCGCCTGTGGGGAGCGGCACCAGTTGCTGGTCGTCATGTCGCACATGGCGCATCATTGGGTATTGAAGGTTCCCGACGATCCGGACGGCCCGCCATTGCCGGGCGATGACAGGCCGGTTCCCGACGAACAGCCCCAACCGTCCGAAGATTTTACGGGCGAGCTCCAACCCTAGGCGAGGGATCGGCTCGTGCGGCCGGCTCAGATGTCTTCGACGAGCCGGCCGTAGAGTTGCGGGCGGCGGTCGCGGAAGAAGCCCATTCCCGCGCGGTGCTTTGCCGCGCGGTCGAGGTCGATCGTCTCGACCAGGACGCCGGTTTCGCTCGCGCCATAGTGCTGGGTCAGGTCGCCCCATTCGTCGCTGATGAAGCTGTGGCCATAGAAGTTCGCGGCGCCCTCGGTCCCGATGCGGTTCGCGGCGATCACCGGCATGCAGTTCGATACCGCATGGCCCTGCATCGCGCGCCGCCACATGCGGCTGGTGTCGAGCTCGGCGTCATAGGGCTCGCTGCCGATCGCGGTGGGGTAGAAGAGCAGTTCGGCGCCCATCAGTGCCATCGCACGCGCGCATTCGGGATACCATTGGTCCCAGCACACCCCGACGCCGATCCGCGCGCCGAAGACGTCCCAGACCTTGAAGCCCGTGTTGCCGGGGCGGAAATAATATTTCTCTTCATAGCCCGGGCCGTCAGGGATGTGCGATTTGCGGTACGTGCCCATGATCGCGCCGTCGGGGCCGATCATCGCGAGCGTGTTGTAATAATGATGGCCGTCGCGCTCGAAGAAGCTCGTCGGGATCGCGACCCGAAGCTTCGCGGCGAGCGCCTGCATCGCGATCACGCTCGGATGCTCGCCGGTCGGATGCGCGGTCGCGAACAATTCCTCCTCTTCGGCCTGGCAGAAATAGGGGCCTTCGAAGAGTTCGGGGGGCAGGATCACGTGCGCGCCTTTCGCGGCGGCCTCTTCGACGAGCGCGGTGACGGCGTCGACGTTCGGCCGGACGGGACCGGGCAGGGCGAGTTGCAGCGCGGCGACGGTGAGGGTGCGGGTCATGCGCGCGCTATGCCGGAAGCTGCTGGCTCGAGCAATGGAAGCTGCCGCCGCCGGCGATGATGCCGCGCGCGGGCACGCCGACTGCGCGGCGGCCGGGGAAGAACGCGGCGATCGCATCGACCGCGGCGGTGTCGTTGGCGACGCCATAGGTCGGCACGACGACGCTGCTGTTGCCGATATAGAAATTCATATAGCTCGCCGCCGCGATCTCGCCGTCCAGTTCGACCCGGCCGGGCGAGGGCAGGTCGACGATCTCGATCCCGCCGAACGCCGCGGCGCGCGCGCGCGCGTCGGCATAGATGGCGGCGTTGGGATCGTCGTCGCCCGCCGCGACCGGGATCGCCAGCCGCCCTTCGCCGACGAAGCGCGCGAGATTGTCGACATGGCCGTCGGTGTGGTCGCCGATCAGCCCGTCGCCGAGCCACAGCAGCCGGTCGATGCCGAGCGACTGGTGCAGCCGCACCGCGATATCGTCGCGCGTCAGCGACGGGTTGCGGTTGGGGTTGAGCAGGCATTCCTCGGTGGTGACGGCAAGGCCGGTGCCGTCGACGTCGATGCCGCCGCCTTCGAGCACCCAGTCGAGATGCTGCGTCGGCAGGTCCGCGTGTGCAGCGAGAATAGCGCCAATCTCACGGTCGCCGGGCATCACGAACTTGTTGCCCCACCAGTTGAAATCGAAATTGCGCGCCTCGCGCCGCGCGCCGGTGCCGACGATGATCGGGCCCGTGTCGCGCAGCCAGATATCGCCGAAGGGCGCGACGAATAACTGCACACCCTCATCGACAAGCGCCTCGGCGATATCGGCATTGTCATGGTCGCGAACGAGAAGATGCACCTTTTCGCCCCGCCCGCCGTCATGAACGGCGTTCGCAAAGGCCGCGACGTCGCGCCGCGCCGCGTCGATCTGGCCCGACCATTCCTCCGCCATATGCGGAAATCCGATCCAGACGGCGTCATGGGGCGCCCATTCGGCGGGCATAAGCAGCGTCATCGGGCGGGTGTCTTTCGTTCAGGGGAGCCAAAAATTAACGCCTCGCGTCTATCGCTGGCGGCGCATGACGACAAGTAAAACCCCCTTGCTGATCGCAGTGCCCAAGGCGCTTTTCATGGCGGCCTTCGGGCTTGCCTGGGGCGGCGGTCTGTTCTGGGCCGGCGGCGGTTTCTCCGGCGCCGGCGAAGCGCCCGATCAGGGCTATTTCCCGCTTCGGGTGGTCGGTCTGGTCATTGCGTCGGTCGCATTTTGCGGTTTCGTTTTCCAGGTCATGAAGATGCGCGCGCCAGAAAGGCTGAAGGATCGGCCGACCGAAGCGGGCGAGGTCAGCTTCGACATCGATGCGGCGCTGAGCAACTATATCAACCGCCGCCCTCCCGAGACGCTGGATGCCGGGGACGAAGCGCGCCGTGCGATACCCGAGAGGCCGGTCTTCGGCAGGAAGGGGGCGCGGCCGGATGACGGGACGGCTTCGTGAACGCGCGGATCGGACGCGAACGCTAGGGTCGGGCCCCTAGAGCAGCGATCCGATCGTGCGGACGATTTGTACCAGCAACGGCAATGCAAACAGGATAGCGGATCCGAACAGGATGATCGGGCCCAGCTTTTCATAGTCGGGTTCGACGCGCGCCGCCTTGTCGTCGAAGCCGGTGGACAGCGGGATGCGTTGCCGCAGGGCATGGCCGATCGCCTTGCGCAGGATCAGCAGGCGTTGTTCGTAGCGCCATGCTTCATAGGCGATATAGATCAGCGCCGCGAGGACGAGGATATAGGCGTAGATCGTCCAGAATGCGCCGGGAAACTGCGACGGCTTGAACACGAAAATATAGAGCCAACTGCCCGTCAGCGCCATCAGCGACAGCAGGATCGATTTTTCGAAATCCTCGTAGCGCTGGCTGATATAATGTTCGGCGCTTGCGCAGATCGCCTGTTTTTCATCGGGTCGCAGCGGAATGGCCTTGCCATTCCCCGGCAGGAAACACGGGCCTTCGGGCGACTCTCCGATCCATCGGTGGAGGGTCGCCCGGGCGTTTTTCAGTGCCATGTTGTTCAGCCGTGCCACGGCGGCGCCATGGCACGGCTTCGGTTAAGATCGGCTTATTTGCCGGCGCGCGACTTGTCGCGGGCGGCGCGGAATTCGTCGCCCTCGTTCCAGTTCGGCCAGGCGTCGGTCATCGCGAGCATGCGGCCCGCGGCGTAATAGAGCTTGAGGTCGGCCATCATGCCGCCCCAGTTGGTGATCGCGTCATATTCGTCGCCGGGAGCGTGGTAGCGGTTCTTTTCATAGTCTTCCGATGCCTTCTTGCCGGCATCGACCCCGCCCTCGACCAGATCGTCGCCGCTGCCGAAGTTGAACATCGGCACGCCGAGCTTGGCGAAGCTGAAATGGTCCGACCGGTAGTAGAAGCCCTTTTCGGGGGTCGGTTCGGCCTTGATCGTGCGGCCCTCCATCTTGGCGAGCTTTTCGACATAGGCGTCGAGCTCGGACTTGCCGCCGCCGACAACGACGATGTCCTTGGCCGGGCCGACCGCGTTGAGTGCGTCCATATTCACCCCGCCGACGGTCTGCGCGAGCGGGAAGACCGGGTTCTCGGCATAATATTTCGAACCGAGCAGCCCCGATTCCTCGGCGGTGACCGCGAGGAACACGATGCTGCGGTCGGGCGCGCCGGCGGTCTTGAACGCCTGTGCCAGCGTCACGAGACCGGCGATGCCGCTCGCATTGTCGACCGCGCCGTTGCAGATGTCGTCGCCGCCCACGGGTGTGCAGCGGCCGAGATGGTCCCAGTGGCCGGTGTAGAGCACATATTCGTCGGGGCGCTTGGCCCCCGGCAGCACGCCGATGACGTTGCGCGACATCTTTTTCGCGATCTGGTTGTCGAAGGCGAAGTTCGCCTTCACGCCGGTCAGCGCGACGGGCTTGAAGCCCTTGACCTTTGCCGCGTCGCGCAGCTTGTCGAAATCCTGACCGGCGCTGGCGAAGAGTTCCTTCGCCTTGGCAAGCTGGATCCAGCCGTTGGCGACGGTTTCCTTCGCGCCGCCGTCCTTGCTTTCGGCCAGATATTGGGTGCCGGTGTTGCTCGATTCGACGACGTTCCAGCCATAGGCGGCGGGTTCGGTGTCGTGGACGATGAGGACGGCGGCGGCGCCCTGCCGCGCGGCTTCCTCATATTTATACGACCAGCGGCCGTAATAGGTCATCGCGCGACCGTTGAAATCGCCCTTGGTTTCCTTGGTCTGCCAGTCGGGATCGTTGACGAGGACGACGACGGTCTTGCCCTTCACGTCGAGCCCGGCATAGTCGTTCCAGCCCTTTTCGGGGGCGTTGATGCCATAGCCGACGAAGACGACGTCGCTGTCCTTGACCG
Source organism: Sphingopyxis sp. YF1 (assembly GCF_022701295.1). NCBI lineage: Bacteria > Pseudomonadati > Pseudomonadota > Alphaproteobacteria > Sphingomonadales > Sphingopyxidaceae > Sphingopyxis > Sphingopyxis sp. YF1. The sequence continues at coordinate 1,317,282 of NZ_CP033204.1, forward strand.
CGGTCTTCGGCTGGACGCGCCAGCTGAATGCGACATAGTCCTTGGCATATTGCGCGGTGACCGGGGTCTTGCCGCCGGTGAAGCTGAGCGGGGTCGCGTTCTGTGCGGTGATCTCGACCAGCGGCACATCCTGCGTCCACTTGCCGTTGTTGCCCGGCTTCAGCCCGGCTTCCTCATATTTCTTGATGATATAGGCGACGGTCTTTTCCTCGCCCGGGGTGCCCGGGGCGCGGCCCTCATAGGCGTCCGAAGACAGCTCCCTGGTCACTTCCTGCAGCGTCTTGAGCGACAGTTCGGGGATCTGGACGTCGGGGATGGCGGTGACGGCGGCATCGCTCGCTGCCTTGTCGGAGCCGCCGCACGCGGCAAGCGACAGAAGGACCGCGAAAGCCGCGGTGGATCGGGGGGAACGCAGCATGGAAAATCCTTGGAAAGTTTCGTTTGCGACGACCGGGCTTGTGCCAGCCGGGAAGCGTCGATGCAAGGTGGCGGGGGAAAGTGCCGTTCCGGCGTGAATTGGCCTTGTGTCCCGGCATTTCGGTCGTCAAACATCGTTCAGCGGGGGAGATATCATGCTGAAAAAATGGATTTTGGCCGGCGCTCTGGTTGCGCTCGAAGCAGTGCCTGCGACCGCGCAGACGGACAATGCGGCGCTCTATGGTGCGCGTGAAAGTATCGGCGATATCAGCATGTCGCCCGACGGAACACAACTCGCCTTCATCCAGCCCGCGCGCAATCGCGGATCGGTCCTGTTCGTGGCGGGTGTCGATGGGGGAGTGCCCAAAGCCGTGTTTCAGTCCGACGGTGCGCCCTGGAACCTCGCGGGATGCAATTGGGCCTCGAATGTGCGGCTTGTCTGCACCCTCTTTGGCGTGTCGGATCCCGGCGTCGGCCATCCCGTACCCTTCACGCGAATGGTCGCGGTCGGGACGGACGGTTCTAACGTCAAGCAGCTCGGCCAGAACAGTCTGAAGGGCGCCTATGGTTTGCATCAGTTCGATGGCCAGATCATCGCCTGGCCGGTTACCGACAACGGGCAGGTGGTGATGACCCGCGAATACCGGCAAGAGGAGCAGACCAACACCCGGCTTTCGAGCGTCGAGGAGGGGCTGGGCGTCGATATGGTCGACACGGCGAGCCTGCGCGTCCGGCGGATCGAATCCCCGCGCATCGACGCCTCGCGCTACCTTGCCGACGAGACCGGGGCCGTCCGCATCGTGGGCGTACGCGCGACCGATGGGCAGGGCATGATGCGCGACCTGATGATCTACAGTTATCGCAAGCCGGGTTCGCGCGACTGGAAGCCGCTTTCGCGCGCGACCAGCGACGGGGATGCGTTCGTCCCCGTTGCGGTCGACGGCAAGCGCAACCTTGCTTATGGTTTCAAGGACAAGGATGGACGTAGCGCGGTCTACGCCGTTACGCTGGGCGAAACGGCGACCGAGGAATTGTTGTTCGCGCACGATCAGGTCGATGCGGGTGAAGTGCTGCGGATCGGCCGAACGGGGCGGGTGATCGGTGTTGCCTATTCGACCGACAAGCCGGAGCATAAGCTGTTCGACCCCGAATATGCGGCGCTTGCGGGGAGGCTGCAAAAGGCGCTGCCCGGCCTACCCCTCATCCGCTTCGTCGATGCCAGTCGTGACGAAAGCCGGCTGCTGCTCTTTGCGGGCAGCGATATCGATCCTGGCCGCTACTATGTCTATGACAAGACGAGCCGGCAGCTGAACGAAGTGGCGCTCGCGCGGCCGGAACTCGAGGGGCGGACGCAAGCCGAGGTGAAGCCGGTGCAATATGCCGCCACCGATGGCACGATGATTCCCGCCTATCTGACGCTGCCGCCGGGTCGCGAGACGAAAAAGCTGCCGGCGATCGTGATGCCGCATGGCGGGCCTTCGGCGCGCGACGAATGGGGCTTCGACTGGCTGGCGCAATATTATGCCGCGCAGGGCTATGCGGTGATCCAGCCCAATTTTCGCGGGTCGGCGGGTTATGGCGATGACTGGTATGTCGAAAACGGCTTCAAGTCGTGGAAGATCGCTGTCGGAGACGTCAATGACGCCGCGCGGTGGATGGTGAAGGAAGGCATCGCCGATCCTGCGAAACTCGCTGTGGTCGGCTGGTCCTATGGCGGATATGCGGCGCTCCAGTCGGGGGTGCTCGATCCGGATCTTTTCAAGGCGACGGTGGCGATCGCGCCGGTGACCGACCTCAAGGCTCTGGTCGGCCGGGCGGGCAATTTCACCAATGCGAAGATCATCGGCGATTATATCGGGACCGGGCCCCATCTCGTCGAAGGCTCGCCGGCGCAGCAGGCGGCGCAGATCAAGGCGCCGGTGCTGCTGTTCAGCGGCGACCAGGACCTGAACGTCGACATTTCACAGTCGAAAGCGATGGAAGCGGCGCTGAAGAAGGCGGGCAAGCCGGTCGAGTTCGTGACCTATCCGGGCCTGGATCATCAAATCCATGATTCGATCGCGCGGGCGGATATGTTGCGCCGGTCCGACGCCTTCCTGAAAAACGCGCTGCAGCTGCCCTAGCGGCGGACATGCGAAAGGGGCGGCCCGTTGCCGGACCGCCCCTTTGTTTCGTGCGATGAACCGCCGGATCAGCGCGAATAGAATTCGACGACCAGGTTCGGTTCCATCTTCACCGGATAGGGGACCTCGTCGAGCGTCGGGACGCGGATGTAGGTCGCCTTGGTGCCGTCGACCGACAGATATTCGGGCAGGTCGCGCTCGGGCAGGCTCTGCGCTTCGGCAACCAGCGCCATTTCCTGCGCCTTCTTGCCGAGGGTGATTTCGTCGCCCGGCTTCACGAGGCGGCTCGCGATGTTGCACTTCACGCCGTTGACATAGACGTGGCCGTGGCTGACGAGCTGGCGCGCCGAGAAGATCGTCGGGGTGAACTTCGAGCGGTAGACGACCGCGTCGAGGCGGCGCTCGAGCAGGCCGATCAGGTTCTGACCGGTGTCGCCCTTCATGCGGCTGGCTTCGAAATAGTTCTTCTTGAACTGCTTTTCGGTGATATCGCCGTAATAGCCCTTGAGCTTCTGCTTTGCGCGGAGCTGGATGCCGAAGTCCGACATCTTGCCCTTGCGGCGCTGGCCGTGCTGGCCGGGGCCGTATTCGCGACGATTGACCGGGCTCTTCGGGCGACCCCAGATGTTTTCGCCCATCCGGCGGTCGAGTTTATACTTGGCGCTCTGGCGCTTCGACATATGTCGTCTCCAATATGCTGTGTGCCGAAGGATTTCGGCGGGTCCCGGGTCGCACCATATGGAAGGCTCCATATGCGACCGCCGCTTCACCGGGGTGCGGGGTCCATTGCGAAGGCGCGCGGTTAGACGGGGAGCGGCCCCGAGTCAAGGGGCGTGGACGGCTCGACAGCGCGGAAAAAGCCGCTAAAGGCTGCGCGCATGACCGCCGCCAAATCTCCCGACGACTGCCAGACGATGACCGACGTGCGCGCCGGGGTCGATCAGGTCGACCGCGAACTCGTCGCGCTGCTCGTGCGCCGTTTCGGATATATGGATGCCGCCGCGCGCATCAAGTCCGACCGCGGCGCGGTGCGCGACGAAGCGCGCAAGGCGCAGGTGCTCGACAATGTCGCCAGCGAAGCTGAGGCCGTCGGGCTAGAGCCCGCGCGGCTGCGCGCGGTGTGGAACGAGCTGGTCGAGCAGTCGATCGCCTATGAAGCGGTGCGCTGGGATCGTATCCGCGCCGGGGACTGAAGGGGTCTTCGGCTGGGCGTCGTCGTCCCTGAACGGGGGATTTGCACACGCGCCGACACTGCCGGCATGCCGGCTATCGGGCGCGAGGCGTGCGTCCGAGCGCGGTCACGATGCCGTGCATCATCCGGATATCGTTGTGCGACCAGCCGGTCTTGGTCAACGTGGTGCGCAGCGTGCGCAGCGTCGCATCGGTCCGTTCGGCAGGGAAGAAATAGCCCGCCTTGTCGAGGTCGCGGACGAAATGCTGCATCAGCTCTTCCAGCTCGGCGTGCGGGGCAGGCGGGTCGAGCGGAGCTTCGGGCGGACTCGCGAGCGCGACCCCCTTCGACCATTCATAGGCGAGCAGGATCACCGCCTGCGCGAGGTTGAGCGATCCGAATTCGGGGTTGATCGGCACGGTCACGATGCTGTGCGCGAGCGCGACATCGTCGGTTTCGAGCCCCGAGCGTTCGGGGCCGAAGACATAGGCCGAGCGGCCCGCGGTCGCGTGGACCTGCGTCGCCGCCGCTTCGGGCGTCATCACCGGCTTGGTCACGCCGCGCTTGCGCACCGTGGTCGCATAGATGTGCGTGCAGTCGGCCGTCGCCGCGGCGAGGCTGTCATAGACCGCCGCATTGGCGAGCACGATATCGGCCCCCGATGCCGCCGGCCCGGCGTCGGGGTTGGGCCAGCCGTCGCGCGGGGCGACGAGGCGCAGCTCGGTCAGCCCGAAATTGAGCATCGCGCGCGCCGCCTTGCCGATATTCTCGCCGAGCTGGGGGCGGACGAGGACGATGACGGGGGGCGGGGCCGCCGCGGTCATTTCGCGGGCCTCGCGGCCTCGGTGATCGTCGACGCAAAGTCTTCGAAATCCTTGGCTTCGGTGAAGTCGCGATAGACGCTGGCGAAGCGGATATAGGCGACGTTGTCGAAACCCTTGAGCGCCTCCATCACCATCGCACCGATCTGCGACGCCTTGACCTCATTCTCGCCCGACGTTTCGAGCTGACGCTGGATTCCCGACACCAGCCGTTCGATGCGCGCGCCGTCGATCGGCCGCTTGCGGCACGCGATCTGGACGCTGCGCATCAGCTTCTCGCGGTCGAAGGGCTCGCGGCCGCCGTCGGCCTTGAGCACCCCGACTTCGCGCAGCTGGATGCGCTCGAAGGTGGTGAAGCGCGCGCCGCAATCCTCGCACTGACGGCGGCGGCGGATCGCCGCGCCGTCCTCGGTCGGACGGCTGTCCTTCACCTGGCTGTCTTCATGTCCGCAATAGGGGCAGCGCATCGGTCAGCGTTTCACCCGCATCAGCAGCGCGATCGCGGCGCCCGCGAACATCCCCACGGGCCAGCTCGCGACGTCGAGCATCAGGCTCGCCGCCGCGCCGAGGCCGCCGCCGATCAGCACCGGCCGCGTCGAGGGATGGTCCATCCCTTGCTTGCCCATCGCCTTGATCTCTTCGATCGTCAGCTCGGCAAGCGTCGGCTCCTCGGGATGCTGGCGCGCCACCGGATCAGCCCTGATAGATGGGGAAGCGCTCGCACAGCGCGCGGACGCGCTTGCGAACATCGGCCTCGACATCGGCGTCGCCGTGCTCGCCCTTGTCGCGCAGCGCTTCGAGCACGTCGGCGACCATATCGCCGATCTTCTCGAATTCGGCGATGCCGAAGCCGCGCGTCGTGCCCGCGGGCGAACCGACGCGGATGCCGCTGGTCTTGATCGGCGGCAGCGGGTCGAACGGGATGCCGTTCTTGTTGCAGGTGATCGCGCTGCGCTCGAGCGCCTCGTCGGCGTCGCGGCCGGTGACGCCGAGCGGGCGCAGGTCGATCAGCGCGAGGTGCGTGTCGGTGCCGCCCGCGACCACATCGGCGCCGCGCGCCTGCAGCCGGTTGGCGAGTGCCTGTGCGTTGGCGATCGTCGCCTTGGCATAATCCTTGAACTCGGGGCGCAGTGCTTCGCCGAACGCGACCGCCTTGGCGGCGATGACGTGCATCAGCGGGCCGCCCTGAAGCCCGGGGAAAACCGCCGAATTGATGCGCTTCGCAATCGCTTCGTCATTGGTCAGGATCATGCCGCCGCGCGGGCCGCGCAGCGTCTTGTGCGTCGTGGTGGTGACGACATGCGCATGCTCCATCGGCGACGGATGCGCGCCGCCGGCGACGAGCCCCGCGAAATGCGCCATGTCGACCATCAGCAGCGCGCCGACATCGTCGGCGATCGCGCGGAAGCGCGCGAAGTCGAGCGTGCGCGGATAGGCCGAACCGCCCGCGATGATCAGCGTCGGGCGGTGTTCCTTGGCCAGCGCCTCGACCTGGTCGAAATCGACGAGATGGTCGTCGGGGCGCACGCCATATTGGATGGCGTTATACCATTTGCCCGACATCGCCGGAGCCGCGCCGTGGGTCAGGTGGCCGCCGGCGTCGAGGCTCATGCCGAGGATCGTCGCGCCGGGCTTGGTCAGCGCGAGCATCACCGCGCCGTTCGCCTGCGCGCCCGAGTGCGGCTGGACGTTCGCGAAATTGCAGTCGAACAGCTTCTTGGCACGGTCGATCGCCAGCGTCTCGACCTCGTCCGACGGGCCGCAACCCTGATAATAGCGGCGGCCAGGATAGCCTTCGGCATATTTGTTGGTGAAGACGCTGCCCTGCGCTTCGAGCACGGCCTTAGAGACGATGTTTTCCGATGCGATCAGTTCGATCTGGTGCTGCTCGCGGTCGAGTTCATGCTTCATCGCCGCGGCGACCGCGGGATCGACCTTGTCGACGCCGTCGGTGAAATAGCCGGCCGATTTGATGGGCTTGTCGAGCGTTTCTGTGGTCATCGGCTGGTCTCCAGTTGGGGAGGGTGGGAAAGCTTGTCGACGCGGCGCGCGTGACGGTCGCCCGCGAAGCCGGTGCTCAGGAAGGCGGTCAGGCACGCCTTGGCCATGTCGATGCCGGTCAGGCGCGCGCCCATTGCGATCACGTTCGCGTCATTATGTTCGCGCGCGAGCTTCGCCGACAGCGGTTCGGACACGAGCGCACAGCGGCACGCGGGGTTGCGGTTGACCGAGATCGAGATGCCGATCCCCGACCCGCACAGCGCGACGCCCTTTTCGGCCGCCCCGGTCGCCACCGCTTCGGCAAGGCGATAGCCGTAATCGGGGTAGTCGACGCTGTCGGGTCCGTTGGTGCCGAGGTCCTCGACCTCATGGCCTTCGGCGCGCAGCCAGTCGGCGAGCTGGGCCTTGAGTTCGTAGGCGGCGTGGTCGGATGCAATCGCGATGCGCATCGGCGCGGGCTCCCGCTGGGCTGGAGGGAATCGGTGAGCGCGCTTTAGGCGAAGGCGCTCGACTTTGCCATAAGCCGCGGCGCCTTTTTGCAGCACTTTTGTCATATTGCCCGTTTGACCGCCCGGGCGCGTCGCCCTAAGCGACGGTCGCATGGGCGACCTTCTGCTTTCGATCCTGATGCTGGGCGGGCTTGCGCTGCTCGTCGGTTCGCTGTTCGTGTTCCGCAGCGGCGACCGGCGTCGCGCGCTGCTGATGATCATCGCGGCGCTGGTGATGTTCGCCAATGTCGCGATCTGGATGATCCCGACGAAATGAAAATCCTCCCCATGCTTGCGGCACGGGGAGGAACAGAATGTCAGCGGATCGGCGAATCGGGCGCGAGCCGCATGTCGAGATAATTGTCGAGCGACTTCATCAGCTGGTCGAGTTCATGCTCGAAGAAATGGTTCGCGCGCGGAATCTCGTCGTGATGGATCGTGATCCCCTTCTGCGTGCGCAGCTTGTCGACCAGTTTCTGCACGGCGTTCGGCGGCACGATCTCGTCCTGCCCGCCCGCGACGATGATGCCCGACGAGGGGCAGGGGGCGAGGAAGCTGAAGTCGTACATGTTCGCCGGCGGTGCGACCGACAGGAAGCCGCGGATTTCGGGGCGGCGCATCAACAGCTGCATGCCGATCCACGCGCCGAAGCTGAAGCCCGCGATCCACGTGGTCTGCGCCTCGGGATGGATCGACTGGACCCAGTCGAGCGCCGAGGCGGCGTCGCTGAGTTCGCCGATGCCGTTGTCGAACGTGCCCTGGCTGCGGCCGACGCCGCGGAAGTTGAAGCGCAGCACCGCAAAGCCGCGCGCGACGAAGCTCTTGTACATCGCCTGCGTGATGCGGTCGTTCATCGTGCCGCCGCCCTGCGGGTGCGGGTGCAGGATCAGCGCGACGGGCGCGCGCGGGCGCGGCGGCGGCGAGAAACGGCCTTCGATACGGCCTTCGGGGCCGGGGAAAATCACGTCGGGCATGGGCGCACCTTTATGTTTCTGGGGCTTGCCACCGATTCGCCGGACGGCGGGGTGGCGGAGCGAGGACACGCGCCTATATAGAAAATAGGTCTCAACATGCAACTTTTGCGAATCGTTCGCAATAGAGGTGGCGGATTCCGGCCAACCCTTCTCCGTTCGTGTCGCGCGAAGTCACGACACGCGAAGGCATGTGCGACCCAAATGTGTCTCGACTATGCTCGACACGAACGGGTTTAGGGGGCAAATGCCGCGCATGATCTACCTCGATTATCAGGCCACGACGCCGCTCGCTCCCGAGGCGCGCGAAGCGATGCTGCGCTGGCTCGAGGGGCCGGGGCAGGGTAACGGGTTCGCCAACCCGTCGAGCACGCACAAGGCCGGTCGCGCCGCCGCCGCCGCGGTCGAGGTCGCACGCGACCAGGTCGCGGCGCTGCTGCCCCGGGGCGGGCGGGTTTTCTTCACCTCGGGCGCGACCGAGGCGCTCAACTGGGCGTTGCTGCGCGGCGCTGAGGCGATGCCGGGCGGCGTCGCGGGGCTGAGCATCGAACATGCCGCGTCGCTGCAATGCCTCGAACGGCTGAACGCGGCGATCCTGCCGGTCGATGGCGCGGGGGTGGCGCTGGCGCCCGACGCCGCGCTGATCCCCGAGGGCGGCATCGTCGCGACGATGCTGGTCAACAACGAGGTCGGCACGATCCAGCCGGTCGCCGATTTCGCTGCCGCCGCGCATGCCAGGAACAGCCTGCTGCTGTGCGACGCGGTGCAGGGCTATGGCCGCGTCGCGATCCCAGGTGACGCCGACCTGATCGCGCTGTCGGCGCACAAGATCCACGGGCCCAAGGGCATCGGTGCCTTGTGGGTCCGCGACGGGGTCGACCTGCCCCCGCTGATGTTCGGCGGCGCACAGGAACAGGGAATGCGGTCGGGCACCGTGTCGCCCGCGCTCTGCGCCGGCTTCGGCGCCGCCGCCGCGCTCGCGGCCGAACGCTTCGATGCGGATGCCGCGCACGCCGAGCGGCTCTGGTCGCTGGCGACCGACATGCTTCCCGAATGGACGATCAACGGATCGGCCGAGCGGCGCTACCACGGCAATCTCAACATCCGTCGCGAGGGTGTGAACGGCCTTCGCCTGATGTCCGACGCGCGCGACGTCGCCTTTTCGCTCGGCAGCGCGTGCGGCAGCGGGTCGGGCAAGGTCAGCCATGTCTTGCGCGCAATGGGGGTGCGCGAAGCCGACGCGCGCGCCTCGATCCGCCTCGGCTGGGGGCGGTATACCAGCGAGCAGGAACTGCGCGACGGCATCAACGCCATCAAGGATGCCGCCCGCCTTCAGGGAGTGAATTGATGCGCGTCACCTTCATCCACGCCGACGGCAAGGGGCGGACCGAGGTCGATGCCGCGCCGGGCAGCATCCTGCTCGATGTCGCGCAAGCGCATCTGATGCCGCTCGAAGGGACGTGCGAGGGGCAGATGGCCTGCTCGACCTGTCACGTGATCGTCGACAAGGCCGACTTCGACCGGCTGCCCGAAGCGAGCGAGATGGAAGAGGATATGCTCGACCTCGCCGCCGGCGCGCGCCGCACCAGCCGCCTGTCGTGCCAGATCGTCCTGACCGATGACCTCGACGGGCTGACCGTCCATATCCCCGCCGAAAGCCGCAATATGCAAGGGCCGCGCTGACCGGGAGCGACCGCCTCCGACCGGTTGCGGGCGTTTGTAATTGGCATGATAATGCGAGGAAGCGGAGGGCGACGGTGATGACGAGCTACGGCTATTGGGGAGCTACGGCCCTGGCTCAAACAGCTTTGGCAGCCGTTACGGCCGCGCTGGTTTATGCGCTTTGGAACGTGCACGTTTTGGTGTTTGGCTGGGAATTTTTGTTGTGGCTTGGTGTCATAGGCGGAACAACGGCTCCCATTGCTTTCGCGGGCATAGGTCTGGTCCGCCTGCTATCAATCACGGGGCGGCGGCGAGCGGCGGTTCTCACCTTAGGGTGCTTAGTTGGGACGGGCGCCAGCATGTACCTTTTTGAGTTCTACATGACCGGTCTATTCCCCGCTATCAATTGGTCGCGGGGCGCTCTGCTTCCGGTGGCATCCTTCATGTCCGGATTCGCATTTGCGGTGCTCGAATGGCCCAGATTTTCTCAACGCGAATCGGGCATCGTCGCCGGATCGGCTTAACCTCCGCTTTCCATCCCATTTGCGTCGCTGGCCGCCGATCTGGATGCGATGACAGCAAACGACCGATTGCAGACATAAATCCTCCCTGTGGCGAAGCCATGGGGAGGGGGACCGCTCGCGCAGCGAGTGGTGGAGGGGCCGAAAGGCCGCGCGACGCCTGACGGCGTCTGCCCCTCCGTCAGCGGCTGACGCCGCTGCCACCTCCCCATCGCCGCGCGACAGGGAGGAACGCGATCGCCTCGACCGGCTACGGGCCGGTCTTTCATCGTCACCCCGGACCTGATCCGGGGTCCATGACTTCGACGCTGCCATGGATCCCGGATCAGGTCCGGGATGACGAAGGCAGGAGATGAGTCCGCTTCCCCACCCCAAAGCTCCCATCGACGATCGCGACCCACCGGCTTGCATTTCGCGTCCGCCGCCGCCATATGCGCGGCGGGAGTCGGGCGGACGCAGTCTTCGCCAACCCGGTCAGGTCCGGAAGGAAGCAGCCGCAACGAATTCGCTGCGGGTCGTTCCGGCTCCCACCCTCACCACATCGCCGGCAAGAGCGGGCAGGGCCGCCGCAAGGGCGCTCTCACCCGCATTCCCCTTCGACAAGCGTGCGGCTCGTCCCTAATACGGTTCGCATGAGCGATTCCGCCGACGACGAACCGACGATGCTGGGCATGGATTTGCCCGAGTCACCCGCGCCCGCGGCCTCGTCGGGGCCGTACCGTGTGCTTGCGCGCAAATATCGCCCGCAGACCTTTGCCGAGCTGATCGGACAGGATGCGATGGTCAAGACGCTGGGCAATGCGATCGCGCGCGACCGGCTGGCGCATGCCTTCCTGATGACCGGGGTGCGCGGGGTGGGCAAGACCTCGACCGCGCGCCTGATCGCCAAGGCGCTCAACTGCATCGGGCCCGACGGGCACGGCGGACCGACGATCGACCCGTGCGGTGTGTGCGAACCGTGCCGCGCGATCACCGAGGGGCGCCACATCGACGTGATCGAGATGGACGCCGCGTCGAACACCGGCGTCGACGACGTGCGCGAGATCATCGAGGCGGTGCGTTACGCCGCGGTGTCGGCGCGCTACAAGATCTACATCATCGACGAAGTGCACATGCTGTCGCGTAACGCCTTCAATGCGCTTCTGAAAACGCTCGAAGAGCCGCCGCCGCACGTCAAATTCCTGTTCGCGACCACCGAAGTGAACAAGGTGCCGGTGACGGTGCTGTCGCGCTGCCAGCGTTTCGACCTGCGCCGCATCACCCCCGACATGCTGTTCGCGCATTTCAGCGCGATCCTGCAAAAGGAAGGCGTCGAGGCCGAAGCCCCCGCCGTATGGCTGATCGCCAACGCCGCCGAGGGGTCGGTGCGCGACGGACTGTCGATCCTCGACCAGGCGATCGCGCACGCCGACCTGGAATCCGGAGGCGCGGGGGGCGGCGGCAAGGTGAGCGCCGATCAGGTGCGCGTGATGCTCGGCCTGTCGGACCGTTCGTCGATCGCGTCGCTGATGGCGGCGATCCTCGAGGGCGATGCGGGCGGGGCGATCGACCTGGCGCGCGCGCAATATGCGCTGGGGATCGAACCCGTCGCGATGGTGCGCGGGCTGATGGACCTGACCCATGCGGTGACGCTCGCGAAAGTGTCGCGCCACGAGGATCCGGCGCTTGCCGCGACCGACCGCGAGCGCATCGCCGACTGGGCGCAGAAGCTGGGTTTCGCGCCGCTCAACCGGCTGTGGCAATTGCTGCTCAAGGGGCACGACGAGGTGCTGCGCGCGAACAATCCGCTCGAACATCTCGAAATGCTGCTGCTGCGCGTGATCTACGCGGCGTCGATGCCCGACCCGGGCGAGCTCGCGAAATTGCTCGAAACGGGCCATTTTCCGACGATGCCCCTGGCGATGCCCGCCGCTGGACCTGCCGGTGCAGCCGCCGCGAACGCCGCGCCGCCAGCTGCCGAGCCGCTCGCGGCCGAACCGGTCGCGGCCGAGGCCGCCGCTGCAGTGCCCGAGGCGCCCGCGACGGCGCTCACCGTGGCGCAGATTCACCAGTTGCTCGAAAGTACCGGAAATCATCGACTTGCGGTCGATGTTTACGATCATATGCGAATCCTTGAGCTCGAACCCGGGCTGCTCGTCTTTGCGGCGGTGCCGGCGCTCGAAGGCGGTTTTGCGCGCGACCTTGGCGAGGCCATGCTCGCCGCCACGGGCAGTCGCTGGCAGGTGCGCGCCGGCGAGGGCGAAGGGCGGCCGAGCCTCGGTCAGGTGCGTGCCGCGAGCCTCGCCGACAACGACCAGCGCATCCGCGAACTGCCTGTCGTCAAGGCCGCCCTGGCGGCTTTTCCCGACGCAAGGCTTGTCGAAGACGACGACAATCGCCATAGGTCCACGTCATGAAGTCGATGGAAGAAATGCTCAAGGCGGCGCAGGAAGCGGCCGCCACCGTTCAGGCCCAGATGCAGGAGGCGCAGGCGAAGCTCGACAGCGTCGAGGTCGAGGGCGTGTCGGGCGGCGGGCTCGTGAAGATCCGCGCCAGCGCCAAGGGGCGCATCAAGGCGATCGCGATCGACGACAGCCTGATGGTGCCCGCGGACAAGCAGATGCTCGAGGACCTGCTCGCCGCGGCGTTCAACGATGCGCGCGAAAAGGCCGATGCCGCGAGCAACGAGGAAATGGGCAGGATGACGAGCGGCCTGCCGCTGCCCCCGGGTTTCAAGCTGCCGTTTTGATCCATCGCGCGTGCCGTGCCGTGCCTGCGCGGGGGCGCCGCCCGAACCTCCCGTTCACCTCAGCGACATTGAATGCGGCGCAAGTTACGCCATATTAGCCATGACCATCCTATTTTGAGGACGGCGTGCCGATCGCGGGCGCTTGTCCAGGAGCCATGATGAGCCAGACTTTTCCCCTGTTGCCGCTGCGCGACATCGTCGTCTTTCCGCACATGATCGTGCCGCTGTTCGTCGGCCGCGACCGCTCGGTCGCCGCGCTCGAAGTCGCGATGGAAGCCGACAAGGAGATTTTCCTCGTCGCCCAGCTCGATCCGGGCGAAGACGATCCGCAGCGCGACGACCTGTACGACGTCGGCGTGATCGCGACCGTCCTCCAGCTGCTCAAGCTGCCCGACGGCACCGTCCGCGTGCTCGTCGAGGGCAAGGAACGCGCGAAGCTCGTCGGCCTCGAAAATGACGACAAGGCGGTGCTCGCGCATGTGACCGCGGTCGCCGATGCCGAGGATGACAGCGTCGATACCGCCGCGCTGATGCGTTCGGTGGTCGACCAGTTCGAAAACTACGCCAAGCTCAACAAGAAGATGCCCGCCGAAACCGCGGTCCAGCTGTCGCAGATCGACGATGCCTCGCGCCTCGCCGATTCGGTCGCGGGCAATCTCAACATCAAGGTGTCCGACAAGCAGGCGCTGCTCGTCGAGGACGCGCCCGCCAAGCGGCTCGAAATGGTCTTCGCCTTCATGGAGGGCGAACTCGGCGTGCTGCAGGTCGAAAAGAAGATCCGCGGCCGCGTGAAGCGCCAGATGGAAAAGAGCCAGCGCGAATATTATCTGAACGAGCAGCTCAAGGCGATCCAGCGCGAGCTCGGCAACGACAATGGCGAGGGCGGCGACGACCTCGCCGAACTCGCGGCCAAGATCGAAGGCATGAAAATGCCCAAGGAAGCCAAGGCCAAGGCGCAGGCGGAGCTCAAGAAGCTGCGCGCGATGGCGCCGATGTCGGCCGAGGCCACCGTCGTGCGCAACTATCTCGACACGCTGATCGGCCTGCCGTGGGGCAAGAAGTCGAAGCTCAAGAAGGATATCGCCAAGGCGCAGGACATTCTCGACGCCGACCATTTCGCGCTCGAAAAGGTCAAGGACCGCATTGTCGAATATCTGGCGGTGCAGGCGCGTACCAACAAGCTCAAGGGCCCGATCCTGTGCCTCGTCGGCCCCCCGGGGGTCGGCAAGACCTCGCTCGGCCGCAGCATCGCGAAGGCGACCGGCCGCGAATTCGTGCGCCAGTCGCTCGGCGGCGTGCGCGACGAGGCCGAAATCCGCGGCCACCGCCGCACCTATATCGGCTCGCTGCCGGGCAAGATCGTGACCAACCTCAAGAAGGCGGGCACGATGAACCCGCTGTTCCTGCTCGACGAGATCGACAAGCTGGGTCAGGACTTCCGCGGCGATCCGGCCTCGGCGCTGCTCGAGGTGCTCGACCCCGAACAGAATGCGAAGTTCCAGGACCATTATCTGGAAATCGACGTCGACCTCAGCGACATCATGTTCGTCACCACGGCAAACTCGCTCAACCTGCCGCAGCCGCTGCTCGACCGCATGGAGATCATCCGGCTCGAAGGCTATACCGAGGATGAGAAGGTCGAGATCGCCAAGCGTCACCTGATCGCGAAGCAGGTCGAGGCGCACGGGCTGAAGGCCGGCGAGTTCGAGCTGACCGACGAAGGCCTGCGCGACCTCATCCGTTACTACACCCGCGAAGCCGGCGTGCGCACGCTCGAGCGCGAGATCGCCAAGCTCGCGCGCAAGGCGCTGCGCCGCATCCTCGAGGGCAAGATCGAAAGCGTGGTGATCACGCCCGAAAATCTCGCCGACTTCTCGGGCGTTCGGAAATACAAGCACGGCATCAGCGATCTCGAGGACCAGATCGGCGCCGTCACCGGGCTCGCCTGGACCGAGGTCGGCGGCGAATTGCTCACGATCGAGGCGGTGACCGCATCGGGCAAGGGGCAGGTGCGCACCACGGGCAAGCTCGGCGAGGTGATGACCGAATCGGTGCAGGCGGCGCTGTCGTTCGTGAAGGCGCGCGCGCCGTCCTACGGCATCAAGCCCAGCCTGTTCGCGCGCAAGGACATCCACATCCACCTGCCCGAAGGGGCGGTTCCCAAGGATGGTCCGTCGGCGGGCGTCGGCATGGTCACCGCGATGATCTCGACGCTCACCGGCATCGCGGTGCGCAAGGACGTTGCGATGACGGGCGAAGTGACGCTGCGCGGCCGCGTCCTGGCGATCGGCGGGCTCAAGGAAAAGCTGCTCGCGGCGCTGCGCGGCGGGATCAAGACCGTCCTGATTCCCGAGGAAAATGAGAAGGATCTGGTCGAGATTCCGAAGAACATCACCGAAGGGTTGCGCATCGTTCCGGTCAGCCACGTCGACCAGGTTCTGGCCGAAGCCCTCGTCGCGCCGGTCGAGCCGATCGAGTGGACCGAGGCCGACGAATTGGCGGCGTCGCCGCCGATCGCGACCGCGACCGACCCCGAGAGCGCGATTCGCCACTGACCTTGGTCGGCAGCGAACGCACTCTTCGTCGCAAAATCGTCATTTTATGGAGTTTCCGGCCATTTTTTGCTTTGACAAGGCATGGCTAAACATCGTTAGTGGCGCGCCATGGCTCCGGGCCATGAATCATTCATTCAACAATCCACAGGGGTTCCTTAGGCATGAACAAACAAGACCTGATCGCCGCCGTCGCTGACTCGAGCGGCCTGACCAAGGGTGACGCGAGCAAGGCGGTCGAAGCGGTCTTCGACGCGATCACCGGCTCGCTCAAGAAGGGCGGCGAAGTCCGTCTCGTCGGCTTCGGCACCTTTGCCGTCAGCCAGCGCAAGGCGTCGACCGGCCGCAACCCGCGCACCGGCGAAACGATGACCATCGCGGCGTCGAACCAGCCGAAGTTCAAGGCCGGCAAGGCCCTCAAGGATGCCGTCAACTAAGCTTGGCGCTACCTTTTGGTGAAAAACATCTCGGGCCGCGGCGCAAGCTGCGGCCCGATTTGTTTTGAGGGGCCTTTATTGGCAAAATCGCCGTTGCAATCGCCGCCGCAGCGGCTATGGACGTCCGGCTTTCGGACGCGGCGCTGCCGCTTCGGTCCGGGACGGGCGCGTAGCTCAGCGGTAGAGCACACCCTTCACACGGGTGGGGTCACAGGTTCAATCCCTGTCGCGCCCACCACGGCGCCGGGGCAAAACCCCGGATGACCAGCCCATTCATCGCCTATTCAATGCATTCGCATTAGGAATCCGGCCATGTTCCGCACTCTGACCACTTCACTGGCCTCTGCCCTGTTGCTCGTCGCCGCGGGAAGCCCCGCCGAAGCGCGCGGCGACCGCGATCAGGATCATCTGCGCGAAGCCGCCGCGCAGGGGAAGGTCATTCCGCTCAACCGGCTGATCGCCGACGTCAAGTCGCGCCCGCCTTACAGCGACATGACCTATCTCGGCGGGCCGCAGTTCGACGCGCAGCGAATGGTCTATGCGCTCAAATTCATGGATGGCAGCCAGGTCGTCGTCGTCTATGTCGACGCGCGGACCGGACGGATCGTCGGCCGCAAACCC
The DNA here is from genome assembly GCF_022701295.1 of Sphingopyxis sp. YF1. Classification (NCBI taxonomy): domain Bacteria; kingdom Pseudomonadati; phylum Pseudomonadota; class Alphaproteobacteria; order Sphingomonadales; family Sphingopyxidaceae; genus Sphingopyxis; species Sphingopyxis sp. YF1. Next base: position 1,333,795 of record NZ_CP033204.1, read on the forward strand.
TGACATTCCTGCAACGACAATTTGCGATGGCCGTTGCGGGTGATACACAACGGTCGACAGATGCCGGATACCACCGGCGCGAAGGAAAGGCGTGCGCATGCGGATTTTGATTGTCGAAGACGAACCCACGCTGGGTCCGCAACTGAAAGCGACGCTGGAAGGAGCCGGCTATGCCGTCGATCTGGCGACCGACGGCGAAGACGGGCATTTTCTCGGCTCGACCGAAACCTATGATGCGGCGATCCTTGATCTCGGGCTGCCCGAAATCGACGGGCTGACCGTGCTCGACCGCTGGCGCAAGGAAAAGCGCAATTTTCCTGTGCTGGTGCTCACCGCGCGCGACAGCTGGTCGGACAAGGTCGCCGGACTCGATGCCGGTGCCGACGATTATCTCGCCAAGCCGTTCCAGACCGAGGAACTGATCGCACGCCTGCGCGCGCTGATCCGCCGTGCGTCGGGCAATGCGTCCAGCGAACTGATCGCGGGCAGCGTGCGGCTCGACACGCGTTCGGGCCGCGTCACGCTCGACGGCGCGCCGGTCAAGCTCACCGCGCAGGAATATAAGCTGCTGTCCTATCTGCTCCATCACAAGGGCAAGGTCGTGTCGCGCACCGAGCTGATCGAGCATATCTATGATCAGGACTTCGATCGCGATTCGAACACGATCGAGGTGTTCGTGACGCGCATCCGCAAAAAGCTGGGCGCCGACATCATCACCACCATCCGCGGTCTCGGCTACCAGCTCGACGACCCGCAGGGCTGAGCCGGCCGGCCATGGCCGACGCCGAAGCTGCCCCGATCGATACGACCGGCGCCGGGGAGGCGGTGAAGCCGGTCGTGCTGGCGAGCCGGATCACCGGCTCGCTCGCGCGGCGCATGATCGCGATCGCGGCGCTGTGGATATCGGTGCTGCTGATCGGCGGCGGGTTCGCGCTCGACCGCGTGCTGACCGGCGCGATCACGCGCAATTTCGATTCGAGCCTCGAATATGTGCTGATCGCGATGATCCGCTCGTCGGAAATCGGCCCCGACGGCGAGGTGCGGCTGATCGAGCCGCTCGGCGACCAGCGGTTCCTCGAACCCTATTCGGGCCTCTACTGGCAGATCAGCGGCGGCAATCAGGAGCCGTATCGCTCGCGCTCGCTGTGGGAACGCACGCTCAAGGCGCCGGTGCCGCATATCGACAATGACATCCACACCTATGACAGCGCGCAATTTCCCGACGAGGAGCTTCGCGTGCTTGAACGCAACGTCATCCTTCCGGGCAGCAAGGTCAACTGGCGCTTCCAGATCGCCCAGTCGCGCGAGGCGCTCGATCTTCAGAACCGCGCGGTGCGGCAGACGCTCGTCCCCAGCCTTGCGCTGCTCGGGCTCGGGCTGATCGTGCTGGCGGCGCTCCAGACCTTCTACGGCCTGTGGCCGCTGCGTCACATCCGCCGCGCGATCGCCGCGATGCGCGGCGGGCAGCAGCGCCGCGTCGTCGCGCCGCTACCGCTCGAAGTGCAGCCGATGGTCGATGAACTCAACGCGCTGCTCGCGCACAACGAGAAACAGGCCGAGGAAGCGCGGCTCCATGCGGGCAACCTCGCGCACGCGCTCAAGACGCCGCTGACGGTGCTCGTCAACAGCGCCACGGGCGATACCTCGCCGCTCGCCGAAACGGTGCGGCGCGAGGCCGCGACGATGCAGCGACAGGTCGAGCACCACCTCGCGCGCGCGCGCGCCGTCGGCCGTCGCGGGTCGACGCAGGCGCGCGCGAACGTCCGCGACAGCGTCGACAGCGTCTCGCGCGCGGTAGCCTTGCTCTATCCCGACGTGCGGCTCGACGCCGAAGGCGATCCGGCGCTGGTCGCGCGCGTCGAACGGCAGGATCTCGACGAGCTGATCGGCAACCTGCTCGAAAATGCCGCCAAATATGGCGGGGGCAGTGTGTTCGTTACCGTCCGCCGCGAGGGAGGCATGGCCGAAATCCTCGTCGAGGATGACGGCCCGGGCATTTCGCCGACCGACCGCGTCCGCGTCATCGACCGCGGCGTCCGCCTCGACAGCAACAAGCCCGGCACTGGGCTCGGCCTTGCGATCGTGCGCGACGTCGCCGAAATCTACGGCGGCAGCATCGCGCTCGAGGAGAGCGAGGATCTGGGCGGGCTGCTCGTGCGGCTCAGACTGCCGGCGGGGTAGGGCAAAGGTCGGTTTTGGGGTGGGAAGCGGACTCGTCCATTTCCAGTCGTCATCCCGGCCTTCGCCGGGATGACGGAAAATGACCGAAGTCCGCCCTCCGTGCTCCCCGGCGAAAGCCGGGGTCCATTGCAGAAACACGCCGGGTTCGTGTCGGCATTCTGGGCCCCGGCTTTCGCCGGGGTGCGCATCTCTATCGGCGACTAACGGTCGAAACCCGCCTCAGGCAGCGGTTACCACCAATCCGCGCTGCACGCCCGGCCGCGCCAGCCCGGCGTCGAGCCAGCGCTGCACATGGCCGAAGCGTTCGAACCCGACGATCTCGGCGGCATCGTAGAAACCGATCAGGTTGCGGACCCAGCCGAGCAGCGAAATGTCGGCGATGCTGTAGCCTTCGTCGATGATCCACTCGCGCGTCGCCAGCCGCTCGTCGAGCACGCCGAGCAGTCGCGCCGATTCGGTCGCGTAGCGGTCGCGCGGGCGCTTGTCCGCATAGTCCTTGCCGGCGAAGCGGTGGAAAAAGCCGAGCTGGCCGAATATCGGCCCGGCGCCGCCCATCTGCCACATCAGCCACTGGATCGTCTCATAGCGCGTCGCGGGATCGGCCGAGAGGAACCGGCCGGTCTTGTCGGCGAGATAGATCAGGATCGCGCCCGATTCGAACAGCGCGAGCGGCTTGCCGCCGGGCCCGTCGGGGTCGTAGATCGCCGGGATCTTGCCATTGGGGTTGAGCGCGAGGAAGGCGGGGTCGTGGCTTTCGTTCGCCATGATGTCGATGCGGTGCGGCTCATAGGGCAGGCCGGTCTCTTCGAGCATGATGCCGACCTTGACCCCGTTCGGGGTCGGCGCGGAGAAAAGCTGGAGCCGGTCGGGATGCGCGGCGGGCCATTTGGCGAAAATCGGGTGGTCGAGGCTCATGCTTCCTGCTCCCGCTTCGCCTGCTTGTGGTGGCGGATCACCTCGTCGATGATGAAGCGCAGGAATTTCTCGCTGAATTCGGGGTCGAGGTCGGCGTCGCGCGCCAGTTCGCGCAGCCGCCCGATCTGGCGCTCCTCGCGTAGCGGATCGGCGGGGGGCAGGCCGCCCTTCCCCTTGAGTTCGCCGACCGCCTTGGTCACCTTGAAGCGCTCGGCGAGCATATAGACGAGCGCCGCGTCGATATTGTCGATGCTCTGGCGGTAACGGCTGAGTTGGTCGTCCATGTGCGGCTCCTCTTATGCACGGCCCGCTTGGCACCCGGCAGGGGGCGCTGGCAAGCCGAAAGTCGTTGCAAATTGGCCTTTGCGGGGCCAAGGGTCGCCGCGTCATGAGTGCCGAAATCTACCGTCTTCACGGCGACACGCCGCCTTCGCTCGACCCGATGATGGCGCTCGTCGCCGCCGACATGAACGAGGTCAATGCGGTCATTCTGGATCGCATGCAGTCCGAAGTGCCGCTGATCCCCGAACTCGCCGGGCATCTGATCGCGGGCGGCGGCAAGCGCATGCGGCCGATGCTGACGCTCGCGTGCGGCAAGCTGCTCGACTATCCGGGGCGCCGCCACTGCAAGCTCGCCGCCGCGGTCGAGTTCATCCACACCGCGACCTTGCTCCACGACGATGTCGTCGACGGATCCGATCTGCGTCGCGGGCGCAAGACCGCGAACCTGATCTGGGGCAACAGCGCGTCGGTGCTGGTCGGCGACTTCCTGTTCAGCCGTGCCTTCGAGGTGATGGTCGAGGACGGCTCGCTCAAGGTACTGAAGATCCTGAGCCGCGCGTCGGCGGTGATCGCCGAGGGCGAGGTCAACCAGCTGTCGGCGCAGCGCCGGATCGAGACGAGCGAAGACCAGTATCTCGCGATCATCAACGCCAAGACCGCCGAACTGTTCGCGGCGGCGTGCAAGATCGCCGCTGTGGTGGCCGAGCGCGACGACGCTACCGAGGCGGCACTCGACGCCTATGGCCGCAACCTCGGCATCGCCTTCCAGCTCGTCGACGACGCGATCGACTATGTTTCGGATGCCGAGACGATGGGCAAGGGTGTCGGCGACGATTTCCGCGACGGCAAGGTCACCTTGCCGGTCATCCTCGCTTATGCGCGCGGTACGCCCGAGGAGCGCGAGTTCTGGAAACTCGCGATCGTCGGCCACCGCACGTCGGACGAGGACCTCGCCCATGCGACCAGCCTGCTGCACAAGCATGACGCGATCGCCGACACGCTGGCGCGCGCGCGCCATTACGGCCAGCGCGCGGTCGACGCGATCGGCGGCTTCCGCGCCAGCCAGGCGAAGTCGGCGCTGACCGAAGCGGTCGCCTTCGCGGTCGCGCGCGCTTATTGAGGCGCGGCGATGGCGATGACGGGCCCAGCGGCGGAAAGCCCCGACGCCTATATCGCCGCGCTTTCGGGGTGGCAGTTCGAACGCTGCACCATGCTCCGCGCTGCGGTGATGCGCGCCGCCGCGTTCGACGAGACGATCAAATGGACCAATCTTGTCTTCATGGCGAACGGGCCGTGCATCCTGATCCGCGCCGAGGCGCATCGCGTGCTGCTCGGTTTCTGGCGTGGCAAAAGGCTGCGCGGCATCGAGCCGCGGATCAGGGCGAGCGGCAAATATGAGCTCGGCAACCTGGTGATGACCGAGGCGACCGAGGTCGATCCCGCGGTCGTCGAACGGCTCGCGGCGGAGGCGTACCGGCTTAATTTCGACATCGGCAATCCGTCGACACGAACATGACCCTGCACCTGCCGATCGACGCCGTGCTGCCCGATATCATGGCGGCGCTGACGCTGAAGCCCAATGCGGTCGTCGTCGCGCCGCCGGGCGCGGGCAAGACGACGCGCGTCGCTCCGGCGATCCTCGACCAGCCGTGGTGCAAGGGCGCGGTGTGGCTGCTGTCGCCGCGCCGTCTGGCTGCGCGCGCCGCCGCCGAGCGGATCTCGGAAGAAATGGGCACGCCGGTCGGCGGCCTGGTCGGCTATGCGACGCGGCTCGACAGCAAGCAGTCGAACGCGACCCGGTTGCTGGTGATGACCCCCGGCCTGTTCCGCAACCGCATCCTCGACGACCCCGAACTGGCGGGCGTGTCGGCGGTGCTGTTCGACGAAGTCCACGAACGCAGCCTCGACGGCGATTTCGCGCTCGCGCTGGCGATCGACGCGCAACAGGGGCTGCGCGACGACTTGCGCCTCGTCGCCATGTCGGCGACGCTCGACGGCGCGCGCTTCGGCGCGCTGCTCGGCAACGCGCCGGTGGTGAAGAGCGAGGGCAAGAGCTGGCCGCTCGACATCCGCCATATCGGCCGCCGCGCCGAGGACCGGCTGGAGGCGAGCATCGTCGGAGCGGTGCGGCAGGCGATGGGCGACGAAGCCGAGGGAGACATGCTCGCCTTTCTGCCCGGCGTCGCCGAGATCGAGCGCGCCGCGAGTGCGGTCGAGGACGCGCGACTGCCGCTCGTCGTCCACCGGCTGCACGGGCAGATCGACCCTGCGGTCCAGCGCAAGGCGCTCGTCCGCGATCCCGGCGGCGGGCGCAAGCTGATCCTCGCGACGAGCATCGCCGAAACCAGCCTCACCATCGACGGGGTGCGTATCGTGATCGATGCCGGCCTGTCGCGCCGGCCGCGCTTCGACAAGGCGGCGGGGATCGCACGGCTGGTTACCGAACGCGCGAGCCAGGCGTCGGCGACGCAGCGCGCCGGGCGCGCGGCGCGGCAGGGGCCCGGGGCCGCCTATCGCCTGTGGGAGGCACCCGCGACCGCGGGCATGCCGCCGTTCGATCCGCCCGAGATTCACGAGAATGACCTGATGCCGGTCGTGCTCGACTGCGCCAGCTGGGGCATCGTCGATCCGCGCCAGCTCGGCTGGCTCGACCCGCCGTCCCCGGCGGCGGTTGCCGAGGCGAAGACGCGGTTGCAGGCGATCGGCGCGCTGGCCGCCGACGGTCGCATCACGGCACACGGCAAGGCGCTGGCGTCGATCCCGCTGCCCGTGCCGCTCGCGCATATGCTGATCGAAGCGGCGGCGACGGGCGAAGCCGAACTGGCTGCACGGCTCGCGGTGCTGCTCACCGAACCGGGCCTCGGCGGACGCGGGCTCGATGTCGAGGCGCGGCTCCAGCGCTGGCGCGGCAGTCGCAACGATCGCGCCGAAGGGGCCTGGCGGCTCGCCCGCCGCCTGGCGGCCCTGGCCGGGAAGCGCGCCGAAGGCGTGGAGCCGCTGACCGCTCGATCGATCGGCGGCTGGATCGCGACCGCCTGGCCCGACCGCGTGGCGCGCCAGCGCGCGGGGCAGCGCGGCGACTATCTGAGCGTCGGCGGGCGCGCCTATCGCATCGACCCCGCCGATCCACTCGCAGGCAGCGAGTGGATCGCCATCGCCGATGCGCAGGGGCATGCGGCGGGGGTGCGCATCCTTGCCGCCGCGCCGATCGCGCAGGCCGAGGTGGAGGCGATTTTTGCCGACCGCATCGTCGCCCACTCGGCGAGCCGCTACGATGCCGCCGCCGACCGCGTCGATCATCGCCGCGAACGGCGGCTCGGCGCGATCGCGCTCGCCAGCGGCAAGGCGGGGCCGGGCGAGGGCCCCGACGACGATGTCGCGCTGCGGCTCGCGGCGGTGCGCGAGAAGGGACTGGGACTGATCGGCTGGGGGGCGGCATCGCAGGCGCTGCGGTTGCGCGCGTCCTTTGCCGGCATCGATACGCTGTCGACCGCGGCGTTGTCCGACAGTCTCGACATCTGGCTGGCGCCGCTGCTCGGCAAGTGCCGCGGCCTGCGCGACATCGGCGACGGCCGGCTCGCCGACGCGCTGGCGGGGCTGCTCGACTGGCCCGCGCGGCAATCGCTCGAAAAGCGGGCGCCGTCGGAGTATCTGACCCCCGCGGGCAGCCGCCATGCGATCGATTACGGCGCCGAAGGCGGGCCGCAGGTCGCGGTGCGGGTGCAGGAGCTTTTCGGTCTTGCACGGCACCCGGTGGTGGGCGAACCGCCGGTGCCGCTCATCCTGTCGCTGACATCCCCCGCGCACCGGCCGATCCAGACGACGCGCGACATCGCGAGTTTCTGGAGCGGAAGCTGGCACGACGTGGCGCGCGAGATGCGCGGACGCTATCCGAAGCATCCGTGGCCCGACGACCCCGCGAACGCCCGGCCGACCTTTTTGACCAAGGCGGCGCAGGCGCGGCGCGACGGGTCATGATATGCCTCTTCCCGCCCGTGCCGACAGCGGCTAAGGGGCGACGACGCACCAATCGAGGACGATCCGCATGAAGGCCCGCATTTTCCAGAAGCCCAAGAACGCCATGCAGTCCGGCCGCGCCGGAACGCAGCGCTGGATGCTGGAATATGCGCCCGCCGAGGCGCGCAAGGCCGACCCGCTGATGGGCTGGGCCGGCAGCGGCGACACGCAGCGCCAGCTGCGCCTCGGCTTTGCGAGCCGCGAGGAAGCGGTGGCCTATGCGGAGCGCAACGGGATCGACGCCGAGGTCATCGCGACGCCGGTGCGGACGCTGAAGATCCAGGCCTACGCCGACAATTTCCGCTGAGCTTTGGTTTCTTGCGCCTGCCCTGTTGGGGGAGCTGGCGCATCACCGCAGCCCTGAGCCTGTCGAAGGGCGCTTCTCGGTGAGGCGCCCTTCGACAGGCTCAGGGCTGCGGTTCAATAGGCCTTCCGGTTTCGCTCGCAACGACGGGGAGCGTTACTCGGCGTCGGGCTGCAGCAGCTTGTGCAGGTGGACGACGACATATTTCATTTCGGCGTCGTCGACGGTGCGCTGCGCGGCGCTGCGCCACGCCTTTTCGGCGGTCTTGTAATCGGGGAACAGGCCGACGACGTCGAGATTGTTGAGATCGACAAAGTCGAGGCCCTGCGGATCGCTGACGCGTCCGCCGAACACGAGGTGCAATTTGCTCATCGAGGCTTTCCTTGCAGGTTAGCGCGGGGGAGGGGAGAAGCCGCGCCCCCTACCAGCGCCGCGCCTTTCGGGCAAGTGTGCCTCACGCGTCTTTGTTGCCGCCCTTGGGAAGCAGCGAGCCGAGCAGCGCGCCGATCGCGACCGCGCCCGCGACGAGTGCCAGCGGCTGTTTTTCGGCGACGTCCTTGAGCTTGCTGTTCGCGCGCTTCGCCTGTGCCTTGCCCTTTTCAAGGGCTTCGCCGGCCGCCTCGCGCGCGGCGCCCGCCTGCTCGCGGCCCTTGGCGGCGAGTTCGCTGGTCGCGACGCGGGTGCGATCGGCGAGTTCGCCCGTTGCCGCGCGGGCGCGGCCGTAGCCGTCCTGGATGCGTGCCTTGGCCGCCTCGGCGGTCAGCTTGGCATTTTCGGCGGTTTTCTGCGCAACTTCACTCACTTTTGCGGTGGTTTCGCGGGCGGTTTTACTGAGCGGCTTCATCGGGTTTCTCCGTCTCGTTCGATTCTTCGGTCTCTTCATCCGGCGCAGGGCCGGGGCGTATCCTGTCGAGTCCCGCCTCGGCGAGATCGCGCAATTTGCGGCCGAGGCGCGGGGCATGCTCCTTGATCGGCTCGCGAAGCAGCCAGGCGAGCCCCGCCGCCGCGGCGATCGCGATCGGCAGGCGGTTGTCCCTGAACTGCTTCTGCACCGCCGCCGCCGTGTCGTCGACCTTGGCGCCGAGCCGGTATTTGCCGCGATTGTAGAGCGCCCGGGGCTTGAACGCGTCGCCGGCGATGCCGAGCTTGCGCTGCAGTTCGGCGCGCTGGATCATCGAGCGACGCGCGGCGTTGATCAGGCGGGTGCGGGTGCGGGGCATCAGTCGCCGATTCCTTCGTCAGCCAGGTTGCGGCGGAGCGCCGTGCGGATGTCGGCATAGCTGGCGCGTGCGCGCCACCCCGCAAAGGCGGCGACGAGCAGCAGCACCGCCACGACGATCAGCGTCGCGAGCAGCGGCCCGACGTGCGGCGCGAGCACGAGGATCGCGCCGAAGGCGAGAGCCAGCATCGCGACGCCCAGTGCACAGGCCGCGATCGTGCCCCAGCCCGCCGTCCAGGTTGCACCGTGCAGCGCGAGTTCGCCGCGCGCTTCGAGCAGCGCCAGTTCGGCCTTCGCCGTCGCCGACACATTGTCGACGACATCGGCGATGATCTTTTCGAGCGGCACCGGCGGCGGGTCCACGGGACGCCCGTCGGGGGCGTAGCCGTGGCTCACGCGGTCGTAGCCGGCCGGTTCGGACGGCGCGGGGGTTTCAGGCTTGGCGGACGGCATCTCGCTGGGTCGGATCAGTCGCTGCCCGAACCCTTGAGCAGGCGCGCGAGCACGAAGCCGAGCACCGCCGCAGCACCCACCGAAACCGCCGGGTTCTTCTTGACCATGTCCTTGGTCGCCGCGGCGAGTTCGTCGAGATCCTTCTTGTCGAGCGTCGAGGCGAGCCCGGCGACGGTCGACGCGGCCGAGCGCGCATAGTCGCCATATTGCTTGCCGAATTTCGTGTCGACGGTGCCCGCGCTGTCCTCAAGCATCTTGGCGAGGCTGCCGACGGCTTCGGCCGCCTTGTCCTTGCCCTTGGTCGCGGCGTCGCGCGCGCGCGTCGAGGCCTGGTTGGCGAGCGCCGACGCTTCTTCCTTCAGCGACGCCGCCTTCTTCGATGCTTCGCTCTTGATCGTCGCGCCGGTGGCGGCGAGCTGGTCGCGGATCGGATGGTCCTTTGCGGCCGCCTTCGCCGCAGCGGGCTTGCGCGCGGGCGCGGCCTTGGTGGCAGCGGCCTTCGCAGGGGCTTTGGGCGTGGCTTTCTTGGCAGCGGGAGTAGCGGCTTTGGCCATGGTTCGTCCTCTTCTCTTATTCCGGGCGCGCGGGCCCGTCCCTGTCTCCAGGATTATATAGCAACAGCCGGTGAATGGTTCCATAGCCCCGCAAAATTCCTCCCCCGGCGGTTGCACTAAGGGCAGGGCGTCGATAACAGGCGGGCGCCTTTCCCATCCGGCGCGTCCGGCGCCGCCAGCAGGACAAATTCCATGACCGCCATCCTCGACATTCACGGCCGCGAAATCCTCGACAGCCGGGGCAACCCGACGGTCGAAGTCGATGTGCTGCTGGAGGATGGCAGTTTCGGTCGCGCCGCGGTGCCCTCGGGCGCCTCGACCGGCGCGCACGAAGCCGTCGAACTGCGCGACGGCGACAAGGGGCGTTACCTCGGCAAGGGCGTGACCCAGGCGGTCGCGGCGGTGAACGGCGAAATCGCCGACGCGCTGATCGGCCTCGATGCCGAGGATCAGCGCGAACTCGACATGGCGATGATCGCGCTCGATGGCACCGCGAACAAGGGCCGCCTCGGCGCCAATGCGATCCTCGGCGTCAGCCTCGCCGCCGCCAAGGCCGCGGCCGACGCGCGCGGCCTGCCGCTCTATCGCTATGTCGGCGGCGTCTCGGCGCGCACGCTCCCCGTTCCGATGATGAACATCATCAACGGCGGCGAACATGCCGACAACCCGATCGACGTGCAGGAATTCATGATCATGCCCGTCGGCGCCGGCAGCATCGCCGAAGCCGTGCGCTGGGGCAGCGAGATTTTCCACACGCTGAAGAAGGGCCTGTCGGCGAAGGGCCTCGCGACTGCGGTCGGCGACGAGGGCGGCTTCGCCCCGAACCTCGCCTCGACGCGCGCCGCGCTCGATTTCATCGCCGCGTCGGTCGATCAGGCGGGCTTCAAGCTCGGCACCGACGTCGTGCTCGCGCTCGATTGCGCCGCGACCGAATTCTTCAAGAACGGCAAGTATGAGATCAGCGGCGAAGGGCTGTCGCTCAGCCCCGAACAGATGGCCGAATATCTCGCCGCGCTCGTCAAGGACTACCCGATCAAGTCGATCGAGGACGGCATGAGCGAGGATGATTTTGTGGGCTGGAAGGCGCTCACCGACCTTGTCGGCGACAAGTGCCAGCTCGTCGGCGACGACCTGTTCGTCACCAACCCCGCGCGTCTGGAGGATGGCATCAAGACCGGCCTCGCCAACTCGCTGCTCGTCAAGGTCAACCAGATCGGCACGCTTTCGGAAACGCTCGACGCGGTCGATATGGCGCACCGCGCGCGCTACACCGCCGTCATGTCGCACCGCTCGGGCGAGACCGAGGATGCGACGATCGCCGACCTCGCGGTCGCGACCAATTGCGGCCAGATCAAGACGGGCAGCCTCGCGCGCTCGGACCGGCTCGCGAAATACAACCAGCTGATCCGCATCGAGGAAGAACTGGGCGATATGGCGCGCTATCCGGGAGCGGCGATTTTCGGGTAAATCCGTCCTTCGCGACCATCGTCATCCCGGACTTGATTCGGGATCCATTTGCGCGGCGCTGCGAGCGTGGACCCCGGATCAGGTCGGCCGCTATCCCGCTCGTATCCGTATGGCGTCATTGCGAGCGAAGCGAAGCAATCTCCAGCTATCGCTCCGCTTTGCCGATGGCTGGAGATTGCTTCGTCGCTTCGCTCCTCGCAATGACGATAAAGGGGCTACGGAAGCCGAGGGATCGCCGCCGATCAAGTCCGGGGTGGCGACGCGACGAGGGCCTTCGTCCTCACTCCCTCTTCAGATATTTGTCAAACCAGCCGATCGTGCGGCGCAGCGAGTCGAGCTGGTTTTCGCGTTTCTGGAAGCCATGGCCCTCGCCGGGGTAGTAGATCGTCTCGACCACATTGCCCTTGGCTTTCAGCAGGTCGTGGACCTCCTGCGCCTGGCCTCTGGGCACGCGGATGTCGTTCTCGCCCTGGATCGTGAGCAGCGGCGCCTTGGCGGCCTTCATATAGGAGAGCGGCGAGGCGGCGTCGTAGACGCCGGGACTGTCCTCGGGCGTGCCGAGCAGCGTGCGCTGATAGGCTTTGAGCAGCTCGTCCTGGTCACGGTACATCGTCCGCCAGTTGATGATGCCGTACCATTGTACCGCCGCAGCGAACTCGTCGGGGGTGCGGCCGATCGCCATCAGCGTCATGAATCCGCCGTACGAACCGCCGAAGATGCCGACCTTTTTCGCGTCGACATAGCCCGACTGGACGAGGAAGCTCTTGGCCGCGACGGTGTCCTTGAGGTCGCCGCCGCCGAGGTCCTTGAAATTCGCTTCCTGGAACGGCTTGCCATAGCCGGTCGAGCCGCGGAAATTGGGCTGGATCACGACATAGCCGCGCGTCGCGAAGGCGGTGGCGAAGCGCGAGAAGCCGTCCTGCGACTGGCCGGTCGGGCCGCCGTGCGGAAGCACGATCGCGGGGTTGCTGCCGTCGCGCCTGAGGTTGAACGGCATGGTGACGACCGCGCTGATCAGCGTGCCGTCGAAGCTCTTGTAGGTCACGATCTGCGATTTGGGGAGCGTCGCCGGGGTCAGGCTGGCCATCGCGAGCGGCACCGCCGGCACCGCCCTGTTCGCCGCAAGGTCATAGGCATAGAGCATCGTCGGCGAATCCGCGCCGCTGCGGGTGACGAACATCGTGCGGCCGTCGGGTGAGATCGCCGCCGCGCCTGGGATGGCGGCGCGGCCGGGATCGAGCGCGAGGTCGGTCTTCGCCATGGTGGCGAGGTCGACGCGCGCCAGCGTCGAGCGCCCGTCGTTGTTGGTGCGCACGAACATCGCCTTGCCGTCGGGGGTGACGATGTCGCTCGATTCCTCCCACGGGGTCGGCGCCAGCCAGCGCCATTTCTTCGTCCCGACGGTATAGGCGCCGGCGTGGAGCTGGCCGGTGCCCTCGTCGGTCGTCACCGCCAGCGTCGCGCCGTCGGCGGTCGCCCCCGTCGCGGCGTAGATGGTCTTCGCCTTGCCGAGCAGCATCGTCGCGGCGCCGCTGGCGACGTCGATCTTCCACACTTCGCTGACCGAACTGTCGACGAGGCTGCGGTTGGCGATGATCGCCTTGCCGCCGTCGATCCACGCCGCGGGTGCCCAATTATACGCGGGGTCCTTCTCCGCGGTCAGGTTGCGGACCTTGCCGGCGGCGTCCATCACCGCGAGGTTGGTCTGGCCCTCGCTCCTGAGCTTGGTCGACAGCGCGACGAGGCCGCCGGCGGGACCGACGAGCAGGCCGCTTTCGCTGCGCTCGGGGGTGTTGGTCAGATTCTCGGGCGCGCCGCCCGTCGTGGGCACGCGATACACGTCATAATATTCGTTCCCGCCCGCATCCTGCGTGAAATAGAGCCATTTGCCGTCGCGTGCGGTCGCAAGCCCCGCCTGCGCCTCGTCGGACTGCGTCAGCTGGACCGGCCAGCTGCCGCCGGCATCCATGCGCCAGATGTTGACGCGGCCGGTCAGGTCGGTGGCGATGAAGACCGTCTTGCCGTCGGCGCTCCACACCGCATCGTAGAGCGAGCGCGTCACGCCGATATCGTCGAGCGGCACCGGGCGCGCCGCCGCATTGGCGGGCGAGGCGAGCGATTGCGGGTCGGTGACGGGCCGGTCGGGGGTCGCGACCTGCGCCGCGAGCGGCGAGGCGGTGGCGAGCAGGACAAGGGTGAGGATCGAACGCATCGGAATCTCCCTGTTATGATCGCGCGATAGTGGCAGAGCCGGCGCTTCGCGGCCACAGGATAGTGTGGACAAGCGGTCGCTGGGCGCTTGACCCGGCGAATCAGTTGTGATTCAAGCGAATCCGATGACGCAGCGCCACAAGATACGGAAATCGGTCAATCGGGCCATCGGGCCGACCATCGCCGTGCTCGCGGTGCTGGCGATGATCGGCTATGCGATTTTCGGGCCGACCGGCCTCTATGCCTGGGGCGACTACAGCCAGTCGGTCGAAAAGCAGCGTGTGATCCTCGCCGATCTCACCAAGAAGCAGAACGAGCTCAAGAACCGCGTCAACCTGCTCGACCGGCGGCGCGTCGACCCCGATCTTGCCGACGAATATGTGCGCGAAAAACTGGGCGTGATGCACCCCGACGAGGTGGCGATCCCGATGGAGCCCGACGCGGCCGAATAGCCGCGGCCACTCCCTTTCGGGGCGCGGGCGCGGATATGCTGCATACGTAATGTTGCGCCTTCGCGGCGCCGAAGCGGACGTTGCCAAACATGGCGCGCGGCTCCTATAGGGAGCCTTGCCGTAACGGCTAATCGCAAAGGAAATCGCCTTGGCCAAAGCACCCGCGCGCAAGACTGCCGCGCCAAAAAAAATCGCTTCCACCCCAGCTCCCGCGACCAATCGCGACCAGCCGCGCGATCCCGCGCCCTATGACGCATCGCCGGAGGAACTCGAAACCTTCTACCGCGAGATGCTGCTCATCCGCCGCTTCGAGGAAAAGGCCGGCCAGCTCTACGGGCTCGGCCTGATCGGCGGCTTCTGCCACCTCTACATCGGTCAGGAAGCGGTCGCCGTGGGCCTCCAGTCGGCGCTCGACGGCGACAAGGACAGCGTCATCACCGGTTACCGCGACCATGGCCACATGCTCGCCTATGGCATCGATCCCAAGGTGATCATGGCCGAGCTGACCGGCCGCGCCGCCGGCATCTCGAAGGGCAAGGGCGGCTCGATGCATATGTTCAGCGTCGAGCATAAATTCTATGGCGGCCACGGCATCGTCGGGGCGCAGGTGTCGCTCGGCACCGGGCTTGCCTTCGCGCACAAATATCGCGGCGACGGTGGCGTCGCCATGGCCTATTTCGGCGACGGCGCCTCGAACCAGGGGCAGGTCTACGAAAGCTTCAACATGGCCGAGTTGTGGAAGCTTCCGATCATCTTCGTGATCGAGAACAACCAGTACGCCATGGGCACCTCGGTCAACCGCTCCTCGGCCGAGGACCAGCTCTATCGCCGCGGCGAGAGCTTCCGCATTCCCGGCATGCAGGTCGACGGCATGGACGTGCTCGCGGTGCGCGGCGCGGCCGAGGCGGCGCTCGAATGGGTGCGCGCGGGCAAGGGGCCGGTGCTGATGGAGCTCAAGACCTATCGCTACCGCGGCCACTCGATGTCCGACCCCGCCAAATATCGCAGTCGCGAGGAAGTGCAGGCGGTGCGCGACAAGAGCGACGCGATCGAGCATCTGAAAAAGCTGATGATCGACGCGGGCATCACCGAGGACAAGATCAAGGATATCGACAAGGAAATCCGTCAGATCGTCGCGGAATCGGCCGACTTTGCGGAAAGCGCGCCCGAGCCCGAACTGCAGGAACTTTATACCGACGTGCTGGTGGAGCAATATTGAGATGGCCATCGAATTGAAGATGCCGGCGCTGTCGCCGACGATGGAAGAGGGCACGCTCGCCAAGTGGCTCGTCAAGGAAGGCGACACGGTGAAGTCGGGCGACATTCTCGCCGAGATCGAGACCGACAAGGCGACGATGGAGTTCGAAGCGATCGACGAGGGCGTCATCGGCCAGATCCTCGTCGCCGAGGGCACCGACAATGTGAAGGTCGGCACCGTGATCGCGATGATCACGGGCGAGGGCGAGGCGGCCGCACCTGCGGCGCCCGCCAAGGACGTCGCCCCAGAGGAAGCTGGGGCCGCTGCCGTCAGTGCTCCCACGCCTGAGGTCCCAGCTTCCGCTGGGACGACGGCTAAGGCTCCGGCCCCCACCGAACGCGTATCCGATCCCGCGATTCCCGAAGGCACCGCGATGGTCAAGCTGACCGTCCGCGAAGCGCTGCGCGACGCGATGGCGGAGGAAATGCGCGCCGACGACCGTGTCTTCGTTATGGGCGAGGAAGTCGCCGAATATCAGGGCGCGTACAAGGTCACGCAGGGACTGCTCCAGGAATTCGGCGCGCAGCGCGTCGTCGATACGCCGATCACCGAATATGGCTTCGCGGGCCTTGGTTCGGGCGCGGCGATGGGCGGGCTCAAGCCGATCATCGAGTTCATGACCTTCAACTTCGCGATGCAGGCGATCGACCACATCATCAACTCGGCGGCGAAGACCAATTACATGTCGGGCGGCCAGATGCGCTGTCCGATCGTGTTCCGCGGTCCCAACGGCGCCGCGTCGCGCGTCGCGGCGCAGCACAGCCAGAACTTCGCGCCCTGGTATGCGAGCGTCCCCGGGCTGATCGTGATCGCGCCCTATGACGCCGCCGACGCCAAGGGGCTGATGAAGGCGGCGATCCGCAGCGAGGATCCCGTCGTCTTCCTCGAGAACGAACTTCTCTACGGCCGCAGCTTCGAGGTTCCCGACGTCGCCGATTTCGTCCTGCCGATCGGCAAGGCACGCGTGATGCGCGAAGGCCGCGACGTGACGATCGTCAGCTATTCGATCGGGGTCGGGCTCGCGCTCGACACCGCCGAGAGCCTGTCGGGCGAGGGCATTGATGCCGAGGTGATCGACCTGCGCACGCTGCGCCCGCTCGACACCGCGACGGTGCTCGCCAGCCTCAAGAAGACCAACCGCCTCGTCGTCGTCGAGGAAGGCTGGCCGGTGTGCTCGATCGCCAGCGAAATCGCGATGGTCGCGATGGAGCAGGGCTTCGACGACCTCGACGCACCCGTCATGCGGGTGTGCAACGAGGACGTGCCGTTGCCCTATGCCGCCAACCTCGAAAAGGCGGCGCTGGTCGACACCCCGCGGGTGATCAAGGCGGTGAAGGCGGTCTGCAACCGCGCCTGACAATCTAGTTTCAATAAACCGCTCGTGCTGAGCTTGTCGAAGCACCGTATTTTCTTTGACCTCGTTTGAAGAAAGAACGGCCCTTCGACAGGCTCAGGGCGAACGGTTTATATTTTGGGCGGCCTCCTCTACTGCAGCCCTCGCATGACAGTCGACGCTCTTCCCGAACTCCCTCTCTACCCCGACATCCGCGATCCGCGGGTGATGGTCGCGGTGCCGCACGCGCGGCGCGCGGCGGTGGGGGCGCTCTGGGCGCTTGCCGGACGGCTGACCAGATTGCTCGACGAAGCGCGCGAGCCGCTGATCGGGCAGATCAAGCTCGCCTGGTGGCGCGACATGATGGCGCTGCTCGCGACCGATCCCGCCGCGCTGCCCAAGGGCGAACCTTTGCTCGCCGAACTGCAGGCGAGTTGGGCGGGGCGGGGCGGCCTCGACGCGCTGGTCGACACCGCCGAGGCGGTACTGCTCGCCGAGACCGCCGATGCGCGGCGTGAGGCCGCGGGCGATTTCGGCGAGCGGCTGTTCGCGCTATCGGCGGCGGGCGACGCCGGGACGGGCGGGCGGCGCTGGGGGCTGCTGTGGGGCGCGGTCCGGCAGACGGAAGCGGAAGCCGCCGAAACGCTCTTCACCGCGGCGCGGGAGCTGCCCTTTTCGCGGGCGGCCTTTGCCGGCGAGCGCGCGCTGCTGCTCCTCGATCGCTGGGCCGCGATGATCGCCGCGGCGCGCGGCGAACGGCGCTGGCGGAGCGAGGGGCTGATGCTGTTTCGCGTCGGATTGCTCGGCCGCTGACGATTATCGCGCGCCGGGGGTGGAAATGGCGCCGCCGAACATCTATCTTGCGCGGTACAGAATAGGGTCGCAGGGGACGATTGATGTTCAACGGGCTGGTCGCCTATCTCGATTCGATCAAGGCGCGCGATCCCGCGCCGCGCTCGCGTTGGGAAATTCTGCTCTATCCCGGGTTGCTCGCGGTGGGCCTGCACCGCGTCGCGCACTGGCTGTTCGAGGCCGACCTGTTCTTCCTCGCACGCTTCGTCAATCACCTGTCGCGCTGGCTCACCGGGATCGACATCCACCCCGGTGCGACGATCGGCCGGCATCTGTTCATCGACCATGGTTTCGGCGTCGTCATCGGTGAAACCGCCGAGATCGGCGACAATGTCTCGATCTATCAGGGGGTGACGCTGGGCGGCACCGATCCCGCCAACGGCATCGGCGGCAAGCGCCACCCGACCCTGTGCGACGATGTCATCGTCGGTTCGGGCGCGCAGATCCTGGGCCCCGTCACCGTCAACCCGCGCGCGCGCGTCGGCGCCAATGCGGTGGTGACCAAGGACGTGCCCGAGGGCGCGGTGATGGTCGGTATTCCGGCGCGCTCGACGCTGGTCGATGCCGCCGAATATGCCCGCGAATTCGTGCCCTACGGCACGTGCCACGAAACCTTCGACCCCGCGACGCAAAAAGTCGAGATCCTCCAGTGCCAGCTCGAGCAGATGCAGAAGCAGCTCGCCGCGCTGATGGCCGAGCGCGATGCCGCCGCGGCCGACCCGGCGTCGCGCAAGGGACGCAGCCGCGCCTGATGGGGATCGTCACCCCCTGGCCGCATCCGCATCCGCAATCGCAGACGGCGTTCGACCGCCGCGAACTGACGCGCATTCTCGACCTTTACGGGCGTATGGTGGCGGCGGGGAAGTGGCGCGACTATGCGATGGATTTCCAGCGTGACGTCGCGACCTTTTCGGCCTTTCGCCGCGCCGCCGAGCGTCCCGAATACCGCATCGAAAAACGCCCCGCGCTCAGGAGCCGGCAGGGCATGTGGGCCCTTGTCTCCGAAGCCGGGGCGGTCCTGAAACGCGGGGACGAGCTTTCGAACGTGCTCGCCCCCGTCGAACGCAAGCTTATGAAGCTGGTATCGGACTGACGGGCCGTCCCGTCGCGGGCAGCTGGTCGGCGAGGCCGGCGGGCAGGAACCCGACCACCACGCTCCGCGCATTCTGCCAGAAGGCCGAGAGCAGCAGCAGCGCCGAACCGATCACGAAGGCCGTCAGCGCGACGTTGAGTTCGACCGCGCCGAAGGTGTTGAACAGCTGGGTCAGCGCGAACAGCACATAGGCGAGGGCGGAGACGAGCAGCGCGCGGCGGTCGACCGCGAGCGCGATCAGCCCGAACAGGATGTAGATGCCGACGACGAGTACCGCGGCGCCGCTGCCGATATCGTCGCCCTGCGTCACGCCGAGCAGGTGGAAGATCGGATGCGCGATCATCGGTGCGGCGAGCAGGTGGAGCCAGAAGGCGACATCGCTGCGCCGCGTCTGGCGCACCCGGTCGCTGCGGTCCCACCACATGGCGAGGGTGAAGACGCCGAGCCCGGCGACGAGCACCAGCGTCATGACGAGATCGGGCGAGGCCGACGCGCCGACGATCGACAGCACGAGCGCCACCGCGGTCGCGGCGAGCGCCGCGGTTCCGGCGGCGACGGTGATCGGCACCATGAAGCGTTTCCAGTGCAGCCAGGTCGCCCCCGCGGTGACCAGCGCCATCGCGCCGCCGATGATCGCCATCGTCGATTCGGCCGGATGATTGCCGAAGATCGCCTCGCCATGTTTTACGAGGAAGCCGACCATCGATCCGAACACGCCGCCCGCGAAAGCGAGGACGAGCACGATGCTGGGGAGCGCCATGCGGCGCTGGCGGGTGAAATATTCGGCAAGGCCCCACGCGGCCGCGGCGACGCCGACGCCCGCGATCGCGGGATGGATCGATTCGCCGATCCACGCGACCGCGACGAGCAGGATCACCGCCGCGATGCTGACGAAGATGTCGTTGAAACCGGTGATGAGGCGGAATGATTCCTCGTCCGCCCCGGGGGCGGCGCGGACCGACGCGATATGGGCGCGGAAGGCGGCTGCGGCCTCCGGCGTCATGACCTTTGCGTCGACCGCGGCTTGCAGGTCGCTTTCGCTATACATTGGGGTCGTCCTTCTGTCCGATCCCCTTGCCCCGCAGCGTTTATGGCATGACTGTGTTGGTGATGCAATACGATAAATCAGGTGAAGATATGCGCCGCGACCAGCCGGTCGCGCTGCGCCGCGGTGACGCGCGCGACGAGGCGCAGCGCGAGCGGGTAGAGGATCAGGTTGATGCCCGAATAGAGGATGCTGAGGACGATCACCTCGTGCTTTTCGGCGGGGGAGCGGGCATCGGCCGTCGCCAGCGTCAGGATCGTTCCGACCGCGATCGAGAAGGACCATAGCCCCCACCAGCCGATGAGCAGCGATTGCCCGCCGTCGACGCTTTCGCGGTCGCCGCCGTGGCTGAAGTTCCAGATCTGGCGCATCGCCTGAAACGGTTTGACGAAATTGGCGATCGGCACGAAATGCCAGCCCACCGCCCACGCGGGGGTGAAGCCGAATCCGGGTACGCGCGCCGCCTTGATGTTGGCGGCGGCGCGATAGGTCCACATGCAGAAGAAGACATAGGTGGTCAGCGCCAGCAGCGCATCGCTGGCCGATATGCCGAGGTAGAGCGCGTTGAGGCCGACGACCGGGGCATCGTCGTCGAGCGACACCAGCCCGCCGAGTTCGGCAATCTGGCCGATCAGTGCCAGCGCCAGGACGACGAAGCCGACGATGAGCAGGCGCTGCACGAAACGGCCGCGTTGCTGGAGGAGGGCGATTCCGTCGCCCAGGGTCATGTCGGTCATCGGCGCCCCCGCAATCGGCGGCCCCGCCCGGGGGCCGCCGATGCGAAGACGTCTATCAGGCTCAGCCGAGGGCCTGCAACGCCTTCATCACCGCCATCGACTGCTCGCTGCCCGATTGGGGCACGGTTTCGCCGGCGCGGTCGATGATCTTGTCCCATGCCGCGGCGACGCCCTCGGGGGTGCGCTCATCTTCGGGCAGCGCGACGCCGGGGGTCATGGTGACATAGGCGGCGTGGAACGCGCCCGCGCCGGCGCCGACGATCATGTTGGTCGGCGCATCTTCGCTGACAAGGTAGAGCGCGGCGGGCACGACATTCTCGGGCGTGAACTTCTCGAACAGTTCGGCGGGGAAGATGTCCTCGGTCATCCGCGTGCCCGCGACCGGCGCGATCGTGTTGCAGCGGATGTTGTATTTGGCGCCTTCGAGGTGGAGCGTCTTGGTGAGGCCCGCAAGGCCGAGCTTGGCCGCGCCGTAGTTGGCCTGACCGAAGTTGCCGTAGAGGCCGGTCGACGAGGCGGTCATCAGGATGCGGCCATAGGCCTGTTCGCGCATCAGGTCCCAGCACGCCTTGGTGACGTTGGCGCTGCCGCTGACGTGAACCTTCAACACCAGGTCGAAATCGGCGGGCTCCATCTTGGCGAAGCTCTTGTCGCGCAGGATGCCGGCATTGTTGATCAGGACGTGCACGCCTCCCCATTCTTCCTTCGCCCTGGCGACCATTTCGACCATCTGCTCATATTCGGTGACGCTGCCGCCGTTCGACATCGCGGTGCCGCCCGCCGCGCGGATCTCTTCGACGACCTGCAGTGCGGCGTCCGAATGGCCGGTGCCGTCGCGCGATCCGCCAAGATCGTTGACGACCACCTTGGCGCCGCGGCGCGCGAGTTCGAGCGCATAGGCGCGGCCCAGCCCGCCGCCGGCGCCGGTAACGATGGCAACGCGTCCGTCAAAATTGATCGTCATGATGGTCTCCCGGAAAGGGCCGCCCGATAGGTTGCCCGAAAAAACTGGCACGTCCTTAACCGTTCGTCCGCCGCAGGCAAGGGCCGATCGGAAAAGCGCCGACTGCAACGAAAATGTCATGCAATTGACGTGCATCTGTCATCTATGCGTCATAACAGCGCCGCGAGCTTGTCACCCTTTCGCAACGGAGCAATTCCTCATGCGTCCTCTTTTTACTGCCGCGCTGCTCGCAACCTCGATGTTCACGCTGCCGACCGCGGCGCACGCGCAGGCGATGACCGCCGAGGAGGCGGCCGCGCTGCGCGCCGAACTCGCGGCGCTGAAAGCCCAGGTCCAGACGCTCGAGGCACGGCTCGACGCGGCGGCGGTTGCCCCGGCGCCCGCTGCGACGCCCGCACCCGTTCCGGCTCCGGCGACGCCGCCTGCCACCGCGAAGCCCGCGACCGAAATCGCGTGGAAGGGCGCACCCGAAATCCGCACCGCCGACGGCTGGAGCTTCAAGCCGCGCGGGCGCGTGCAGGTCGACGTCGCGGGGATCGACGCCCCGGCGGGCGTGCTCGGCAATCGCGGCGGCACCGCGACCGAATTCCGCCGCGTCTATCTTGGCGTCGACGGCAAGATTCCCGGCGGCTTTTCCTATCGCGTCGAGGCCGATGTCGCGAACAGCGAGGTCGAACTGACCGATGTCTATCTGACCTATGGTCCGGGCCCGGTCTCGGTCACCGTGGGGCAGGTCAAACCTTTCTGGGGGCTCGACGAGCTGACGAGCGACCTGTTCACCAGCCATCTCGAACGCGCCGCCTTTGCCTCGGCCTTCGGCTTCGAGCGCCGCGTCGGCCTGTCGGCGCAGTACAAGGGCAAGGCGGTGTTGCTGCAGGGCGGCGTGTTCGGCGACAATGCGCGCGACCTGACCGACAGCAACCATGCGATCGGGGTCGATGCGCGCGCGGTGTGGATGCCCAAATTCGGCGAGACCCAGCTGCATCTCGGCGGCTCGATCCATTACCGCGACCCGAACAACCCCGCGGCGATCGGGCGCTATCGCGCGCGGCCGTTCGTCCACACGACCGACGTCCGCCTGGTCGATACGGGCGAACTCGACGTCGACAGCGAGCGCGGGCTGGGGGTCGAAGGCGCGCTGATCACCGGTCCGTTCCACGCCGCGGCCGAGGGCTATTGGCAAAAAGTGCAGCGCACCGGCGCCGCCGACCCGACCTTCTTCGGCGGCTATGCCGAGGTCGGCATGGTGCTGACCGGCGGCGACCGGCGCGGATACAAGGACGGCGCCTTCGACCGGCTCAAGCCGTCGAACCCGATCACCGCGGGCGGCATCGGCGCGATCGAGGTCAATGCACGCTATGACTATCTCGACCTCAACGACGCCGGGCTGGTCGGCGGGCGGCAACGGACGGGGCTCATGTCGCTGGTGTGGGCGCCGGTCGAATATGTCCGCCTGACCGCGAGCTACGGCCGCGTGCGGGTCGAGGATGCGCGCATCGCCGCGGCGGGCGGCGACCGCGACTATTCGGCGGATACCTTCGGGCTCAGGACGCAGATCGATTTCTGACGCGCGGCGGCGGTTCGGCGCGGCGACGGCCGATTGACGCGGAGCCGTCTTGCTATAGCTAGGGGCGATGTTCGTATTTGCGCTGCTCCTCGCGACAACGTCCGAACCGGTTGTCCTGCATTGCCGGGCCGAAGGCGCCGGCCTGCTCGCCACCACGGAATTCACGCTGCTCGAAGGCGAGGGCCGGGTCAGCTATTCGGCCGCTGCGGGGATGACCAGCGTCGCCGCCACCTTCAGCGCCGACGCGGTGGCCTTCCCCGATGACTGGCCGAAGCCCTTTGCGGGTGGCTATGTCATAGACCGGCGCGCGCTCACCTATCGGCACCTGGTGACGCACGACGGGAAAACGGTCCTGGACGAGCAGGGCCGCTGTCGCATTTTCAGCCTTCCTCGCGAGGCGCCCGAGGGCGCGCGAGGCGAAAGACCGCCGCCCCGGAACTGAAGTTTCCGGGACAGCGCGGGGCCGCAGGCTGGAGGACAGGAATCGGTCGGCAATATCCCTCGGCGGGCGAAATCAGATGCTCTTGCCCGCATCGAGTGCATAGCCTGCCGATCGCACGGTGCGGATGATGTCCGCGGTGCCGGGCAGGTTGATCGCCTTGCGCAGGCGCCGGATGTGGACATCGACCGTGCGCAGTTCGATGTCGCTGTCCTGTCCCCACACGCTGTCGAGCAGCTGCCCGCGCGAGAAGACGCGGCCCGGATGCTCCATGAAATGGCGCAGCAGGCGGAATTCGGTCGGCCCCATGTTCACGATCTGCCCGCCGCGCACGACCTTGTGCGCGACCGAATCGAGTTCGATGTCGGCATAGGCGAGCAGCTCGCCGGCGAGCGCGGGGCGCAGGCGGCGCAGCACCGCCGACACGCGCGCGACCAGCTCGCGCGGGCTGAACGGCTTGGTGACATAATCGTCGGCGCCGGTCTCGAGCCCGCGGATGCGATCCTCTTCCTCGCCGCGCGCGGTGAGCATGATGATCGGCACGTTCGCCGATTTGGGGTTGCGGCGGAGGCGCCGGCAGACCTCGATCCCGGGCAGGCTCTCGATCATCCAGTCGAGCAGGACGATGTCGGGGACGCGTTCCTCGACGAGGATCAGCGCCTGTTCGCCGTCGGGGGTCTGGCGGACCGAGAAACCCTCGCGCGCGAAATGCCAGACGATGAGCTCGGCGATCGCCTCGTCATCCTCGATCAGCAGCAGGTCGGGCTGCGGCATCAGCCTTGCTCCTGCTCCGCGGCGCCGTCTTCGGGCTGTTCGCCGCGCTCGCGTTCCTCCATCCGCTCGCCGGTGACGACATAATAGACCATCTCGGCGATGTTGGTCGCATGGTCGCCCATGCGTTCGAGGTTCTTGGCGACGAAGAGCAGATGCGCGCTTTCCGAGATATATTTCGGATTTTCCATCATGAAGGTGACGAGCGTGCGGAAGATGCTGTTGTAGAAATCGTCGACGATCTTGTCGCGCACCGTCACCCGCACCGCGAGGTCGGCATCGCGCGCCGCGAAGCTGTCGAGCGCGTCGTGGACCAGTTCGACGACGATGTTCGACATCGAGATCAGCAGCGGGATCGCCTCGATCGAGCGCGTCTGGTCCATCAGCGCGACGCGCTTCGCGATATTCTTCGCATAGTCGCCGATCCGCTCGACGACCGAGACGATCTTGAGCGCGGCGATCATCTCGCGCAGATCGTCGGCCATTGGCGCGCGCAGCGCGATCGTCTGGACCGCGAGCTGTTCAACCTCGCTTTCGAGCGCGTCGATCTTCTTGTCGTCGCGGACGACCTGCGCCGCGAGGTCGAGGTCGCCCTTGCTCAGCGCGGTCATCGCCTGGAGCAGCGCCTGTTCGGCGCGGCCGCCCATCTCGCTGATCAGCCCGCGCAGGCGGTTCAGATCCTCGTCGAAGGCCTTGACGGTATGATCATTGGTTAATGCCATCACTCTTGTCCTCTTGCGCCGCGGTTCAGCCGTAGCGGCCGGTGATATAATCCTTGGTGCGTTCCTGCTTCGGGTTGGTGAAGATGTCGGTGGTCTTGCCATATTCGACCAGCGTCCCGAGGTGGAAGAAGGCGGTGCGCTGCGACACGCGCGCCGCCTGCTGCATGTTGTGCGTGACGATCACGATCGCGAACTTGCCGCGCAGTTCGTGGATCAGTTCCTCGATCTTGGCGGTCGCGATCGGGTCGAGCGCCGAACAGGGCTCGTCCATCAGGATGACCTCGGGGTCGACCGCGATCGCGCGCGCGATGCACAGACGCTGCTGCTGGCCGCCCGACAGCGCGGTGCCGCTCTCGCCGAGCCGGTCCTTGACCTCGTCCCAGAGGCCCGCGCGGGTCAGCGCGCGTTCGACGACGCCGTCGAGGTCGGCCTTCGCCGGCGCGAGGCCGTGGATGCGCGGGCCATAGGCGACATTGTCGTAGATCGACTTGGGGAAGGGGTTCGGCTTCTGGAACACCATGCCGACGCGCGCGCGCAGCTGCACCACGTCCATCGAGGGGGCGTAGATATCCTCGCCGTCGAGCAGGATCGTTCCGGTCACGCGCGCGCCGGCGACGGTGTCGTTCATCCGGTTGAGCGAGCGCAGGAAGGTCGACTTGCCGCAGCCCGACGGGCCGATGAAGGCGGTGACCAGGTCGGTGCCGACGTCGATCGACACATTGTTGATCGCCTGCTTCTGGCCATAGAAGACGTCGATGCCGCGCGCGGTCATCTTGGGGTCGAGGATGGTCAGGTCTTCTTGGGTCATGTTCACCAGCGTTTTTCGAACTTGTTGCGGAGATAGATGGCGAGGGCGTTCATCGACAGCAGCACGATCAGCAGCACGATGATCGCCGCCGAGGTCTTTTCGACGAAGCCGCGGTCGACCTCGTCCGACCAGAGGAAGATCTGCATCGGCAGCACGGTCGAGGGCGAACAGATGCCGCCCGGCACGTCGCCGATGAAGGCGCGCATGCCGACGAGGAGCAGCGGCGCGGTCTCGCCCAGCGCGCGCGCCATGCCGATGATCGTGCCGGTCAGGATGCCGGGCAGCGCGAGCGGCAGGACATGGTGGAACACCACCTGCACCGGGCTGGCGCCGACGCCGAGCGCCGCGTCGCGGATCGACGGCGGCACCGCCTTGATCGCGTTGCGGCTGGCGATGACGATCACCGGCATCGTCATCAGCGCCAGCGTCAGCCCGCCGACGAGCGGGCTCGCCTGGCACAGGCCGAACCAGTTGATGAACACCGCCAGCGCGAGCAGCCCGAAGATGATCGAGGGGACCGCGGCGAGGTTGTTGATCGACACCTCGATCAGGTCGGTCCAGCGGTTCTTCGGCGCATATTCCTCGAGGTAGAGCGCGGCGAGCACCCCGGTCGGAAAGGCGATGAGGAAGGCGATGAAGATCGTCAGCACCGACCCCTTGAGCGCGCCCCAGATGCCGGCGACCGCGGGGTCGGTGGCGTCGGCGTTCCTGAAGAAGGGCCAGTGGATGCCCGTCGACAGCTTGCCGTCGCGCTCGAGCGCGTCGACGCGCGCCGCGAGCTCGCCCTTGCCGCCGTCCTTGGCGATGACGTCGACCGCGCTCGCGGCGGGCAGGTGGAACAGCGTCTTGCCGCGCAGCAGTTCGGGATCGTCCTTGATCGCGCTGCGGACTTCCTTCCACGCATTCTCGCTGATCAGCGCCGCGCCGCCGTCGCCCAGCGCCTCGTCGGCGGCAAAGGCGACGATATCGGAAAGGCCGGCGCCCGCGATCATCTGGTCGGCGTCGGGGTCCGACAGCCGCGCCGGGTCGACCGTCAGCGGCATCGCGCTGAAATCGACCGGCACCGCGACATTGGTGTAGGTAAAGCCGCGCAGGCCGTTCCCCACCATCACGAACAGCAGGAAGGCGAGGAAGAGGCCCGAGAGCAGCACCGCGCCCAGCCCGAACAGCCGGAAACGGCGCTCGGCGGCGTAGCGGCCCGCGATGCGCTTCTGCATCGCCGCGCCCTTCCAGTCGGTCGGGGAGGTGTCCCTATTCATAAGCTTCGCGATACTTTTTGACGATGCGCAGCGCGACGATGTTGAGCAGCAGCGTCACGATGAACAGCACGAGACCGAGCGCAAAGGCGGCGAGCGTCTTGGCGCTGTCGAATTCCTGGTCGCCGGTGAGCAGCTTGACGATCTGCGCGGTCACCGTGGTGACGCTGGCGAAGGGGTTGGCGGTGAGGTTGGCCGAAAGCCCCGCGGCCATAACGACGATCATCGTCTCGCCGATCGCGCGGCTGACCGCGAGCAAGATGCCGCCCATCACGCCGGGCAGCGCGGCGGGGATCAGCACCTGGCGGATCGTCTCGTTCGGCGTCGCGCCCAGCGCCAGCGACCCGTCGCGCATCGCCTGCGGCACCGCGTTGATGCTGTCGTCGGCCATCGACGAGACGAAGGGGATGATCATCACCCCCATCACGATGCCCGCGGCGAGCGCGCTTTCGGTCGAGGCGTTCGGAATGCCCAGCATCACCGCGAACTCGCGCAGGGCAGGGGCGACGGTCAGCGCGGCGAAATAGCCGTAGACGACGGTCGGCACGCCGGCGAGGATCTCGAGCAAAGGCTTCACCCATTTGCGCACCGCGGGGGCGGCATATTGGGTCAGGTACACCGCGGTCATCATGCCGATCGGGATCGCGACGATCATCGCGATGATCGCGCCGATCAGCACCGTGCCCCAGAACAGCGGGATGCCGCCGAAGGTATCCTTGACCGCGGCGCCGCTCTGCGGGTTCCAGTGGGTGCCGAACAGCAGCTCCATCGGCGAGACGAGGCGGAAGAAGCGGATCGATTCGAAGAGCAGCGACAGCACGATGCCGAAGGTGGTGAGGATCGCGACGAGCGAGGCGAGCAGCAACAGCCCCATCACGATCTTTTCGACCCGCGTGCGGGCGCGGAAATCGGGCCTGATCCGCGTGAAGGCATAGAGTCCCCCCGCGAGCGCGAGCGCGAGCATCGCGGCGATGCCGATCCACGCATATTTGTGCGTCGCGGCGGCGTAGGGCGCGACCAGCGGCGCCGCGGCGGGCAGCCGCACCGCGGCCTGGCGCCCCTGCGCGACGTTGCGCGCGTCGGACAGGATCGCGCCGCGCTCGAAACCGAAGGCGGGCAGGCTCTCGGCGGCGGGGCTCGCCAGCACGTCGTTGGTGATGAGCGCGGGCGACGCGGCGCTCCACACGCCGAGGAACAGCACCGCGGGGGCGAACAGCCACAGCGCGACGTACCAGCCGTGATATTGCGGGCGCGAATGCAGCCGGGCGTTGGCGCGGCCCGCGAGCATCGCCGAGCGCGCGCGGCCGGCAAGCCAGCCGATCAGCGCGAGGCCGACGATCAGGAGCAGCAAGGCGGCGGCGTTGAAGGTCACATTGTCCCCATTATCATCATGCCCACGCCGACCCAAAGCGGGGCGAGGTGGCAGTTTCGTGACTCGCGGTCATAATTTGGTCCCCTCCCCCTCGAGGGGGAGGCCGGGTGGGGGTGTGCCCCCGCTGGCGGTGACGCGAAACCCTGCGGTTTCGCTCCCCCACCCCTCGGTCCCCTCCCCGCAGGGGAGGGGAAGAAGGAAAAACGGCGGCCGGGCGGGGCGGACCCGTCCCCGGCCACCAGGCGGGGGAGAGCCCGTTATTTGAGGTCGGCGCCATTCAGCGGGGTCATGCCCTTCGCGTTCGCGGCGGCGGTCGCGGCGACCTCCTTCGGCGACACGATCAGGCCCTTGGCGCCCAGATAGCCGCCTTCGCCCGCACCCTTCAGGAATTCGGCGACATAGTCGGCGAGCCCGGGGATCACCCCGACATGCGCCTTCTTGACGTAGATATACAGCGGGCGCCAGCCGGGATAGCTGCCGTCGGCGATCGTCGCATAGGTCGGCGACACGCCCTGCACCGGCACCGCCTTGATCTTGTCCTTGTTCGCATCGAGATACGAAAAGCCGAAGATGCCGAGGCTGGTCGGGTTCTTGTCGAGCTTCGAGATGATCAGATTGTCGTTCTCGCCCTGCTCGACATAGAAGGGCGCGCCGCGCAGGCCGGTGCACACCGCCTCGTGCTTGTCCTTGTCGCTGTCCTTCAGCGCCTTCATCTCGGGGTTGGCGTCGCAACCCTTGCCCATGATCAGCTCCTTGAACGCATCATAGGTGCCGCTGGTCGACGGCGGGCCAAAGATCGAGATCGCGACCGCGGGCAGCGCCGGGTTGACGTCCTTCCACGTCTTCGCGGTGTTCGGCTTGCCATAGGGGTTCGCCGCGAGCGCCTTGTAGACGTCTTCCTCGCTCAGCTTGAACCCGGGGCCGCGCGACGCCTCGCCCAGCGCGATGCCGTCGATGCCGACCTGGACCTCGACGATGTCGGTGACGCCGTTCTTGGCGCAGGTGTCGAATTCCTTCTTCTTCATCCGGCGCGAGGCGTTGATGATGTCGGGGGTGTCGCCGCCGACGCCCGAACAGAAGCGCTCGAAGCCGCCGCCGGTGCCGGTGCTGTCGATCTTGGGCTTCTTGTTGCCGGTCGCTTCGGCGAAGCGCTCGCCGACGGTGGTGGCAAAGGGATAGACGGTCGACGAGCCGACGGCGCTGATATAATCGCGCGCGGCTCCGCCCGAGGAGGCCTGATCCTGGCACGCCGACAGCGTCAGGGCGGCGGTCGCGGCGCAGGCGAGCAGGCCGGTGGAGCGGGTGAATTTCCTGATCATGACAGATCCTGTCGGGGGTCGTTAACGGACCGAGCCGCCACCCCCGCGGCGACTCGCTGAGTGGCCAATGGGGGTTTTGTGTGACGCGTTTGTGACAGGGATTGTCATGGAAGTGTCATGGAGATGGGGTGCTGCGCCCCACATCTTGCACCTCCTCTGTTGATCATTTAGAATGGCTTCGCCTCTTAGCTGGGTGAAGCCTAATAGAAGGCCAACTCTACGCCGGGTGTTTAGCCAGGCTGAATTAAATTGCGCGACAATGGGCGCCGATTTCGGAATCCGAAGTCGACCCCGGGCTCAGTCGCCTCGGCGCCGACTTCGGATTCCGAAATCGGCGCGCTCAAGTAAGGGGTTTGAATGCGACATCCGCTTCTGAGTTCTTCCGTTGAGCTTCGGAAGCGGATGTTCGCGTTGCTCCGGGAAGGCTTGATGGTCCGTAGAGCGGGGAACCTCATTTTCGTTTGTGGCGGCAATGCGCAGACAGATTTACGGCCACAGTTCAAATCATTCTCAGAATATAATTTGACTGAATTTCAAATATTTCAGCCAGAGTTTGCTATGGAGAATTATTTTTCCGACATGGGTGGAAGGCAGCTAGACCTTGGTGAGTTTGAAACTCTAATAGGGGATTTGTCTCACGCGATAGTAATATTTCCTGAGGCGCCCGGTTCTTTTGCGGAAACCGGTTATTTCTCGAATATAGAAAAACTGGCAGAGAAAGTCATTTTGGTACTGGATGCTGATCGCCAGAGAAATGATAGCTTCATAATGATGGGGCCAGCAAGAAATTATGAAAAAACATCAAAGTACTCACCAAACATTCAAATTAACTACAGTGATCCAGATTTTTCTTTAATATCTGATAGAATTAACAGAATAGGAACATCGAAAACTAGAAAACTTCTAGATGTGGAAGATCTGGAAGATCCTTACGATCTTTTTTGTCTCGTATACAAGATATTTGATATTCTCAATATATCTACCTGCGACGACATGCTTTTTGTTTTGCAGGCTATTACGAAAGGCCATCCTCCGCGCAAGCGGGCGCGAGATATCGCATCAATCCTAGTTGGCGCGGGCTACCTTCGCCCGATCGGGGAATTTGGCCATTATATCGCGAACGCGAAGGACAGTTCTTTTGTCGAAATGCGAAAAGGGCATGCGGCGAAGGAATTGGAGCTAAGGCTCGAGATTTCCGACATATTGATGAATGGCGAGCCGGAATTTGCGGAGCTTTTGATGGAGCGCGCAAATGCTCATTGATTGGCTTTGCGCAGAAACTGGATTGCAGCGTGAGCGCTTGATTGCCTTTGCAGCTTCAGCGTCGAAAAGATATTTCGTATTCCGGATTAAGAAGCGTGATGGATCGGAGCGCCAAATTGCTCATCCTGCGAAACCCTTGAAGGGGATTCAGCGTTGGCTAAATTCTAGGGTTATCAAATCTTGGAAAGTGCATGACGCGGCGACTGCATATCAGCGAGGGGCTAGCATTAGATTAAACGCGCTGAGGCATGCGGAAACAAACTTTACGCTGCGAGTAGATTTCAAAGACTTCTTTCCTTCATTCCAGGCAAAGGGAATTGAGAAATTCATTTCAGACCAACCGAATGGAGGGAAAAAATTCGACAAGGTGGACTTAAAATTCATTACTGATATTATCACTCGAAATGGGAGATTGACAATAGGCTCTCCATCATCTCCTTTTATTACAAATGCGATGATGTATTCATTCGACGAAGAGGTATCGCTTTTTTGTGATGCTTCAGGTCTTGTATACACTAGATATGCAGATGATATTTTTGTATCGTCCCATAATCCGGGGAATCTGGCGCAGGCTTATGATTTCCTATGCTCTGCGGCTAATAAATTTCCTTATGCCAATCTTTCAATCAATCACAATAAGACTAAATTTCTTTCTAGAAAATACAGGAGGACAATAACTGGTATTGTTATCACTTCAGATCGGAAAATTTCGATTGGGAGGCCAAGAAAAAAAGAAATTAAATCATTAATTAACTCTTATATTTATGGTAAATTGGATGATGAAAAAGAGATGTACTTGAAGGGTATGGTTTCTTTTGCCTGTGATGCCGACAATGTTTTTTTTCTAAGTCTCGAAAAAAAATACGGGAAGAAAGTCATGGGCAGGCTAATAGGATAGCCATGTATGGCATCCAGACGTGGCGAGAACGAGAATATGAGCCTCATCATCGGCCACGTCATCCTTACCCCCGCGCATCGCGAGCGCATGATCGCGCTCGGCGCCGACCCCGGATCAAGTCCGGGATGATGGGGTGCGCTGTCGCCGCAGCCACCCGCGATCCGCATCCATGCCGTTGAGGATATCACCGCGAAGCTGATGGGAGCTTGGGAAGATCATCTCACGCAAAGACGCGATGATGGTGGTTCGCGGTGTCGCGTGGCGCGCCGGGCCGCTCGCGGACAGGGAGTCGCACAAAGACACGAAGGCACAAAGATCACCCGCTTCCGTTCGCCCTGAGCTTGTCGGAGGGTCGCTCTTTTCCTTCGCCATGCAAGGAAGAGGTGCTTCGACAAGCTCGGCACAAACGGGGTTGTGGAGGCACTTCGTGCCTTCGTGTCCCTTCGACTGCCTTGCAGGCGCGCAGGACAGGCTTCGGGTGAGACATCCCTTTTTCGTCCTTCTTCCCGCCTTTGCGCCCCTTCGACGGCCTCGGCAGGCGCGCAGGACAAGCTTCGCGTGAGATAGACCTTTCCCGAACCATCCCGGCCTCCTCGAGCGGGGCCGGAGGGACCATGCCCGTTCCCGCCGGGGTCGCGGGAGCCGTGGTGACGAAATAGGGACGCGCGGCCCCAAAAACGCTTTCCTACATTATGTCGCTGTGCCAGCGTTGCGCGTGGCTGGGGCATTTCATCGACGAACGGGCGGCCGCCCCGGGGCGGACTGGCGCCGCGCATGCGCGGGCGGCGGATCGCGAGGGGCGCCATGGAAGGGGTACGTGGCGTGACCTTTGTGACCTTTCGACTGTCGATGCGCGTCCACGGGGCGGCTGGCGGCCGTGCGAATCGCGGGGGCGTATGAGCGGGTTCGAATTCGTCTTTTCGCTGTTCGGGCTGATCCTCGGCCTCGCGCTCGCCGAGGGGCTGGGCGGGCTGGCGCGCGCGCTCAAGGCCAGCCACCGCGTCCGCATCGGCTGGCCGACCGCGCTGCTCGGCCTGTTCGTGTCGTGCGACGTCGTGACCTTCTGGATGTACGGCTGGGCGGTGCGCGACCTGATCCCGATCAGCTGGCCCGTGCTGTTCGGCGGCTTCCTCGTCACCGCGACCTATTATGTCGCGGCATCGCTGGTCTTCCCCGACGATCCCGAGGAATGGACCGACCTCACCGCGCATTTCGACAAGCATCGCCGCAAGGTGATCGGCGCGCTGCTGCTGTGCAACGCCGCGCTGGTGGCGACGGTCCTCGCGCTCGACGGCATGCCGGAACTGACCCTGCGCCGCGCGGTGGTGACCTGGAGCTTCTTCCCCGTCGCCGCGCTGGCGATCGCGACGAAGGACCGGCGCGTGGCCGTCGCCTGCCTGCTGTGGCTGATCGCGCTCTATCCGCTGTCGGCGGTGTGGCATTGATGACTCCCTCCCGCGGGCGGGAGGGGGAAGGGCCTATTTCACTGCCGCCAGCAGCGGTGCCAGATATTGCCCGGTGAAGCTGCGCTTTTCCTTGACCACCTCTTCGGGCGTCCCCGCGGCGACGATCTCGCCGCCCTTGACCCCGCCTTCGGGGCCGAGGTCGAGGATGTAATCGGCGGTCTTGATGACATCCAGATTATGCTCGATCACCACGACGCTGTTGCCCTGGTCGACGAGCGCCTGGAGCACTTCGAGCAGCTTCCTGACATCCTCGAAATGGAGGCCGGTGGTCGGCTCGTCGAGGATGTAGAGCGTCTGTCCGGTCGAGCGGCGGCTGAGTTCCTTGGCGAGCTTCACCCGCTGCGCCTCGCCCCCCGACAGCGTCGTCGCCTGCTGCCCGACCTTGATATAGCCGAGCCCCACGCGGACGAGCATCGCCATCTTGTCGCGGATCGCGGGCACCGCCTTGAAGAAGTCCGCGGCGTCCTCGACCGTCATGTCGAGCACGTCGGCGATGCTGTGCCCCTTGAACTTCACCTCGAGCGTCTCGCGGTTGTAGCGTTTGCCGTGGCACGTCTCGCACGTCACATAGACGTCGGGCAGGAAGTGCATCTCGATCTTGATCAGCCCGTCGCCGGTGCAGGTCTCGCAGCGCCCGCCCTTGACGTTGAAGCTGAAGCGCCCGGGCTTGTACCCGCGCGCCTGGCTTTCGGGCAGCCCCGCGAACCAGTCGCGGATGATCGTGAAGGCGCCGGTGTAGGTCGCGGGGTTCGAGCGCGGGGTGCGGCCGATCGGCGACTGGTCGATGTCAATGACCTTGTCGCAATGTTCGAGCCCCGACAGGCTGTCGTGCGGCCCCGCGACCATCCGCGCGCCGTTGAGCACGCGCGCCGCGCTGGCGTAGAGCGTATCGATGATCAGGCTCGACTTGCCCGATCCCGACAGGCCGGTGACGCAGGTGAAGGTGCCGAGCGGGATCGTCGCGGTGACATTGTTGAGGTTGTTCGCGCGCGCGCCCTTGAGCACGAGGTCGAAGCCATTGCCCTTGCGCCGGTGCCCCGGCACCTCGATCCGCTTCGCACCGGTGAGGTACGCCGCGGTCAGGCTCTTCTTGTTCGCGAGCACCTCGTCGAGCGTGCCCTGCGCGACGATCTCGCCGCCGTGCAGCCCCGCGCCGGGGCCCATGTCGACGACATAGTCGGCGTGGCGGATCGCATCCTCGTCATGCTCGACGACGATCACCGTGTTGCCGAGGTCGCGGAGCCGCTTCAGCGTCGCGAGCAGCCGGTCGTTGTCGCGCTGGTGGAGCCCGATGCTCGGTTCGTCGAGGACGTAGAGCACCCCCGACAGCCCGCTGCCGATCTGGCTGGCGAGGCGAATGCGCTGGCTCTCGCCACCGCTGAGTGTGCCGCTGGTGCGGTTGAGGTTGAGGTAGTCGAGTCCGACATTGTTGAGAAAGCCGAGCCGCTCGTTGATCTCTTTCAGGATCGCCTTGGCGATCTGGCGCTGCGTGTCGTTGAGCTTTTCGTCGAGGCCGGCGAACCAGCGGAGCGCGTCGGCGACGCTGCGCTGCGCCGACATGCTGATGTTCTCGCCCGCGATCTTGACCGCGAGCGGTTCGGGGCGCAGCCGCGCGCCGTGGCACGTCTCGCACGGCTGCGGCGTCTGGTATTTCGACAGCTCCTCGCGCATCCACGCGCTCTCGGTCTGCAGCATCCGGCGGCCCAAGTTGCCGATCACGCCCTCGAATGCCTTCATCGTCGTGTAGCTGCGCTTGCCGTCCTTGAAGGTCAGTTCGACGGGCTTGCCGCCGGTGCCGTAGAGGATGATCAGCTGCACCTCGCCGGGCAGGTCCTGCCACGGCGTGGTCATGTCGAAACCATAGGCTTTGCCGAGGCTTTCGAGCACCTGCATATAGTAAGGCGAGGGCGGGTTCGATTTCGCCCACGGCACCACCGCGCCCTTTTTCAGGCTCAGCGCATGGTTGGGGACGACGAGGTCGGGGTCGAACTCCTGCCGCTCGCCGAGCCCGTCGCACGCGGGGCACGCGCCCTGCGGCGCGTTGAAACTGAACAGCCGCGGTTCGATCTCGGCGATCGTGAAGCCCGACACGGGGCAGGCGAATTTTTCGGAGAAGATCAGCCGGTTCGCAGGGATGCCCGCGCCCTTCATCGCGCCGCCGGTGTCCTCCTCCTCGCGCCCCGGCACGGGGCCGTCGGCGAGGTCGACATAGGCGAGCCCCTCGGCGAGCTTCAGCGCGGTCTCGAAGCTGTCGGCGAGCCGTGTTTCGAGACCCTCACGCACCGCGATACGGTCGACGACGACCTCGATGTCATGCTTGTATTTCTTGTCGAGCGTCGGCGCGTCGCCGATCTCGTAAAATTCGCCGTCGATGCGGACGCGCGTGAAGCCGTCCTTCTGCCACTGCGCGAGTTCCTTCTTATACTCGCCCTTGCGCCCGCGCACGACGGGAGCGAGCAGATAGGCGCGCGTGCCCTCGGGCAATTCCATCACGCGGTCGACCATCTGGCTGACCGTCTGCGCGCTGATCGGCTCGCCGGTGGCGGGAGAGTAAGGAATGCCGACGCGCGCCCACAAGAGGCGCATATAGTCGTAGATCTCAGTGACCGTCGCGACGGTCGAGCGCGGGTTGCGGCTCGTCGTCTTCTGCTCGATGCTGATCGCCGGCGACAGCCCGTCGATATGCTCGACGTCGGGCTTCTGCATCATCTCGAGGAACTGGCGCGCGTAAGCGGAGAGCGACTCCACATAGCGCCGCTGCCCCTCGGCATAGATGGTGTCGAAGGCGAGGCTCGACTTGCCGCTGCCGCTGAGACCGGTGATGACGACGAGCGCATCGCGCGGCAGGTCGACGTCGATGCCCTTCAGATTATGCTCGCGCGCGCCGCGCACGGAGATGTGGGTGAGACTCATGGGAGGGGTGTGTTCCAGATTTGTTCTTGGGGCGCAAGGGCGTTTGCGACCGGCGACGGTCTAGATAGGAAGCGCAGGTGTGACCCGCAACGCCGCAGCCCGATCCGGGCTTTCCACCAACTCCCCAAAGGCTTCGACCAATGTCGGGCGGCTCGCTTGACCAGCACCGCCGCCGGGCGGACAACCGCCCCATGTCCGCCGCCCGACGGGAACGGGATGGCGCACGATAAGGAGCTGGGGAAATGAAGAGACTTTTGACCGGGGCCGCGGGCCTCGCGATGGCGGCGGCGTTTGTGGCAGGGCCCGCGCTGGCGAAGGATGCGGTGCCGACCGCGGCCCATGGTGCCGAAACCGGCGATGCGCCGGGTGCAAAGGGCGGCGATGACGCGTCACTGACGGCGCTGACCTTCGGCAAATGGGGCGTCGACCTGACGGCGCGCGACACGAGCGTCAAGCCGGGCGACGATTTCGACCGCTTCGCCAACGGCGGCTGGTCCGCGCGCACCGAAATTCCGTCGGATCAGGCTTCGGCGGGGGTCGATTACGACGTCTACAACCTCACCCAGCGCCAGCTGCGCCAACTCGTCACCGGTGCTGCCGCGACGAGCCAGGTCGGCGGGCTGTTCCAGAGCTTCATGGACGAGGCGCGCGCCGAGGTGCTCGGCGCCAAGCCGCTGATGGCCGACATCGCGGCGGTCGCGGCGATCGGCGACAAGAGCGCCATGGCGCGCTTCATGGGCCAGTCGCAGGGCACGTTCGGCGCCTCGATCGTCGGCGGCGGCCCCTATGCCGACACCGATGATCCGACGGTCAACGTGCTGTGGCTGGGACAGGGCGGGCTCGGCATGCCCGAACGCGAATATTATCTCTCCGACGATTTCAAGCCGCAGCGCGACGCCTATCGCGCCTATGTCGCGCGCACGCTGAAGATGGTCGGCAACCCCGACCCCGAAAAGGCCGCCGACGCGGTGCTCGCGTTCGAGACCGAAATCGCGAAGGTCAGCTGGGCGATCGCCGACCGCCGCGATATCGGAAAGATCAACAACCCGATGTCGTCGGCCGAGCTCGCCGCCTATGCGCCGGGGCTCGACTGGACGGCATGGTTTGCGGGCGCGGGCATCGCGCCGCAGAAGCGGATCATTGTCAATGAGAATACGGCCATCCGTGACATCGTCGCACTCTATGCCAGGGCACCGCTCGACACGATCAAGCTGTGGCAGCAGTTCCACGTCGCCAACGGCGCCGCGCCCTATCTGTCGAAGGCCTTCGTCGACAGCCGTTTCGACTATACCAAGGTGCTGAGCGGCGTCGGCGAACTTCGTCCGCGCTGGAAGCGCGGACTGACGCTGGTCGACGACAGCCTCGGCGAACTGGTCGGGGAAACCTATGCGAAGCAATATTTCCCCGCGAGCGCCAAGGCGAAGATGGAGGCGCTGGTTGCCAATCTGAAGCTCGCGATGGGCGACCGCATCCGCGCCAACAGCTGGATGGCGCCCGCGACCAAGGAAGCCGCGCTCGCAAAGCTCGGCAAGATGGACGTGATGGTCGGCTATCCCGACAAGTGGCGCGACTATGGCGCGCTCAAGATCGATCCCGCCGACCTGTACGGCAACGTCAAACGCAGCTCGGCGTTCGAATATGCCTATGCGCTGGCGGATATGAACAAGCCCGTCGATCGCAAGAAATGGGCGATGAACCCGCAAGAGGTGAACGCCTACAACGGCGGCCTCGAGAACAAGATCGTCTTTCCCGCAGGCATCCTGCAAGCGCCCTATTTCAGCGAGAGCGTCGACGATGCGGTCAATTACGGCGCCATCGGCGCCGTCATCGGTCACGAGATCATCCATGGCTTCGACGACCAGGGGCGCAAGATCGACGCCAATGGCGCGGTGCGCGACTGGTGGACACCCGAGGATGCCGCGAAGTTCGACGCCGCGGCCAAGGCGTTCGGTGCGCAATATGCGACCTATGAGGCCGCACCGGGCGCGTTCATCAACCCCGAACTGACGATGGGCGAGAATATCGCCGATCTGGCGGGGCTCGAGGTCGCCTATGACGCCTATCACCGCTCGCTGGGCGGCAAGGAGGCGCCGGTGATCGACGGGCTGACCGGCGACCAGCGCTTTTTCCTCGCTTTCGCGCAGGCCTGGCGCACCAAGCAGCGCGAGGATGCGGTGAAGCAGCAGGTTGCGAGCGACCCGCACAGCCCGGCGCGCTGGCGCATCATTGGGCCGGTGCGCAACATCGACAGCTGGTACCAGGCGTTTGCGATTGATGCCGGCGCCAAATATTATCTGAAGCCCGAGGATCGGACGAAGATCTGGTAAACGGCTGCTATCCCGATGATGGTGCGGGGGCGGCCGTCGGCCGTCCCCGCACCATCATCGCCGCAAGCGACAGCGCCGCGCCGACGATGACGAACAGCGCGGGAAAGCCGCCGAGCACCGACATCATGCGGATGCCGTCGATCCCCGCCGCCGCGACGAGCACCATCGCGACAAGGCCCACCGTCACGCCCCAGACCGCCTGCACCCACAGCGGTGCCTCTGGTCGTTCGGGCGAAATGCCATGCGTGGATAGCGCGCTCATTGCCGAGACGTTGGCGTCGGCGCCCGCGACGTAGGAAAGGAAGATGGTGAAGAGCACGATCCCCGTCACCACCGGCCCGCCGCCGAGCGCATGGAACAGCCCGAACAGCACCGGGTCGGGGCCCCGTTCGACGAGCAGCGTATAGAGGCTGGCGCCGCTCTGCTGGTCGATCAGGATCGTCGCGCCCGCGATCGCCGTCATCCACACCGCGCCGAACAGTGCGGGCAGGACGAGGTTGAACAGGATGAAGGCGCGCACGCTGTAGCCGACCGCGAGCCGCCCGAGGAACAGCGCGGTGACCGGGGCCCAGGCCATCCAGTTCGCCCAGTTGAAGATCGTCCATTGCCGGTGCCAGTCGCGGTCGACGTCGAACCCGAGGTTGCGCGGCACGAAGGTGGCGGCATAGTCGGCGCCGCCGCGCAGTGACAGGCCGAGCATCTGCGCCGTCGGGCCGGCGAGCAGCACGAACACGATGATCGCGAAGAAGATCCAGGTGTTGAGCAGCGACAGCCCGGCGATACCCTTTTGCAGTCCGGTGGCCGCGGAGATCAGGAAACTCGCGACGATCAGCGCCATGATCGCCCAGCGCAGCCCGGCGCCGCCCGCAAAACCCCCAAGGCCCTCGATCCCGCCCGCGAGCGCCAGGATGCCTGCGCCCATCGACGCCGCCATGCCGGCGACGAGCGCATAGAGGCAGATGATGTCGATGCCCGATCCGACGGGGCCGTGCGCGCGCGGACCGATCAGCGGGACGAAGAGCGACGACAGGCTGAACGGTTCGCGGCGGTTGTAATAGACGAGCGCGAAGGCGAGCGCTGCGACGGTGTAAATCCCGTAGGGCGTCAGCGTCCAGTGCAGGAACATCGTCGACATCGCGAAGGCGGCCGCCCCGTCGCTGCCGGGCTCCAGCCCGAGCATGGGGGGCGGGGCGTTGAGGTGGAACAGTGGTTCGGCAGCGCCCCAGAACAGGATTCCGGTGGCGATGGTCGTGCACAGCATCACCGCGAACCAGCGCCAGCGGCCGAGCAGCGGCTTCGCTTCGGGGCCGCCGATGATCGTCCTGCCGAGCGGTGACAAGGCGACCGCGGCGAGCAGCGCTAGGAAGGCGACACCCGCGAGGGCGAAGGCGGGACCGAACCACGTCAGCACCCAGTCGTTGATCGCGACCTCGGCGGCGAGGAATGCCTCGCGTTGCCACAAGCTGGTCAGCACCGCTGCCGTGAGCACGGCGAGCGGTATCAGGAATACCGGGCGGTTGATGCGGCGGGGCGGGGCGATGGTCAAGGTTTCGGCAGGCTCCGGGCGGGCGAGCACTCAGCATAAGGGACGCAGGCAGCGGGTCAAATCGCTTTGGAACGGCTGGCGCGAGCGCGCGTTTTGTGGGACGGAAACCATCCCCTGGAAGGAGAGCTTCGATGAGCAGGATGTTATTTGCCGCCGCCGGCGCCCTGGCGTTGATCACCGCGGCGCAGGCCGGAGCCTTCGAACGGCAGCCCGACGGCACGACGGCCGAAGAGCGCGCGAACACTGCGCGGCTCAACGCCGAACAGCGCGCCAAAGCTGACGCCGAAACCTCCGCCTATGACCAGAGCGTCGCTGCCGCGGCGAAGCAGCAGGCCGATGCACAGGCGGCTTTCGAACAGGAAACCGCTGCCTATGAAGCGGAAAAGGCGCGCGTTGCGGCGGAAGCTGCCGAAGAGCGGACCAAATGGGAGGCCGATGTCGCCGCCTGCAAGGCAGGCGACGTCGCGCGCTGCGCCCAACCGGCCGCGCCGCCGCAGCCATGACGGCGCGGGGCTGAGGCCCTCCGGACGAACGAACCCCGAGGTCGGCGCCGATAGACGGACGTTCTAGTCGAGCGGTTGATTTTCGGCTTCGGCGTCCTCGATCGCGGGAGGCGGAGGCAGCGCCGGAACGGGGGTGGGGCGCGCCGCTCCCGTGTCGGCGTCGTCCGTGACAGTGAGGGGAACCGGTATCCGCAACTTGAGGTCGCGGGCCGCAGCGGGTTCGTCGAAACGACCGCCATATTCATAGTCCTGATCCGGCATCGACGGATCGTCGACGGTAACCGTGCCCAGATCGCGGAAGGCATCGTCCATCCGCGCCGCGCGGATTCTGGCGGGAGGGGGCGCTACGTAGCCGTCAGCGCACCCGAAGCAGGGTTCTGCCGCCGCAACCTCGACGCCGAGCGCATCGGGATTGCCGGAGAGCTGCGCGTAGGAACTCCCGTCCGCCGATGCCGGATTCTCGCCGACGGTGAACTGGCCAAGCACCCAGCCCCCGATCACACCGATCCCGGCGATCGCGATCCAGCCAAGGCTTCTGATAGGGACCCCCTTGCCGCGCATGCGAGCGAAACGCACGTTCGGGACGAAAGTTGCATGCGGTTCGGGTGGCGGCCTTCGGCCATTCGTCGATACCCGAAGGCCTTTGGTCCGGCCAATCGACCGTTCGTTCCGTCCGGTCGAAGGACGAATGCGGGCCGCGGCGCGAGCGCCTATTCCTTCAAATGCGGGATGCGGAGGCCGCGGCCTTCCCCGGTCCGGGTCTTCGTATCCCGCATCCCCGAAGAGAGGACTCCCCCATGGCGAAACTTGTTCTGACCCTGCTGGCGGCACCGCTTGCCCTGACCAGCCTTTCCATGCCTGCCGCCGCGCAGGAAACGATGAGCGTCGTCGTACGATACGATGATCTCAACCTCGCGAGTGCCACAGGCCGCGCAACGCTCAACACGCGGATCAAATATGCGATCCAGACGGTTTGCGAGACGCGGCCCAGTTTCCGGCCCGATCTCCGTCAACGTGCCTATTCGCAACAATGTGCGAAGACAGCGGCGCGCGACGCTGAGGTCAAGCTGGCATCCTTGCTGAACGGCAATGGCACTGCACTTGCGGACCGTGGCGGCAAGATCGTGGTGTCTGCACCTTAAAAAGTCGATCTCTGCGCTCAACCACAAAGGGTCAAGGCGGTCAGCTCTGCATGATCGCCTTGACGTCGTGGAGGTAGGTGCGGCCGATGCGGTGCACGCCGCCTTCGCCCAGATCGACGCTCCACGCACCGTCGCCGTGATGCTTCAACCCGGCGATGCCGTCGCGGCGCACCATTTTCGAACGGTGGATGCGCATGAACTGGTCGGGATCCATCCGCGCTTCGAGCGACTTGATCGTCTGATGGATCAGCCAGCTGCGCCCGCCCACGTGCAGGCGCATATAGTCGCGTTCGGCCTCGATCAGGTCGACCTGCCCGGCGTCGATGCGCAGCATCTCGCCGCGGTTCTGGACCCAGAATTCCCCGATCCACTTGCTCTTTGGCGTCCGGACGCGATCGGTCGCGCGCCATTCGCGCACGCGCCCCAGCGCACGGCCCAGCCGGTCGGGCGAGACCGGCTTGAGCAGATAGTCGACCGCGGCGACGTCGAACGCAGCCACGGCATATTGATCGAAGGCGGTCACGAAGATCACGGCGGGCGGATTGTCGAGCTTGTCCACCGCGGCGGCGACATCGAGCCCGTTGAGCCCCGGCATCGCGATGTCGCACAGCACGAGGTCGGGCGCGAGGGCATCGACCATGCGCAGCGCCGATGCGCCATCGGTCGCGGTGCCGACGAGCGACACGCCTTCCTGCTGTCCCGCGAGGATCTGCAGCCGCTCGATCGCAAGCGGTTCGTCGTCGACGATCAAGGTTCGTAGCGTCAGCATTGTCAGCACCCCAGTTGTGCGAGCGGCAACCACAGCGAGACGACGAACCCGCCGTCGTCGGACTTGCCCCATTCGCAGCCCGCGGTCGGTCCATAGCGCGTCAGCAGCCGTTCGCGAACATTGCCGAGGCCGAGGCCGGTGCCGGGCTCGGGCACCGGTGCCTTCGGATCGATGTCATTCTCGATGCGGAGCACCAGCAGGCCATATTCGGCGCTGGCGGTCAGGCGGATCGCGATCGTGCCCTGGCTGGGGGCGACACCATATTTGATCGCATTTTCTATGATCGGCTGCAGGATGAGCACCGGTACGCAGGCGCGCTCCAGTTCCTGCGGCATCGTGACCTCGACCTTCAGCCGGTCGGGGAAGCGGACCTGTTCGATGTCGAGGTAGAGGCGCTGGAGCGCGATTTCCTCGTCGAGGCTGACGAGCTGTTCGGGGTCGATCGCGAGGCTCGATCGCAGGAAGGAGGAGAGATTCATGATCATCGTCTCCGCCTCGGCTTTCGACCCGCGCAGGACGAGCGTCGAAAGCGAGTTCAGCGTGTTGAACAGGAAGTGCGGATTGACCTGGTAATGGAGGGCCCGCAGCTGCGCGGTCTGGGCCTCGATCCGGTAATTGTTCGCGCGGCGTTCGACCGCGCGCATCTCGTTCGCATAGCCGAAGGCGACATAGAGCGCGGCCCACACCGCGAAGAAGAAATACCAGCGGATCGAACTGTCGAGGACCAATACGGTTTCCCATGCGACAGGGAATTTGGCCTGCACCTCCGCGATGATCTTCTCGGTATCGGGCGCGGGGAACCAGTAGAAGAAGACGAACATGTTGATCGTGGCATAGACGATCACCAGCGGCACGGCGGTACCCATCGCCGCAGCGAGGCGGGCACCGAAGCTCCGCGGCTGGACGCGCTGGAGCAGCTGGTAGAGCACGAAGGTACACAATATGCCGGCGACGACGACGATCGCCCGGCGGCCGATATAGGCCCATTGCTCGCTCGCATCGGCCAGCACAGCGAGACCCGTCGTGATCAGGAAGTAGAGCAGCCACATCGCGATGATCGAACCGATCGCCACGCGCGGATTGACGCGGGCGTCGGAAGCGCGCCAGTCGGGCGCGGCGGCGAGGAATCTGGCGCGGCGATCGCTCTGGGCCAGCTTGCGGTCGGACATGGTCATTGCCGTCCTCCTATCGCAGTCCGGTGCCGCTTGCGAGTCGGCGTGCGAACGCCAGTCGAACGGCGCCGGGAGTTGGTCGAAAGCTGAAGCCCAGATGAACGGCGCCGGTCAGCCACCCGGCGCCGATCGCATCGCGCTGCGCCAGCCGCCATGGCGATAGACCGCCCAGGCCATCGCCAGCGACGCCAGCGAGGACAGCGGAAAGCTCCACCAGATCGCGTCGGCCCCGATCCAGGGATAGGCGAACCAGTAGATGCCGAACCGGATCGGAAACATCGACAGGAAAAGGATGACGAGCGGCGGTACCACCGATCCGTTGGCCCGCAGCGTGCCGATGATGACGATCGTCGTGCCGAACGGCAGGAAGGTCCAGGTCGCGATATACTGGATGTGGCGCGACACCGCGATCGCCGGGCTTTCGCTGCCGAGGAAGAGCGCGAGCGCGGCGTG
Source organism: Sphingopyxis sp. YF1 (assembly GCF_022701295.1). NCBI lineage: Bacteria > Pseudomonadati > Pseudomonadota > Alphaproteobacteria > Sphingomonadales > Sphingopyxidaceae > Sphingopyxis > Sphingopyxis sp. YF1. The sequence goes on from NZ_CP033204.1 coordinate 1,377,838, forward strand.
ATCGAAGGCGAGGAGGATCGCGATGAGGACACCGGTCATCGCGAGGTTGATCCTGATCCCGCCGCCGGTGATCGCCGCCACGCGGTCCCAGCGGTTGGCGCCGATATTCTGCGCCGCCATCGCGCTGACCGCGGCGCCGACGGCGAGCGCGGGCATCTGGATATAGTTCCACAGCTGCAGCGTCGCGCCATAGGCGGCGGCGGTGACGAGCCCCTCGCGGTTGACGAGCCCTACCATCACCAGCCCGGCGCCCGAAATGACGAGCATCTGGGCGCCCATCGGCAGGCCGCGGCCGATGACGAAGCGCAGCTCGTTCCAGTCGGGGAGCAGGTAGGCGAGCTCGCGGCCGCGCAGGCGCAGCACATGATCCCTGGCGTAGAACCAGACGATCATCCCCGCGAGGCTGATCGTTCCGGCGATGGCGGTCGCGAGCGCGCTGCCCGCGATGCCGAGCCGCGGAAAGGGACCGACGCCGAGGATGAGCAGCGGGTTCAGCACGATATCGAGCACTACCGACAGGATCATGAAGCGCAGCGGCGTCACCGCGTCGCCGGCGCCGCGCGAGGCCATCATCAACGTCACCATCAGCATCGAGGCGGGCACGGCGACAAAGGTCACACGCAGATAGTCGTGCGCGAAATCGAAGGCTTCGGGCGGGGTTTCGAGCAGCCGCAGGATCGCGTCGGACGCGAACCAGCCGACGAGGGAGATGACGACCGAGAAGAGCAAGGCGAGCCCGATCGCGCCGCCGCTCGCGCGCCGCGCCGCGTCGATGTCGCCGCGTCCGATCGCCTGGCCGATCAGCACCGTCGCGGCCATGCCGAAACCGAAAAAGGTCGCGAACATCAGGAACATGATGATGTTGGCGTTGGCCGTCGCGGCGAGCGCGCTTTCGCCGAGAAACTGCCCGACCCAGATCGAATTGACCGAACCCGACAGCGTCTGGAGGATGTTCGAGGCGAGCGTCGGCAGCGCGAAGAGGATGAGCGTCTTCGCGATCGGACCATCGGTCAGGTCCATTCGCCCGCCGCCGCGCGCCGTCTGGCGCGGGGGCACCGGACTCGCGGCCGGATCGCTCGCCGCCGCGACGGGCGTCGGCATGACAGGCTCGGCGTCGCTCACCCCAGGCGTGCGAGCGCGGCGGTCAGGCGGTCGGCTTCGGCCTCCTTGGCGGCATGGTCGGCGCGCGCCTTTTCGACCGCTTCGGGCTTGGCGCGCTCGACGAACGACGGGTTGTTCAGGCGCCCGGCGAGACCGTCGCGCTCCTTCGCCGCAGCGGCAAGCGCCTTGGTCAGGCGGTCGCGCTCGGCGGCGATGTCGATCACACCTTCGAGCGGGACGGTGATCGTCTCGCCCTCGACGACGAGCTGCGCCGAAGCGCCCGCGGGGGCGGGGGCGAAGCTGACCGTCTCGAGGCGCGCGAGGCGATCGAGCTGTGCCGCGAGCTTGTCGGTGCGGCTCTTGAGCGACGCGGGGAAATGCGCGGTCAGGCGCGCGCCCGGGGGCAGGCCGAGTTCGGCCTTGGCGGTGCGCAGTTCGCTGACGAGCTTGATCAGCCAGTCGATGTCGGCGCTGGCGTCGATGTCGCGTTCGGCGTTCGGCGCAGGCCATTTGGCGGTGATCAGCGGATAGTCTGCGCGCTCGCCGAGCCCGGTCCACAGCTCTTCGGTGATGAAGGGCATGAAGGGGTGGAGCATGACGAGGATCTGGTCGAGCACCCAGCCGGCAACGGCGCGGGTTTCCTCAACCTCCGTTTGCCCTGAGCTTGTCGAAGGGCCGTCCTTTTCTTCACTCTCGGTCAAAGACAAGGACGGGGCTTCGACAGGCTCAGCCCGAACGAAATTGGGGTCTGTGCTCGGATTGAGCACAGGCTTGATCAGTTCGAGATACCAGTCGCAGAAGCGATCCCATGCGAAGCTGTAGATCGCGTTCGCGGCTTCGTCGAAACGGTAGGTGGCAAAGGCACTTTCCATCGCGGCGACGGTCGCGGCGACCTCGCCGATGATCCAGCGGTTGACCGGCAGCGTCGCGGCGGGGGCTTCGAAGCTGGTCGAGGCCGAAATGCCGTTGGCTTCGCAGAAACGCGCGGCGTTCCACAGCTTGGTCGCGAAGTTGCGATAGCCCGCGAGGCGCGCGTCATCCATCTTGATGTCGCGGCCCTGGCTTTCCATGGCCGCCATGAAGAAGCGCAGCGCGTCGGCGCCGTACTGGTCGATCAGCCCGAGCGGGTCGACGACATTGCCCTTCGACTTCGACATCTTCGCGCCGTCGGGCGCGCGGACGAGGCCGTGGAGATAGAGCGTCTTCCACGGCACATCGCCCATGAACTCCATCCCCTGCATCGCCATACGCGCATCCCAGAAGAAAAGGATGTCGAAGCCCGAAATGAGGACGTCGTTGGGGTAGTGGCGCTTCAGCAGTTCGGTGTTTTCGGGCCAGCCGAGCGTGGCGAAGGGCCAGAGGGCGGAAGAAAACCAGGTGTCGAGGACGTCCTCGTCGCGCGTCAGGGTGACGTCCGCGCCTGCTTCGGCCTGCGCCTGTTCTTCGGTTTCGGCAACGAAGATGCGGCCATCGTCGGCATACCAAGCCGGGATTCGGTGCCCCCACCAGAGCTGGCGCGACACGCACCAGGGCTGGATATTCTCCATCCAGTTGAAGAAGGTCTTTTCCCAAGTCTTCGGCACGATATTGATGCGCCCGTCGCGGACCGCCGCCATCGGCGGCTGCGCGAGCGTTTCGGCGTCGACATACCATTGGTCGGTCAGCCAGGGTTCGATCACCACGCCGCCGCGGTCGCCGAACGGCGTCTGGATCGTGCGCGGCTCGGCGTCATGCTCGGTGACGTCGCCGTCCTTTGACTTGACGACATGCGGGATCAGGAAACCCTGTTCCTTCATCCGCTGCACGACCAGTTCGCGCGCGCCGTCGATGCCGTCGCGCCTGAAGCGGTGGAGGCCGAGATATTCGGCGGGGATCAGCCCGTCGGCGGTCTGGATGACGTTCGCGTCGCCGTCGAGCATGTTGAGCATCTCGCCGGGCTTGAAGCCCGCGCGCTTGCCGACATCGAAGTCGTTGAAATCATGCCCGGGAGTGATCTTCACGGCGCCCGACCCCAGTTCGGGATCGGCATGTTCGTCGGCGACGACCTTGAAGCGGCGCCCGGTGATCGGCTGGAGAATGTCCTTGCCGATCACGCTCTTGTAACGCGCGTCGTCGGGGTGCACCGCGACTGCCATGTCGGCGAGCATCGTTTCGGGGCGCGTCGTCGCGACCTCGATATAATCGCGTGCCCCTAAAGGATTATTGGCGTCGAGCGTCACGCCGTCGGCGAGCGGATATTTGAAGTGCCAGAAGCCGCCTTGGACCTCGTGCGTCTCGACCTCGAGGTCCGAAATCGCGGTCTTGAGCTTCGGATCCCAGTTCACGAGCCTTTTGTCGCGGTAGATCAGGCCCTTTTTGTGCAGGTCGACGAAGACCTTGACCACGGCACGCGTGAAATGCGGGTCCATCGTGAATTGTTCGCGCGACCAGTCCATCGAGCAGCCGAGGCGGCGGAGCTGGCCGGTGATCTGGCCGCCGCTTTCCGCCTTCCACTGCCAGACCTTGTCGACGAAATCCTCGCGGCTGTAGTTGGTACGCTTGTCCTGCCGCGCTTCGAGCTGGCGCTCGACGACCATCTGCGTCGCGATCCCGGCATGGTCCATGCCGACGACCCACAGGGCATCCTTGCCGCGCAGGCGCTCGTAGCGGACGAGCACGTCCTGCAACGTATTGTCGAGCGCATGGCCGATGTGCAGCGCGCCGGTGACGTTGGGCGGCGGGTTGACGATCGTGAATGGGGTGGCGTCGGGACGCTCGGGGCGGAACAGCCCGCGGCTCTCCCACTCATGGGCCCATTTCGCCTCGATAGCGGCGGGATCGAATGTTTTTTCCATCGGCATAATGGCCCGCGCTTTGCCAGCCATGGTGCAGCGCGGCAAGGGGGTGATTGCCCGCATCTCGCCATCTCAGATGTTCCCCGGCGAAAGCCGGGGTCCAGACATGTCAGGCAAGGTTGGCATGCGAACGCTCTGGGCCCCGGCTTTCGCCGGGGAACAGGCCATGTGCTATTTCTTCAGATGCTTGCCCATCCAGTCAAACACGGTGCGGTGCCACTGGACGCTGTTCGCGCCCTTCAGCACCCAGTGGTTTTCGTCCGGGAAGACGAGCAACTGGCTCTCGACGCCGCGGCGCTGGAGTGCGGTGAAGGCGGCGAGGCCCTGGCTGTAGGGGATGCGGAAATCCTTTTCGCCGGTGATCACCAGCATCGGCGTCTTCCACTTGGCGACATGATTGACCGGGTTCCACTTTTCGGGATCGGTGCGCTCCCACCACGGACCGCCATGATCCCATTCGTCGAACCACAATTCCTCGGTCTCGAACGCCATCGCGCGCAGGTCGAAGACGCCGTCGTGCTGGACGAGGCATTTGAAACCGTCGGTCCACTGGCCGGCGATCCAGTTCATCATATAGCCGCCGTAGGAGGCGCCGAGCGCGCAGGCGTTGCTGATGTCGAGTTGCATGTCCTGCTTGCCCGCCGCGGCGAGGCCGAGCTTGAGGTCTTCGAGCGGCTTGCCGCCCCAATCCTTGTTGATGCTGTCGGTGAAGGCTTGCCCGTATCCCGTCGAGCCGTGGAAATCGATCGAGACGACGCCATAGCCCTGCTGCGCGATCAGGCGCGGGTTCCAGCGCGTCGACCAGCTGTTGCCGAAGCTGCCCTGCGGCCCGCCATGAACGACAAAGGCTACCGGGATTTTCTGTGCCGGGTTCACCGGCTTCAGGATGATGCCCCAAACCTTGTCGCCGTTCGCACCCGCGAATTGCATGCGATCGAATTCGACCGGATCGAATTCGGCGAGCTGCGCTGCATTGACCTTGGTGAGCTGCGAAACCTTGCCCTTGGCGTCGCGGACATAGAGGTCGGTCGGCGCGAGCGCGCTGTTGCGCGAATAGAGCAGGCTGCCGCCGGCGAGCGGGGTGACGTCGCCGACATTGCCGTCGAAGGCGTCGGTCGACGCCTTCAGTTTCTCGACCTCGCCGCTCGCCGCATCGACGCGGAAGACCGGGTGGTCGAGCACGTCCTGCGCGGTGACATAGAGCGACTTGCCGTCGGGCGCCCAGGCGATCGAGCCGACCGAGCGGTCCCACGCGTCGGTCAGCTTGCGCGTGTCGCCGGTCGACAGGTCGCGCAGCATCAGCACTTGGCGGTCGGCCTCGTATCCCGGCCGCGCCATCGCTGCATAGGCGAGCCATTTGCCGTCGGGCGAGGGGGTGGGGAGGGTGTCGGTCGCCTGATTGTCCGCGGTCAGATTCTGCGGCATCATCCGGCTGTCGACCAGCCAGCTGTAGATATCGAGATTGGTCGACAGCGGTTCGTTGCGATCGGCCTTGCGCAGCGTAAAGAACACCGTGCGGCTGTCGGCACCCCATGCAAGTTCCTCACCGCCCCCGAACGGCTTCGACGGGCTGTCGCCCACGAGACCGGCGTCGACCGGGCGTGCGGCGGTCGCCTTGCCGCCTTCGAGGTCGAAGACGAAGGGGCGGCTGTAAGTGCCGGGGGTTTCCCAATGGTCCCAGTGGCGCACGAAGCCCGCGCCATCCTTGTAGAGGCGGCCGGTGCCGGGACCGACCAGCGCGCCCTTGTCCTTCGCCTCGCAGCCGAAGTCGGTGCATTCTTTCGCGATGTCGCCCCATGCGAGCAGGCGCTTGCCGTCGGGCGAGATCTTGAAACCTTCGACGTCCGCCTTGGTGTCGGTGACCTGGGCGGCGGGGGTGCCCGCTGCCCGGGGATCGATGCGCCAGACCTGGCTGGCGCCCGAGGCGTCGGACAGGAAGAAGAGCGAGCCGTCGGGGTGGAACGACGGGCTGGTCTCGTTCTTGCCCGCGGTGTCGGCGATCGCGACGGGTTTGGCGTCCTTGGCATTGCGGTCGACGAGCCACAGGCCGGTCGAGCGCTTGTAGGTTTCGGCCGCCGTCTCGGTCATCTGGAACACGACCCAGCGTCCGTCGGGCGAGGCGGTTGGCGCAGCGACGCGCTTGAGCGTTGCGAGATCGACCTCGGTCATCGGCCGGGCCAGCGCGGGGGTGGAAAGGGCGGCGGCAAGCGCGATCGCGCTCGGGAGCA